>JAFQQY010000035.1 GCA_017410365.1 Prevotella sp.
ATTTAGAGATAAAAATGACCGACGGCACGGTGAAGACCTATCCCATGCATCAAGTCATCAAGGTGATACGCGAGGACAGGAAAACCATCGTCTATCTCAAGACCAAGGAGACCCACACCATCCAGGTGTACAAAGACACCGACATCGCCTCGGTGGAGTGGAAGCCCTCGGCCGATGCCAACAAGAATAGTAAACCTAAAAATACCGAGCAATGATTCCATCACGATCACCCCTTAACCCTTCAGGGTGAACATAAGATGAGGAGCCGGCCAAAGAAGCCGGCTCCTCATTGTGTTGTCATGGGCTGAAGCGTGGCTTTACACTCCAAGCACAATGGCAGGGTCTATGTTCAGCTTGCGACTGATTTCCCTTCCCGTTTTTAGTGACGGCTCACCCTTACCCGTTATGATTTCACTCATACGTGCGGCACTGAGTCCAAGCATCTCTGCCAATTTCGACTGAGTCAGTCCCATTTCATACATACGGAGCTTCATGGTTTCTACCAAAGTGGGAGCCGCTATAGGATAGTGCTCTTCCTCATATTCTGCCACCAAGTCTGAAATCAAATCCAGCTCCAGTAGATTCCTGTCATCAGCAGGAGTGTCATTGCTGACAACTTGAAGCAACTCATTGATACGGTCACATGTAGCTTTATACTGTTTCTCTGTTTTTATCTGTGCCATTCCCTATATATTTTTAATGTCCTTTATTTTGCTGTATTCTTCGTGTGTTCCAACAAACCTCATATAGACTTTCTTGTTGACGAAAAGTACTATTGCAACTATCCGATAGTTGTTCCCCTTGATGTCGAATACATAACGGTCATTACCAACATAGTCTACTGTGTTGAATGTCTGCTTGATGTCCGCGAAACTGTTCCAGTCTGCCCTTGATGTTCTTTTATACCAATCACGTAGAGGCACGTCGGCGTCAGCATGTTTGGCTATGAACTCCCGAATCATTGAGAATGATATTATTCGCATACTCACTATTTTGGGGGCAAAAATAAGAATAATATTCGGAAAAACCAAATATTATTCGGATTATTTTAAAGAAAAGACATCAGCGGAACTAAGAACAACCCACTTCTGCTCAAACAGGGAAGGAAGGGAAGGGAATGCTGTATAAGAAAACCCCGTGAAAAGGACTTTGAATATTCAGGGTACGTTAGATATTAATTCATCCAACGGGTATTATAAATAAGAGAAGATTAAAAACTAAAAAAACGACGTTTATATTTTGCCATTTCAACATAAAAACAGTATCTTTGCATCACGGAATTTCCGTGACGGAAAATCCGTGACGGGAATTCCGTCATAAATAGCATTCAATAAAAGCAAAACTTAATGGCAAAGACAAGTAAAGAAAAATTGAAGAACCCATTCGTTTGTCAGGGATATGTTAGTCCTGATTATTTCTGCGACCGCATCACAGAAACAGACGAACTGATTGCCAATCTGCAAAACGGGCGCAACACTGTACTTATGTCACCACGCAGAATCGGCAAGACTGGATTAATAAAGAATGTGTTCTACAAATTGGCATCAACAGAGAAGAATGCGATATGTATTTATCTTGATATCTTTGCCACTAAAAACCAGCACGATTTTGTACAGATGCTCGGTTCTGCCATAGCACAGGAAATCTTGTCAAGGGAACAACAAGCGGTGAAGCATCTTATGGAATTCTTCGGTTCATGCCGACCTGTTTTCAGCGCCGACCCACTTACAGGCATGCCGACAATATCTATAAGCATAGAACCATCGCAGTCAACAATGACACTGAAAACCATCTTCGACTATCTGAGTCAAAGCAAGAAACAGATATACATTGCGATTGATGAGTTTCAGCAGATTGCCAGCTATCCCGAGTCAGGCACAGAAGCATTGTTGCGCTCATACATTCAGTTTGCGCCTAATGTACATTTCATATTTTCAGGAAGCAAACAGCATCTCATGGCACGCATATTCCAGTCGCCGGAGCGTCCTTTTTACCAAAGCACGGTGTCAATGGGACTGCAACCACTGCACGAAGAGATTTACCATGAATTTGCATTGAAGTTTTTCAAGGCAAAGAAAGGAAATATCAGCAAAGAGGCATTCAATGACATTTATACAAGATGCTATGGGATAACAAGAAACGTGCAACTGATCCTGAACAGGTTGTATGAGACAGAAAAGAATGTTGAGAGCAAGGAACAGGTGACAGAAGCCTTTGCACATATTGTAAACCGCAACTCCATACAATATGAGGAACTAACAGCTTTTCTTTCCGACAATCAGTTCTCGCTGCTCAAGGCCATTGCCAAAGAAGGGCGTGTAAGCAGTCCGCAAAGCAACGCATTCATAAAACGTCATGACCTTCCAAGCACCAGCAGCATCAGGACTGCCCTTGACATGCTGACAGATAAAGGACTTGTAAGTTATGAGAACGGCACCTATCTCGTCCACGACTGTTTCATGGAAATATGGCTTAAAAGATTATGGTAAAAACATACTGTATGAAAGATAATCAGAAAGAAAACTCACTGAAAGACAAGACTGCCAAAGGATTGTTCTGGGGCGGACTGAGCAATGGCGTGCAACAGTTGCTAAACATGATTATAGGTATATTTCTTGCTCGCATATTGTCACCGGACGATTATGGAATGGTTGGCATGTTGACTATCTTTACTCTTATTGCTGGCGTCTTACAGGAAAGTGGTTTTACTGCTGCTCTTGTCAACAAAAAGGACATAGAGCATACGGACTACAACGCCGTGTTCTGGTTTACTACACTCATGGGCATTTGCATGTATTCTATTCTTTTTGCATGCGCACCTTTGATCGCTGCTTTTTACAACAAACCTGAACTGACATCATTGGCACGTTTCCTTTTTATCAGCATATTTGTATCAAGTACGAGTATCACCCATTATGCCTATCTATTCAAGAACTTAATGGTGAAGCAAAGAGCAATTGCTCAAATCACAGCACTCGTCCTGTCGGGAACGATTGGAATTATCCTTGCCCTTAACGATTTCGCATACTGGGGAATTGCCATACAGTCCGTATCATATACCATTGTTTCAACATCCGTATGCTGGTTCTTTTCAGGTTGGCGACCTACACTGACAATAAACTTCAAACCCTTGAAAGGAATGTTTGCCTTTAGTTGGCGATTGTTAGTTACCAATATATTTGTTCAATTGAATAACAATATCTTTTCCGTTCTACTTGGACGTTTTTTTGGAGTTGCTGATGTTGGTCATTATACCCAAGCCAACAAGTGGAACAATATGGGTTATTCGCTCATAACAGGCATGGTTAACGGGGTTGCACAGCCAGTATTGGTACAGGTTGGCGACAATAACGAGAGGAAACTGATTGTATTCCGAAAGATGTTACGCTTTACAGCCTTTATTTCTTTCCCTTTAATGTTGGGATTGGCTCTTGTCGCGCCAGAGTTTATTGTCATTACCGTAAAAGAAAAATGGCTTCCATGTGTACAATATTTGCAGATATTATGTTTCAGTGGAGCTTTTTTCCCGATACAGGCTCTGTATTCAAATCTCATAATAAGCAAAGGCAATTCGAAAGTTCAGTTATGGACCACCATATCACAGTGTACGCTATTGTTAGTACTCATGCTGACTGTCTGCAAGCATGGAATAATTGTCATGATTATATGTTCAGTATGCCTTAATGTCTGTTGGCTTGCTATATGGCAGTATTTTGTTAAAAAAGCTATCGGTTTATCCAACCTATGTGCCATAACCGATGTATGTCCGTTCATTTTTGCTGCAGCTTTCACCATGATCGTCACACATTTTCTAACAATTGGTCTCAATAATATTTACATTCTGTTTTTAGCAAAAGTAAGTATTGCTGCTGCAATCTATATATTAATAATGTGGATTAGTAATGCTACAATTTTCAAAGAAAGTATCAATTATTTAATAAAACAAAAGAAATAAAATTATAAATATGTTCAGTGTTGTTATACCATTATACAATAAGGCGGAATATATAGGGAATTGCATCAATGCAATATTGAAGCAAACCTACAGCAATTTTGAAATCGTAATTGTCAACGACGGTTCAACAGACAGCAGTGCAAATATCGTAGAAAGCATCAGTGATAAGCGCATCCGTTTGATCAACCAGTTAAATGCCGGTGTTTCCGCTGCACGCAACAGAGGTGTAGAAGAGGCTGCTTATGACATTGTGGCATTCTGCGACGCTGACGACATCTGGGAGCCAAACCATTTAGAAATACTTGCAGAATTAGCTATCCGCTATCCAGAATGCGGTGTTTATGCGACATCATATTACACAAGAAAAAACAACCATGCACCAACGCTACCACATGTTTACGGTCAATTTCCCTTTGATGGTAACTGCGGTATACTAAGCAATTACTACAAGATAGCCTCCGGAACTGAATTTCCTATTCAGATGAGTTCGCTCTCAGTCCGCAAAAAGTACATGAAAGAAATTGGCGGTTTCCCTGTCGGAATAAGAAGGGCTGAAGACATTATAACCATTGCACGACTATTTGCTGTGTGCGATTTTGCCTATTCACGGATTCCCACAACCACATATTTTCTAATATACGGAGGCAAAGAATCAAGACCGTTCTTGAAGGACAATCCTCTTGACATTGAATTCGACAACTTGCTGACTACTGCATCCGGACGGAAGGACACAAGGTTATTTGTATCATCATGGTACAAAAGGCGCATGGTTGCAGCCATATACGCAAAAGATTTCCGTACTGCATCCAAAATGTTTGCTAAAAGTATTTTCACCTTTCCTTGGCAGACAAAGATATACACCTCACTTATCGCCACTCTATTTTCCATTGCCAGCGGCATCGACCTTTACTCCATAAACAAGAAACTAAAGAGGTAACAAATTCATTTAGTGCACATCTCATCAGTTCCTGCCAAACAGATATTTTCTGAATATGGGACTTATTCTCAATATATTACTTGCGACAACAGAAAAAGCAATGATAAGTAATGCCATCAAAACAGAAAGTGTGACATCTAATACGAAATTGTTTTGGAACGTTTTAAAGAATTGGCCCACAGAAGGCAGATTGGGAAGAAACAGGAAATGTATCAGATAAATGTCAAGCGTACGACGACCAATATATTGTAAACCACTTCCAATCAAAGTATGCTTGGTCAGATGCTGCTGATAATACCTGAAATATAAGAATACCATTGTCAGCAAGCCAAACCTTGCAACTGTCAATGGGACAATCGCCAAAGTTTTTCTCAAGTAATGCCATTCTAATGAATCGCAAGCTGCAAAGAAAACAAGAATTACCACTATCGGAAAGAACCATTTCGAATCGAAGACCTCTTGCATCTTATCCCAATATCTCCTGACAATATTGCCATATACAAAGAATGGGAAATACATAAAAAGTCTTGCGAAACAAGTGGTGTTCATAAACTCATTTGGAACCTTACGTCCCATTCCCCATGAAAAATAATGTGGCAAATAACAGGTCTCATACAAACATAATGACACGACAAACAGAATGGTTATCGGTATCCATTTTCTTTTTATATTAATCTTTGCTTCTAAGTAACAAAACAAATAATATATGATGAACATATAAAGCAAGACTAGGGTAAACCAATAACCGCCCTTCGTCGGTTGGCCAAGCCAAAGAAGTACCGTCTGATCGAAATGCTTACCTAAAAATACTGCTGCTATCAGAAAAAAGACGACTGTAGGGATTGTCTGTATTCTGAGTTTCTTCAGCAACGACTGGCCCAATATTTTGAGATTCCAATCAACATTGGACTTAAATGCCAGAAAACCACAAATGAAAAAAAATAGCGGCATACGAAACAATACCAACAAGGGCAATGCCGACGAAACTTTATAAGGTTCGTCGAAACCAATACCACTTACATGATTGGCAACGACCATTATCATCGTGAATCCTCTGAGGGCATCAAGCCACTCCATACGAGACGATTTCTTTATCTGCTCCATATACTCACATGCTATTATTTTGCAAAAGTACAACTTTTTCTTTGGTTTTAGATTTAATTGTGTTAATTTTGTAATCAGAAATACTACATCGAATGATAAAAGGGAATCTTCTGTTAGTGCCATCTGGCGGACTTGCCAACCGCATGCGGGCAATTGCCTCTGCCCATATACTAGCAAAGAAGACTGGAATCAGTCTGCAAGTTGTTTGGTTTAAGGAAAAAAACATCCTTAATGCTCATTTTTTTGACTTGTTCCAACCAATAGACAGTAACAAGTTGAAAATTAGGGAAGCAAATCTTGCCGACTATTTGCTCAATCAACCTCCGCGCAAACGCAATCTTTGGCTCACGTCAATACCGCAGTTTATAATTTACGACAAAAGGCTTGATGAAAATCAAACATTTGAATGCGTATGCAACAAATTCAATTTTAAGAACTGGATTAGCGGAAACAATTGTTACATGGTAAGTTATAAAGACATCATGCCGGTAACAGACGGATTGTACCTAGACTTATTCAAACCGCAGTCCAAGATCCAGAAAGACATTGATGCGTTTACCAATCGTTTCTCAAGTCACACCGTAGGATTCCATATCAGGCGCACCGATCATGTTGCTGCAATACAGAATAGTCCTATAGAACTATTCATTGAAGCTGCCGACAAAGAAATATTAACACATGACGATACGAAGTTGTTTTTGGCCTCAGACAGTACTGAAGTCAAGGACATCTTCAAAAAACGCTATGGCAACAGACTAATTACAAATACGAAAAAAACATCTAGAGATTCTGCTTCAGGTATTAGCGATGGCATTACCGACATGTGGTCTCTTGCTTCAACAAAGAAGATTTACGGTTCGTGTCAAAGTACATTTTCTATTGCCGCAGCTCAAATAGGAAGTGTCCCTATTGACATATTAAGTCTTCAAGACTAAAATTATTCATTCAGACTGCTTCTTAAAAATTCCATCCCTTCTTTTCGCAAAAGCATCAGATTTTCCGACACAGCCTGAGTTGCAGGATTGTTTATCGTAAAACCATCAAGAGCTTTGGAATTCTCATCAAGTATCGACATGTCCATTCCCAATTGCTCAAGAAGCGAATACAAACGTGCCACACCCGCATCTCTCTTCTCTATAAGAACAAACGGTTTGCCGAAGATAATAGAGAACACACATCCATGAAAAGAATTTGTCACCACTAACTTTGCCTTTGCAAACCCTTCAATCCATTTTTCTACAGGCGGTCTAACACACTCTCTAACAGTTTTCCGTATATCATCATCCGATATTATTTCAAATGGAGTCAGACCTTTTTGTCTTGCAATCTCGTTGACGATCTTCTCATTGCTGTCATTATTTCCAAGCAAATAGACAAACATATCCCCCTCACACATTGTCTCCATATCTATCAGTTGCATATATTCTTCCTTATGCAAAAGTAAGGTTGGGTCTGCTACACACGCCACGTCACGCATCAGATACTGCTTACACAACCGCACAGCTGAAGTTTCCCTTACCGAAACTTTGTCAAAACAGGCAAGCAGCTTTGCGCATTTTTCCGTTTCCTTTCTGTCATATTGCCAAGTATCAAGTCCAAACGATGCTGCATAAGCAATTCTCTTTATATTCCAACCTAACGTAAAATCCAAGTAAGCATTCTCTATATTAGATAAGAAACCATGACGCCATATCTGATCACTGCCCACAACAATAGCATTAAAATCATTTTCTTCTACACTTTCTATACGACCGTCTTTCCATAAATTAATATGTTTTCGGATAAACTCATTAGTGTTTTCTGCAATTGCATTCTGATATTCTTCAAAGAATATTCGTTTATTCTTGCCCTGCACCTTCTGTTCTACCAGTCGCTTTGCATAAGCGATTGGGCGCAAAATCTTAGGCAAACTATGATGCGACTCGTTGTTTATGTGCCATACATCGTGTCCCAGACGTTCTAAAACGGTTTGTAATGCATAACCTTGCATGATACCACCATAATTGGTATTGAAAGGAAGAGTCAATATACCTACGTTCATTTACTATTGCTTTATTAAAAAGTTCTTTTTATATACAACTTCAACCTATATTTCAGTAATCCAAATTCATACTTCAAATACTTCATCAACGGCTGCCTGAGAATATCAGCAAGCAACTGACTCACATTATCACAGTCATTCAACCTTGTAAAAAATTCGTTACGATTTTCCGGCATATCCTTTTTCTCCATACCCCATGCCGGGTTGTGCTTCAAGGCTTTTTCAAACTCTACTTCAAAAAAGTTCATGTCTGCTTTACTGAAAATGTCAGTTCCTTTCTTAGTATTGCACATCACAAGGCTTGCACCTTTGTTATTGTCCAAATCGGGTCTTATATATGTAATGTCCCAAAAATCAGAAATAGTAATATCGCTATGACTCCTACCTTTTCTAACCTGACACTCATAGCACGACGGTCGTAATGACATATTTGCGGCAAAGGCTTTCATATACCCGTTCCCATTTTTGCCCAATACAATCTTTTTCCCGCTTTTTAGCTCTATCGCCAACCTATAATCACGCCAACCATTGCTTTTGTCTCTGAACGATATTGCGGCAATATCTTTATGGCCAACAGAATAACTGTCCAACGTCTCTTTTAGAAACAGTTGCCATAGTTTCGGACTAGGAACGCCATGACATATAAAATCAATGGTTATTAGATTAGGATATTCATTTCCATGAAGATATTTTTTCAACCCTGCAACCATACAGGGAGTTCCGCAATAGAGTACCTTATGCCCTTCTCGCAGTTGCTGATTGATTTTGCTATAACTATCGCCGTTTCTGCTTTGTATATATTTTGAGCCTTGGAGCTCTTTCAAGTCCTCTTCTTTCCTTATACATACCTGGCACAGATCATAATGTTCGTCAAAACTGGCTCCATAAACATAGCCACCTTGTTTTAATATACAAGTTGCAATATCATGGAAAGCGCCTCCTGAAGAACTTTCATCTACCACTTGCGGAACCTTTGACACTGCTCCGAACGTTTTGAGAGGAATTCGTGGCACATTCCTGTTCAACACCGGACACACACTTTCACAAAGTCCACAATCTATACATAAATTCTGTTCAACGTGAGGGTACGCAAAACCTTCGTCGTCTATTTTCATACAGATACATCGTGACGGACAAATCTGTTCGCAGGCTTGGCAACCGCAACAATCTTCTTTTGTTAAAATTCTTATCATCAATAGTTATTTATCATCTGCAAAAATAATAAAATTAATTAAGAAATAAACGTTTAATTAGGTTGTTTTTAGAAAATTCATTACTTTTGCATAATAATTATCTGTATGAAATATCCCGCAAAGACAGATATCGCTGTACTGCTGTTGTTCTTCACACGCTCAGATACGTTCCAGTTGGTATTCAACGAGGTGCGCAAGGCGCGTCCGAGCCGTCTGTTCCTCTATCAGGACGGACCGCGTGGCGAACACGATCTGCCAGGCATAGAGGCTTGCCGCAAGATTGTGGCAGACGAGAACATCGACTGGGAATGCGAGGTGCATCGCAACTACCAAGCGAAAAATCAGGGATGCGACCCTTCTGGTTTCCTTTCTCACCGATGGGCATTCACATTGGCAGACAAGTGCATCATACTTGAGGACGACGTGGTTCCCTCACAATCGTTTTTTCCATTCTGCAAGGAGATGCTCGACCGCTACGAACACGACGAGCGCATAACGATGATAGCAGGGTTCAATGTTGATGAGATAAGCAAAGATGTTCCTTACGACTATTTCTTTACTTCCGCATTCTCAATCTGGGGCTGGGCTTCGTGGCGACGTGTGGCAGAGAAATGGGATTCCGACTATTCGTTCATGAAAGACGAGTTCAACAGGCATCAGTTGGAATCGCTTGCCAAAAAACGCGGCTACCGCAATAGCATGATAAAGATGTTCAGCGACCACAGCCAGTCGGGCAAGGAGTATTTTGAGACTATCGATTGGGCTGCTATGCTGATGAACTCAGGACTGGCCATAATGCCAACAAAGAACCAGATAAACAATGTGGGACTTACTGCTGACTCAACACATTACTCTGCAACATTATCTACAATGCCGCAGCGCCTGCGACGCATATTCACGATGAAACGCCACGAAATCGCGTTTCCCCTGAAACATCCTGAATACGTGATGGAATATGTTGACTATATCGACCGTCTGTACAAGGTTAATGCCTGGAATAACCCTTTGATAAAAATAAGTTACTCTCTCGAGGAACTTTGGCTTAACCTTAGACATGGCAACTTTAAACTTATATTCAAAGCCTTAGTCAATAGGGTACGAATAATTTGCGGACGCTCTAAGTGGGATTGATTGTGCGCAAAACAAAATCTCAAGAGATATCTTCTCCATACTTACGGTCAAAAGATTCTATTTTTGCGATTATAACCGCAAAAAACATCATCTTTACGCCGAAAATTCGGTTATAACCGCAAAAAGCATTATCTTTGTACCAAAAATTCGGTTATAACCGCAAAAACAGAAGAAGATATGATTAGAAGAGAGAAATATTTAAATGAAATAAAGGCGTATATTGATCGCCCCATAATCAAGGTCATTACAGGCATACGACGTTCAGGAAAATCGGAACTGCTGAAAATGATATGCGATGAATTGTTACAAATGAACGTAACAGAGGCACAAATTGTATATATCAATTTTGAGAGTTTTAGATGGAATAATTATAAAACGGCAGCTGCGCTATATGACCTTTTAACAGAGAAGCATACCATGCTTAATGGCAAACGTATGTATGTATTGCTCGACGAGGTTCAAGAGGTGGAGGAATGGGAGAAAGTGATAAATTCTATATTAGCAGACTGGGACGTTGACATTTATATTACAGGTAGCAATTCTCATCTGCTATCCTCAGAACTATCCACTCTTCTAAGTGGCAGATATGTTGAGATTATGGTCTATCCACTATCTTTCAGAGAATTCATGGATTTCCATTCCATTGACAGCAATGACGACAATGAACGCAGGAAAGTCTTCGGGCAATATTTACGTCAAGGCGGTTTCCCGATAGCACACATTGCCAATTATGAGGACAGCGACATTTACAAAATGATTTATGACATCTACAACTCTGTATTATTACGAGATACTATACAAAGATTTAAAATCAGAAATGTTGACATGCTCGAAAGACTCGTAAGTTATATTTCTAATAACATCGGAAATAATTTCAGTGCCAAGAATGTGTCTGCTTATTTAAAAAACCAGCAACGTAAACTTGACCACGAAACACTATACAATTACCTTGTTGCACTGCAAACATCATTTATTTTTGAGCGTGCTTCACGTTACGACCTGCGGGGAAAGGAGTTGCTACAAACAAACGAGAAATACTTTTTAATGGACATTTCACTATTGCATGCCTTACAAGGATATCAACCAAGCATGATTGCAGGAATGCTGGAGAATATTGTTTATACAGAACTTCGCAGACAAAGGTTTAGGGTTTATATAGGCAAATGGGCTGATAGCGAGGTGGACTTTGTAGCAGAAAAAGGAGACAAGCGTATTTACATTCAAGTATGTTATAAAGTTGATTCTGAAGAAACAATGAAACGAGAACTCGCTCCTTTGCACAATATAAATGACAACTATCCCAAATATATTGTTACCACAGACGATCTCATCACAGGTTCATACGATGGAATACAATGCTTGCACATTTGCGACTTCCTAACAAAAGATTTATAAAATTATTGACAAGCCACAACCCTATCAAACTGCTGTTTTACCTCTTATATAACAACTTCACCTCTTGCAGAATACTTTCAGGCACCATGCCGCTAATGGGTTGGTCTGATGCTACTCGTTGGCGAATCTCTGTACTGCTTATATCAAATAAAGGGGTCTTGATTAGCGACACGTTGGGCGGCAACAGCTTTGCATCTATTTCAGAACCTGTGCGCGGATATACAGCTATCGAATAATTATTTAGTATATCCTCGCAACGATACCAGCGGTCGAAACATGCCCAATTGTCACCACCTATCAATAATGTGAAGCGATGGTCGGGATAGTCCTTGCCTAATGCCTGCAACGTGTTCCATGTATATGACGGGCGAGGCAAATGAAATTCATAATCGCAAGCCTTTATTCGTTCTTCACCTTCCAATGCCTTTTGCGTAAGCGACAGACGCAGGTCGTCATCAAGCAGCTCCACGTTCTGCTTCAACGGATTCTGTGGCGACACCATCAGCCACACTTCATCTATATCGCACTGCTCCAAGAAAGCCTTGCACAATGCGATATGCCCGTTGTGAATGGGGTTGAATGAACCTCCGAAAATGCCGATAGTACGAACCTCCCCTTCCCCCTCCGAAGGAGGGGGAAGGGAATGAGCATCTAGTGGGGCTAGATTTTCTAGTTCATTTAAAGCTGGCTGGTGGGCTTGCATGATTAGATTTTCAGGAAGGCTTTAATCTTGTCGTAAGCCTCTTGTTGTGCTTTGTTTAGGTCGTCATTGACAATCACGCAATCGAACTTAGGTGCAAAAGAGAGTTCAAACTCTGCTCGTGCAATGCGTTGTTCGATTACTTCAGGAGCATCTGTACCTCTGCCTTCAAGGCGACGACGCAGTTCCTCTATTGATGGCGGTTGGATAAAGATACTGAGTGCACGGTCGCCATAATACTCCTTGATATTGACACCGCCCTTTACATCAACATCGAAAACTACATTCTGACCAGCAGCCGACTGCTTTTCTACTTGCGCCTTCAACGTTCCATAGAAGCGGTCTTCATACACCTCTTCATACTCCAGAAACTCATCATTGGCAATCTTTTGGCGAAACTCCTCTGGAGTGAGAAAGAAATACTCCACCCCATCCTGCTCTGTTCCACGCGGGGCACGACTGGTACAGCTTATAGAGAATGCCATACGCAGTTCTTCATGCTGCATCAGCCAGTTGATAATAGTAGATTTTCCACTGCCGCTGGGGGCAGAGAAGATGATTAACCTCCCCCGCCCCCTCCGAAGGAGGGGAGTTTCAGATAGAGAATCTGTCATTATATCTTTTTGCATATCAATTATTCTTTTTATTTTTGCAATAACACTTTCGATGTCGCTTAAAATTTCATCATTTGTAAATCTAACAACAGTAAAACCTCTTTCATTCAGGTATTTAGTTCTTTCTTCATCACTTATTTGTTGTTCATAAACGAAATGGTATGCCCCATCAACTTCTACAATTAAACGCTTACGCAAGCAAACGAAATCTGGTATATATTCACCTATTGGATGTTGACGTCGGAAGCGTACACCTAATGCAGAACTTCTAAGGAATCCCCATAAAACAGACTCTGCTTCTGTCATATGTTTACGATTATCCTTGGCATTATCCAATAATGCCTGATAAATATCGCCATCAGTAGTTTCATACCCAAATTTGACCATAAGATATCACTATACCCAATCCCCCTCCTTCGGAGGGGTTAGGGGAGGTTCCTACATCACATTAAGAACCTGTTCCTTGATCTGTTCGAGCTCATCCTTCATCATCACGACGATGTTCTGCATTTCTGCCATGTTGCTCTTTGAACCGGTGGTGTTGATTTCGCGACCCATCTCCTGGGCAATGAAACCGAGCTTCTTGCCTTGACCATGACCTTCGTTCATTGTCTCGATAAAGTATTTAAGGTGATTGGCAAGACGCTGCTTTTCCTCATTGATGTCCAGTTTCTCGATGTAGTATATAAGTTCCTGTTCAAGACGGTTCTTGTCATACTCCGCCTCTGGAATGCTCTGCAAGGCGTCAACGATACGCGTGCGAATCTTCTCGACACGCTGGCCCTCATACTGTTCTATTGAAGCAAGCAGATTGCCGATGTTCTCAATCTTCTCTTCAAACTTCTTCTGCAAAGCAGCTCCCTCTTGCTTGCGGAAGTCAACAAGATTGGCGAGAGCCTCATCAACAGCCTGACGTGCAGCCTGCCACTCCTCTTCCGTGAGTTCTTCCACCTCTGCCTTAGTCATGACATCAGGCATCCTGAGCAATGTAGTGAACCAATCCTGCGGTTCAGGTATTCCTGTCTGTTCTGCAATGGTTTTCAGTTGACTGTAATATGCGCTAACCAATGCTCCATTAATCGGCGTAGCCTCAGCACCAGCCTCACGCTCTACCCAAATGCAGAAATCCACCTTGCCACGTTCTAACGTAGCAGCTATAGTCTGACGTATCTCCATTTCCTTCTCGCGATATAGCGGAGCTATGCGCACAGAGAGGTCGAGCGTCTTACTGTTCAGCGACTTCACCTCTGCCGTAATCTTCTTGTCTTTATAGGCTACCATTGCTTTGCCGTAGCCCGTCATTGATAGTATCATTCCTTCTGTTTTTAATTTGCAATATGCAAAGATAACAATTTGATTTTAAAACTCATGAAAAAAAATGGGAAATCTTCTTAACTTGCCGATAGTAACTTGCCTGACCAAGATACAACCGTTAATTTCTTATAAAAGTAGTGTTTTTGGCAGAAAATTAAGTATTTTTGCATTTTAATAATAAAAGACACTACAAGATTATGTCATTCATTTTACATATTGACACCAGCACCAGCGTATGTTCTGTTGCAGTGAGCCAAGATGGCACATGCCTTTTCAACAAGGAAGACCACAGCGGCCCAAACCACTCAATAACATTAGGTATCTTTATCGACGAGGCCCTCGCCTTGGTTGACAGTCAGGGTATTATGCTCGATGCCGTATCTGTAAGTGGCGGCCCTGGTTCATATACAGGATTACGCATTGGTGTATCTATGGCCAAAGGAATATGTTATGGCAGAGAATTGAAACTAATTTCCGTGCCAACATTAGAATTGCTCTGCGTGCCGGTGCTACTTAACCACGACGAGATAGAGGACAACGCACTTCTATGCCCTATGATAGACGCCAGACGAATGGAAGTTTACGCTGCCCTTTTCGACAGGGCACTGAAGCCCATTAGAGAAACGCAGGCCGATGTAGTGGATGAAAACACTTACAAGCAATGGCTTGACGAACGTCCTGTTTACTTTTTCGGCAACGGCGCAGCAAAGTGCGTGGAGCAAATCAACCATCCAAATGCAAGATTGATTGAAGACATTGAACCACTGGCCAAATGGATGCTGCCTTTGGCTGAGAAGCGCATGATACAAGAACGATTTGAGGATGTGGCATACTATACTCCTTTCTATCTGAAAGACTTCGTGGCAAAGGAGGCTAAAAAACTGATTTGATTATGACAATGGATATTAAGGGATTAGACTACAATACGCAGCGTTCGGCACTTAAGATGCCGGAATATGGACGCGAGATACAAAAAATGGTAGACTATGCTATAACTATCGCCGACAGAGACGAGCGACAGGCATGTGCAGAGACTATAGTAACACACATGGCGAGCAAGGTTCCTCAACTGCTTGAGAATGAGGACTACCAACAAACGCTTTGGGACCACCTGTATCTCATGAGCGGCAAGCAACTGGACATAGAATGGCCATTCGATGTTTCAAATGCAGAGAGGATACAGAGCAAACCAGAACCGCTGCCACTGCCAAACCGAAACGGAGCGATGAATTTGAGACACTACGGACGTCTGGTTGAATCAATGTTCAACAAACTAAAGGAAATGCCAGAGGGAGAAGAACTCGATGAACTGATTCGCATCACAGCTAGCCAGATGAAGCGAGACCTTATGACATGGGGTCACGGTTCTGTAGAGGACGAAAGGGTGATTAACGACCTCGCGCGTTTTACCGACGGTAAGATTCAGGTTGACCCTGCTTCTTTCAAAATCAACGTTGCTATGGCACATAGCAATGGGGACTCTAAAAAATCAAAAAGAAAGAAATAAAAGCACCTATTTATGTCAGCATTTCTAATTGAAGGAGGCAACCCTCTTAGCGGAACAATCACACCGCAGGGAGCAAAGAACGAAGCGTTGCAGGTTATCTGTGCCACTCTGCTAACACCAGGACGTGTAGTAATTAAAAACATTCCTGATATTCTCGACGTCAACAATCTGATTCAACTCCTCAGAGACATCGGCGTTGATGTAGAACGGCTGAACCGCAACGATTATGCTTTCAAGGCAGAGAACCTGAACCTCGACTATCTGGAAAGCGACGACTTCCTAAACAAATGCTCCGCTCTTCGTGGCAGCGTCATGATGATTGGTCCACTGCTGGCCCGCTTCGGCAAGGCGGTGATTACAAAGCCTGGTGGTGATAAGATTGGCAGACGACGCCTAGACACACACTTTCAAGGCTTTCACATGCTGGGGGCTAAGTTCAAGCAGATTGAAGACAGAAGCGTATATGAGATTGGCGCGAAAAAGTTGAAGGGTACCTACATGCTACTCGACGAAGCATCTGTAACTGGTACTGCCAATATCGTAATGGCAGCTGTACTTGCCAAAGGCACAACAACTATCTACAATGCCGCCTGCGAACCGTACTTGCAGCAATTGTGCAAGATGCTTAACAGAATGGGAGCACGCATTAGCGGCATATCATCCAATCTGCTGACAATAGAAGGTGTCGACAGTCTGGATGGCACAGAGCACACTATCCTACCCGACATGATTGAAGTTGGTTCTTTCATAGGAATGGCAGCTATGGCAGGCAGCGGCGTACGCATTAAAAATGTATCGCTTGAGAATCTTGGCATTATCCCAGAAGCATTCAGACGATTGGGCGTCAAGATAAACGTAGAGGGCGACGACCTGTTCATTCCCAAACAGAACCACTACCAGATAGATTCTTTTATAGACGGCACGATAATGACATTGGCTGATGCGCCTTGGCCCGGCCTGACACCAGACTTGTTGTCGGTGCTAATAGTTGTAGCTACTCAGGCACGCGGTTCGGTACTTTTCCATCAAAAAATGTTTGAAAGCCGCTTGTTCTTTGTCGACAAGCTGATAGACATGGGAGCACAGATAATACTCTGCGACCCGCATCGTGCAGTTGTGGTTGGTCACGACCGTAAGATTCGCCTTCGCGGTGGCAAGATGTCTAGTCCTGACATCCGTGCCGGTATCGCATTGCTCATTGCTGCCATGAGTGCAAGCGGAACCAGTCGCATAGAGAACATCGAACAGATTGACCGTGGATATGAAAACATCGAGGCTCGCCTAAACGCTTTGGGAGCAAAGATAACGAGAGTGAAATAGAATTGAAGAATGAACGAAGAATATTATAAAATAGGAAAGATAGGCAAGCCACATGGCGTAAAAGGCGAAGTGTCTTTCCATTTTTCTGACGACGTGTTCGACCGTACCGATGCCGAATATCTTATGTTATGCATCGACGGACTACTTGTACCTTTCTTTATGGAGGAATACCGTTTCCGCAGTGACGAGACTGCACTGGTAAAATTCTGTGATATTGAAACCCAGGAGCGTGCAGCAGAACTGACAGGTTGCGAGGTTTTCTTCTCACGAGAAATGTCAGACAGCGACAACGAAAACGTTTCATGGGCTGAGATTGTAGGCTTTATGCTAAAAGACATAGCCACCGGCAATGATATCGGCCGCATTGCTTCTGTTGACGACACCACTGTGAACATTCTTTTTGAACTCGAGGATGGAACACTTATTCCCGCATCAGACGAACTGATAAGCAATATAAATATCAACAAAAAGGAAATTGTAATAGAATTGCCTGAAGGCATTCTTGATTTATAAGACTACAAATGGAAATAAAAAGACAAATAGCCATATTAGGGTCGACAGGTTCTATTGGCACACAGGCACTGCAGGTCATCGAAGAGCACTCTGACCTATATGAAGTGTACTGCCTTACAGCCAACAACCGAGTGAAACAGTTGGCAGAACAGGCTAGAAAATTCAAGCCAGCAGCTGTTGTCATAGCCAACGAAAACCTATACGACGAACTGAAAGATTTATTGGCAGACATGCCTGATATAAAGGTATACGCAGGCGCAAAGGCTATTGACGAGATAGTTGAAGCCGAACCGATAAACATCGTGCTCACTGCTATGGTTGGATTCGCTGGTCTTTCACCAACAATACATGCTATCAAGGCACGCAAAACCATTTGTCTGGCCAACAAAGAGACATTGGTAGTGGCTGGCGAGCTTATTTGCGATTTAGCCACCAAGTACCACACCCCTATACTTCCCGTTGACAGTGAGCACTCCGCCATATTCCAAAGTCTGGTTGGCGAGGATGACAATGCAATAGAGAAGATATTGCTCACGGCATCGGGCGGTCCGTTCCGCAACTTCACAATGGAGCAACTTGCCACTGTCACAAAGGAAGACGCATTACGCCATCCTACATGGGACATGGGTGCAAAGATAACCATTGACAGCGCAACAATGATGAACAAGGGCTTCGAAGTTATCGAAGCGAAGTGGCTGTTCGGTGTTGAGCCGAAACAGATAGAGGTACTCGTGCATCCACAGTCAATCATACATAGCGCCGTACAGTTTGAAGATGGTGCCGTTAAGGCACAGCTAGGAGTACCTGATATGCGTCTGCCTATCCAATATGCATTCTCTTTCCCAAAGCGCCTGCCACTGACTTCTGATAGGTTGGACTGGTTCAGCAAACCTTTGGAGTTCTTCAAACCTGACATGCAGAAGTTCCGTTGTCTGGCAATGGCATTCGAAGCACTTGAAAAAGGCGGCAATATGGCATGTATCGTAAATGCCGCCAACGAGATAGTAAACCGTGCATTCCTTGAAGACCGATGCGGATTCCTGCAGATGAGCGACATAATAGCCGAAACCATGCTGCGATGCACATTCGATGCAAACCCGACATACGATACTTACATTGCAACCGATGCCGAAGCACGACGCATTGCAAAGGAGCTGATATTAAGATAGAAGGATGTTAGGACAACTTGTCAATAAAAAACAATAATATATTATGGAAATATTTTTGATTCGTGTATTGCAGTTTATGCTTGCAATATCATTATTGGTTCTGCTTCATGAGGGCGGACACTTTTTCTTTGCCAGACTGTTTAAGATAAGGGTAGAAAAATTCTACCTGTTCTTTGACCCTTGGTTCCATCTGTTTGAATTCAAACCAAAGAACAGCGATACTACTTACGGACTGGGTTGGTTGCCATTGGGCGGCTATTGCAAGATATCAGGAATGATTGACGAGAGTTTCGATACAGAACAGATGAAACAACCGGCACAGCCATGGGAATTCCGAACCAAACCGGCATGGCAGCGTCTGCTAGTGATGATTGGCGGTGTGCTTGTCAATTTTGTCGTGGCATTGTTCATCTATGCTATGATTCTCTTCACATGGGGAGAAACATACATCCAGCCTAAGAACATGACATACGGTATGAAGTTCAATACTGAGGCAAAAGCGTTAGGATTCCAAGACGGCGATATACTCATCGGAACCGACGAGAAGGAGTTCAAGGAGTTCGGAGCAGATATGTATCGAGACATCAGCGAAGCTAAAAGCGTGAACATCATTCGTGACGGAAAACAGATGAGCATCTGTCTGCCAGGCGACCTTAATCTTCTTAACATGATTAAGAATGTACCTCCATTCGTTCGTCCTTTAATGCCTGCTGTGGTAGACAGCGTAATACCTCAATCACCGGCAGGAAACATAGGACTGATGAAGGGCGACAAGATTGTTGCTCTCAACGGTGTTGATATAGACTCGCACAATACTTTTACCGACGAGATTGGCAAGTTGAGCGACGTTCTGGCAACAGCCACAACAACCGAAGATAGCCTGAAAGCACTGCGCGCAACAATCGTATGGGAACGTAATAGCGTACTGGATACTGCGAGCGTGATATTCACAAAAGAACTTAAACTGGGCTACTTCACAAAGAATGTCAGTGGTCTGTACACCCCTACGACCAAGGAATACGGCTTTTTTGAGAGTCTGCCAGCAGGTATAAGCTACGGCGTTGATGTATTGGCGTCATACGTTGACGACATGAAATATGTGTTCACAGCCGAAGGTGCTAAGTCATTGGGTGGTTTCGGAGCCATTGGCAGTTTGTTCCCACCTACTTGGGACTGGTATCTGTTCTGGAAGATGACTGCTTTCCTAAGCATCATTCTTGCATTCATGAACATTCTTCCTATTCCTGCACTCGACGGCGGACACGTTCTGTTCTTACTCTATGAAATGATTACACGCCGCAAGCCAAGCGAGAAGTTCATGATTTGGGCTGAATACTTCGGTTTCGGAATCCTCATCTTGCTCATGGTCGTTGCAAATCTCAACGACATCCTCAGATGGCTAGGATACATTTAATCAGGTTATAAGAGGCTATAAGTATAAGGTTGTGAGGTTGTAAGGTTCGTCCTTATAATCTCACAACCTTTTTTTTCATCTCTTCTATCATTTCAGGGGCGAGACTATTATCACCTTGCCATCAGTAGTTATCCCCTCAGCCGATACTGCCACTTGTCTGCAAGTTGAATTGTTGTAAAACTCCACCTGCGCCCTGCCTCTGCTGTCGGTCTTCACGTTTGGATTCCAGTAGAGAGTCCGGCGGTAGTCCTTATGTTCAGGCAACGGCAGTTTGCTGTAGTCAGGGTGATAGTACTCCACAGGTTCGGCAATGCCGTTGAATACAATCTTTCGAAATAGTGTAACCGCCATTTTCAGCCCGTTTTGAACAAGTTCCACCACATCATAACCAGCCCTTATGGTAAAAGGCCATCTTTTAGTTTGTCCTGGTTCATCGCCTGCTAGATTGGTCGCCAAATAGTTATAGCGTGGAGCATTATAAAGCATCTCCCTGTTTTCCATATCAGCATAAATGTTCAGTGTCATGAAATTCTCTTTCTGTGGAAAGAATCTCACGTTTTCCGGCAGACTCTCTTTTGTGCCATAGCCCATGCTGAACTTCGGACTTGGACTCGGAAATCTTTCTGACGGGAATCTTATCAGTTCTTCTTCATCCACATAATAAGTCACGCCACCCGACAAACCATAGTAGTGCATGAACAGTTCTATATTCATGTTGTTAAAGTAATCATTGAAATAGAAATCCTTTACCACTCCCCTCAGGTTTGATACAAATGCCGCCATGTCCCTTACACCAACGGTAAACGTCGGACGGTCGTGCTGGAACTTCGTCCATTTCTTGCGTCCGCGTTTCACTATGTCGTTCAACACATACGACTGACTGCCGGAATCATACAGCACGCCATCAGCAACCAGTGTCTTTTCCTGTCCTTCGTCATACTGTTGTGTCTCATAATAGTCGTAAGGGCGAGGCATCGGCGACACCACATTCTCCGGACGGATATAATGTGTCAGTTCAAGAGTCGTGTCGCGCACAGAGTTGACAGCCCTCACATGACCAACCGGGCCGGCACTCTTTCCTAATACGCTCCTGTTGTATCTGTTAAGAAACAGGAACGCTTCGCTCTTGCCATAGAAAGGACGGATGCCTATATGGAAACGCCCCATGCTGTCTGTCTTTACATCCTTGGTGAAGTTACCGTTATAGCGCGTTTCCAATTCAAGATTCACCCAAATCGGTTTCTTGATTTTCCGGTCATAGACAGATGTGTATTCCGCATTATCCTCAGCCAATGCGTCGTTTCTCATCACGCGCCCCTTGAACGATAGTCCTTTCTCTATGCGGAAGTAGGGTTCAAACCTCTTCTTGCCCGTTATCTCTTCCCAGTCATACCTGCTCCAGCCTTGCACCATAAGCAACTGGTCGAGTGCCTTTCGGCGTTGCGGGTCGTCGCTTTCGAAATAATACTGTGGATTGGGCACGAACCCTTTTATCTCCGACGATAACAGCAGTTCCGTGAGTATGTTCCCGTTGCGAAGACTCTGTTCTGTATGTTCTGAATCGACGACGGAGAGGGAGAAGGTTTGGAAGGCCCCCTCCTCCGCCTCCCCCTTGGGGGAGGAACTGCTTAAAGCGAAAGCCCCATCCTTAACCTCCATCTTGGGGGAGGAACTGTTGAGTGTGAAGTTTATATTGATTTTTTGGTAGGGCTGCAGGTTTTTGCTTACCGTGTCGGCTTTCAGGAAAAGCGTGTCTATCTGATGATTGTCAACGAACACCTGTCGTTGGGCTACAGTACTGCCGTCGGCAGTGAACAGTGTGAAGATATTCACGCCTGTCTTCAAGTCCTTGTTGCTCACCGCCATCGTCCATTCCTTTGCCGTAAGCAAATCCACGTTACTGCCGTAAACCAGTGAACCGCGACTATATCCTACCAATCCAACCGTCTTTCCCTCTGTTTCTACATTGCGCCTCACGCTCAATCGTGTGCTGTCGCCATCGTTATAGACATTGAGCACATAACCCTTACGCTCTACCTTGGGCAGAGAAAAGCTGTACTCCTTGCCGTTATATCTTGCCTTGAACAACATCGGCATGCCCTGTCGCGGCGTTATCTCGAAGCATCCCCTGCCAGCATAGAGTGTCTGCACACGTTGTTCCTCACCGCCACTGACAACATCGCCTATAAGGTTTATCTTCTTGCCCAATTCATTGCTTGCCTCGAAAGCCACTCGTGTACGGATGCCGTCAACAAGATTGCCGCCTTCGGGGTAGAACTTCACCACCAGTTCGTCCTTCTTGTTGTGCGCCACAAGGTCCGACGTGGTCTTCGGCGGTTGCTGCATGGTCTTATACTGGTAGTTGCCGTCTGCCTGCGCATCATATACGGGGAACACTCTGCTGTATATTCCCATGTTGTTATACAGGAACCGCTGGTAGTGATTGCCCAATATGTCCTTAGTCCGCTTCTGATAGAAGAACGGATTGCCATGCTTGTCGCCGCGACAGAAGTTGAGCATCCACGACGTGTATGCCCTTACCTCATAGTAACCGGCATTTATGGTGTCCGCCAGTGCCATACAACCATGCGCTTGTCCTCTGCTGATTGCCAGTTTCTTCGTTTCTACCGGTATGCCGTAGGGATTTACCAGTTCCACATAGAGTATCTTGCTGGTGTTGATGTTCTTCAGGTCGCGCTCACCCACAACGTAAGCCTTGAACCATATTGAGTCGCCTTTGTAATAACTGGTGTTGTCGAAGTGCATATACACACGCTCCTGCTGCACGAGCGAGAAATATTTCTGAATGCTGTCTGCTGTAGCAAGGTCCTTATAGTTCTTGTTCCCGTAGCCATTATCGGCTGGTTTATTGCCGTCATTCGTCCTTTCTTCTTTTGTAAGGGAAACCGTTGTCTTGTCGTATTGTTTGTCGAAGTTCTCCTCCCTCAGTCTTGCCAGTTCCGCCTCCACCGCCGTTCGCTTTACTATCTCGTTGTCGCGCCAGAACTGCTTGTCATACCCCATGCGGTCTATCTGCAACCGCAGGTCTTCCTTGCGACGTGTCCACTTCGCCCTGCCCACATTCCTGTCGCCCACATTATACAGTATGGAGCTGAACCTCTGACTGTGCATCATGTCCTTGAACTCGGCATCGATGCACACCGATTGCACTTCGCCGTATTTGCTCTTTTCGTTGAAGCACACCGTGAAACCCACATCAGCACTTAGCACTCCGGCATAGAAATGGTTGTAGTCGGTTTCCACCTTCACGTTCAGCAACCTACCTTCTGCCTTCAGCAACCGCAATGTCTGTGCATCTACAAATAGTTTGCCGTCAAAAACCATCATGTCATAGTTGCCTTTCGGTTTGAACTCGATGCTGTATATCTTGCGCTCGCCATCGTCTATTGTCTCATGGCTTACGTCATAATACCTGTCGTAATCCATGTTCAGCGGCATCAGTTGCAAGGAGTAGGCAAGCGGCACTCTCTCGTTTTGGACAATGGCAATTTCCGACAGGGGGTAGAGGCTGGCTATATACGACAAAGTGCTGTCGGTCTCCTTGTCCGACTGAGAGTAACTGCCAGTGATGAGTGCCATTCCGCATACGTTATATGCCGAGTTGGCATTGAAGAAAGCCTCTACCATGCTCGATGTCACCCCATCCACAGCTGTTGTCTGTCGGTAGAGGTAGTTGGCTCGTCTGTGCGTATTGCTTGAGAGTGCGCTTACCGACTTCTTCACAATCTTTCTCAGTGTAGAGGTGAACGGCTTCACTTCAATTTCTTTCAGTTGTATGTCAGCAGGTTTGAGTCTTATCCTCGTCTTTATGTCCGACGCCTTTATGCTCACTGACTTATATCCTATGTATGAAATCTTCAGCACATCGCCGGCATCGGCTTTTACGCTGAACAATCCCTCTATATTCGTAACGGTCGATTCCGCCGCTCCTTGTACTGTTGCCATCGGCAGCGGTTCGCCTGTCTCAGCATCCACAACCCTTGACGAGTATTCCTCCATCTGTGCATACACCGTTGCTGGCAATGCCATGAGCACTGCCAATAGGAATGTTTTTATCTTCTTGTGCAATCCTGACATAGAATTATAGTCAACAGATTAATTCGATGATACAAAATTAATCAAAATAAAAGACACGAAAAAGGGAAAATCCCTAAAACATCGTGGGGATTTCCCTATATTTTGAAAGTCTCTCCCTAACCCTTGAAATGAAATATTTTAGTTTAGCACAAGTCCCAAACGTTTCTTGAAGCTTGCAGGCACCTGATTATCAGCATATTATACAATATGACACCTGTGTGATACCTGTGACACCTCAAAACGAGGTATCACGCTTGTAACTAACAGATTATCACTACATTAAACCAAATGTGACACCTCAAGCAAAAAACAATGAATTAAATTGGAGAGAATAATATGCATATTCTTCAATGAACTTTTGTTCATAACAAAACGGCCTTTCAGTTTCTTGAAACGCCGCTTGAAAAATCTGAAACGGCCTCTGAAATTTCTAAAACGGCGTTTGAGATTTCTAAAACGGCCGTTTGGCTAGCGTAACTGTACCATTTAGCACCTGTAACTGTACCACTTTGCAACCGCAACTGCATTGCTAAATTTTAAAGCAGACTGCATCTTCCAAAGAGAGATGTCCAAGAAATAAAATGAAAGTCGGCTGCATCATAATGATACAGCCGACCTAGGTATTAGAGAAATGTTTTAGTTATTAAAATTCCTTATTGATTAAGCCTCAGCCTTATCGTCTTCCTTAATCTTTCTACCCAATGTGAGGTATGCTATAGGAGCTGCAATGAAGATTGAAGATAGTGTACCGAAGATAACACCGAGAATCATTGCGAATGAGAAGCTGCGGATGCTGTCGCCACCAAGGAAGAAGATACAAAGCAATACTACCAATGTTGTACCTGATGTATTGATGGTACGAGCAAGAGTCTGGTTCAGTGAATCGTTGAACAGAGTCTGACGATCGCGCTTGCCAAAGAGCTGTATGTTCTCACGTACACGGTCGAACACAACCACCTTGTCGTTGATTGAATAACCGATTACGGTAAGAATAGCACCGATGAATGTCTGGTCAATTTCGAGAGACATTGGCACCCATGTATGGAGTGCTGAATAGAAACCGATTACGATGAGTGTATCCAATGCCAATGCTACTGTTGAACCTACCGAGAATGCCACGTTGTGGAAACGAACGAGGATATACAAGAAGATTGCTATAAGAGCAATGATGACACTGATAATAGCACCGTGAGTAATATCCTTAGCAATAGAAGGGCCTACCTTTGCACTGCTAATGATTGAACCACCCTCACGGATGTCTGGATTCTTAAATGCGTCTACATTCTCCTGTGATACGAGACTAGCCTTCTTCAATGTCTCATATAGAATCGTCTCGGCCTTATCGTCAACAGTCGGGTCGTTAGACTCGATATCCCAGTTAGTAGAAATACGAACAGTCTTACCGTCAGTACCAAGAGCGATTACGCTTGTGTTGGCTGGTTGGCCTGCTTTTTCACCGATAGTATTTACAAAAGCATTAGCAAACAAACCACGAACATCTTCTACCTCAACCTGCTTGTCAAGTGTTACAACGTAGTTGCGACCACCTGTGAAGTCGATGCTCTGGCTCAAGCCACGAACAAAGAAGCAGATGATGAACAATACTGCAGCAACACCCCAGATGGTGAATGTCTTGCGATACATGCCCATGAAGTTGAACTTAGTGTTCTGCATCCAGTTCTTAGTGAAGTTTGTGCAGAATGTAAGCTTGCTCCACTTGCCCTTGTTGAGCTGATACTCGTAAACAAGACGTGTGAGGAATACAGCTGTGAAGAATGATACGCAGATACCGATAATCAATGTAGTTGCGAAACCACGGATAGGACCTGTACCAAATACGTAGAGGATGATACCTGTGATGATTGATGTGAGGTTTGAGTCGAAGATAGCAGAGAATGCGTTGCCATAACCATTCTTGACAGCCTCCTTAACATTCAAGCCCTTGCGCAACTCTTCCTTAGTACGCTCATAGATAAGCACGTTGGCATCCACTGCCATACCCAATGTGAGCACGATACCGGCAATACCCGGCATTGTAAGTGCTGCCTGGAATGAAGACAGAATACCAAGTGTGAAGAACAGGTTGAGAAGCAAAGCGCAGTTTGCAACCATACCTGGTATGAAGTTGTAAAGGAATATCATATAAATCATGAGGAGTACGAATGCCACAACGAATGACATAAGTCCCTGCTGGATAGACTGTGCACCGAGGGTAGGACCAACAACCTCTTCCTGAACGATACGTGTAGGAGCTGGCATCTTACCAGAGTTAAGAGTGTTGGCAAGGTCCTTGGTTTCCTCGATTGTGAAGTTACCAGAGATTTCAGAACTACCGCCGGCAATCTCACCGTTTACGCGTGGTGCGCTATAAACAGCATCGTCAAGAACGATAGCAATGGCCTTGTTGATGTTCATCTTTGTGAGCTGAGCCCAACGGCGAGCACCGTCAGAGTTCATCTGCATTGATACGCAAGGAGCACCTGTTGTCTGGTTGAAGTCGTCACGTGCATTTGTAACTACATCACCCTCAAGTGGAGCGCGACCTGAAGCGTCGGTAACCTTGATTGCATGAAGCTCGAACACGTCGCCACCTGTTGAGAACTCAGAAGCCTTAGCACTCCAAAGCAGACGGCAGTCTGATGGAATTACCTGACGTGCGATGTCAGAATAAATAACCTTGTTAACATCTGCTGTATCGCGTGCCATTGCATAACCTACAACACTGAGGCTCTGGCCCTGAACTGGCTGGAAAATAGAGAAGAGTGGGTTCTGCTTCTTGATGATTTCGTCCTGAGCTGCCTGAGCTGCAACGTTAGCTGAATCCATCTTTGCACCGAGTGCAGCAGCAATGCCTTCAGCCTTTGTCGTGTCGGCAACAGCCTCTGCTGAAACAGCAGTTGTGTCTGTCATGCTCTCAACAGCAGCATACTTCTGGTTGAGCTGAGCAAGCAGAGGAACGATTTCGTTGCTGTTGTATGTTTCCCAGAACTCAAGGTTTGCACTACCCTGGAGCAACTTACGAACACGCTCTGGTTCCTTGATACCTGGCATTTCTACCATGATACGACCAGTCTGTCCCTCCAATTTCTGGATGTTTGGCTGAACAACACCGAACTTATCGATACGGTTGCGTACTACGTTGAATGAATTATCTACAGCAGACTGAACTTCTGCACGGAGAGCATCCTCAACTTCTGAGTCTGTGCTCTGTGTACTAACCTTGCCCTTCATCTGCTGTGTAGCAAAGATTTCAGCCAAACGATGGCCTGGAGCATTCTGCTTGTAATGCTTGATAAAGAGAGAGATAAAGTCGTCCTGACTTGTCTCTTCTTCCTTCTTAGCATCCTGCATTGACTTAACGAATGCTGCATCCTTCTTGTAGTCTGCCAATACCATCACTACGTCTGGTACAGACACCTCAAGAATTACGTTCATACCGCCCTTAAGGTCAAGACCTAGGCCAATCTCCATCTCACGGCACTGCTTCAGTGAGTATGTGCCGAGATACACTTTCTGGTTCATGATTGAGTCGAGATACTCCTGACCAGCCTCTTCGCCCATTGCTGCAGCCTTACTTTCGTAATGGTTGGTTACAAATGAGAAGGACAGGTAGAAGATACACACAAGCGTGAGCAGAAGTGCGATAACTTTTACAATTCCTTTGTTTTGCATTTTGTTATTATGTTATTTTTTTAATATTATTTTCACCTAATTATATGCATGTGGCTACTTTTAGCTTGCAAATATAGTGATTTTTTTACACTAGGGAAAATTTATTACCAATTTTCATGCTTTTTTCCCTATTTAGCCTGCATTTTTAGCCAACAGCTGATAGGATAATGGTCTGAAACACTTATTTTATTGTCAACCTTGCAGTTGTACGGCTCATAATGCTGAGAGCACAGAATGTTGTCAATTCTGACGTTAAATCCCTTTTGGTTGTAGGTCAGTCCCAGACCTCTACCTGCATCCACGAAGCAGTCGCGAAGTCCTTCAGCCACCACTCTACGGGTGTAAGAAACTGGATTATCGTTGAAGTCGCCGCATACAATAATGGGAAGGTGAGAGTGCTGCTTGATAAACTCGCGCACGGCATCGGCTTGCGGGGCTCGCTGAACTGCAGCATCTATGAGTTTACGGATGAGTTTCTTTGACTCTGCCTTTGCTTCGCCTTTATCCATTTCGCCTTTCAGCATATCCTTATAGCGACTTCTGTCATCCATAGACAGATGATTGCTTTCAAAATGGTTGTTTATCACTATCACAGTATCGCCGTCAACCTTCAGGAAGAAGGCGGCGCTGGCATTGGCCAAGGACTCATAATGTATGCGTTGCTTCTTGATAATGGGATAGCGACTATATATGCCCAAACCGTTGATAAACGAACCTTTGCCCATGACTATGGTGTCGGAATGGCCTAGCAACTTCTTCATCTTCGACCGAAGCGCACCGGCTATGCCGCTATCTTCTTGAAAACATACGATGGAGGCATCGCTGTCTTTTATATACTCATAGATTGTTTCATAGGTAGAATTGCCCAGACAGTCGTGATACCCACACACATTATACGATAGCACTTTTATTACGCCGCTAGGCATAGCTGCCGGCATATTGATAGGCAGAAAGATGCTGATGGGCTGGTATGCAAGGATATAGCCAAGCACAGGTATCCATATCATTCGCCATTTGAATATCAGCCAAAGAAAGAGGAACGCCAGATTAATGACGAGAAAGATAGGGAAAAGCAGCCCTGTAAAGGACAAGTATGAGAACGACTGCGGATTGACATATCCAGAATAGCCAAACAGCAACATGATTATCACCGTAGCAACATTGGCTCCGGCAATAAGTTTTACAGTAAAGGATTTAAGTTGCTTGATCATGACTTGTTGCTGCTGTCAAACAGCGTCTTCTTTTCCTCTTTTGTCAAACTGTCATAGCCGCTGACTCTTATCTTGTCAAGAATGCGGTCTATCTCTTCCTGATTGGCTTTCTTGCGGGCATTATACTCCCAATCGGTTTCCTTTGCCCCACCCTGCTCTGCATGCATATTGGGATTTTTCTGCTCGGGCTTCTTCATGCGCTGTTCAAAATTGCGCTTCAAACTATCAAAGAAGTCCTGACCGCCACTACGATTGAAGGAAGCCTGCTTGTTCCAGTATCTAATCATAAAGAAACCGAACAGCATACCGCCAAGATGGGCCATGTGGGCTACACCGTCGCCAGATGAAGATGATGCAAGGAACAGTTCAAAGGCTGCATAGCCAATGACAAGCCACTTGGCCTTGATAGGCACTGGCAATGGAAATATGAACATGCGTTCGTTGGGGAATGTCATACCGAAAGCAAGCAGAATACCATAGACCGCACCAGAGGCACCGATGGTATTCCAACTGTTCAATGCCCCTGCTTCATTCTTTGCTATCTGAAACAGTTCCGAGAAACTGACGTTTGGCACTTGTGCACTAATAATATAATAGAACTCAAAGAACTGAGCCACTTCCTGAATCAAACCTGCACCTACTCCGCACGACAGATAGTAGAAAAGAAATTTCTTTGAGCCCCACACACTTTCCATTATCCTTCCAAACATCCATAAGGCAAACATATTGAAGAAAATATGGGTAAAGCCACCATGTAGGAACTGGTAGGTAATGAACTGAATTATATTGAAATCGCTTGCCAAAAAGAAATGCAAGCCACCCCAATCAGCAATTCCCGGAACTATAAATCCTGCAATAAAAGCCAAGCAGTTGATGATCAACAAATTCTTGGTTACAGTAGGCATATTTTGCATATTATATTACAATCTAGTTCAACAGTATAATTTAATAATCGGGCGCAAAATTACGAAAAATATCCGTCAAATAGCATAAAAAGAGGGCTATACGGACTTTTTTTCAAAAAAAATCTCACTTTTTTTGATTTTTTGTTTGTTTTCTGAATTGTTTAATTTATATTTGCGTGTGATTTAATGCGAAATATCTATTTAAACTATTAATATATTAATAAAAAACGTTTTTTATGAACAAGACAGAATTAATTGAAAAGATTGCTGCTGGCTCTGGTCTTACAAAGGCTGATGCTAAGAAGGCACTCGATGCAACAATGGTTGCTATTAAGGATGCGCTCATCGCAGGTGACAAGATTGCTCTCGTTGGCTTTGGTACATTCAGTGTTAGCGAGCGTCCTGCTCGTGAGGGTATCAACCCACTGACAAAGGAGAAGATTCAGATTGCAGCAAAGAAGGTTGCTAAGTTCAAGGCTGGTGCAGAACTTGCTGACGCTATCAACTAATTTGTTAGAAAAAGAACAATATAAAAGGCGGTTCCTATGGAATCGCCTTTTATATTATCTTCTCTTTTCTTCTATTTCTTAAAATATCTGTTGAACAAACCTTCGAAGCCCTTGCCGTGGCGAGCCTCATCGCGAGCCATTTCATGAACAGTGTCGTGAATAGCGTCAAGGTTAAGTTCCTTAGCACGCTTAGCAATGCGAGCCTTGTCTTCGCAAGCACCAGCCTCAGCATTCATGCGCTTCTCAAGGTTTGTCTTTGTATCCCAAACAACATCGCCAAGGAGTTCTGCAAACTTAGCTGCATGCTCAGCCTCTTCCCAAGCATAGCGCTTGAAAGCCTCTGCAATTTCTGGATAACCTTCGCGATCAGCCTGGCGACTCATTGCCAAATACATACCTACCTCTGTGCACTCACCCATGAAGTGGTTGTTGAGGTCCTTTATCATCTCGTCGTCGCAACCCTTAGCTACGCCAATCTCATGTTCTGCAACGAATGAGAGAGCTGCGTCTTCCATTTCCTTGAACTTCTCTGCAGGAACCTTGCAAAGTGGGCACTTCTCTGGAGCTGAATCACCTTCGTGGATATAACCACATACTGTACATATAAATTTCTTAGCCATAATATTTATTATTTTAAAAAGTTATTAATTATTAATTATTTATTCTTACAATTCTCGCATACGCCTCGATAATAAAGATCTACTGTCTGAACATCGAACCCCTTAGGCATCAGTTTCTCATAACTAAGCACCGACTCTTCAAGTGGCAGGTCGTATATCTTGCAACACTTGGTGCAGAAGAAATGGGCATGAGGATCTGTGCAACCATCGTAGCAACTGTTTCTCTCATCTACCGTGAGCAACAAAGCCGCTTCTTTCTCTACAAACAGTTTCAGTGTGTTGTAGACCGTAGTCTTAGAGAGCGTAGGTATCTGTTTAGCCAACGCATTATAGATTTCATCAACGGTAGGATGCGTCCTGTGTGTAAGCAGATAGTCCATAACGGCTATACGCTGAACAGAAGGCTTAACATCGTGCTCTGTCAAATATTCTATAACCTTTGTCGTTTTCATTGACTTTATTTTTACTTTGTAATTATTACATTTTTAATTCCAATGCAAAGATATACCTAATAATTGGTATTTCCAAATGTTTTAACATTTTTTTTAAATAAAATTGTAATCATTACAAATTCTAAACACTTTCAATACAAAAAGGGGCTGATTGCCCCTTTTTACATTATTATATTAATAAAAGAAGATACTGCAAATATGTAGCCTGATGGCAGTGAAAGATAGAGTATGTAAGCCATAACTTACTGCATCACCAAAAGATGGTAAGGAACCTTGTCTTTGGTCATTGGCACACCAGTCTTTACTACATGCTTTGTTTTACTATTTCCTGGCCTAGATGGCTGGCTGCTGTATATCGTGTCATATTCCACTATTCGTTCCAACTGTTTTACATAAATAGTATCGGCCTTGGCAACAGCCTGAAAATCTGTTGCCAGTTGTTTCTCTCCCATCCATAAGCCAAAAACAAAACCTACTATTGCTGCTGCCGGTATATAAACAAGCCAAGTTGGTATGACCATACGGCGATGATGCCATTGCCTTATTCTCAATTTTGCATTCTCTTCATCGCGCAAACGCCTTGCAGTCTGTGCTATTTCAAACTCGGTAATCTTCATATTTTTTTATTTGTTGTTTTATATTGTTGATAAGTCTGTGCAACCTCGACTTTACCGTCCCTTCTGGTATGCCGATTATTGCAGCTATTTGCGATACGCTAAGTTCTTCTTCGTAACGAAGCGAAAACAATGCACGGCTCTGTTCATCCAGAGTTTCTAATATATCATGCAATGCTTTGTCAAGCATGCTTTGGTCTATGTCAACCTCGATGTCGGCCGTCACACTTTCTTCGGCTTTAGCCGTACTCATGTATTCTGCCTCCACTTGCTGGTGCCTCCATGTGTTGCGACACAGATTATAGGCTATGGTAAAGAGCCAAGGCTCCACTTTCTTGCCTTCACGCCACGTATGACGCGCAGCGTATGCTCGCAGAAATACATCTTGCGTAAGGTCGGAAGCCATGTCACGGCACGACACCTGCCTGCTGAAGAATCCTTTCAGTCGTCGTGCATAGCGATTATATAGTTCCTCAAATGCCCGCTCGCTGCCTTTAGCCGCCTTCTGCATCAGTCGTTCGTCGCTTTGCCGAGAGGTTATGAAATCAATCTTCATCTTATCACTTTATGAGTTCCTTGTAACGCTGTTTCCTCTCTTCCTCAATGTCACAGTTGTCGAGCGACTTCGTCAGAATCCTATGCAGCCATTTATACCTCTTTATATTATTCTCCTTATAATATTCTAACAGATCGCTCAGCATCACCACATAGTTGGCGTTAAGCCTGTTGCCGCTGTCCCATTTGTTTGGCGAGAACGACTCGATGAGATATTCCATCAGATAACATTCTTCTGCATTCTTGCGCTTTACCTTAAAATTATCATACGGTTTGTCCGAATATTTCAGAGTCAGACCTTCGTTATACAGTTTGTCTTCCCACGGTTTATTAATCTCTATGCCATTGAAAGTAGAGAAATATGTCGGTCTCCCTGTACCTTTTCGTAGCGCTTCCACAGCCCTGAACACATTTTCATCGTAGTCGGCTTGCGTTTTCGCCTCCTTAAACTCTGGCATTTCCACGCCCAACTTCTTGAACAGATATTCCCTATAGTGCTTCAGCACGAGGAACGACATACACACTATTGCCTTGTCGCGATGCAGTCCTTTAGCATATTGCATCATCAATTTCGGTACCAGAATTGCATCACCGTTGCCTATGTAGATACCGTTTTCCTCCATGCCCTGCAGTTCGTTGTAGTTATATTGCAAGACGTATGGCGAATAGAGTCCGCTGTTATAGTATCTTTTCGCTATGCGCTCCATGTTCTCCTCGTCGCCCATCTGTGCGGCATAGCAGAACCAGATGTTATAGTCGTGCTGATCCATAGTTTCGGGCAACTGCTTAATCGCAGCCTGTGCATAAAGATGACACTCGTCCTGTCCCATATACTTGCGATAGCAGGCATAGTTGTAGATATAAGAACCAGGTATTGCCTGTTCCATCTCACGCAACACATCATTTGCTGTGGTATCAGCTTGGTTGTTCCATTTTTTATACCATGCAGCACGGAAATAGTTCTTCCACGCCTGCTCGTCCTTTGGATTACTTCGGGCTATATCTCGCCATAGGACTGTCTGTGTTGCATAATAATCTGCATCTTGTTCGCTGACTATCGGACTTTTTATCTCTTCCGCCTTGGTTTGTGCACTGATGTGCAGAACCGTAATTACAAGGGTTGCCAATAAAATTATTTTCTTCATGTTCTTTTCTTTTTTATTATTAATTATTTTTATTCCTTTTAGGAGTGTAGGAGTTCAAGCGTATGTCTTGGTAACAAACCTTAATCTTTATTCCCTAATCTTTAATCCATTTTAAATTATTCTTCACTTTTATTAAAGCATACACCCCAATAAAGAAAACGTTCATTTTATTCTGATTATTTGAGGACATGAGGAGGTTTAACATAAAAAATCACTTATTATTTTGGTTGTTCATTGAAAATATGTATTTTTGCAATACATTAATACCACAACATTACCCAAATATATGAAATCAATCCACAAAACCCTCCTTACCCTCTTTCTATCATTCATCCCTGCATTATTGTGGGCTATTACTAACACTGAAAATGAGAGTGTTGCAGACACTGCAAATCTACCAAAGATTATCAAAGCTGAGATAAAACACATGTTTTTCACAGAAAACGAACAGGAATTTTACAACATAGATTTAGAAGTAAAAACAAAAAGGACAGACTGGATTAAAGTAGAACTTGAGGAAGAAAATAGTCCATACATACAATTATATACAAAACAACAGCCTGATACTGTCTACATGTTTACAATAAACAGCATAAGCATCTACGATAGGGCTTTACTTACCATTACGGCGGGAAACGGACATGGTGAGATGGTTTCCACAATTGAGGTCCCCGTCCACCCTACAGGCATCTCTGAGACAGAAACCAATGAAAATATTACGATTGAAGTTTATGATGCAGGCGGAAAAATGCTTGGCTGTGTAAAATCCACCGAAGAGTTGAAAAAATTCAAGAATCGAATACTGATTGTAAAGGTTTTTACCAATGGCAGATTGAAGGAGACCAAAAAGATTCAAAAACAATTCAACTGAGTTAGACAAGTTTTAAACTTAAATCGATTATTATATTTATAAACCTATTATAAAATACGAGGCTATTCCCCAATAGGATAGCCTCGTATTTTATAAGAATTAGCAAACAGGCTTAAGGCTGCTTACCGATATAAGCAAGGATACCGCCGTCAACGTAGAGCACGTGACCGTTAACGGCATCAGAAGCCTTAGAAGCGAGGAACACTGCAGGTCCACCCAGTTCTTCTGGATCGAGCCAGCGTCCTGCTGGAGTCTTTGCACAGATGAATGAGTCGAACGGATGACGGCTGCCGTCTGCCTGACGCTCACGCAATGGAGCTGTCTGTGGAGTAGCGATATAACCAGGACCGATACCGTTGCACTGGATATTGTACTCACCATACTCAGAGCAGATGTTGCGTGTAAGCATCTTCAAACCACCCTTTGCTGCTGCGTATGCAGAAACAGTTTCACGGCCAAGTTCACTCATCATTGAGCAGATATTGATAATCTTACCCTCGCGGCGCTCCATCATCTCTGGGATAACGGCACTTGCGCAGATGAATGGACCAACGAGGTCGATGTCGATAACCTGCTGGAACTCGCTGCGCTTCATCTCGTGCATAGGAATGCGCTTGATGATACCAGCGTTGTTGACGAGGATGTCAATCTGACCAACCTCAGCGTGAATCTTCTCTACGAGAGCCTTCACCTGGTCTTCGTTAGTTACGTCACAAACATAACCGTGCACGTTCTCTATGCCAGCCTCTTTGTAGTTGGCCAGCCCCTTAGCGAGAGCGTCCTCGTTGATGTCGTTGAAAATAATGTTCTCTACACCTGCAGCCACGAAAGCCTTTGCGATGTTAAAACCGATACCGTAAGAAGCACCTGTGATCCATGCGTTCTTGCCGGATAATGAGAATAAATTCTTCATTCAATTACGTTTTTAAGGAGTGTAGGAGTGTAAGGAGTGTAGGAGTGAAGACATTAGCCTTCAGGAATTCCTTACCCCATTCCGACACTCGGGTTATTTAATTCCGTTATTTTTCAATATTCCATTACTATAAGATGTCAGAAGTCTTCCTACTTCTTCTGCACTTTCATGTAAAAAGCGATACTCTTCTGCACTTATATAATTCAAATCTTTGGAGAGGATTATGTAGTTTTGACATTCCGCCAAACTACCTTCAGAGATATTCAGGAAACGGAGTTTGTCGGCCTTACCTAACTTTTTATACCCTTCGGCTATATTTGCTCCTATAGACACCGCTGCTCTTCTAAATTGAGATGTAAGTCCTAAACGCTCATCAGAGGGAAAATGCTTTGTTATGAAATAAACATCCTTTGTAAACGAATGCGCCTTCTGCCAAGCAAAAATTTTCTCAAATGAAAACGGTTCCATAAGCAACACATTTAGGTATTGTCCACACTCCTACACTCCTTACACTCCTACCTCCTCTAAAGAGTTCTACTTCAAATCCGTAATCAGCGAAAAGTCCTGATCGCCGTAGTCAAGGTTCTCACCACCCATACCCCAGATGAAGGTGTAGTTGTGAGTAGCTGCGGCACTGTGGATACTCCACTCAGGAGAGAGAACGGCCTGGTCGCCCTTCATCCAGATGTGACGGGTCTCGTCAACCTCACCCATGAAGTGGCAAACAGCCTGGTCTGCAGGAACCTCGAAATAGAAGTAAGCCTCCATACGACGGCTGTGAACGTGTGCCGGCATTGTGTTCCATACACTACCTGTTGCAAGTTCGGTCATACCCATCTGCAACTGACATGTTGGGAGCACCTGGTTTACAATCATCTTGTTGATATTACGCTCGTTGCTTGTTGCGAGGTCGCCCATGTGAGCAACAACAGCGTCGGCCTTTGTTATCTTCTTGCAAGGATATGATGTGTGGGCTGTGCAAGAGTTGAAGTAGAACTTAGCAGGCTGAGCAGCGTCCTTAGAACAGAACACAACATCGCGGTCGCCGCTACCGATGTAGAGAGCCTCCTTGTATCCGAGCTCGAATGTCTCGTCGCCAACCTTTACGCAACCTTCGCCACCGACGTTGAAGATACCAATCTCACGGCGTGTAGTGAAGAAAGGAGCCTTCAGAGGGTCGATAGCCTCAAGTTTCAGGCACTCAGCCACTGGCATTGCACCACCAACAACCATACGGTCGTACATTGAATACACCATGTTCACCTCGTCAGCAGCAAACACTGTCTCGATCAAGAAGTCGCGACGGATGCGCTTGGTGTCATAATTCTTTGCGTCCTCTGGATGGGCCGCATAGCGAATTTCATAATTTGTTTTCATGTTTATTTTAGTTTAAAAGTTTTGCAAAATCTTCTGCATTGATTTTGCAAAGATACAAATTAAAATTAAGAATAATACAGACTAATGCTTTTCTTTTTATTAAGATTATTTAAAAACAAAAGCAGAACACTCAGAAAAGAGCATCCTGCTTTTATTTATTGGGCGTTGGACCACCGGGATTCGAACCCAGAATGACAGAACCAAAACCTGTAGTGTTACCATTACACCATGGTCCAATGCAATAAATCGGGTGCAAAGGTATGAAAAATTTGGCATACCGCCAAATTTTTAATTAGGAATTATGAATTATAAATTATGATAACAAATAAAGAACAACGAATTTCACGAATTAAACGAATTTTATCATGATGCAACTAAGCAAAATAATTCGTATAATTCGAGAAATTCGTTGTTATAATAAAAACAAACTAAATTTGTAGTCTATTTTACTTTACAATAACAAGATAGTAGTTCTTCTTTCCGCGCTGAACGAGCAGATACTTGCCGTCAATCAGGTCGTCGGCTGTTATTGGACGGTCGAACTCGGCGAGCTTCTCCTTGTTCAACGACACGCCGCCACCCTGAACGAGCTTGCGCATCTCGCCCTTGCTTGCAAACACGGCAGCAGCCTGTGTGAATATCTCTACTGCTGGCTGACCAATCTGGTCGGCAGAGATTTCAAACTGTGGCACGCCCTCGAAGATGTCTAGCAGTGTCTGCTCGTCGAGCTTCAGCAGACTGTCCTTTGTTGACTTGCCGAAGAGGATGTTGCTGGCTTCGATTGCCATGTCGAGGTCTTCCTTAGAGTGAACAAGCACTGTCACCTCCTCTGCCAAGCGCTTCTGCAGCACGCGGCGGCCTGGGTCTTGCTTGTGCTCCTCTACAAGGGCATCGATGGTCTCCTTGTCGAGACTGGTGAATATCTTGATGTAGCGTTCTGCATCGTCGTCGCTCACGTTGAGCCAGAACTGATAGAACTTATATGGTGTTGTGCGGTTGCGGTCGAGCCAGATGTTTCCGCTCTCTGTCTTACCGAACTTCTTGCCGTCTGCCTTTGTTATCAGCGGACAGGTGAGGGCGAAAGCCTCGTTCTCATTACCGAGAGTGCGGCGGATGAGTTCTGTACCTGTTGTCATGTTGCCCCACTGGTCGTTACCTCCAAGCTGCAACTTGCAACCCATGTGCTGGTATAGATACAGGAAGTCGTAGCCCTGCAGCAACTGGTATGTAAACTCTGTGAATGAAAGTCCGTCGCGAGCCGTTCCGTTAAGACGCTGCTGCACGCTGTCCTTTGCCATCATATAGTTGACGGTGATGTGCTTGCCCACCTCGCGTGCGAAATCAAGGAAGGTGAAGTCCTTCATCCAGTCGTAGTTGTTCACGAGTTCGGCCTTGTTTGGTTCGTCACCCTCGAAGTCGAGGAACTTAGCCACCTGCTTCTTTATGCATTCCTGATTATGATAGAGAGTCTCGTTGTTGAGCAAGTTGCGCTCCTGACTCTTTCCCGACGGGTCGCCAATCATACCAGTAGCACCACCAACCAAGATGATTGGCTTATGGCCGCAGTGCTGCAAGTGGCGCAACATCATGATACCGCAGAGATGACCTATATGCAGAGAATCTGCCGTAGGGTCAGTACCGAGGTATGCCGTAACCATCTCCTTCTGGAGGAGTTCTTCTGTTCCGGGCATGATCTGCGAAAGCATCCCACGCCATTTCAGTTCTTCTACAAAGTTTTTCATATCTTTATTTATTTGTTTTCTTTTAGGAGTGAAGAAGTGACGCTTCGCTTAGGAGTTCAGGAGTGTAGGAGTGCAGACGGATGCTTTCTTTTTAAGAAGTTAAAGGGAGTTATAGGAAGTTATCGCTTCGCTAAGGAGTTACAGGACGTATGCTTGACATGCAAATGTCTTCTATCTCCTTCTACCTTCTTCTACATTCTTCTACATTCTTCTACATTCTTCTACATTCCTCCCCTCGGGGAGGTTAGGAGGGGGCTTTCAATTCTTCACCCTCCAATTCTTCTCATGGCACCGGGTCATATCCGCTTCCGCCCCACGGATGGCATCTCAGCAATCTCCTTACAGCCAGCCACAGTCCTTTTATCGGTCCGTGCTTCACCAGCGCCTGTCGTGCATACTCAGAACAAGTAGGTGTGAAGCGGCATGAAGGAGGGGTAAGCGGCGAGATGCACCTCTGATAAAAAAGTATAGGCAAGCAGAGTAGCCATGTCGTCAGCATCTTAATCCTGCCCATTATCCTGCCCATCGCGCTTTATTTTTTCTGCCACCCTGTTGAGCAGCACGTTCATCTTTTCCGCCACCTCGCCAGTTGTAATCATAACCCTTGCCTGCCAGATAAAAGCCAGCGCCACAGCCTCGCCCTCTCTGTCTTTCATCACGTCGAGCAGCACATGCTTGTTGTGTCTGTAAGCTTCTCTCACCTGCCTTTTCACCCTGTTGCGGTCTACTGCATGCTTGAAATGCTTTTTCGGCACACTTACCAGTATCTGCGCTTGCGCCCCGTCTCGTTGTTCCATTTTCATGTAGACAAGTCTCAGCGGATAAGCAGACATCGAGCGGCTACTTCCGCCTCCGAACATCTTGTCCACGAGACTACGGCTCACTATTCTCTCGCTCTTGCTCAAGCCGCAAGCCATTGGTGCCGGAGTACAGGCCGAAGGCGTCATTATTTCTGATGTTCTTTCAGATATTGCTGCAGAGCGCCCGTCATCGAAGGATATTTCTCTGATGGCGCTTCTATGTCAAGGCGCAGTCCTTCATCCTTCACGGCCTTTGCTGTTGCCGGTCCGAATGTAGCGATAGCTATATCTCCCTGCTTGAAGTCAGGGAAGTTCTTCTTCAGCGAGTCAACACCTGACGGGCTGAAGAACACGAGCATGTCATAGTCGAACGATGCCACCTCTTCTGGGGTGAAATCGTTGCTTACCGTGCGATACATCACGCACTCTGTGTGATTAAGTTTCTTAGCGTCAAGCATTTCCTTGAGCGAGTCGTTGTGAACATCACTCATAGGCACCAGATACTTCTCTGCCTTATGCTTGACCATTGAAGGTATCAGGTCGTCTATCTTGCCTGTGCTTCCAAAGAACACCTTTCTCTTGCGATACTGCACATACTTCTGGATATACAGCGAGATGGTCTCTGTAATACAGAAGTACTTCATATCTTCAGGTATGGTCACTCTCATCTCCTTTGCCAACGTGAAGAAATTGTCAATAGCGTGACGTGACGTGAACACTATTGCAGTATAATCAAGAATATTTATTTTCTGCTGGCGGAATTCCTTTGGCGTCAGTCCTTCTACCTTAATGAAAGGACGGAACACCAGTTCCACACCAAATCTTGTTGCTATATCAAAATACGGCGACTTTTCACTGGTTGGCTTAGGTTGAGAAACCAAAATTTTCTTAATCATCGATGTCCTAAAAATTTACTTTCAAATAATTACCAATTATTACCAAAATCCCCCACAGAGAGACCAACGGTATCAATTCAAGGGCACAAAAGTACAAAAATATTTGCAGAAAATTGCCTAATCGACCAAAAAAGATAGAACAGCACTTGTAAAACGTCAATATTTTAATGAAAAGAAAGACGATTACAAAGCAAACGATAGCATTGTCGAACGACAGATTGAAGTATATCAGCAACAATACTACCGGATAGAGCGCCACTCCCTCAAGTGCCGCAAGAAACAGCAGCGACTTTATCCATTGTAAATTTATTTTACCGTCAAAAAACACATTGTTCACTACTGTATACAACGCCCCCCTGAGCAGTTGGAACAAGCATACCACAACAAAGAAAATGCCTATCAGCTGATAGGGGGAGCCAAGCACAAACGTGCTGGAAATATATTCACAAGTATACAGATACTGCAAGATAGAATACAGCAGACATGTCTGCAACAGCAAGATGCACTGAAACCTGACCTCCGCAGCCGTCTCGCCCACCGTCGTGGCCGCATTTGAGCGACTGCGGAAGAAGTACTTTATCTGGCGCTCAATAAACTGCCTCGACTGGGCTATCGACACCACCGCCATCACAAAGCAAGCCAGCATCATCAACGTAATAGCATCGTCGTTGCGCATCAGATAGGGCACGGGGTCGCCCGCGACGCCCATCCATCTCACGTTGCCGCCGCTGGTGAATGCCGTATCAAACGGCGTGGGGCTTTCCTTATAAAATAAAGGCAGGGCTGCTGATTCTGTCATTCCTTATGCTAAAGCAAACGCACGCTTGATGTCTTCCACCCTGTCGAGCTTCTCCCAAGTAAAGAGTTCTATCTCCATCTGCTTTGTCTCGTGATAGTGGCTTGTAAATGTCTTTGTCACAACCTCTGGTTTGCGGCCCATGTGTCCGTATGCTGCTGTCTCGGCATACATAGGCTGGCGCAGCTTCAGCGAGCGCTCGATGGCCTTCGGGCGCAGGTCGAACAGTTCTTCTATCTTCTTGGCTATCTCGCCGTCGGTCATCTGCACGCGGCTCTTGCCGTAGGTGTTCACGTAGATGTTCATCGGCTTTGCCACACCGATAGCATAGCTCACCTGCACCAGCATCTCGTCTGCCACACCTGCAGCCACCATGTTCTTGGCTATGTGGCGTGCGGCATAGGCTGCAGAGCGGTCAACCTTTGAAGAGTCTTTACCAGAGAAAGCGCCGCCGCCGTGCGCACCCTTGCCTCCGTATGTGTCAACAATAATCTTACGTCCTGTAAGACCGGTATCTCCATGAGGACCACCGATAACAAACTTACCCGTTGGGTTTACATAATATTTTATATCATCGCCAAACAGGTCGAGCACCTTCTGTGAGTGTATCTGTGCCTTTACTCTTGGCATCAGTATGTTAAGCACATCGTCCTTAATCTTGCTGAGCATAGCCTCATCCTCATCAAAATCATCGTGCTGAGTAGACACCACGATGGTGTCTATGCGCTCTGGCACGCCGTTGTCGCTGTACTGCACCGTCACCTGACTCTTTGAGTCTGGGCGCAGATAGGTCATCACCTTGCCCTCCTTGCGTATCTCTGCCAGCACGCTCATAATCAGATGCGCCAGGTCGAGCGAAACGGGCATGTAGTTCTCCGTCTCGTTGGTGGCATAGCCGAACATCATGCCTTGGTCGCCGGCACCCTGATTGTCCTCATCTTCGCGGTCAACGCCTTGGTTGATGTCGCTGCTCTGCTCGTGGATGGCACTGAGGATGCCGCACGAGTTGCCGTCAAACTGATACTCGGCCTTGGTATAGCCGATCTTCTTGATTGTATTGCGGGCAATGGTCTGCAGGTCGATATAGACCTCGCTGCGCACCTCACCCATTATCACCACCTGACCAGTGGTCACGAACGACTCGCACGCCACGCGTGCCTTGCTGTCGTAAGCCAGAAACTGGTCTAATATTGCATCACTAATCTGGTCGGCCACTTTATCGGGATGCCCCTCTGATACTGATTCTGAAGAAAATAGATATGACATGTATTTTGTTTTTTTAGTTGACAAGTTGACGAGTTAACGAGTTGATTGTTTTTAAGGAGTGCAGGAGTGTAGGAGTGCAGACGGATGCTTTCTTTTTAAGAAGTTAAAGGGAGTTATAGGAAGTTATCGCTTCGCAAAGGAGGAGTTTCCTTGAGCTATGCGAAAAACAGGACGTATGCTTGACACGCAAATGTCTTCTATCTTCTTTTATCTCCTTCTACCTTCTTCTATCTTCTTCATTCCATCAATCTTTCAATCCTTCTAATCTTTCAATCCTTCTCCCCTCCTTTGGAGGGGTTGGGGGAGGTTTCAATCCTCAAAACTTCACAACTCATCGTTTCAAAGTGCAAAGTTACTTATTTTTCTCCTCTCGGCAAACTCTTGAGCAGATAAAATGCTGATGTGGTGAAATAATTGCGTGCATACACCCACAACTGGATGTATGCACGACTGAATTTAAAAGATTTCCAACCTATCCGTTATCTCACAATCACCTTCTTGCCATTATGTATATACAATCCCTTTGTTGGATTGATTAGGCGTCGCCCTTGCAGGTCGTAATAATATGGTGATTGCTTTTCGGCTGTCTTAACTTCCTCTACACCACTCACATCATCGATATCTCCATAGTAGAGTTTGTCCCAACCTTTAGTGTTCTTATAATCACTTATGCTTTCTTTATTGACATAGAACACATGGCTGCCTGTAACCAACGACGACTCGTCGAACACCTCATTGCCAATGAGTGGCGGCGTATTTTTGCTGCACGACATATAATATACTGGCGATGAGTTCCTTGTTTGCACAATCTGCAAACCGTAAAAAGCCCTATCGCCTATGGAATCTACGCTTTCCGGAATATTGAACGAAGCCTGCAAGCGTTTGTTCTCCATCGCATTAGAGTGAATCCTTGTTATATTCTGAGGTATGGCATATTTATGACATGCCGTAGGATTAACATAATACAATGTATCGCCATCCATCGACACTACCACCGAACCGCCAAGCGAGTCGCCTTCTTCTTTCGTCTGCTTCATTGGCAACAGTCCTCTCTCTGGTCCTGACGAACCGCCGGTTGGGTCAATCGTATGTAGCGTTAGGTATTTATTGCCTTGCGATGGTACTACAAAGATATTGTTGGACGGCCTTCCCTCATGCGAATAGATGTTCTTTCCCAACGACGGATACTTACCCGTTATTTCATAGGTTACTTTGTTAGGATAAACGCACAGTGCGTTGTCGCTCAGATGCGTCAGCGTCTTTGGCAGCACTATGTACTTTGTTGTCGCATTATTCTCTGGTAATGTTACGTCGAAAGCCCTTTCTGGCATAGTATCCACTTCTGCATGGCAAAGGTCAAGACGCTCAAGTTGCGGCAGAAGATTATAGCGCAGATATTCAAAATCCGATGTTTTGGGATAACCATAAATAGCAAGACCTACTACTTTTTCTTTCTGATTATCTGTAAGCAGATGTTCTAGTGTATTAAGCGAATCGTTTTCTGTCGATTGCGGGATATAGATGCTGACATAACTGTCAGACCAGGTGTTCAAGTTGAAGTCTTTTGCCTCGAAAATACATCTGTTGCCCTGATAGCATGACACGAAATAATACAATGGATAACGATCTGGATCAAGAGAGCAAAAAGCATAAATGCCATACTTGCTGTTGCCAATTCCTTCAACAACAGAAAAGACAGCACAAGTATCTGACTCTTCGACCACAGCATTCCATCGTTTGCGTATCTCGCCCTTTACATCTATTGAATCTATCCTGCCAACAATATAAGGCGTTTCTTCAAAGCCATAAATAAACGGTACTTTATCTCCCTGATGCAAACCAAAATCATGGGCACACATCCATCCTTCATGTAGGAAATAGGCATTATCCATTTGCAAGGTATTGTAAATATTCACCTTGCCGTCCTCGGTCTCGTATGCTACGCCTGCCAGAATCGTCTTATCACCATCTGAATAGACAAGACTCTTGCACCATCGGTTTTCAAATAAAGTATCACCGCGAACCGTTATGCTAAACTGCTCTTCTATCTTATCACCTTTGTCAGACAGCATCACTTTGCTATAGTTCCATGACTTGCCGTCAACCAAAAAAGTGTTCTCCATTTCTGGTTGAGCAGCATAGTTGCCGCGTTCTATTAACATCGTCTTGCGCTGCTTGGCTTCATCTGTGGCACTAAGGCTCACGTCTAAGGCCTCAAATGTCACCTTGTATTTATCACCTGCGAAACCAGGAATCAGGACATCAATATCAAGCAGATATGCCTTGGTGTTTTTATAATCCATGTCAACACGGCAGATATAAGCAGAGTCAGCCATTATCTGATAATCCAGATAATGCTCTTTAGTGCCTTGCGCCCATATCTGTCCTTTCACTCTCAGATTGTTGCCCTCCAGCGACAATGACATCTGCTGCTTTTTACCACTTGCCACCACATGTGGATATTCTACCACCTTGCGCCCTTCAATAGATGGGGCTGATGGCTCTGCCGGCGGCGGAGCTACCGTCCCGGTGTCTGGAACATTTGGTGGGATAACATCGCTTGTATCAGGAATCTCCGGTGCTGGCGGAACAACTGCTGTGGTGTCCGTTGATGGAATATATCCTGTTGTGTCACTTGCCAACTCGTATATTGCTGAAACATTATTGCAAATCATGAATATTGCAATCGCCAAAATGTAGAGTCTCTTTTTCATAATCATAGTTTTTTGTTTTCAGTGCAAATGTAGTGTATTTTCAAATTTAAGCGAAATTATTTTCATTTATATAGTTGCTAAATATTGCCGAGTCACAAACTATTAATTTTCAGAGAATTAGAACAGCGTGATGCTCATTATCTTCCTTACAAGCTTGTCGAAATCGCTCGAAGAACCGTCTTTTTGGTAAACCTTTTGCAACAATTGGCGGCGTATCTTCGACATTTTATATTTGTCGAAGCCCGTAAGATTGCACATCTCCTTTATTCCGAATCCTAATTTTATCAATATGCAGATGTGATATTCCACCATTGGCAACTGCCCGTTGGCGTTCATTATGCCATAGAACTCGGGAAGTTCCATATTTATCAGTTTGCGCAACTCCTCCCAATCGGCCTCTGTTGGTTCTGTTGCCGTCTTGCCCATTTGCTGAAAGCGTTTGACCACCGACGAGCAGACGAGCCTTTCCTCTGCCGTTCTTCCGTCGTTTTTATATGCTGCTATCTGTCTTTTATAGTTTTCTATCTCTGCCGTCTTCTGCTCTATGAGTTGCCTGTTGCGCTCCTCACTTTCAGCCAACAGCGCATCAAGGTCGTCGTTAGCCTTTGAGAGCAACGTCATCTTCAGCTCGTACTGATGCTGTTGTTGCGCCAGCTCTTCTTCCTTTCTTCTCCTTGTCTTACTAATGAAGACATACGCCACGAATACCGTTGCCAGCAACACTGCCACGAGTATCAGCACCAGCATCTTGGTGCGCGCCGCCTCTTGCGATTTCTTTGCCGCCTCGTCTTTATATCGTGAATAGTCGTAGAGGGCTTGCATCGTTGGCAGCGCCGACTGCATCAGTTGCTGGTTGATTGTGTCGTTCAGAGCATAAGCCATCATGGCATATTTTGCAGTGGAATCTGCCCTGCCCTGCTTTTCAAACAAAAGGGCGAGTCCTCTTGCTGCGGCAATGCGCTTGTTCACATCGCCATCGGTCACAGCAGCCAGTCGGCGGAAACATTGTTCTGCTTTATCTGTGTCACCCTCTGCCAGATGGAGCAGTCCTTTGTTATAGTAGAAAATCTCACGCCCGCTTATCACATTGCCATTAGACATGAAGAACTCCTTGGTTTGCTCTGCCTTTGCCAAACTGACCGCAGCTTTCTCCACTGCTCCGCGTTCCAAGTAGAAAGCCGTGAGTGCTGAGTGTGCTTCGGCAAAGCGCAGATTCTCGCCATGCTCAAGATAGAGTTCCGCACACCGCTCCTTAATGGCGATGCACGAATCAACCTTGCCCAACAGATAATAGGCAGAGGCACTGAAGTCTTCTGCCTTTATGGCTGCCAACGTGTCGCCAGCAAGCAAAGAATAGCGGCGACAATGGTGCGACTGTTCCAGTTGATATTGCGGAAGAAGTTCCTTATTATATATGTATGCCATCTGACCGTGCACCTTTCCAACCAAAAGGTAGTCGCAATCGGCATCAGTGGTATCGGCACAGGCTACTGCCTGATGATAACATTCAAGTGAGCGGGGCATGTCGCCAAGGTCACGATATACGCAACCCAACAGATAGTGGGCAAGCATCTTCTCATTGGCAGTGCCGTTGCGGTCGAAATAATCTGCCACACGCAGCATCATACTGTCTGACACGAACGGCTCATAGTTTTCATTTTGGGCCTTCGTCTTCATCAGCTGCTCATGCATCTCTTCATAGTCGCCACCCTTGCCACAGGCAAGAAGCAGCAAGGCTAATAATAAAAAACAAGCTTTTCTTTTGGCCATGATATGCAAAGTTATACAAAAAATTGCAAACAGACCGAATATTGGCACTGAAATAGTTGCCAAAAGTTGCCACCAGTAAGAACAATAACTATTTCATAATATAAGTTTTCAGTTACTGATGCAAAATTATTGAATTATATAAAAACAGCTGCATTAACTCTATTATTTTAGTTGCCAAAGATTGCCGTTGCATTACTATCTGTTTATCAGCATCTTAAAACAACGCAATACTCAAAATCGCCTTGAGTATTAGTCTAAATCGCTTGAAGAACCGTCTTTTTAGTAAACTTTTTGCAACAATTGGCATATATCGTCATCAGTAAGACAAAGGAAATGTGTAAAAAGTATCTATTAATATCTCTTTTACAGGCAAATGACCGATTGAAGATTATTTGCACTCTCAGTCCGAAACCACTTCGGACTGAGAGTCCGTGGCGTTCGGACTCACAGTCAGAACGCCATTTACTTGTAGTCCGAACGCCACGGACTGGATTTAATTGGATATATTATTACGAGGACTTCTAATATTCAAGACCCGTTGAATGTTAATTCATCCAACGGGTTTTATATATAATGTAAGAGACAAGTCTCTAGCAAATTGATATTTGGGAATTATTCGCTTCGAGAGCTTCAACAATTTATTTTAGACAAAGAGACTTATGTTTTTGCCAGAACTATAAATTGAAGCTCGCTCCTATAATAAACACACCTTGGGCGCCACCTCCCAATTCGAAATGCATGCCGAACCCTTTGAGATTCAGTTCGCAGCAGAGCAGAGAGAATTGGCCTTCGAATGTCAATTTTTTCTTGGTGCCTGTAGTAAACAACGACGTGCCGCTGGCTTCTGTCTTAATTTTTGAACTTACAAGACCGCCAGCTATCTTCACATAAAAATTTATAAACCCTGAATTTAGCCAATAGGCTTTTACTGCTGGCATGGCGTAGACCACTTGGCTGTTTTTTGTCGCCACGAAGGGCAATTGTAATTCTGGGTCGGTGCAAAAAGTACAGTCCGAATGTCCGTACTGCTTGCCAAACAATGCACCTATGGCGAAGGTCTTGTTAATGTGATAATAGTATTCGATGCTTAGCGAACTGCCTGAGCCTTCAGGATTGTCATCGCATACCAGCACATCAAAACCGGCTTCTCTTATCTCGTCGGTATAGTCGTCGTAGGCTTTAGTATCAGAAATCATTACAGCAACCCCTACTCTCACCTCGTGTCTACTGATGTTATTAATACTGTCTGTTCTGCCGCTGGCTGCCATCACGCTCAGCAGGAGGATTGCTACAAAGACAATTCTTTTCATATACTATGGTGTTTAAGTGAATAAACAAAATATAGTGATTGAACCAAATACTTTCATTCACTTCAGTTGGTTCATCTTTTGTCTATTAAACGGCCTTATACGGGAAATACTGCACGAGATAAACTTAAAAAATGCAAAATAGAGTTTTCCCGACGTTTACCAAAAGGCAGGCAGCGGACTACGTAAGCTCCCACTTCTTGCGTATAAGAGTCAGTCCGTCGCGCAAGGGCAAGATTACCCGCTCTACACGACTGTCGTTCATGATGTAGTCGTTGAAGCTGTCGATGCCGCGCGTCTGCTGGTCTTTTGCGTAGGCAGCATCCACCACATGACCGTCCCACAGGGTGTTGTCGGCAAGTATGAAACCGCCGGGGCGCAATACGGAAAGCGCCATCTCGTAGGTTTCTATATACGTACGCTTGTCGCCGTCTATGAATGCCATGTCGAAGGTGATGCCCAGTTTAGGTGCCTCGCGAATGGCATCGCCTATTATAAACTCTATCCTGTCTGCCACGGGCGAGCCTTCTATCCACGGACGCGTAAACTCCTCCTGCTCGTCGTTTATCTCGTAGGTGTAGACCTTTGCCCCCGGGCGCTGCAGTCCTTCTGCCAGACAGATGGCGCTGTAGCCGCTGAAGGTGCCCACTTCGAGTATGTTCTGCGGCTGTATCATCTGCACAAGCATCTTGAGCAGCCGGCCCTGCAGATGCCCGCTGGCCATGCGCCCGTGCAGCAGGTAGATGTTTGTGGCGCGGTAGAGGCGGTAGAGATAATCACCCTCGGGGTCGATGTGGCTCAGTATGTAGTCGTCGAGAGTCATAGGCCAGCCTTTATAGCTTCTACTGCCAGGCGGTAGCTGTCGAGGCCGAAACCGCAGATGACGCCTCGGCAGGCGCTGCTTATCATGGAGTGGTGGCGGAACTGCTCGCGCTGATGCACATTGCTGATGTGTACCTCTATCACGGGCGTGCTGATGGCGCGTATGCAGTCGTGCAGCGCCACGCTGGTGTGCGTGTATGCTCCGGCATTAAGCACTATGCCGTCTGCCGAGAATCCCACCTCGTGCATCTTGTCTATCAGTTCGCCCTCGATATTGCTCTGATAGTAGTCAATATCGAGTTCCGGATATTTTGCCTTGAGCTCTTCCAGATAGTCGCCGAAAGAACTGCTGCCATAGATGCCCGGTTCACGCTTGCCAAGCAGATTGAGGTTGGGGCCGTTGATTATCTGTATTTTCATAATTTTGTTTATTTTTTAGGAGTGAAGGAGTGTAGACGGATGATTTCTTTTTAAAGGAGTGTAGGAGTGAAGGAGTGACGCTTCGCTTAGGAGTTCAGACGGATGCTTGACACGCAAATGTCTTCTATCTTCTTTTATCTCCTTCTATCTTCTTTTATCTCCTTCTATCTCCTTCTACCTTCTTCTATCTTCTTCAATTCTTCAATCCTTCTTTCATCTTTTTTCATTATCTTTGCACATGCAAAAGTAACAAATAAAATGGAAACGGCAAAGAATAGCGATGCAAATATCGTGCGCAAGTATCTGCGATACCTGAAACTGGAGCGCAACTACTCGCCAAACACTCTCGACGCATACGAGCGCGACCTGCAGAAACTGCTGGCATACATACCAGAAGGGATGAGCGTGGCGGAGGTGACGCTGGACGACCTGCACTGCTTTGCCGCCTCGCTGCACGACATAGGCATCGGACCGACATCGCAATGCAGGATACTGAGCGGCATAAGGGCTTTCTTCCGATATCTGCAGACCGACGGCTACAGACCCGACGACCCCACGGAACTGCTGGAGTCGCCACAGTTGGGCGAGCATCTGCCCGAGGTGCTGTCGGCCGAGGAGGTGGACATGCTGGAAAACTCTATAGACCTGAGCAAATGGGAGGGGCACCGCAACCGCGCCATCATAGAGGTGCTGTTCTCGTGCGGACTGCGAGTGAGCGAACTGACCAATATGAAGCTGTCTGACCTTTACATCGAAGAGCGGTATGTCAGAGTATTGGGCAAGGGCTCGAAGGAGCGGCTCGTGCCTATTTCGCCCAGGGCAATAAGAGAACTGGGTTACTGGTTCCTGGACAGGAACGAAATGAGGATAAAAGCGGGCGAGGAAGACTATGTGTTTCTGAACCGACGCGGCGCACACCTCACCCGCACGATGATACTGATAATGATAAAGAGGCAGGCTATAGAGGCAGGAATAGTCAAGACCATATCGCCACACACGCTGCGCCACTCGTTTGCCACGGCACTGCTTGAGGGCGGAGCCGACCTGCGCGCCATTCAGGCCATGCTGGGCCACGAGAGCATTGGCACGACGGAGATATACACCCACATAGACACCTCTACGCTGCGACAGGCAATACTCGATTGTCACCCGCGCAACGTTAAAAAACACTAATCAGAATATTATTATTATAAAAATGTGTAGTTTTGCATGTTAAATTGCGACTAATGGTTATGAAAGATTGAAAAGCCCCCTCCTAACCTCCCCGAGGGGAGGAATGTAGAAGAAGGTAGAAGGAGATAAAAGAAGATAGAAGGAGATAGAAGACATTTGCGTGTCAAGCATCCGTCTGCACTCCTACACTCCTGATAATGGAATGAAGAAGATAGAAGAAGGTAGAAGGAGATAAAGAAGTTAGAAGACATTTGCATGTCAAGCATCCGTCTGCACTCCTACACTCCTGAACTCCTGCACTCCTTTTAAATTCACTCCTGAACTCCTTTAAAATTCACTCCTACACTCCTAAAGAAAGTAAGAAACAACATTATAAATATATTAAACTCAATGAAAACTAAACAATTGTTTATGATTGTCGTGATGTTTATCACGTCAATGATCACTGCAAGTGCGCAGATGATGCCACCGATACCTGTCGACAAGGATGTGCGTATCGGAAAACTGCCTAACGGCCTTACCTACTACATCCGCTACAACAACTGGCCGGAAGACCGTGCGGAGTTCTACATCGCACAGCGAGTAGGTTCTATTCAGGAAGAAGACCACCAGCGTGGTCTGGCTCACTTCCTTGAGCACATGTGCTTTAACGGCACTGACAATTTCCCAGGCAACGGCGTTGTGCGCTATTGCGAGTCTATAGGTGTGAAGTTCGGACGAGACCTCAATGCTTATACATCTATCGACGAGACTGTCTACAACATCTCTAACGTGCCAACAGCCAACCAGGCACAGCTCGACTCTTGTCTGCTGATACTGCACGACTGGGCTGACGGACTGATTCTAGACCCTGCTGAGATTGACAAGGAGCGAGGAGTAATTCACGAGGAGTGGCGCTCTCGCCGCTCGGCTGCAATGCGCATGTATGAGACTGCCTTCCCTAAGCTCTATCCGGGCTGTAAGTATGGCCACCGCCTGCCTATCGGCATCATGGAGGTGGTAGACAACTTCAAGCCACAGGCCCTTCGCGACTACTACGAGAAGTGGTATCATCCGGAGAATCAGGCCATCATCGTGGTGGGCGACATCGACGTTGACTACACAGAGAACAAGATCAAGGAGATGTTCGGCCCTATCAAGACAAAGCCAAATGCCGCACACGTTGTACCGGAAATGGTGCCAGACAACTACGAGCCACTGGTGGCTGTAGAGAAGGACAAGGAGCAGCAGAACAACCTCGTATATCTGATGATGAAGCACGACGCCCTGCCTGATTCCATCAAGGGCACTATGGCTTATCTTATGCTCGACTATCTGGAGAGCGCTGCCATGACTATGCTCAACGAGCGTCTAGGCGAGGTGGCTAAGAAATCTGACTGCCCATTCGTTATGGCACAGGCCAGCGTGAACGACTATCTGCTGTCAAGCACAAAGAAGTCGTTCGACGGTATCGCCGTACCAAAGGACGGACAGACAGAGGCTGCGCTGAGCGCCGTTTATCGTGAGGCCCTGCGTGCCGCACGCTTCGGCTTTACTCCTTCTGAGTATTCACGCGCCAAGGCAAACATAACAAGTGCCATAGAAAAGCAGTACAGCAACAAGGACAAGCGCTACAGCAGCCAGTTCTGCCGCCAGTATGCACAGCACTTCCTCGACAACGAGCCTATTCCGTCTATCGAAGACAGCTATGCCATCATGAACCAGTTGATTCCTGTAATTCCTCTGGAGGCTGTGAACCAGCTATTCAAGAAGTATGTTACAGAGTCTGACACCAACCTCGTGATACTGAGCCTTAACGTTGAGAAGGATGGTGCTGTATATCCTACAGAAGAGGGCTTGCTAAACGCTGTCAAGAAGGTTCGCGCAGAGAACATAGAGGCTTTCGTAGACAACGTGAAGAACGAACCGCTGATAACAAACATGCCAGAGAAGGGCTCTATCAAGAAGGAAACAAAGAACGAGACATTTGGATATACAGAACTGCTGCTCTCTAACGGTGCCAAGGTGGTGCTGAAGAAGACTGACTTCAAGCAAGACCAGGTGATTCTTACTGGCGAGGGCTTCGGCGGTTCATCACTCTATGGCGAGGCTGACTACGCCAACATCAAGGTTTACGATGCAGCTATCGAGGCCAGCGGCTTGGGCAACTTCCTGAACACAGAACTGGAGAAAGCCATGGCTGGCAAGATAGCAAGCGCTTCGCTCTCTATGGGACAAACACGACAGGCCATTAACGGTTCGTCTACTCCAAAGGACGTAGAGACAATGTTGCAGCTTACTTATCTGTACTTCACAAACATCAAGAAAGACGAAGAGTCGTTCAGCAATGTTATGAAGACTCTTGAACTGCAGCTCAAGAACAAGGCGGCTTCGCCTGACGCTGCATTCAGCGACTCGCTCAGCCTCACTCTTACTTGCCACAACCCACGTTTCGCTCCTATCACAATGGAGCTACTGAAGAGCGTAAACTACGACCGCATACTTGAGATTGCCAAGGAGCAGACAGCAAATGCCGCAGCATGGACTTTCACTATCGTGGGCAACTATGACGAGGCTACCATCCGTCCGCTCATCGAACAGTATCTGGCTTCGCTGCCATCACAGAAGAAGATTGTGAAGGGTAAGGATGTGGAGACTGATGCCAAGGGTATCGTCACCAACAACTTCAAGCGCAAGATGGAACAGCCAAAGGCTATCGGCGTAACTGTTTGGAGCAGCGACAAGATGAAGTACACTCTTGAGAACAAGCTGAAGACCGACGTTGTAGGACAGATTCTGAGCATGGTTTACACAAAGAAGATTCGCGAGGATGAAGGTGCTGCATACTCTGTAGGTTGCATGGGACAGATGTCACGCAACGACTTCCGCACCACAGCATTGGTATTCGTTCAGTGCCCAATGAAGCCAGAGAAGGGCGAACTGGCTATGCAGATCATTCGCGACGAACTGGTTGCTATGTCTAAGAGCTGCGACGCTGACAAGCTGACAAAGGTTAAGGAGTATCTTGTGAAGGCTCACGCTGACCGTCAGAAGCAGAACAACTACTGGATAAGCATGATTGGCGACTGGCGCGACTACGGCATCGACATGCACAGCGGCTATCTCGATGCAGTCAAGGCTCTCACACCAGAGGCTATCTCTGCATTTGCAGCCGAACTGCTGAAGGCTGGTAACCGCGTAGAGGTGGTAATGATGCCACAGGAATAAAACAGGCTTTCTGAAATAAACAAAAAACTGGCATGGGCGACAATGGCTCATGCCAGTTTTTTTTACTATTTTATCCTGCTCTCGTTTTTTTATCGTATCTTTGCAAGATAAAAACACATTATTATAATTATGCAAGAAACAAGACAAAACAAAATAGCAAGACTATTACAGAAGGAACTGAGCATCATATTCCAGCAGCAGACAAGAATGATGCGCGGTGTGATGGTATCGGTAACAAGAGTGCGCGTATCGCCAGACCTCAGCATCTGCACGGCTTATCTGAGTATCTTCCCTAGCGAAAAGGGCGAAGAGATTATAAACAACATCACTGCCAACGAAAAGGCCATACGCTACGAATTAGGCACAAAGGTGCGTCATCAGTTGCGCATAATCCCTGAACTGCGATTCTTCATCGACGACTCTCTTGACTACATTGAACGCATCGACGAACTGCTTAAGAGTTAAGAGTTTGGAGTTTGGAGTTAGGAGTTAGGAGTTAAAAGTTTGAAGTTTGAAGTTAGGAACTTATATTAAACTTTAACAGAAAAATGAATTATGGAAAATTTTGGTTCTTTTATCTATAACAAATGTTTAGATTTTGCTATCAGAATAACCAAGCTCTACATATTCCTAACTGAAGAAAAAAGAGAAAACGTATTATCAAAACAGATTCTTAGAAGTGGAACTAGTATTGGAGCAAATTTGGCAGAAGCTCAATATGGAACAAGCAAAAAAGACTTTTTAGCAAAAGTATATATTTCATTAAGAGAAACAGCTGAGACCATGTACTGGCTTGAAATACTGAAACGTTCAAATTATCTAACAGAAGAGCAATATAATTCCATATACAAAGACTGCGAAGAATTAAAAAAATTATTTATGTCAATTACAAAAAAGACGAAAGAAACTCTAAAACCCAACTCCTAATTCCCAACTCCTAACTCCTAACTCCTAACTCTATTATGTTTTCTTTTTACATCGCCAAAAGGTATCTGTTCTCAAAAAAGAGCACAAACGCCATCAATATAATTAGCGGCATCAGCGTGGTTGGTGTCGCTGTGGCAACTATGGCACTCGTTGTTACGCTAAGCGTGTTCAACGGATTTCATGACCTTGTGGCATCGCTCTTCACTTCTTTCGACCCGCAACTAAAGGTAACGCCGGTGAAAGGCAAATCTATTGCTGCCGACGACACTCTGCTGATGAAAGTAAAGCAACTGCCAGAGATTCTTGTTGCGACAGAAACGGTGGAAGACCAGGCACTGGCCATATATGGAGAAAGACAGGCGATGGTGATTATAAAAGGTGTTGAAAATAATTTCGACAGCCTTACAAACATCAGACAGATACTGTTGGGCGATGGAACATTCGAACTGAAAGCAGCAGAAATGAGCTACGGCATACCGGGCATACAACTGGCAGAGAATCTTGGCTTGGGCTATTACTACCAGACACCTTTAAGGATATTTGCACCAAAGCGCGAGGGACAACTGAACATGGCTGTGCCCACAGAGGGCTTTGTTGAAGACGAACTATACTCTCCCAGCGTGCTGTTCTACGTCAAGCAGTCGAAATATGACGCCAACTACATCATCACCAACATTGCATTCGCACGCAACCTATTCGGACAACAAGGCATGCTGTCGGCTTTGGAGTTGAGAGTAAAGCCCGATTGCGACATCAGTGATGTGAAAAAGAAAATAAAGAGTATCGTTGGCGAGCAGTTTTATGTAAAAGACAGGTTTGAACAACAGGAAGATACGTTCAAGATAATGAAGATTGAGAAATTTATCGCCTATATCTTCCTGACATTCATACTTATTGTTGCCTGCTTCAACATCATAGGCAGTCTGTCGATGCTCATTGTAGAGAAGAAAAACGATATAACAACACTGCGCAACCTCGGTGCCAACGACAAGCAGATAGCAAGGATTTTTCTGTTCGAAGGTTGGATGATTTCTGCCGGAGGAGCATTGGTGGGAATTGTAGTCGGACTGACTCTATGCTGGATGCAGCAGACTTTCGGACTTATTGGACTGGGACGCTCCAGCGGTTCGTTCATCGTCGATGCATATCCTGTGAGCGTGCATTTCGACGACATCGTGATTATCTTCATCACCGTGCTGGCTGTGGGACTGCTGGCAGTGTGGTATCCTGTGAGATACTTCTCAAGAAGACTGCTTAGTTCAACTACTAACTAAGCACAATCTTTTCGACATCAACTTCTTCGTGCAGGAACAACTGCGCCGATTCTCTGAACTTATCTGGGTTTTCTGTTGTAAGATAGCGAACAATGCCGCCTTTGGAACAACGTTGCTCCATCTCGGGATGGTGCACAAAATACTTTTGCAGACTCTCTGCCACATATTCGCCCTGCGGAACAATGCGCACGCCACGGGGAATATACTTCAGAATCTTTGACATCAGCAGCGGATAATGGGTACAACCGAGTATCACGGTGTCTATTTCCGGGTCTTTGCGCATCAACAGACTGATTTGCTTCTCCACGAAATAGTCGGCAGCAGGACTGTCTGCCTCATCATATTCTACCAACGGCACCCAGAACGGACACGCCACACCGCTCACCGTTATGTCGGGATGTAACTTCTGTATCTCAAGATTATAACTCTCGCTCTTTATCGTGCCCTCTGTTGCAAGAATGCCAACATGACGGCTCAGTGTCAATGAACCAACCACCTCTGCCGTTGGGCGGATAACGCCTAGCACTCTTCGGTTGGGGGCTATTCCGGGAAGGTCGTTCTGCTGAATAGAACGCAAGGCTTTTGCTGATGCTGTATTGCAACCGAGAATTACCAACTGGCAACCCTCTTCAAAAAGACGCAATACGGCTTGTCTTGTGAACTCATACACTACATCAAACGAGCGCGGGCCGTAAGGAGCGCGGGCATTATCACCAAGATACAGGAAATCGTATTGTGGCAGCAGCTGACGAATACCATGCAGTATGGTCAGTCCGCCATAACCAGAGTCAAAGACTCCTATTGGTCCTGGTGTTGTTGACAGATTCACTTGCCCTGTAATGTTGTCTTGACAATATCGTTAATGTCTTCTCCCTGTGCAGGATTGACAAACGGACATGCGTAGTTGTCTGTGTTGATTATGAAAGCAAAGCCACGGTCATTGCCTATAATCTTCAACAGCTCTGCCAGTTTCTTATGCAAAGGAGCCATAACCTCAGCCTCAGCAGAAGCCAGCAGTCGCTTGCTTTCGTTCTTGAAAGCAATATTCTTGGTTAGCATCTCCTGAAGTTCCGCCTGTCTCTTCTTCATGATTGTCGGCGGAAACTCGCTCAGCCCATCAAGGAAGTTCTCATATTTCTTATTGAACTCTTCTTCCACTCGCTTCATCTCTGCATCATACTTGGCTTTCAGGTCCTGTATGTTTTTCTGCGCCACAGCATATTCCGGCATTGACTTCAATGCTGCATCATAACTGAGACAACCGAACTTCATCATGCAGTTCTTTGATTGTCCTACGGTATCTGCCTGTGCCACAACTGCATCACTTGTCTGTGCATAGACAGCAAGAGATATAAATGATATGAGTACTAAAAAGAAGCGTTTCATGTTCTTTGATAATTTATGGGATGAGGGATGAGGGGTGATGGATGATGGGTGATAGATGAGAGATAAGAGATGAGGGTTTAATTGCTTGGGAATAATCTTTAATCCTTAATCCCTAATCTTTAATCCCTAATCTCTCATCCCTCATCCCTCATCCAGAATATTACTTAAGTCCGAGCTTAGCCTTAACTTCTGCTGTAACGTCGGTACTGAGTGTTGTGCTGATATAAGGAACGCCACCAGCGATGTCCATAATATAAACATATCCGCCAGCCTGACCAACAGCCTTGATAGCATCGATCACCTTTGTTGTGATGGCAGCCATCTTTTCCTGTGAAGCCTTAGCCAAAGCCTGCTGGTTGTCCTGATAGCTCTGCTGAATCTTCTGTTGCATCTCGCCTAACTCCTGCTCACGGCGCTGACGGATGTTCTCTGGCAGAGTCTTAGCCTCAGCCTCATACTTCTGAACCTTAGAAGTAAATTCATCCTGCATGCTCTTGAGGTCAGCCTCGTACTGCTTCTGCAGAGCGTCGATTTCTGTCTTAGCCTTAGTGTAATCTGGCATTACCTGAATAATGTCCTGTGCGTTAACATGTCCAAACTTCTGAGCCATTGCTGCGATAGGAGCACACATCAGAAGAATTAATAGTAACTTTTTCATTTCTTTGTCTTTATTGTTTTGATTAATAATTAATTTCCTTTATTATCTGCCGTAACCCAACTTGTCGAGCACCTCATTAGAGATGTCAATCTTCGGACTGCCGAATATTATACCAGTATCGCTGGCACGGTCGAGAATCAACTGATAGCCACGCAAGTCGGCAATATCCTTCACAGCATTGTATATCTCCTCCTGTATAGGTGTCATCAGCGACGTGCGCTTTTTGAACAGTTCACCATCAGGTCCGAAATACTTCTTCTTCAGCTCCGCTGCCTCCTGTTCTTTGGAAACAATAGCATCCTGCTTGGCCTTTTTCTGCTCTGCCGACAAGAACACGACTTCGTTCTGATAGTTCTTATACATTGTTCTCGCCTCTGTAGTAAGAGCCTCAACCTCAGCCTGCCATTTCTTTGACACTTGGTTCAACTGTTCGTTGGCACGCTCGTAGGCTGGTATATTCTTCAATATATAGTCCATATCAATAAGCGCAAACTTCTGTGCACTCATTGTCAATGCCGTTATCAGCATTGCGAAAAGCATTATTGTCTTTTTCATACGCCTTGTTTTTTTTATGTCCGTTACTTATTAGACGTTATTTACATATCAATGGTTACTGGCATTAAAGATTTTTCAATCTTTTTCAAAGCCATTAAGGTCCTTAGAACTCCTGACCGAGCACAAAGTGGAAGTTGCTGCCACCCTTAGAACCTGTAGACAGGGTCTTGTCGAAACCGTATGCCCAGTCGATACCCATCAGACCGACCATAGGCAAGAAGATACGCACACCTATACCGGCAGAACGCTTCATGTCAAACGGATTGAAGTCCTTTGTGTTATTCCAGGCATTACCGCCTTCAAGGAATGCCAATCCGTAGATTGTCGTGTTTCCGAGCATAAACGGATAACGCATTTCAAGTGTGAATCGGTCGTAAGCATAACCCTGTGCAGAGTATGGTGTAAGCGAACCGTTCTCATATCCGCGCAAACCGATTGTCTCTTGTGCATAACCTGTAGAGTAGCCGCTCATACCGTCACCACCCACATAGAATGTTTCAAACGGCGACTTCTTGTACTTATTGTAAGAACCAAGCAGACCAAGCTCGACGCGAGTCATCAGCACCAAGCACTTCTGACCAGATGTCAGGGCTGTATATGTTCTTGACTTGAACTTCCACTTGTGATACTCTATCCAACGATACTTCTCCTGCAATTCTCTGTCGTAGTTGGCAGAAGTGTAGTCATTGGCCAGGTTCTTGTAGTCCTTATTGTCCCACATTGACCATGGTGGAGTAAGCGTTACTGATGCAACAAACTCAGAACCTGCCGTTGGGAACAGCGGGCTGTTAGCACTTACGCGCGAAATGGTAAGTCCAAGGTTGATGTTGTTACAGTTACCGTTAGATATGATGAAGTACTGCCAGTCGCGCAGCATATAGCGCTGGTAAGCAAGCGATACAGACAACTGGAAATAGTCGTCCGGCCAGCGCAGACGCTTTCCGAATCCTACAGAGAGACCGAGCATCTGTACATATTTGTCATCGTCCAGGAAGCTCTCATAGTTATTATAGTAGTTGTTATAACTGCCATAACCGCCATAATAGTTGTAGTAGTTATTGTAATAACTGCTGTTATAGTAGTTGCTTGATACGTCGGTCTGCTTTGAATAGAAAGCACCCACGTTGAAAGCATTAGGACGCTTGCCGCCAAACCATGGTGCCGAATAGTTGATGCTATACGACTGATAGTATGTACCGTTGGTCTGTGCGCTCAATGCCAACTGCTCACCATCTCCGATAGGCATGATACCACGGTGCATCTTGTTCTTTCCGAACAGGTTGCGCATAGAGAAGTTATTGAGCTTCAGAGATATTCGTCCTATGACACCTGTCTGTCCCCAACCCAGTGAGAACTCCACTTGGTCGTTTGACTTCTGAGCTAGTTGCCAGTTGATGTCTACAGTTCCGTTCTCTGTATTTGGCTTGACGTCAGGTGTAATCTGTGTTTCATCAAAGAATCCCATTGATGCTATATCGCGATAAGAACGCATCAGGGCGTCTCTTGAGAACAGGTCGCCTGGCTTTGTCTTCAGTTCTCGGCGAACAACCTCCTCGTACAGGCGGTCATTACCGAAAATCTTCACACCGCTGATATGTGCCTGCGGTCCTTCTGTCACACGCATTTCCAAATCAACCGAGTCGCCGTCAATATTTACTTCTACCGGTATAATGTTAGAGAACACATAACCGTTGTTATAGTAATAGTTGCCCACGGCATCCTCGTCTTCTTTCAGTCGCTCGTCAAGTTTCTTTTGGTTGTACACATCACCTTTCTTAACGCCGAGCAGTCGGTCGAGAATCATTGTAGAAAGCACGGTATTTCCCACCCAAGTAACGTCTCTCACGTAATATCTCTCACCTTCAAACACCTTGAGGTAGATATTCACATGCTTGTCGTCAACATTCCACACGCTATCCTCCAGAATCTCCATATCGCGATAACCCAACTCGTTATACTTGTCTATAAGATTCTGTTTGTCAGTCTTATATCTCTCTGGTGTATATTTCTTCGCCTTTAGGAACGACGAAAGTTTTCCTGCTTCATGTATCTTTGCAAAGACACCCTTCTTCAGCAGTCCGCCCTTGATTTTAGAGTCTTTCAGCGCATCGTTACCCTCAATGATAATCTGGCGCACCTTCATCTTGTCCTTCTTGTCGATATTAATGTCAAGAATAACTTGATTGGCAGCCGTAACGTCGTCACGCTGAATTATCTCTATCTCAGCGTTCTTATAACCCTTGTCATCGAAATACTTCTTTGCCAGAAGTTGGGCGCGGTCCACCATGTAAGGTGTTATCTGACTTCCCTTCATGAGTCCCAACTTCGACTCCAAGTCTTCTTTCTCCGACTTCTTCACGCCGTTATAGTTGATAGTACTTACACGCGGTCTCAAAGCCAGATGAATGCGCAGATAAATCTTGTTGCCAACGATAGAGTCGGCTGTTATAGATGCCTTTGAGAAAAGACCATGCTTCCAGTAGCGCTTCACCGCCTCTGTGATGTCATTACCCGGTATCTGCACTTCCTGTCCGATAGCCAGTCCTGACAAACCTGTCAGCATATAGTCTTCGTATCCTTCTACACCCTCAACAGCCAGTCCGGCAATCTCGCACAGACGTGGAGTACCGGCGTATGATATAGAAGGATTCACTACCTTCTCTTGTGCTGCAGCAGTGCCGTGTGCCAGCCATGCCGTCAGCGCAACAATAGCCAGGACTAAAAGTCCTTTAATATTCCTCCTATACCTTATTATATTATAGTTCATATTCAACAATATCTGTTATTCTCTCTCACTGAGGTTGATTTTATTCTTCGTTCTCCACCTGTTCTTCTGTCTTTCCGAAACGGCGCTGGCGGCTTTGATAACTTGCTATTGCATTGTGCAGCGCATCTTCATCGAAGTCAGGCCAATAGGTATCGCAGAAATACAATTCTGAATATGCAATCTGCCACAACATATAGTTAGAGATTCTCAATTCGCCTCCCGTGCGTATCAGCAATTCCGGATCTGGCATGAAGTTGGTCTCCATGTGGCGGCTCATCATCTCGTCGTCTACATCTTCAACGGCAATCTTTCCTTCTTTCACCTCAGTGGCAATCTCCTTTACAGCCTTTGTTATCTCCCATTTTGAAGAATAGCTCAGCGCCACTACCATAGTCATTGCGGTGTTTCCTGCTGTATGCTCCTCCGTGGCATGCAGTTTTGCCCTTACCTCTTCTGGTATTCTTGACAAGTCGCCGATAACTCTGAAGCGCACATTGTTCTTCATGAATATTTCATCTTCGAGCGATGTGAGCACCAGCCCCATCAGTGCTGCTACCTCATCAGCAGGACGGTTCCAGTTTTCTGTTGAAAATGTATATAGTGTCAGATATTTAACGCCCAGACGGGTGCACTCTGATGTAATGGTGCGCACAGCGTCTACCCCAGCCTGATGACCGTAACTGCGCTGCTTCCCTCTTTCTGATGCCCAGCGTCCATTGCCGTCCATGATTATGGCAATATGCTGAGGTATGCGGTTCATATCCAATTGTTCTTTCATAAATAGTATAGTATTATATTATAAATCGTTGTTGCATGTCTTGCATTTGGCAAAGATATCGTATGTCAACGATACTTGCACCGTGCTGTAGCAATCGGTGTTCTTAAACAATCCGTTGCTCTTTATCCCGTATGGGTCTTCTATCTGGTCTAGCTTGTCGCTGCCTGAGAAGTGCATCATCCACTCTAATGACAGGTTCAGCCTTGTTGCCATCTTATATTTCACGCCCACACCGATTGGCATGTTTGCAGCGAACACACTGCCGCCATCCGTACTTACAAATGTTGTCCCCAAACCAACAGCCAGGAAAGGAGTGAATGGCTTTGCTCCGCGATATTCTCTTCCTGTTCCGAACGGCCAGAAGTTGTATTCATATCTGATGCCTACGTCTACAAGAGAATTATCAAACTCTATCTTCTTGTCTCCCAACGGATACCAAGTATTCAAATTCTCCGACGAACCTTTCAGTTTTCCGAACCCTACGTTAAGCGCCAATGCCATGCGTGGGTTCATCCTGTACTTCGCCACGGCAGCAAACATTGGCTGCATGTTCTTGGTCAGGCTGCCGTTGAAGTCGCCCAAATACGCCACCATTCCTAAGCCTCCGCCAATTTCAGCCTTATATTCCGGATCTTCCTGTGCCTGTGCGCAGATACATGTAAGCAGCATAAGCAGCACCACCGGCACTGCCATCATCCGCTGTTTTATAGTCGTTGTTTTCTGCACCTCTTTATTTTTTTCTTATTCATAGAGCCCTAACCTTTCCTAGGTTCTCCTAGATTTTCCTAGGCCTTCCTAGATATTCCTAGGCCCTCCTAGTATCTCCTAGTTCTTCCTAGATTTTCCTAGGCCTTCCTAGATTTTCCTAGGCTTTCCTAGGCCTTCCTAGTATCTCCTAGTTCTTCCTAGTCCTTCCAGCCCATCCTATTCAAGCGCCCGCGCCATATCTGCCCGTTATTGCATACAATCCAGATAAAGTTGTCTGCATCTACAGCCATTGCGAAGGCTGTTGCCGAAGAGTCAAAACCTTCTGGCAATGAGAAGATTGCATTTGTCTTCCATGTAATACCGCCGTCGCGACTCTCATAAATCTTCGACAGCGCCTGCTCCTTGCATCCGCCTATACCAGCACCGCCTATTGCCAGCAAGCTGCTGCCGTAGTTTACGACCTGCAGGCCAGCCAAGCGTGGCAGTGGGTAATAAGATGATTCTGCAAAATCGATATACGACCATCTGTACTTCTTGCTGTATGGAGCATATTCTATAATCTTTCTCCAAACCATGGCTGTCGCTTCCTCTGGATAGCCGCCAAGTGAACGGTTGCCAATCAAGAGCATATAGTCGGTATCTGCATTATAGTTGAACGCAGAACAATCGTAGTCGACATCCTGCTGTGGCAGATAAGATGCATCAGAGTCCAGCTCGTCGGCACTCCAAGTCTTTCCGCCATCTTTTGATACCATCATCATGCCGTCTGTGGAGTATGCATAAAGCTCTGTCTTGCAAGCGCCGACAAGTTTCACAATGTCATTTGCCTCTGCCACATCAGTGAAATTGAAGGCATCAAGCGACCACTTCAGCATCGTACCTTCCTTTACAAACAGCGTATCGCCCTTGACAACGGCATTTGCCGAAGCCTCAGCACCCAGTGTTGCCATCTCATTCCAAGCGCCAGCCTCATTGGCATAGACAACCGTCTTGCTACCATCTGTACCAAGCATTATCACCTTGCCACCTAGCACCAGCATGCGCATGCTCTTCATTGAAGCGAAAGCTGTTTCGTCTGCCATTCTCTTCCATTGGAACGAGTCTGCCTGCTCCTGATGCACGTTTACCGTCACCTTATATCTGCGGCTTGTGCTGTTGTCTGAAGAATATACACGCAGATAGCGTGGTTTGCTGAAGTCTATTGTATCTGTAGTCTGCAAGTAAGCCACGGTATCGCCCACCTCATTCTCTATGCCTACCATACCGTTGTTCACAGTGGCATACTCACAGAGCAATCTGGTCGCGTCTATGCCGTATGGCAATGAGTCCTGATTAAATATCTCACGCTTCACGTGGTCGATAGTGAAAGGATAGCCTACCACAATGGTAGTGCTTGAATAATAAGTTGAGTCCTCGCCCTTAGACGATGTTGTGTGATTCAGAATCTTTGCGCTTGTCAGATTGAAAGATGTAATTGCCGCATCATCATACAATACAAACTCATTGTCGTCTGAATCGATACAAGATGCAAAGAACACTACTACTGAAAGCAGCAGATATATTGGATTACGAAATTTTTCCATCAATATTTAAAATTTTAACTGCAAAGTTACTCACAAATCCGCAAATAGCAACATTTTTATGTCGTTTATTAAATAAAATATATGATTATGTAGTTATTTTTAGAGTTTTTTTTAAGTTATGTTCAATATTACATCTTAATGATTAACCCAAATAGGTCATTTAGATTTTAGTGCGTTTGTCTTGTTATTTTTGAGAAGATTTTTTATGTGTTCTAAAGGAGTATAGCGGGCTATACGACTGAAGAGACATGAAAAATATGCCAAAAAGAATAGACAAACGTGCAAAAAGTATTTCTTAATATCACATTTACGGTCTAATGAACGATTTGGGTTTAAGCCTACGTAACACAAAATAAAAAAAGAACGCGGTATGAATCACTCACCCCGCGCCCCTTCTAACGTATGTTGGTATTAATCAGAGTTATTACACTCAGAACAGTCGCAATTGCTACAGTTACCAACACAACCGTTGTTTGAAAATCTAATAACATAATCTTTACCTTAAATCTATTAACTACTAACCTAATGAATAACAATGTATGTATTCGTCACGAACACGATGCAAAGATACGATGATTTGTGTCCGCAAACAAATAATTTCAAAATCTTTCTCGATTATTAGCATTTCTTTTTGATTTATGTCAAAACGACACGTATTCAGGTTATTTACAAAAAGAAGATAGTCCGTTCATCATTGCTGACGAACGGACTATCATTATGTTATCCCATTCCTCCCTTTCGGTGAGGTTGGAGTTTTTTTTAGAGCTGTGGACCAGCAGCAACGAGAGCCTTACCTGCCTCGTTAGTTGTGTACTTGCTGAAGTTCTTGATGAAGCGAGCAGCAAGGTCCTTAGCCTTCTCTTCCCACTGGCATGCGCACTCGTAAGTGTCGCGTGGGTCAAGGATAGCTGGGTTAACGTTTGGCAGAGCTGTTGGAACCTCGAAGTCGAACATAGGAATCTTCTTGGTTTCAGCCTTCAGGATTGAACCATCGAGGATAGCGTCGATGATACCGCGTGTATCTGGAATAGAGATACGCTTGCCAGTACCGTTCCAACCTGTGTTTACGAGGTATGCCTTAGCGCCAGACATGTTCATCTTCTTAACCAGCTCCTGAGCATACTTTGTTGGGTGCAGCTCGAGGAATGCCTGACCGAAGCAAGCTGAGAATGTTGGAGTTGGCTCTGTAATACCGCGCTCTGTACCAGCGAGCTTAGCTGTAAATCCAGAGAGGAAGTAGTACTGTGTCTGCTCTGGAGTAAGGATAGATACTGGAGGCAGTACACCAAATGCGTCAGCTGAAAGGAAGATAACGTTCTTTGCAGCTGGAGCAGATGAACCTGGCTGGATGTTGTTGATGTGGTTGATTGGGTAAGAAACGCGTGTATTCTCAGTAACGGTCTTGTCGTTGAAGTCGATAGTTCCGTCCTCAGCAACAGTTACGTTCTCGAGCAGAGCGTTGCGCTTGATAGCACCGTAGATGTCTGGCTCGTGCTCCTTAGAAAGACCGATTACCTTAGCGTAGCAACCGCCCTCGAAGTTGAACACACCGTTGTCATCCCATCCGTGCTCGTCGTCACCGATAAGGCGGCGCTTTGGATCTGTTGACAGAGTTGTCTTACCTGTACCAGAAAGACCGAAGAAGATAGCTGTGTTCTCACCGTTCATGTCGCAGTTAGCAGAGCAGTGCATAGAAGCGATGCCCTGGAGTGGAAGGTAGTAGTTCATCATTGAGAACATACCCTTCTTCATCTCACCGCCGTACCATGTGTTGATGATAACCTGCTCGCGGCTTGTAATGTTGAAAGCAACGCAAGTCTCTGAGTTGATGCCCAGTTCCTTCCAGTTTTCAACCTTAGCCTTAGAAGCGTTGTAAACGATGAAGTTTGGCTCAAACTCATCAAGTTCCTCAGCTGTTGGCTGGATGAACATGTTCTTAACGAAGTGTGCCTGCCATGCTACTTCAACGATGAAGCGAACAGACATACGTGTGTCCTTGTTAGCACCGCAGAAGCAGTCAACAACGAACAACTTCTTGTCGCAAAGCTCTTTCTTTGCAATATCCTTCAGAACAGCCCAAGACTCTTCAGAGAGAGGCTTGTTGTCGTTCTTATAGTCATCTGATGTCCACCATACGGTGTCCTTAGAGTTTTCGTCCATAACGATGAACTTGTCTTTAGGTGAACGACCAGTGTAGATACCTGTCATTACGTTCACTGCGCCAAGTTCTGTATCCTGACCTTTTTCAAAACCTGTGAGACCTTCCTTTGTCTCCTCCTCAAACAATACTTCGTATGAAGGATTGTAAACAACTTCAGTAGTACCGGTGATACCGTACTTCTCTAAATCTGAGATCTGAAACTTTGCCATCTTAAAACTTTATGTTATTTAAATTGTTAATGTTTCGTTTTTGCCTAGTCTGCATTTTCGTTGCAAAATTACTAAAAAACAAATTAACTGCAAAAAGTTTGCGCACACAAAATATATGCTTATAAGTCTTTTTACGATAAAACAATAGTTTTTTTGATAAAAAGAAACACTTTTGCAAAACAGACTTGACAAAAGTGCTTTGATATAATACTACGCTTCAAACCCAAATCCGCCATAGTCATTTGGTATACAGGCAGTATACCATCGGTATACACGGCATATACCATTGGTATATACGGCGTATACCAAATTTAAACGGTCATTACTCTACGAGTTCCCCCTTGACAAAAATCCTTACATAGCTACGGGGGTCGTTGCTATATACTGTTACCGACTTGCGGAAAAAACCCGGCAACTGACCTTCGCCACGATACGAAACTTTTATCGTGCCTGTTTCTCCTGGCTTTACCGGTTTCTTTGTGTATTCAGGTTTCGTACATCCGCATCCGCTCACGGCATGCAGTACCACGAGGTCGCTACCGCCTGTGTTCCTGAAAGTAAAAGTATGCGTCTTCAGCGTATCGGAACCAGTAGGCGAGAAACGGCCAAAGTCATGTTCCCGCTCATCAAAAACTATATGAGGAGTCTTTGATTGACGGTATTGCATGGAGTCAGCAACAACAGACCTGTTGCCTTGCGCAAAGGCAAGGCAACAGAAAATAAAACACATCAAAACATCTATTGTTATTATACAAGAGATACGTCGCATAATCTGATATTACAACTCGATATAATCTACAGCACCCTGAACAACCGAACCACCTTCGCGCTCATAAGGATAGTACAGCTGTCTGCTCACCGAATAGGTTCCTTCTTCCCTTGCACCGGAGTATATCCAATATGGTCTTACCCTTATGGAGAAACCATCTACAGCCCTCTCTGGTTTCTCGCTTGAGATGAACGTAGTTACGACAGTTCTTTTACCACTTTGGCATGTTCCCTCAAATGGCACCGTCTGTTCCATCAGGTGTTTCTTGCCGTCATAAGGTTCTTGCAACTCATAAGTAACTCCCCACTTCGTTATCTGCGTTGCATTCTTAACGTCCATTACCGTAGAGAAGCAATACTCGGCATAGTCTTCTCTCTGAGGATTGCTCACCCCTGCCTTTATCAGCATATCCCTATAATAATCATCCCACAAAAACTCGTCTATCTCTCTGGCATAATTGAAATAGACTTTAGGTTGGGTGATACGAGGCACGCCTGAGTTGGCTGTAATTATATTGTTACGATATTCGGTAAAAATCCCCAACTCCTTATCGTATATGCAAGGAACAGCCAAATATGCCTGAGCATTTGGATCAAGTCCATTGTCTTGAAGATTGCAAGTGAACTCATACACCTTTTTTGCCTCTATCGGTTTGTCCTCGCCATATATGGTAATACATTTGTCGCCCTCTATCTCGTCTTGATATATGCGCAATGCCACTCTTTGGTTTTGTGCCTGACAGTATGGCAGAATAAAGAAATCTTCCAGTTTCTTAAAGCACACCTGCGCATCTATGCCCAGTTCGTAGCGTGTGCCGATTACTGGTTCACCATCGATATAAACAGGATTGCCATTCTCATCGGTCACCTGAAAATTCTTCGGCACAGCATCCACCTTTGCCTTGGTTTTCTTGGTATCAACTTCTGCCTTTAGATTTTGGAACATATTTGGTGGAAGCAGCTGATGGGTTTCGAAGTTGAAATCACCTAAAGAGAAAGTCAGCGTTCCCAACTTTGCCACACCCTTGCCGTAGCCACTTAACTGCGCATAGAAACCTGCCGTGAAATTCTGACGGTCAACAATAAGGTAGTCATTTAGCGACTCCGTTTCTAATGTTGCCTTGAATCCACCTTTTAGCTCTGCGCCCAATATACCGCCTACACCAGCAGCACTATTACCGAACAGCAATCCGAAACCAATTCTACCACGGAGCCAGAAGTCTGCCGAACCGCCCAACTGTATATTGTCGAACCTGAAATAAGGATTCGCTCCGGGAATATCAACATCCTTATCTATTTCCTTTTTCTCACCTTTTTCATATATATAACCTACGCGGCGTGGTTGAGAACGCATCAGGGCTTTGGCCTTGCCATAAATCATCAAGTCAAAACCCGCAGAGAAGTCTGCCTCAAAGATAACAGAAAGAGGAAACGACGGGATACTGATTGTCGGTGAAATATTCTTGATTTCTTCGTCAATTTTTCTAAGGTCATTTACGTCTGCCATCGTTCTAAAGGCTTGCACCATGTTTTTTGCCTCTGTTGGATTCTTTGGCGTTCCAGCCAGTTGTTTAGACGCACTCGACTTATCGGTTCCATAACCTACAAGAACTTCAATCTCGCGCTCTGTATAAGAATCCTGCCATTCCTCTTTATATTCTCTTTTAGAGTCGGACAGATGATGCAGATAAACCACGTCAACCGACTTATAGCCTATTTCGACGTAAATGTTCTGACTATTACCTACTCCAAAGGTCTTTGAGAAGTTCCATTTTGTCTCTTCTTTCGTCAATCCGTCGCCATCGTCTTCGTCATCACCCACTTCGTCGTCGGCACGTGTCAGTCCTTGCTCCATCCTGTCCCAAAGCGACATATCTACAAACACCGAATCGTTTTTAAAGAATCCGCTGCGAGTAACGGTTCTCGTGGTATCGCCAGGAGTTCCCAAGTCGGGCACTACATATCCGAAATCGAGTTTCATTGCCAATTCCTCAAACACCTCATCCTGCTCTGCTGGTTTGTGCTGAACCCGTATCATGCCCGACTCACGAATAACAGACACGACCTTTGCACACAAACCCAACGGAATGGTTCTTGAACAGTTGGCTGCTATATATTGTCCCTCCATAGGAATCCACTTGTCTGGCATATTGTCGGTAAACCATATCACCGAGTCGTTCATCATGGCGATATATTCCTGCGGTTCTCCGTTAAGCGGCAACACGTTAGCACGATACTTATACGTTGCCTCTCCATATGGCGTAACTACTGTATGCGGTTCTTCTATTCCCTGCTGGTCTTCTGTCACGATATACTCCTCCATCGACAACGTACATGCCGACAGTAGCAATATCTGAGTCAGGAACATTATGTAATTGAGTATCTTTTTCATATATGTTTGTTTTTTAAAGATGTTAAAGGAGTTATAGGAAGTTATCGCTTCTTTTTAGGAGTTCAGGAGTGAATTTAAAAGGAGTGTAGGAGTTCAGGAGTGTAGGAGTGCAGACGGATGCTTGCCATGCAAATGTCTTCTATCTTCTTTTATCTCCTTTTATCTTCTTCTACATTCCTCCACTCGGGGAGGTTAGGAGGGGGCTTTCAATCCCTCATCCAATCTCCCCTCTTTCGGAGGGGTTAGGGGGAGGTCAACCCTATCGGCTCCGAAGGACTGCCATGCGTCTCGCCGTCAAATATAATATACTGAGGCAAGGTTATAAGAGTCATGTTCTCTCGGTCATGACACTTGAACCGTATGTACTCGGGATCTGCGGATATATCACTGTCGTAATTCAGATAGCTATAGATGCGGAACCGAAGCAACTGCCTGTCTCCAATGGTTACCACCTCACCCTTACCACGCATTTCCGAACCGGCAAATGCAGCAATAGACATCTTGTCCGGATCAAACGGCTTGCCGTTTATGGTCGCTGTGGCATACACCACCATATCGTCAGAATAGTCGTTAGCATTCAACACCCATGGAGCCATCACATATACCATGCAGGTATCGGCAAAACCATTGAGAACAGAAACGCCCACTACCGATGTCTCGCCCTCTGCCATTGCCACCACCGTGTCGTTATAAATAGTAACGACCGTCTCGTCCTCAGATAGGAAAAGCAATTCCCGATTGCTTACCGAGTCGGGAAAGAACACCGGTTCGATAACAAAGGTGTCGCCCACCATGACATAGACGGTATCGTGCTTGAAGTGCATGTCGTATGCCACCTGAACATCTTCGTTCAGTTCCATGTCTATTATTCCGCACGACACAGTGAGCATCGACACTAATGCCATGCAGACCATTTTCGTTATATGCCTTAATATTCTCATTGTTCGTATTTTTTTTAGGAGTTAATCCTTTTTAGGAGTGCAGGAGTGTAGGAGTGCAGGAGTGCAGACAATAGCATGACATGCAAACCTTAATCTTTAATCCCTAATCCTTAATCCAATTCTTGGAGTGCAGGAGTTCAGGAGTGTAGGAGTGCAGACGGATGCTTGACACGCAAATGTCTTCTATCTTCTTTTATCTCCTTCTACCTTCTTCTATCTTCTACATTTATTAGGAGTTCAGGAGTGCAGACGGATGCTTTTTTTAGGAGTTCAGGAGTGAATTTAAAAGGAGTGCAGGAGTTCAGGAGTGTAGGAGTGTAGACGTATGCTTGACACGCAATCCCTCATCCAAATCCCCCTCCTTCGGAGGGGCTAGGGGAGGTTTCAATCTCTCATCCAATTCTCCCCTCCTTCGGAGGGGTTGGGGGAGGTTCCTACCTTCTTCAACCCTTCTCCCCTCCTTTGGAGGGGCTGGGGGAGGTTTCACACCCTCATCTCTCATCCCTCATCTCATCTCCTCCAGAGGAGGAAGCAGGTGCCGTCACCTTCACCACATTCGACTCCGTAGTAGATCTGCCGTCTCGATATCTTATTTTTACATAATACTCTGCCGTCTCACCTGCTGAAAGCAAACGGTCTTCAAATATGCGGTCTTCTTTCTTTACCGACATAAGGAACTTATGACGCTTGTCGCGTGGTCCCTTGCGATATACACAGAAATACCATTCGCCCTTATATGGCAGTTTGTCATCGGTTTCCCAAACTATCTTGGTCTTCTTCTCCTTCTCATCGTACATTCCCATCAACTTTATCTGCCAGTCGAACACTTTCTGACCTTCAAAGCGGGTTGAATAGACAAGACTCAAACCACTTCTGATGCCAGCGTATGAGAACGACTCCATGGCGTATTCATAGCGGTTGCGACGAACATACTCAGGCACGTCGTTCACCTCTACCATATTGCCGGCAGCACGCAACGAGTCGCCATTATAGACACCTATCGTTGTCCACTTCTGTGTTCCTGCCAGACGGCGCATGAGCACATGGTGCGACACTTGCTGCTCATTACTGCACGCCCAACGCATATATACTCCTTTCACCTGATCAACCCATACAGAGTCTATATGTGGGACTGCCGGCTGAATCATACTCGGACGGATAACCTGCAACGGTGCGGTATAAGCACCCTCATTGGTTGAATAGTCAACCGCTCTCACCTTATAATATATATATTTCTGGTTCACATCCACAGCCAACGTATCTACGAATGTCGTATCTCGCAAAAGCGAGTCGCCCGGTATCTGGCGCAACATAAACTGATGAGTGGTATCGTTGGCAAATGCCAGTTCGTAGTAATCGACATCCATCGACGGTGCCGTCCATGTGAGTCTTACCGTTCCCGCCTTATTGTCGAGCACCTCATAGCGGAAGTTCTCCGGTGCGTCAGGAGCTGCGAGGTCAGTAACACGCATGATGTGGGTCATAGAATAGCTCACGTTCTGGGCAGAGTCGTAAGCAGCCACTGCCACCTGACTTGTTGTCAAATCACTTACGTTAACCGTATATACGGTATCGCTAACTGGTATCAGTTCTGGTGTCAGTTCCTTCCACACCGCTTTCTGTTCATCGCGCGAACGCTGGTAATAAAGAATCTTATAACCTATGAAGTCTGCCTCCATCGTGTCCTTATGGAAATGGAAGTCGGCATACACATCCTTGGAAGGGTCGTCAGGGTTGCGACGGTCTATGATGATGTATTTCAACTTTGGCGGACGTGGAGCATCGAGGTCGGGCATTGTTGCCACATGATAGTTCTTTGCCTGAACATAATCGCCAAAGGTATCATATCCTGATATGCGGTACTCGTAAGTTCCAGCCGTCACATTGTCGTTGATGAAGTTGTCCAACCCCTCGTCGTTTATATCACGCATCATAATGAAGGGTTTGTCGTTAAGTTTGGTCCACTCCTTCTCGCCCATTGCACGGCGGTGGATGTCGAACGAAGAAAAACGACTGTTCTGCTCCCACCAGATACGCAGTTGGTTTATACCTACCACCGAGTCGCCCATCACAACCTCGTATGGTTCGGCGGTATATTCCTTGTTCTCTATCATTTCGATATAGCCCACTCGGAACTGCAGATGTCCAGTAGAGTCAAACTCAGCAGGACGTACAATGTATTGATACTTCTCGCCTTTCTTTACGTTCTTGTCAACAAAGCGCATGGCAAGGTCTTCTGCCACATCCTTTCGCCACTCACTGGCAAGCACAGCCATACCGAAACGGAACTGCTGGTCGCCATGAACATCGAGCAAGGCTCCCATCTCCCCCACTCCGTGGCGCGACTGCTCTTGGGTGAAACCGCCCTCGCTGTAGAGCGTACCCATGGCAACGGCAGCCACCGAGTCGCTCTCGGGATATTTGCTGCGCCACTGCTCCAGTGTGGCAGGCTTCAGGCGGTAGGCCAATGTGTCCAAGCGCATCATCTCCTCGACCTTCTTGGGCGGTTTGTCAAAAATCGGCATACGGTAAATATTCACACCCACGGTGTTGAGATACTGCCAACTGACATAGTCCTCTGCTGACCAACGAAGCACAATGCTGTCGCCATAGGTACGGGCAAGCAGATGAATGCGGCTCTCATAATTGCGCGGGGTGCTGCTTCGCGGTCCCATAAGGGCTGCTGTATCGCGCACTTCACGAGGCAGATACTCACGGGTGGTGTCCGTCTGTATCACAAATACCGTATCTTCGGCATCGTACACATCCAAATCCTCCACGTCAATGGAGTCAACAGCCACCGTTTGGAAACTGTCAGCGGGCATCTGCTTGTGCGACGCTGCTGAAGCGCCCAACAGCCCCATCATCAACAGGAATACTATATTCTTACTCTTCTGCATAAGTCTATCTCTTCTTTTTAGTAATTGTAATAACAATAACTGTTCAGGTTCTTCTTGACAAGGACAAGCCCTGACGGATCCTTAATCGTGCACCTTACCTTGGCATTGCATGGTCCCATGTTCAGATAAGCACGGTTGGAAACGGTATATTCAGCCTTCTTGAAATTATAGGCATTCACTCTATAATAAGTCACATCAACTTCCGAGATGTTATTCCATTGTGGAACAAAGTCGATGTAGGGTCCTCTGTCAGAGTAGTTGTAGCCTCCAATACGTTTTTGTCCTGTAATCACTTCATAATCCACATCAAAAAGTTTAAACGGATAGTTTCCAACAAGTCCTAGCAGGATGTCTTCGCAACGTTCCTCCTGTGGACGGGTATAATCCTTCGGTATGCCATCGAAGCTCTTCCACATGGTCACTTTACCACGAGTGTTGGCGTTGTTGAATTGTGAGCCCCATAGGATTCCCAGCTGATAGTATGGCACCTCTATACGGATATCCGGGTTGCGATCTGAAACGGCCGTGATATATACTCCGGCATTTGCCTCCATCGAACTTTCGACAAAGTTGGCATATTTGGAACTGAAATCAATTCCGTAAGTTTGATACCCATAACCAAACAAGTTCTGCAACCGCCATCTGAAGTTCGAATCAAACTTATCGACAAGGCTATAGACCTCATAAAGGTCATTAACCAAATTCTTTGCTCGCTGTCTTTCGTTACTATTCGGATTGAACGTGTAGGCACGCTCACGTCCGCCGATGGCATAGTTATACTTCGAGTCTGTCATCACTGGGAGCGGATATTGGCAATCGTTCTTCCACTGGCTGCCGTCATAAATTGACATGGCCTTCACCTTTTCGTAGTCAGCCATCGAGCCATACGAGGTCTTATATGCTCCTTCGTAACTGCCGCCCCGGTCGTGGTAGATGAGCGACTGCGCCGTAGTAGCATTGATACCCATTCGTTTGTTGGTCAATTCCCAACCACCCACCAGACCATAATTACTCATATAAGTGATATAGGTATAGGGGTCTTGGTAACGTAACGGATTCACACCGTCATCTGCCTTATATTTTCCGTAGTAGGACAGGCCACGAAGATTGACACGAGGCTGACTGGTCTTCATCTTCACCTTGTTCAGACGGATACCCACAAATGGTTTTTCATAGAGAGTAGAACCGTTGCTATAGCCAGTGTGATAATAGCCATCCTGACCTGACACCTGCCAATTAGCAATGTTGGTGGTTTCGGTTTCAATCTTGTTCACCGTTTTATCCACAAATTTTCTCAGATTGGCATTCCACACACGCTGAGTAGTCGAAACAGTCTTTGACACCATGTAGTTGAGCTGCAGGCGGTAGTTCTTCCACTTGGCCACCTTGGTATCGAAGGCTGCTCCTGCCACTGTCAGGTTACAGGTGCTGTCCGTTGTCACCCAATAGGCATCCTTTTCCTCCAAGAACTTCCAAGCTCCATTGACTCTTTGTTCGAGCTTCCAGCGCAACTTTCCTTTCTGGAAAGCCTGCTTGGAGATATCGGTAAAGAAAGCTATGTTCGGCGACTGTATGTCGGAGAGATAAGCATTGATATAGGTATCTGTCCTCTTCAGTTCGTTGTAATATGACGGATAGGCTATCGCCACATACTTCTGGAGGTCTTCTGGGCAATCATCGAGCTTTTCAGCCGCACCGGTGCAGAAGTAAAAGTCCTTGTACTGCTGCCAAGGCACATTCTCATATTTCTTTTTATTCTCGTTCCACTTCAGCGGATCAACTTCCTGACCGTTTTCTATCTCCTTAGCCCAACCTCCTACACGCAAGCGATAATACTTGTTCGGGTTCAGTTGCAGCATGTCTATCTGATGCTGGAAACGGCTCTTGCCTTTGAACTGGAAGCCATAGACTCTGTTATAGTTATTCAGATTCTGGTTAGGACTGTTGTACTCATATATCATTACAACGTTGTTCATGTCGAACACGAACGTGCGGCTTGCCTGTGCTTTCAGCTGTTCCTTATCGCCGTTGAAGTCTTTTGCCAGACGGTTCCATTCCGTTTCGTCCAACACACGGAAGTGCTCCTCAATCGGCGCTTCAGTGTTCAGATAAGGCGGAATATAGAACTTAGGATTGACGGCATTCTCCGCCTTCCATCCCTTAGCCTTTACAGTGTCGCCGATAGAGCAGTCACCGAAGAGCTTGAAGTTGTCGAGAGCATTGCCGTAGAAGATGTCGCACGGTTCACCACACTCAAACTCAAACCTGCGGTTGATATTTACCAGTCCTGCCAACAGGCGCAACTTCACACGGACATCGCCAGTGAAATAAGTCGGATTAGGGAGTCCCAATCTAAGCACGCCACCGATACCGGCATCAATGATGTCAATCTTCTTGTCCCAGAAACCAAGGTTGATGTAGATACCAAACTTGGCATAGAGGTAAGCATAGAGCTGGCCTTCAGCATACCATCCGTTGAATCCCGGTGTTCGCGGAATGTTCATACACGGGACGTTTCCGATATTGCGGATGCTGACATCGAATCCGGCCAAAGCGCCGATGTTACCATAGAACAGTCCGAGGTCAACATCGATATATCCCCATGACGAAGCACCCATCATCACACCGCCATACACCTGTGCCTGAAAGTCTTTGAGGGCTGCGGTTCGGGCATTGTTAGCCTTGCTGATATCAGCACTCTGCACACCACTACCCTTGGTAGAGCCATCGAGGAACTGACGGATTTTCTGAGGAATCGGTGGCAACTCGCCGTTACCCGGCAACTCGTTACCTACGCAGAGGTAGGCATTGGCTCCGATGTTCACACTTACAATCTTTGACTTGAAGTCAACCAGGATGAACTTGCATCGCAGGTCTTCATCGGGTTGTCCCAGGTAGAGGTGCCATTTGGCCTTGTCCAGTTTCTTTCCCTTCTCCTTCATGGTGACGCGGAAGTCGAGCGAAATGGAGACTTCGCCCACTTTAGGCTTTTCGGGCATCGTAGCACCGGGGTTCGAGTCGGCTTTTGAGTTTGATTTGTCATCAAACGCTGCCTGCAATCCGCCACTGGCGTTGCTTACAGCCTCCTTCATGTTCGCGTTGAGCGTCTTCTGCATGTCTGCCAAATCATCAGACAGGGCTGTCATCTTCTCACTGATGCCACCAATACCGTCGGCCTTGGCATCGACGGTGATGTTCAAGGCAAAGTATTTATCGATATCATCTTCCTGATAAACAATTGTGGCATTGGAGTTTATCAACCCTGACACGGCTTTCATGTTACCCGTAAACATGAATGTGGTCAGACGATCTTTTTCGTTATCATAGACAACCGTCATTTCAAAGTTGCCACCCAACATTTCCTTGCCTGCCGACGAAGCGATGCCCAATCCTGCAACCACACCGATAATGCCTTTCTGCGGTTCTACTTGTGTTGCTGACTTACGAATACAGTTGAAATAGAAGCCGGCTGTGATATCGGTAATGGCTATTGGCGGAATCTGAATACCTGTGCTACTGCCCAAAGAAGCGAGGAAGTATCCCCAACGGTAATCATCACGCTTATAATAACCGCCTTCTGCCTTTGCCGTGAAGAGGTCGCCAGGCATGACAAAGGTAAGAGTTCCCTTATATCCCTTGCCATAACTGGCATCGTTGCTGGCCGTAAGTTCACCGCTCAGTTTCATGCCGGCAAACGAACTGCCGAACGAAGCCTTGTCGAACTGGGTATTTTCGTAAGAGAATGAAATCTTCGAGAAATCAAAGTCTTTGGCTACAGCTGTCACTCCCTTCAAACTGGCATTGATGGTCATACCTGCCGTTGCACTAAGGTCAAGTCCTTCAATCAGCTTCACCATTCCCTCAATGGACATACTCAGCAGTTCGTTCTTGTAGTCGAATTTATATTTGTCGAGAGAGAGTTCAAAAGGTCCCAGTTTCTTTGACATTGATGCCAACGACCACTGTCCTGTGCTGAAATACAACTGGTTCTTTATGTTGAAGTCCTTACCCTTGTAGAGCGTCAGCAATGTCTTGGTATCGTCCTTTGCTGTCTGCAACTCCTTGATGTCGTCGAACTGCGACTCCCAAACCGGACAGTTGGCAAGACGCATCTTAGAGAAGTGGATACCTGGCAGGTCGAAGTCAAGTGGCAGACTGCCCATCTTGCTCTTCATGGCGTCGCCACCGATGGAGAGGTCGCCAGTCAAGAGCAGTTCGACACGTGTCTTCAACTCTGTCTTTTCCGGCACAGCCTCAACAAGCATATAACTCAATTTCTTATCAAACTCAGCCGTAGCCAAGAAGAAATCCATCTTCAAATCGTCAACCTGCTGCACCTTGAAGATATAGGCATAGTTGCCTGCCGGCGCATTCTCTATGTCGCTGACTTTTAGTATCTGACAATTATAGCCAATCTTGCCGTCGAGGAGCGGCACATCGAACTTGCCACTGAACTTACAATGGTTGAAGTTGTTCTGAATAAAGCTTGCCTGAAGCTTGTCGAGCGAGAACGCCCAACCGCCAGCCTTACCAGTCTTGGCAGACAGCACATCATCTGCACCAATAGTCAGCGTAGCACCAGAGTCATCGAAGAACATGTCGTTGGCTGATATCTTCAGACGCTTGTCGCCAGAAGTACCAAACTCCAGCGACTTTGGCATCTTAACGCTGATTTCCTTGATATAGAGACCTTGCCATGTCAGCACATCACCGGCACGGGTTGTCTTCGACTTGTCATAATTGGCCGGGAACTTGCCCATGTGAGCCGAATTACGATAATCAGAGTGGTCATAAACGATGTTCTCCACGGTAAACGTCCATCCAGGAAGGTCTTCTGCCTGGAATGGGTCCATAGAGACGTTGTCCACCATCCAGTCTTCCCACTCGGCAATGCTTGTCTTAATGTTCAATACTGGATTCTCATCTGTCAACACTCCATTCACTTCCTTTTTCAGTCCAGGAATCTTCATGTCAACATCTATGCCGAGCATTTCAAACTCATCGGCATGCCAAGAAACGTAACAGCCGTCAACTGGTTTCAATGGGTCTTTAGGAGCCTTGAAAGTGCAGTCGAAATCTGAATCGGGGTCTGTAAGCGTAAGGTCGCCGAGCAACGCCAATGTTCCTGACTCTGGCAGTATGCGGTCGGGAGAGATACAAAGGCGCGGAGCACCGAACACAAGAATCTGGTCTTGCAGCACATCACAGTCTGGCAGAACAAACTCACCGATGAGGTCCATCGTGGCGTGAGTAGCAGCAAACTTCATCGTTGAGATTTGTATGTTCACCGGACTATTCTCTGTCATGCTCTCTGGCAGTGCTATAGGCATATAGAGCTCGTCGATATTCTGACTGCCTATGGCATTCCACACATTCTGACCAACCACCACATACTCATAATACTTGCTAAGGTCGAGCTCTTCGGCAAGTCCCTTTGCCTTGCCCTTAACCTCTTCTGATATATAATCGGCGTATGGTATGGCGGAGTTTGTGAGATAATTGTCTATACCCCAGTCGCTGAACAGTTTTTCTACTATATCATTGTTGCTGTTCTTGTCGTTGGAATAAGACTTGGCTTCACCAGCAAAGACAACATTGTCGGTATTTATTTTCAGGTCTTCAAACTTAACGCAGACCATGACCTTCGTGCCGAGCGGATTCCACTCCACACGTCCTTTGCCTTCCCAAGTGTCGTCCTTGCTGCCTTTCTTTATCTCGTCGATGGTCAGCTCGTACTCGCCTAACTTTACTATCTGACCGGTAAGGGCGTCAGCACTGGCTGTCGTTGGTGTCTCATTCTCTATGTTAACCCTATTAGAGCACTGGAAATACTGCTTTGACAGAGCTTCTACTATGGCGAAGTCATATACGTTGAGACTATCGAAATGGAAAGCTACGGTCGAATCGGGCGCATTGGTACAGATAGGTTTTACGCGAAGCACCAGATAGTCTTTCTCTTTGATGTTTTCCGCAATACTGTCCCAACGGATGGTATCGGTAAGTTCTGCCGTTCCCTTTATTACCTTATTATATATAGGAGAGGTCTTGAGAACTTCCTCCTTGTCGATAACCTGACCTCCATTATACAGCTGAACCTCGTAATCGAAAGTCAATGTATCTGGTTGCAATCCCTCGCCGCCCAAATGCCATACCTCGCGCCATGTTACAGCTATGTCGCTACGCAAGAATTGCTTTCGTGCACCGAAATCTCCGAAAGCAGGTGTGGTGATGGTAGGATTGCGGAAGTTATAAAGGGCATCATTATAAAGACTGTCATTGTACTGTGTCTTTCCCCAAAGCACAGTAATATCATCTTCTTCCTCTTCTTCGGGTTCTGGTTCAGGTGTCGGTTCCTGCTCTGGTTCGGGTTGTGGTTTGGGCTGTTCCGGCTGTTTCTCTTCAACTTCAGGTTCTGCAGGAATACTGGTCTTCATCTTGAACAGTCGGTAAGTGCTCTTGCCACCGTTCTCAATCATAACATAGTCCATTGCACTGGCGGTCTTCTGTCTGGCTGTTACCTGTGCAAGATATTTCTTGTTGGCAAGGAACTTGTTTGTTATGATATTGGTAGGAATGACGCACATATTGCTGAGCAGTCCCGTTGACTGATAGACAACAGGGTTTCTGTCCATTGCCACATCCGGCTGCTGACCGTCGTAGAGTTCTACTACTCTGAAGTCGTAAGCATAATTAGAGAAAGAAGAACCGCAGGCGATGGTTGGCTGTGTCCATGTGAACTGAGCATTGAGCACATCAACCTCGGCAACGTCCATCTCACCTAAAGCGGACGCCATTGGCATGAGGAACTGCGGCGCCTGTGCCTTATAGCATACAGTAAAGCTACATGTTCCGCCAGTAGGATTGCTTGCAACTACAGGATTTACATATTGCGGATATTTCCACTTATAGGCTGTAATCTTAGCATTATAAATACCTTCGGGAAGGAGTCCGAAAGAACCGCTGGCGTAATCGCTGAACAGACTTGACGGACATTGTATCTCGCTTGAAGGTATATGGTCGAAGAGTTTCTTCATCTCTACCGTATTAAGCTGATAGGTAGAGTTTGGTTGAATGGTAAATGGCTGTTGTGGCTGTCGGTTCGCCGGTGTTGATATGGTCAGGTCTGATGCAGGCATCGTCTGCTGCAACTGAATGCCCAGATACACTTGCTGCACCTCATTGGTGGTGTTGGTAAGCGACAACGTGAAATACTTACCGGGGTCTGCTATATATAGCAATACCTGTGGTGGCAGCACCTGTTGCATAGGGGCTACTGTAACAATCACTTCCTGAGCCAGCATACCGACCATGCTGATGCTCATTAATATCATTGTTGTTATCGACCTGAATAGTTTCATATATTTTTTTTTTGTTGACAAGTTGTTTTTTAAAAGGAGTGTAGGAGTGAAGGAGTGTAGGAGTTTTTCGCCTACGCTCAACAACACGTCAGACGTATGCTTTATTATTTTAGGAGTTAAATGGAGTTATAGGAAGTTATCGCTTCGCTAAGAAGTTAGAGGACGTATGCTTGACATGCAAATGTCTTCTATCTCCTTTTATCTTCTTCTATCTCCTTCTACCTTCTTCTATCTCCTTTTATCTTCTTCTATCTTCTACTATATTCTTTTATATTTAGTCTCTCTCATCAAGGAGAGAGCGGAGGCTTTTTATTCCCCTCCCTCGGAGGGGTTAGGGGAGGTTCCTTTCCTCTTTATCGCCAAAAGCGTGAAGGTGTAGGCGTAGTTTAGACTGACGGTTATATCCGTGCAGTCGAGGGAGCCATGCACCTCTGTTATGTTTACATCTCCGTATTTATTGAATCCCGCACTGGCTGAGAATACATGTACTTTCTTATGGGTATAGTTGGCTGACAAGTCGCAACCAAGTGAAAGACTCTTTGACTGGCGTACTATCTCGTTGTAGCACAAAGAGACGGACGCAGAGAAGTTGAGGTTCTTCTCTTTGAGGAACGAACGACTGGTGCCTAAAGACGCCACATCGCTCTTGTATAGCGAGTTGAAACCCTTCGACTCCTGATGGCTATAGGTCAGGGTGAAGTCGGTTTCTATCGGTTTGACATCGATATTATATGATAGTCCCAATGCCTTGGTCTTTACATCGCTCTCACCTGTAGCAAAATCATTTAGGTCTTTATTCTCTGTGTAGTTGAGCGACAGACTGGCACTGTGACCGAGGAGTTCCGTGTCGAACGCCACTGTTGGCGTAAGACTGAAACTCTGCATCATTCGGTGAATCTTAGTGCTGTCGTTGACCTTTACCGTACCGTCGCGCTGGGTCTGCAAATAACCGTTATAGCCGGCGGTGATATTTAGATGGTTGCCGAGGCGCATAGTTGCGTTGGCTCCATATATATAACCACAGGTGGTGAACATCTGCTCATTAGAAAGGTTGTCTTCCTGACCTGAGAATGTGCCGGAAAGAGTGAGCTTATTAAATAATGTTGTTCCTAATGTTATGCCAAGGCTATGATAATTGTTTGTCATGTAGTATGTGCCGAGCGAGGTGTAATCTGGCTGCACCATTCGGTAACTGACATTGGCATTGACACCCGGCAGGATGATATTGGCACTTACATCGCCGGCAAAGCGCATGAGCGAACTGTATTTGACATCGAACACTTTGTCGAAGTCGGTCTTTACAGGCACGTTGTCCATGCGCTTGTCTGTATTGAACACCGAGGTAGCGGCATTGGCTGTGAGCGAGAGCCACTTGAACGGCGTTACCTGTCCCTTAACGCCCACAACGATATTTTCTTGCGGTGCCAGACTGCTCTGCCAACGTTCATCAATGGAACTGAGGCAGTCGTAGGCACGAAGCATATATAGGTCTATGAAGTTCTGACCTGAACCATAACCTATTTTGAATCCCCACCCCATGCGCTTGTACTGCGGCGTGCGGGCATACGGATCGGTAGGGTCGCCATTAATGGCATTGCGCAAACGGCCATAGAATACACCAGCACGAAGCTTGTCGCTGTTGTATTCTATTCCGAAACCATTGAACGACATGTTCATAACATAGCTGCTCATGGCCATTGAAGACTGACCAATGTGTCCGGTCCAGTTCTTATATCGTGGTGTAAGGTTAAATGATATCTGCGGATAGTTGAAATCCAGATTGTCGTTGCTGTAGAACAACGAGAAAGGCATGTTAAAACCATAAATGCTGATGTTCAGGTTGGCATATATAGTATTGCTAAGGGGCGATGAATAGCCATTGCCCACAGACGAATAGCGATACGTGTTCTGCGTGCCTACGGCACCAGAAATAATCAGCGGATCGCTCTTGGCTATCTCAGAGATATTCTGGGCGCGCGTAACACCGGCAAGCATTACTGATAATGCCAGCACGAACATCAGCTTTATGGTTTTATGTTGCATTGTTTTTACTTTTAGTTGACAAGTTGACAAGTTGACGAGTTGACAAGTTGTTTGGTTCAGTTGACGAGTTGACAAGTTACTTGGTTCAGTTGACGAGTTGACAAGTTTATGAGTTGACAAGTTGCTTGCATTGCTATTGTCTGCACTCCTAACTCCTAACTCCTAACTACTAACTCCAAACTCCTAACTCATCACTTTATTTTTTACCACCTTCTTCGTAACCACCTTACCGTTTTCAACGGTCTTGATTACATATACGCCTGACTTAGACATTGTCTCTACACGGCGACCGTTCATGTCGAATACTTGGGCGTCTGAACTACTAACTCCTAACTCCAAATTCCTAATTCCAGTGGTTTCTGGTGATGTGAGTGCAACTGGTTTCTTGAGCGAACCGAGCTTCTGGCCATACTTCACAGTCTCGAAGATTTCGCTGTACTCGCCAGTGATGTGGTTATAGAGACGGAACGAAACTTCCTCGCCTGCCTTACCAGCTACGCTGATCATCATCTTGTTGCCAACCACGAAGTTACCCTCGCCACGGCATTCACCGTCAACAAATGCTCCGATGGTATAGTCTTCAGGATTGTTCAAGTTGCTAATCTCAGCCACCATAGCCATGTTGTCGGCAAATGCACCAGCATTGTATTGCCATACGCTTGGCATCTGGCGAGCTGCTCTTTGCTTGGCAGTTGCATCATCTACTGATGGATAGACATCAAAGGTAATATCTTTTTCTTCCTCGCTTGTGCTATAATAGATATAGCCCTTGCCTGCCTGGAAGTAGAAACCATTCTGTGCCACCCATTTGCCACTGGCACCATCGAATTCTGCAAAGCCAGTCTTGCCGATAATCATATCGCCATCGGCAGCTGGGTTAATCTCATTGATAGTATTGAACTCATCGACTGTGATGTCCCACTCGTTGGTATAGCCAATCCAGTTGTAACCCTTATTGATAGGCTTGCTCACATAGCGGTCCCAAGACATATCACCTTCGGTTTCTACGAACATTGCATCGGCAGCATCGGCATATTTTGCCTTAATCTTATACATTCCGTCTCTTGATGACAGCATATCAATACTACCGAAGAGTCCATATGTATCATCGTTATAGAGAAGGTCGGTCTGTGAACGGAGGTCGATGATACGATTGTTGGCATCCTCATTCAACCATGCCTTAAAATTGCCGTCTTCAGTTCTCAAATTATAGGCTTTGGATTCAGTTCCAGGATAGTATATCCAATCCCAGCCGTCGTTGTTGAATGGTATTTCTACAGGGACTATTGCCTCAGACATTTCTGAGTCTTCAACATTATGCATTAACTGTCCATTGTAAAGCACTTCAAACGAATAGTTACCAACAAGATGGGCACGCAGATTCCACTTCAGGTTATTGCTACCGCTGACCGCTGTGTATGTTATAGGTTCTGAAACTCCAGGCATCACATCCTGATTTGCCATGAAGCGCACTTCAAGCAGTTCTGGATCAAAATCACCCTCAACAAGTGTGAGTTCGAGTTCTGTATCCTTAAACTTAGAAAGAGTGATTCTTGCAGGGAATGTAATGACAACAGGAGTAACAACTGTTACTGTGATTTCAGCTGTGGCCTTAGGATTCTCTTTGCAGGTCACAAGCAGTGTATATGTACCTGACTTTATAGCACCGCCATTAGCATCGAAACCTTCAGCATCAGTATCATTCTTTGGAGATATGCTATATGTAAAGCCCATATCCTCAAGTTCAGGCAAAACAGCAATCATACCGTTAAGCTTAGTATAGTAAGACTCACCGATATTCATTGTGATACTCTCTGGTGCCTCAATCTTATTGATTATAACCTCCGCCTGCTCCTTAGCCAGAGGATTATCCTCCGACACAATGTCTATAAAGTATCTGCCAGGCATGGGGCCTGCCACACCGTCGACGATAGCATCAGATGCCTCGGCTGGCACAACGAAGTTGAAATTCTTATTAGTTGCATCATCAGGATAAACTGAAACGTATGGACGAATCATGTCAAAAACATTATCGCCTTCTACTGCATAGAAGCGGTTGCTTGGCGTAGTGAACGAGATGCTCTCTACTGATTTAACCACTGTTACAGCGATTGTTGTAGAAATGCTTCTATCAGAAATTGAAACAATATTTATATTATATGTTCCCGTAGCCGAGAAGAAACCATTGTTATACACTGCTTCTGCTGCTTCATCGGCTGGCACAAAGGTGTATGTCTTGTCCGAAGCATCTTCAGGCAACACTGTGATAGCAGCTGCCAGCTCTTGATTTTCATTCAAGTTGTCATTTATGTTTATTGTCCATGCTGATGGAGTACAAGAAATACTCTCTACTGGAACCTTAGGTTCTGTAATGATTACGCTTGTCGAGGTTCCAATGTTGAAACCGTCGCCACCTGAAATAGTTAGTCCAAGATACATACCTGCCTCACCTGTTTCTTGAAGAGCAGTAAGAATATTGTTGTCGCCAATAGTGAAATAGCTTGATGAATTGGCAAAATCCCATTCGTAAGTCAGCACTGTTTCGATTGTTGACTCGCCAAGCGGAGTGTATGAAGCAGCACTCGATGGGTCGTTGTATGTGTATGATATATCATTAGTTAAATCGTATGTTCCAGACAATTTTACTTCAATATTCAAAGGATTTGTAATAGATACGCCTGTTGGCATATCGACATTCAATACAACAGGTATCTCTGAATGAGTTTCACCTGTCCATATTACAGTTTTAGTAAAGGTGAAAACCAATCCTTCCCATGCCACCTTAAACTTAATTGTCTTGTTAGCATCTTTAGTAGGATCTCCCCAAACACGAAGCAAATGATACTGCGAATTGCCAATAACAGTTTCTGCGCCATATGAAACAGCACGGCAATCGCCATCGATAAAAGCAGCGATCTCTGCTTTCAACTGTTCTACTCCGTTAACATTCAACTGAACATAAACAGGAGTAGATGATTGATAATCATTGGCTGTTGGTGCCTCCCAATTTTGCGCCCATGTCACCATCCCTGCCAACATAAGCATCGTGGTTAATAAAATCTTTTTCATAATGGTAAATATTTTTATTTAATTATAGTTATAGCGACGATATGACTTCTCATTCATCAACTGGTTCATGATTAACTATTATTTTCATTTGCAAAGGTATTTATAGTTAAAGAAAGTTTTTTTCACTCAAACGACTTTTATTTTAACCAAAACGACAAAATGCTTATAAAAAGGCATTTTTTAGCATTTAAAAGGCAAAAAGCGAAAGAATAAGTTCATTTTTTATTATATTTGCATAGAAGACGGTAGGATTTTAAAGGTCAACAACAACTAAAAAACCAGATAAAAATGAAAAAAGCATTTTGGGCTATATGTATCATCACTTCTATTTTAATTGGATGCAATGAGACAAACAGTAACCATGGGGCAATAGACACAAGTCATGCAGAGGCTATCGCCGACAGTGTGAGAGATTCGGAGCAGCTACGCAAATGGCTGCACCACTACGATTCGCTGGGTGACGAAAAGTCGGAACTGCTGATAAGACAGAAATACGGCAAGGTGATGAGAGACAAGTCGGAATTCGAGGCTGCCATAAGGCAGCATGATACTTGCATTGCTATGGCGACGAAACAGAAAGACACGCTGCAACTGATTATCGCTCTGAACAACCAGGGCACAAACTTCAGACGGTTGGGCGACTTGCAGGAAGCAAGCAACAATCATTATGCGGCATTGAAACTCTGCGACAAGACAACACACGATACTTCTTACGTTGCACGGAAGAACAGGGTAAGGACATACAACGGACTGGGCAACGTACTGCTGTCACTGGACAACGACAGTGTGGCTGAGAGTCTGTTCCGCAGGGCATTGGCAGGAGAGACGGAACTGAACAGCGCAACAGGTCAGGCTATCAACCTTGCAAACATCGGGGCGATAAAAGAAGGAAGGGGCGAACTGGATTCCGCGCGCGTATATTATAATATGTCTATGGAGAAGAACAAAGAGACGAACAATCCCATAGGCATAAGCCTCTGTTATCAGAATCTAGGTCAACTGGAATTTTCGGCTGGCAATATGACCGGTGCGATGGAGAACTACCGCAAAGGATTTGAAATAGGCAAAAAGACGTCCGACATGTGGCATTGGCTAAAACCTTGTGAGGCAATGGCAGACATCTTTCTTGAGGAGAACAAGATTGATTCTGCACGCAAATACATCAACATGTCGTTGGAGGCGGCATTGAAGATAAAGGCAAAGAGCAGATTGGCAAAGGCTTATACCCAAAATGCCAGACTACAGGAAAAGACCGGGCAGCATGCAAAGGCGTTGGAAAGCATAAAGAAGGCACAGGCTTATAAAGACAGCATTGCTTCGGAGAAGAGTCAGACGCACATTCAGAACCTAAGAGTGAAGTATGAGGTGGACAAAAGAAAGGAAGAGGTAAGCAGAGCCAAGACTGAAACCGAATTCGAAAAGACTCTGAGGAAGACTATCATGTGGGCAAGCATCACGGTGCTCATACTCATTGTCATTGTGGTATTATCACAACTGCGCATTATCAAAGAGCGTAAAAAGACACTCGCCATGCTGAAAAAGGTTAACAAGGAACGTCAGGAGTTCTACCGTGGCATCACTCATCAGCTAAGAACACCGCTGACCGTAGTAAACGGCATGACCGGACAACTGAGAAAGTTCATTCCTGCAGACAATGAAGTGGCTCAACGCGAGTTTGAGGCAGTGGAGAGAAAGAGCAACGAACTGGTGAACCTCGTAAACGAAATGATTTTATACAACAAGGGCATAGTCAAGGAAATTGAGGTGTCGGAGGTTGGGAATGGAGTTAGGAGTGAGGAATTAGGAGTGAGGAGTGAGGAGATATCTTTAAGGAGTGAAGGAGTGAAGGAGTTATCTTTAGGAGTGCAGACGTTAGCTTCAGAATCTAGCAACTCGTCAACTCGTCAACTTGTCAACTTGCGAAGCACTCAACTCGTCAACTGAACCAAGCAACTACATCCTCGTAGCAGAGGACGACCAAGATGTGGCATTCCTCATTACTGAGATGCTCAAAGAAGAAGGATATGAATATGTTTGGGCACAAGATGGACAGGAGGCATTGGAAATAATGGACAAGCAGATGCCAAACCTGCTCATTACAGACATCATGATGCCAAGAATGGATGGCATTGAACTGATAAAGAACGTGAGGAAGGATGAGAACAAATGCCACATGCCAGTAATTGTGGTTTCTGCACGCACTGAAGATGCTGACCGACTGATTGGTTTGGAGGCGGGTGCAGAGGTTTACCTTGGCAAACCGTTCAATTCTGAAGAACTGATGCTGAGAGTACGCAAACTGCTTGAGCAACGAGAGATGCTTAGAATTAAATACAGCAGGGAGATAGCAGAAGCCGACAGGATAGAAGCAGAAGAACAATCGCAAAACATCAATGGCAACGACCGTGAATTCATAGAAAAGGTGGATGAATTTATTCACGAGAATATAATAAACAGCGAACTGGATGCAAATGCCTTGGCTGAAACTATGCACATGAGTCCAACGACATTGAACAGACGAATAAAGAGCATAACAGGCACAAACACCACCATCTACATCCGACAGAAGCGCTTGGGCAGAGCAAAGCAACTGCTGCAGAACACACAGATGTCAATGGGAGAGATTCAGGCTGTTTGCGGATTTGAATCGCCAAGTTATTTCAGTCGCGCCTTCAAAGCCGAGTATGGCATTTCTCCTTCTGACTTTAGGAAGAAAAGGGGGAATTTTTAAGGAGGATATTTTAAGGAGTGAAGGAGTGAAGGAGTTTAGGAGTGCAGACAAATGCTTTATTATTTTAGGAGTTAAAGGGAGTTATAGGAAGTTATCGCTTCGCTAAGAAGTTAAAGGACGTATGCTTGACACGCAAATGTCTTCTATCTTCTTTTATCTCCTTCTACCTTCTTCTATCTTCTTCATTCCATTATCAGGAGTGCAGGAGTGTAGACGTATGCTTTCTTTTTAAGAAGTTAAAGGGAGTTAGGAGGAAGTTAATTGGAGTTATAGGACATTACCTTTAGGCGCAAGCAACTTGTCAACTAGTCAACTTGTCAACTCGCTAACTTGTCAACTAATTTCTTCACAACTTCTCCCCATAACACAAATCACCACAATCGCCGAATCCAGGAATGATATACTTGTGTTCGTTCATGCCCGGATCGATGGCTGCAGCCCATAGTGTTGCGGTCTTTGGCACTGCCTTGCTTACCACACCGATACCCTCGTCGGTTGCAATAACACAGGCTATATGGACTGCCTTAGGCGTACCGGTCTTTGCCAGTGCCTCATAGCTTGCAGCCATCGAGCCGCCTGTGGCAAGCATCGGGTCAACGATGATGAGCGTCTTACCTTCAATGCTTGGTGCTGCCATATACTCCGTATGTATTCCCACCTGAGTATGTTCGCGGTTGGTGTACATACGGTATGCACTGACGAAGGCATTGTCAGCATGGTCGAATACGTTGAGAAATCCCTGATGGAATGGCAATCCCGCCCTTAGCACAGTAGCTATTATCAAATCGTCTTGTGGCAGATTGATATCCAAAGTGCCAAGCGGAGTAGTTACCATCTGGGCTCTGTACTCCAACTTCTTTGATATTTCGTATGCCATCACCTGACCGATACGTTCAATATTGTTTCTGAACAGCAAACGGTTCTTCTGATACTTTGTGTCTCTAATTTCCGCCATGTATCTGTTCATGACGGAATTGCCATTGCTCAGGTTTATTATTTCCATAGTTATATTTGGATGAGAGATTAGAGATGAGGGATGAGGGATTGCATGTCAAGCATCCGTCTGCACTCCTACACTCCTCAACTCCTACACTCCTCAAAAAAAACTCGTTCAAATTACAACAATCCTGCCTTACCAATAAAATACAGCATGGTATAACCGATTACCAAACTTATAACACCCATGATGAGTCCTATCTTCACCATGTCGTTCTGCTTGATATAGTTGGTTGAGAAGGCAAGAGCGTTAGGCGGTGTACTGATTGGCAATACCATGGCACTTGATGCTGCAATAGCAATACCGATAAGTACTGTTGCCGTGCCGCCGATAGAACCGAGGGTGTCGCCCATTGCCGTACATACCACTGCAAGGATTGGCATGAGCAGGGCTGCTGTTGCCGAGTTGCTGATGAAGTTTGACAGCATGTAGCAAACAAGACCAGAAACGATGAGAATCAATAATGGTGACCACTCTGCAAACGGAATGCTCTTAACGGCATTGGCTGCAAGACCAGAGGCATTGAGACCATAGCCGAGGGCGAAACCACCGGCAACCATCCAGAGCACACTCCAGTTGATTTCTTCAAGGTCGTACTTAGTGAGCACGCCTGTAAGAGCAAATACTGCCACTGGCACCATGGCCACTGTATATGAGTTGATACCTGTGAGCTTGTCAGTGAGCCAAAGCAATACGGTAACAATGAATGTCACTATAACGATATATGTCTGACGATCTTTCTTCATCTCGCCTTCAATCTCAAGCTGGATAGTCTTCTGACTGAATGGGAAGATTGACTTGATGATAAACCAGCTGATGAAAAGCAAGGCTATTGTCAGCGGAGCCATGAATGCCATCCACTCGCCGAAACCTAATGCCATGTTCAGTCCTTCAGGGTCGTTAAGATATTTCAGTGCGATAGTGTTTGGAGGAGTACCGATTGGCGTTGCCATACCACCGAGATTGGCAGCTACAGGGATAGACATTGCCAAGGCAATACGGCCCTTGCCCTCTGGCGGCAACTGCTTGAACACAGGAGTCAAGAAAGCAAGCATCATGGCTGCTGTGGCAGTGTTGCTCACGAACATTGAGAAAAGACCTGTGATGAGCAGGAAACCGAGAAGAACGTTCTCGCTCTTTGTACCGAACGGCTTCAGCAACACCTTGGCAAGTACTGCATCGAGACCTGTCTTACTGGCCGCAATGGCAAGCACGAAACCACCGATGAACAGCATGATAACAGGGTCAGCGAAGGTTGCCATGATTGACTTGTGCGACAGCAGTGGACCTACTACTTCCTTGTCGGTCATGAAGTTGATACCACTGTCGGATGTGAAGAGCAGCATCAACACGATGATTGCCAATGAAGTCGCCCATGAAGAAACGACCTCAAGCACCCACATGAGCGTTGCAAAAGCGAAAATGGCAATTACTCGCTGCTGAACAACAGTCAGTCCTTCGATGCCGAAACTGTCTGAAGGGAGATTCCACAGAGTGAGGGTTACAATTAGAACAAAAGCTAACTTCAAAAGCTTTTTTGTCCATGCACTTGGATGATACTTCTGCGCATGACGATTCTTGTGGTAGGCTTCCAAGAGATGGAAACCAGGGAAAATTTTAAACATAACTTAATTACTGTATCTTAAAAATAAAGAGTATGCTAAAAAACGATGCAAAATTAATAAGTTTTAATGAATGGGCAAAATCATTCAAGTCAATATTTTCTGCATATTATCACATAGCATACAAAAATCATCCTTTGCATAAAAATACAAAGGATGATTGATATGTGGAGTTTGCAAATTCAAGCCATGGTCTTAACAGCACATCAGCAGGGTGGAATCTATAATTGCGACATCCTTTAATAAGTAATGTTGAATTTATCAGTGCCTACATGATTTGGATTTAGAAGACTTAGTTATGGAAAGGAAAAGGATATGTATATAAGTAGATTTACATTTTTAATACTTTTAATTACTCTATAATCAAAAAGAATTTATATCTTTGTAATCGAAACGTTTCAATTATTATAATTATGGCTACAGTAACATCAAGACTTAAAGCATCACAGATGATTATACGCCGCTCTATCAACAAAGCACGCCGTGAATATGAAAACGGCGAAACCATCACATGCAGCACTCCAGAAGAGATGCAGCGCTATTTCGATAGCCTATGATATACTTATTCGCGCCACATTACAGCCCACGACCGTATAATCTATGATATTTATGACGACCGCGTCACAGTGTTGGTAGTCCAAGCCGAGGAACATTACAACGACAAATAGAATTTTTACTCATTCAACTCAACTCCGCCGAAACAACCCCTCTCTCATTTAGAGGAACTGAGGTCCATAAAGTTTCTTACATCCTCCTTTATTCTTCTAATCTCTTCAGAATCTATTTTTATTTCTTTATTCAATATCATATCTGCCAAACGGTTTTGCTCTGAAAGATTGCCACTGCGACGATGAATTTTGTATATCTCATAAAGCGGGACAAATCTTGACGGACACATATAATATGCTTGCCAGTAAAAAGCAATTGCACTTTTGCAGTTGCCTAATTCCTGTTCTATATCCCCACGCAAAAGGCACAGGTCATAGTCAGCCAATATTTCACTGCACACCTTTGCTGTATTACCAGCTTCTTCATATCGTCCTGCATCAAATTGCATTGCTGCATAGTTGTATAGAAACAGATAGTCATCCGATTTCGTTTCGTACAATGCTGCATACCTCGGCAGCATCTTTCTTGCCAAACCATAGCCGGCCTTCTCCTGTATCTCTCCAAATTCCAATTCTTGTCTAATCTCTTTGATATAATAATATGAACCAAGAGGAAGCAGAAACAAAACAACAATTGCCGAGTTCTTCGTAAACCTTATCTTATCCGAAAAGATGCACAGCAATGCAAAAGCAAGCATTATCCATGTAAAAGGATAGAGAAAAGGATAAGAGAAAAGTGAGAACAACATGATGCACAACAATACCGCCAACCCCAACTTTCCTGTTTCAGTCCTATGCTTCTTGTAATACATCAGCACTGCTATTGCAGCAAAAAAGACTATTGTCAACCCCAACAAACCGTATTCAACCGTAATCAACAGGATTTCATTTAGCGGATGCCTTACATTATCTGCAAGTATTGCGTATTCGCTATCTGGATGCTCTCTGAAATAGTCTGCCTGTCTGTTCATATAGTTTTCAAGGAATGCTCCTTTGCCCCATCCTGCAAACGGTCGTTCTGCAATCATTTCTATTGCCTGGCAATATATAAACCAACGTCCGCGACTTGAATTCGTCTTAACCGTAAGCGTAAGAACAACCATTACCGTTATTATTATTGGAATAGAAACAAGAAGCATCTTCTTGTAGTTGCGCAGCAAAAAGAGTGTTGTCATTACAATTAGGCAAACTATTCCTATGCGTGAAGCAGACAATATAACAGCTATGGCACATATAGCTTTACATGACCAAAAGAAAACATTATATATCCGACCATACAAGCCAAGCAGTCTATATCCAAGTGGAATGCTTAGGCATAAACATGAGGCAAAACCTGCCACATTGTCGAAACTGCCGGCAGTAAAACGTCCATAAGCAGAAATGACGCCAATTTCCTGCAAAAGAAACAGCAACGCCTGAGACGAACAGACTATCGTTGTGCTAATCTCAAATGCAGCGATAAGCCTGCAAGTCCTTAAACTTTCTTTTGAAAAGAGCGTGTTTAACGCCCATAGCAGCCCAAGAATCAAAGTTGCCAATCCTGCTGCAAACCACTTTGGTTCAATCATTGCATCAGGAAAACTCCTGCTAACAGCAAACACAGATGCTGTCGGCTGGAGTAAACAAACAAATTTATGAATAAAATCTAAATAGTTTAGTGACGGTTTGATTGGTAGAACACACATTCTTGTTGTCTAATTATTGTTTTTGTCCGGCACCTCTTCTTATCAAATTCAATTCACTTTTCATTTCAGAACGAAGCATCTTCATCTTCTTCCAACGTTTCCAATCAACCTCATAATTCTCGGCATTTATTCTTTGCAAGGAATCGCGGAATTCTTTCTTGGATACACGGTTCTTTCGATGCTTACGAAGTTCTTCCTTTTTCTCATATCTCTTTACAACCTCTTCCTTAGTGAGTGCAGGAGAATAAGCCAACATCATACCATCATCATCTACAAGCTTCACTTTATAACAACCAGTTGGTTTGTTTGCGAACCTTGCCAAACGTTTAACTTCTTTCGGAAGAGATTCTCTTGACAACGAATAGTTTTTAAAAGAATTATATTCTACAAATATCTCGCAGCCATTAGTCTGAGAAACACTATCTACATAATGGTTAAACTCTGATAGGGGTACCAACTTCTTGGTTGGCAAGCAAGAAGTTAATTGAACTAAAAACAATAATACCAATAATATTGGGGATATCGGATTCTTAACCTTCTTCATCTTCCTCATCATTAGTTGGTGTATACTCTCTAAAAGAGGCAGAACAGAAACCTGCACATTCCGAATAATCTCCAGAAACGATGAAATGTTGTATACCTGTTGACATTGTTACTTTTAAAGTATATGAAAAAGTAATATTCAAATTATCTACGTCCCCTGTAAATGCATTATCATTATTGACATTATTCTTTATAACAATTTTCAGTTCCTCAGCATTAACATATTGTTGGAACAAAGGTGCCATTAATGCCATAAAAGCAATGACAAATTTCATTAGGTTTCTTTTCATAGTCTTGTCCGTTTAATTAAAATTTACTTCACAAAAGTAGAAAGTTTAAAAGAAACGGCCAAATAAAAAACGGCCTATTTTATTCCAATATTTCTGTTCCGAAAACGGGCATCTTTCTGATTATCAGAAAGCAAACATGATTTTCAGAGCGTTTTTAACAATCAAAATGTAACATCGATGCGTGCCCTTAAAACAGGTTGACTTAAAAAAAAGAGAAAAATTAAACCTGTTGCATATTTTTATGAAAAAATAAATTAACTTTGTGAGAGTAATAAAAATTACATAAAGAAAAGGACAAGAAAAACAAAGAACTATGCGAACATTCACTATGCTGCTGATTGCATCTACTATGCTATGGGGATGTAACATAAAGCAAAATGACACTATGATATTGCTATCGCAGGCAGACAGTATAATGGAGTTGAAGCCAGACTCTGCTCTTATGATATTGCAATCGGTTAAGGACACAACAGGTTTAGATGAAAACTCACGCGCATATTATCTGCTACTGCTCACACAGGCAGAATATAAGTGTGATACGGTACAGACTGTTGACACGCTGCTAGACTATAGCATAGCGCATTATCGCAAGGTTGATGATGAGAGCCTGCTTGCGCGCTCGCTTTATTACCGCGGAATGACACAATTCTACAGAGGCAAGCCCGATGTGGCACTAACTTATCTTATGGAAGGTGTTGATATTGCAGAAAAAATTGGCGACATGCTTCAGTTGTCGAAATATTATGAGAGTCTATTCCAAGTGAATTATAGTGCAAAGTATTATGAGAAATCATTAGAATTTGCGAGAATGTTCTTGGACAATTCTATAGCAAGAAAGGATACAAATTGCATTGTTCGTGGATATAGCCACATTTCATCAAATAGTAAACGAGTAGGAAAACAAGATAGTGTTCTTGTTTATCTGCAACATAGTTTATCATTGTTGCCATATACAAGCATATCTACCCAAACAGCAACATTAACAAATATCGGTGTCAGATATTACGAAATACAGAATTATGACAGTGCCAAAAATTATCTGCAAAAGTCATTAGCAATTAAACCACGTTACAACACCAACAAAGTTCTTGGTGATATATACTATAAAGAAGGCGACATAAAACTGGCATCTGAGTATTGGGAGAAAGCACTGGATACTGACAATATCAGACTTAAGATATCTACATTGAAGTCTATATACAAACAAGTGCTGGAAACAAATGATTACGAACAGGCACATACATTATTAATTAAGATAAATACTCTGAATGACTCTGTTGAAAAATCATTAAAGACAAAGGAAATTGCCGAACTGCAATACAAATATGACGCAAGCAAAAAGGAGAAAGAATATTATCATGAAAAGAGCCGCTTATATCTGTTGTTGCTTATCTTGCTTCTCATAGTCTTTACCTCCGTAATTATCATATTTTTCTATCGCCGCAGGATAAAAATGTACCTTGAAGAAATAAAACAACATACAAAGAAAGCAGAGGATTTAGACAGGCGCATAGCAAGAAAAGAGCAGCAGATTAAGGCAAATGAACGCAGCATTAGGGAGTTGGAAAAAGAGAAAGGAAAGTTGATAAAGGAAAAGGAAAAAATTGTATTGAAACATAATGACAACTTGCGCATTGGAAACTGCATATACGACAGCATAAGAAACGGAGAACCAATACCCACAAATAATCCAAAGTCAGAGACTTGTCTTGTCGAATATTTTAAAACGGTACATCCAGAGAAAGTTACTGCATGGGATGAGCAATACGAACAGTTGACAAAACGCCAGACAGTTTATCTGATATTAAAAGATTTGCAATACGATGACAATAAAATAAAGGAAATATTGAGCTGTTCGGACAATGCTCTGAGAGTGATGAAGTCCCGAATAAAACTTATTCAAAAAGTTTGAAACGGATTTCGGATGCCATACCTCCAATAAGTGGTTCTGTAGAACGAGGCAGAAGCGTCATTGTTCCTTTTGTTATATCATAAGATTTTATGATATAGTATATGAATTCATCCATTTGGGGATTGTATTTTACAATATAACATCCACTTGAAGATTTACCAACTAATGTACTATCATACGATTGTGGCACATTATCCGTCAGATAATACAAGTATGTATATTCCAAAGTTTTATTACTTCCAGAAATAGAATACCAATAAATCTCTTTATCAGAAAATGAATATATCATATTTGTATCGTCTAATCCTCCCGTAACTTTCCATGATGTATTTTTTAACTGCGACAAATACACCGGAACCTGAGCATTGCTATACAAACAATAAAGGAATATAAAGAAAACAATAATCCTTTTCATTTAAAAACTTCATGAAATTGCAAAACAGCTACAGCAGTTTAGGATTACAAGATTTTTACAAGATTCTTGTAATGGTATTACACGGTGCGTGTAATACCATTACAAGGGTAGAATAAAAAGATTACACGGGCATTGTAAAAACAGTATTCGTTTATTACTTCACTTCCCAGGTATCATTTGTCTCAAGCAGTTCCATGAAGTTGTGATACTTCTTCTGACTGCTGACCTCTGCCAACTGCTCATGAACGGCATCGTCGTAGGTCGGTGCTTCAACGTCGCGGATAACGCCGAGGGCTACAGGGAAGCCGCTCTCGTTGTCCATCATGGCAAGCTTGAGCTGGAGTGTGTTGTCCTCGCAATGGGCATCGTGAACAAGAACATCGTCAAGGGTATAGCCATCCTTGCCAATCTCAACGACCTTCAAGCCGAAACCTTCCTGAACGAGTCCAAACTCATTGTTCTCACCGAACACGAGCTTCTCGCCGTGGCGAACATAGATGGCGTTCTTCTTGCGACCTTCCTTGTTATATATCGGGTCGTAGCAACCATTATTGAAGATGACGCAGTTCTGGAGAATCTCACATACAGACGCTCCCTTATGCTTATATGCCGCCTTCAGCACCTCAACGGTCTCGGCATTGTCAGTAGCCACCGAGCGGGCGAAGAAATGGCCGCGTGCGCCGAAGCACAGCTCTGCCGGACGGAACGGGTCTTCTACTGTTCCGTAAGGACTTGACTTGCTCACGAAGCCGCGTGGCGATGTAGGAGAGTACTGTCCTTTGGTAAGTCCATAGATACGGTTGTTGAGCAGAATCATGTTAAGGTCGATATTACGACGCATGGCGTGGATGAAGTGGTTGCCACCGATAGCCAGTCCGTCACCGTCGCCACTAATCTGCCACACACACAGGTTTGGGTTAGCCACCTTAGCACCTGTGGCGATGGCTGCCGCACGACCGTGGATGGTCTGCATTGCGTAAGTATTGACATAGTATGGCAGACGGCTTGAACATCCGATACCTGAGATTACTGCCATGTCGTGTGGAGCTACACCCACCTCCGCCATTGCCTTGTGCAATGATGCGAGGAAGAAGTGGTCGCCACAACCAGGACACCAACGTGGCTGTCCTTTTTTATAGTCTTGTGCTGTATATTCACACATATCTTTTTATTTTTTAATAATTCTACAAAGTATATTTTTTATATACACAACGAATTTAACTAATTAAACAAATTATTCTTTAGTTCTTTAATTCTATTGTGCTGTTCATTCACATATTTCTTTTTAGATTTAAACACAACGAATTTAACTAATTAAACGAATTTTTCTTAGTCCTTTAATTCGATTGTGCTGTTTATCCACATATATCTTTTTATATTTATACACAACGAATTTAACTAATTAAACGAATTATTTCTTAGTTCTTTAATTCGATTGTGCCGTATATTCACATATCTTTTATTTATAACCACAACGATTTAAACTAATTAAACGAATTATTTTCATAGTTCATTAATTCGACTGAAATTGGGCAATCGCTCGAAACGTAAAGACAATTCACCAAAATTAATCAATAAAGCCAATGGACTTTGTGATACCTTTGCGTAGTTTATCGCCTGTGAACGATGCATATCTTCCAATTCTTTTACCGCTTTCAATTCGACTATTATGCAATTAAAGCAAACAAAATCTGGCTTAAAAACAGATTCCAGCTTCTCGCCTTTATAAATCACAAACAACTCTGGTTCACGAACATATGGGATATTATTGTTTTTTAACTCAATCTCAAGGGCATCTTGATATACTTTTTCGGTAAATCCACATCCGAGTTCCCGATGCACACTCATTGCCGCACCTATAATCTCATGGACTTCCATTCTATATAACAAATCCCCCATTATAATTCGTTTAATTCGATTAATTCGTTGTCGTATAAATTAGTTGTTTAGAATCTCTTCAAAAGCACCAATAAGAGAACTTGTAGTGAAGGGTTGTCCCTTAACTTCATTAAACTGATAAGGTGCGAAGCCATCAACATTGGCACGGAGCCATGTAGCAAGCTGACCGAGGTTCTGTTCTGCCACAACCACCTTCTTGTACTTCTTCAGTACCTCTGCCGTGTTCTTTGGCAGCGGATTGATGTACTTGAACTGTGCCAGTGCAACCTTGTTGCCCTGCTTGCGCAACTCGTCCATGGCACTGTACAGATGGCCGTATGTGCTGCCGAAACCGACGATGAGCAGGTCGGCATCCTCGTCACCCTCAACCTCAAGGTCTGGTACAGGAATCTTTGCCACCTTCTCGGCACGCAGACGACACATCATGTCGTGGTTGTCTGGGTCGGTAGAGATAGCACCTGTCTTGCCGTCCTTCTCCAAACCGCCAAGGATATGTGTGTATCCTTCCTGACCTGGCACTGCCCAGTAGCGCACCTTGCTTTCCTCGTCGCGGAAATATGGGGTGTAGTTGCCCTTCATCTCCGGTGTGGCATAGTGAGGAGCGATGGCTGGCAGTTCGTCCATTGTAGGCAGTTTCCATGCAGCAGAACCGTTTGCGATGAACGCATCTGTAAGCAGAATCACCGGTGTGAGGTGCTCCAGAGCAATCTTTGACGCAGCGTATGCAGCATCGAAGCAATCGGTTGGACTGGTGGCTGCTATTACCGGCATCGGACTCTCTCCGTTACGGCCGTACAATGACTGCAGAAGGTCTGTCTGCTCGCTCTTTGTTGGCAGACCTGTTGACGGACCGCCACGCTGAACGTCGATAATAACCAATGGCAACTCGTCGATAACGGCGAGGTTGATTGCCTCTGACTTCAGACAGATGCCAGGTCCTGATGTTGATGTGGCAGCCAGAGCACCGGCGAAAGCAGCACCAACAGAACTTGCACAACCGCTGATTTCATCCTCGCACTGTACTGTGATGACGCCACATGACTTGTGCTTTGACAGTTCGTGCAGGATGTCTGTTGCAGGAGTGATAGGATAAGAACCGAGGAAGAGGCGCAAACCGGCCTTCTCTGCTGCTGCTATCAATCCGTAGGCTGTTGCCTTATTACCGGTAATGTCCATATAGCGGCCCTTAACCTTGTCCTTTGACTCTATGCGATAGGTGTTTGGCACACCAGCATGTACGTTGTGACCATAGTCATAGCCGGCCTGTACCACCTTTATATTATTCTCTGCTATGGCAGGTTTCTTTGCGAACTTCTCGCGAAGGAAATTGTTTACAAGTTCCAAATCGCGATTGAACAACCAGCACACCAAGCCAAGTGCAAACATGTTGCGGCACTTCAGCATTGCCTTGTTGTCCATTCCGCTGTCAGCAAGACAGTCCTTCACCATCTGTGTGATAGGGCAAGCCACCACTCTATCGCTGTCGATGCCCATCTCGCCGAGATAATCCTCAGTCTTGAACTGAGCCTTCTCAAGGTCCTTCTGTCCGAAGCTGTCGGTATCGATAATGATTGTTGCCTGAGGCTTTGCAAATTTATACTGTGTCTTCAGCGCTGCTGCATTCATCGCAACGAGAACGTCGCACTTGTCACCAGGAGTATAAACCTTGCCTGCACCGATGTGAACCTGAAAACCAGACACACCCGTCAACGAACCTTGTGGGGCGCGGATGTCTGCCGGATAGTCCGGGAATGTAGAAATACCATTACCTACGGTTGCAGAAACCGTAGAAAAGATGTTACCTGCAAGCTGCATGCCGTCGCCCGAGTCGCCCGAGAAACGAACAACAACCTGTTCCAATTCTTTTACTTCCATTTTTTCTGCCATATATGTTTATTTAAAGTTGACGAGTTAACAAGTTGACGAGTTGACAAGTTGATATATCTTCCTCTATCTTCTTTTCTCTCCTTTTATCATCATTCCCCCTCAGGGAATTAAAGGAGACTTCTTAACTTCTACTACACATTAATTATTTAAGGTTGCAAAGGTCGCAAAGTTTATCGAGAAAACAAAATGTTTTTAAATAAAAATGCAATTATCGATGCAAAAAGATACATTTTTAAATGAAAAACTGTATTTTTATTAATTTAAGCATGCATATTCTTGCATAACTCTGGACAAATAGTATATGAAATGTTTAAGGTAAGGACATTAAACCTAAATCGGTCATTTAGATTTGGGTCAAAGAATTATTGGTACATTATGCCCCCAAGAAATATCCCTAGAAAATAATTTCATGATTTTCTCATACATCCTACATTTTTGCGCGTAACGCATTGTGCTACAGGTTATTTAGTGCAGTGTATGAGGATTTCAATCCTACATTTTTTGCCCTATTTTTGACCGTTTTTAGTAATTTTAACAATTTCCCATGTAAAGAAGACATAAGAAGTTAACGGAAGATATGATTCTCCAAACCGCCGTTTTACACTTCTTAAACGGCCGTTTGGGTATCGTAATTGGGCCTTTTGGGTATCAAAAGTGATGCATTTAGGAGTGCTAACCGAACCACTTTCGTATAAGAAACGAAAGGGATAAAAGAAAGATATTGATTACACATATGTGCAATCAATATCTTCCATCGAATTATGAAATTCTGAAACTATGATGTTAAGGAAGCATTACTTCACTTCCTCAGCCTCTGTTGTTTCAGCATCCTTTTTCTTTGCCAGGTATTCAGGCAAGTTAAGGCCAGCCATATCGAAGAGGTCGTTCAATGGAGGAACAGACTTCATCAAGCCTGAAACGAAATTGGCTGTTGAACCTTTACCCTCGGCACCGTTGCCACCGTCCCAAACAGTAACGTGGTCGATATTGATGCCCTTGACAGCCTCAACCTGTGTCTTAACAAGTTCTGGCAATTTCTCAAGCAACAGAAGCATGTAAGCCTTTGTAGCATCACCACCAGCAGCCGTAACCATATCCTTGTAACCGGAAGCCTGCTTTGTAAGCACCTCGTAGAGACCCTTAGCTTCAGCTTCCATCTTAGCGAAGATAGCGTCAGCATCACCCTTTGCACTTACACGGATCTTCTCTGCCTCTGCCTCTGCCTCGATGATACGGCGACGCTTCTCAATTTCCTGTGGCACAAGGATATTGGCTGTCTGCGTTGAACGCTCACGCTCAGCACGAGCCTCTTCGGCAAGTTTCTGTGCTGCGTATGCCTCTTCAAGAGCCTTAGCCTCCTGAACCTTCTCTGAAGCAGTAGCCTTGCGCTGTGCTTCTGCCTCACGCTCACGACGGTAAGCCTCACTGTTGGCAATGGCAACTCTTGCCTCGTTCTCTCCCTTTACAGCCTCTGCATTTGCCTCTGCTGTACGGATACGTGTTTCACGGTCTGCCTCTGCCTTACCGATTTCACCCACCTTATCCTGTTCTGCCACGCGCACCTTAGCCTCGTTGATAGCACGTGCAGCTGCTTCACGACCGAGAGCCTCGATATATCCAGACTCGTCCTTGATGTCGGTTACGTTAACGTTGATAAGGCGAAGACCGATTTTCTTCAACTCAACCTCGACGTTGGCAGAAATACTCTCCAAGAACTTATCGCGGTCGCTGTTCAGTTCCTCGATACTCATCGTAGCGATAACCAGACGCAACTGACCGAACAAGATATCACGTGCCAATTCCTGAATCTGCCCCTCTGACAGACCGAGCAGACGCTCAGCAGCCGATGTCATATACTCAGGGTCGGTAGAGATACCAACGGTGAAACGGCTTGGCACGTCGACACGGATGTTCTGACGAGACAACGCGTTAGTAAGATTGGCATCTATAGAGATTGGTTTAAGACTCAGATACTGGTAGTCTTCGATGATAGGCCATACGAAAGCACCGCCACCATGAATACACTTTGCCGAAGCCTTACTACTCTTATTTCCATAAATTACAAGAATCTTGTCCGACGGACAACGGCGGTAGCGGTTGATAAGTGCAAGAACAGTTACAACAGCTACAACAACTGCAATAATAATTAAATGATAGCTTTCAAATTCCATAGTTTTATGTTTTTAATGATTAAACTTCCTATTTTACTTCACCCTAACAAGCGACTTGTCGATAACCTCTACCACAGTAACCTTGCTGCCCGATGGCAGTTCACCACCATCAGTAATAGCGGCTATCTCGTGGACAGAACCATTAACGCTTATCTGTATCTTTCCCTGTCCGCCACGGTTGGCAGGAATACGAAGATAAACATCTGCTATCTTTCCCTCACAATTACTAATGTCAAATGCTCCGTTGCTTTCCAATCCACGCAATTTCTTGTAAAGAAACAGATAAAGCAACGAAAACAATAAACCAACAACCAATGCTGCAATTACGAGCAAAGACTTGCTTTCGATACTGCTTGACAGGCAAACGCCACCCCATCCGAAACCAACGATGAAATTGATGAGCGACTTGATTGACAACAACGACATACCGCCGCCGAGGTCCAATGTATCGCCTGTATCAAAATCCATGTCAGCCACATCGGAGTCGATACCAATGAGCATCAGTACCACTTGGACAACAAATATTGCTGAACCAACAATAGCGCATCCCCAGAAAACCTGCATCATCATAGGCAGGGCAGAAAACCAATCTAACATAGTTTTTATTTAATTAATAGTTTATCAAACACAAAGATAATAATAATTAAGGAGAATGGTGTCCCATTAACAAGAATTAACCTTATTGGGCTTATAAGGCCCATAAGACTAATGGGACCAATGAGGCCAATGAGGCCAATGGGACCAATGAGGCTTATAAGCCCCATAAGCCCCAAACCCTAATAGCCCCTTAATACTTAAACGAGCTTCCCCCAAGGAACTCCCTCAACAACGATGTCGGCGGCACCTGATTGGCTGGCAGCGGCTTAATGTAGCGCAGGAAGCGCAACAGGCGATACGCCTCGCTATACTGCTCACTATTCTCTGGAACCTGTTCCAGCAGCGGTTCTGCCTGTGTCTTTATGGTTGCCAGTTCAAAGAGCATGGCTGTGTTAATCATTGCATCGGCATTCTCCTGGAACGGGAATATCCATTTGTTCTCTCCTGCACGCACCGACGGCCAACGGCGTATGCTCTCCTGTGCCGATACGCCACGATACTTATAGTCGCGTATGATGCGGCGCAACAGGCGGTTGTCGGTTGTCGGGATATAGTTGTGGGTGTCGAGCAATATGGATGTCAGTGCAGAGGCATATACCTTATATTTCTGATTGTCAGGTATCTGCGAAGTCAGTTCGGGGTTAAGCGCATGTATGCCTTCAACCACCAGCACCTCGTTGCCGCTCAGTTTCATCTTCTTTCCACTCCACTCGCTCTTGCCAGTCTGGAAGTTATATCGTGGCAGTTCCACCTCCTCGCCAGAGAGCAAGGCTTTCAGTTGCTGGTTGAGCAGAGGCAGATTGAGCGAATAAAGACTCTCGAAGTCGTAATCGCCCGAAGCATCGCGCGGCGTCTTGTCGCGGTCAACGAAATAGTCGTCAAGTGACAGCGGCACTGGGCGAATGCCATTAGCAACAAGTTGGATGGACAGACGCTTGCAGGTAGTGGTCTTTCCGCTTGACGACGGTCCGGCAATAAGCACCATCTTCACTCCGCCACGCGCAGCAATATCGTCAGCAATGTTCACAATCTTCTTCTCCTGTAACGCTTCTGAAACATTTATCAGTTGGGTAGCGTTATCGCTTACTATGGCTTCGTTGAGGTCGCCTATCGTCCGCAGTCCCAGCACATCCTGCCAACGATGATGCTCCTTGAATATCTCGAACATCTTGTCCTGACGGGTCAGTTCTGCCAGTTCGCCAGGATTAGTACGCGACGGCAGACGCAACAGCAAACCGTCGTAATACTTCACCACATCAAAGAGATACAGCTCAGACGTGTTTCTAAGCAGTGAGCCATAGTAATAGTCGTAATAGCCATCGATGTCGTAATAGACAGTATAGAGACGACCCGTACTCTGCATGAGCTTCACCTTAGAGGCATCATCCTTTTTCTTGAACAGTTGCAACACCTCCTCAGTAGGCTTATGGTGGCGGCGCACAGGAATGGCAGCCTTCACAATCTCCTGCATCTTTGTGCGAATCTTTTCCACGTCTGCCTCTGTCACGTCATGCCCGATGCGCAAGTCGCAGTAGTAGCCGTTTGATACCGGAATGTCAATCATCACCTCACCTTCAGGATATAGTTCGTGTACAGCCTTGCACAGCACGAAGAACAAAGTGCGGGTGTATGCCCTCTGACCAGAAGAGGAGTACATATCAAGAAACTCCACATCCTTATTATTATATACGCGGAACTGCAAGCCCTCGACCTTGTTGTTTACCTTTGCACTTATCGGTCCGTACTTCATGTCAAGACCTGACTCACGGTACACCTCTCCAAGCGTGCTTCCCACTGGCACACTCACGGTCTGCATGTTGTTCTTGCAGCGTATAATCACTGTTTCTTTCATAGACAAATCCTTTAACGTTTCAATGGTTACAAATTTAAATACTTTTTCAGAGACGACAAAGGGATTATGATTTTTTAAATGTTAGGTTATAAAAAATACAAGGGCCTTGTACGAGTAATACAAAACCCTTGTAAAAGCATTACAAAGCACTTGTACGAATCGTACAAGAACCTTGCATGAGACTATTTACCTCCTAAAACTTTCTTTACCTGCTTGCCGTTGACGTTCAGCATTACGCCATTGTTGCGCACTGCCTTGCGACCGCCAAGGTCGTAAACGGCTGTCGTGCTGCCATTTTCCGCCTCAACGCCTTCAATGCCGTCGGCATACTCTTCTGTTGCTCCTATGATTGGCATGGTCTTTCCTGCCCAAGAGTCATGAACAGGCAGTCCTACGGTCTTCATCAGGATTCCAGAATAGTCTTCCATATATGGACGGAAACTTGAGGTTACACGCTGCCACTCACCGTTCTGCAGCACATAACTGTTCAGGCGTGCACGTGCAGAGGTTACGAAATTGCCTCGCAGATTAGCTTCGTCTGTTATGGCAGTCCTCACGGCATCGCCACTTTCAAAGAAATTAACCTCCGTATCAGTAGAGAAATAAACAGCCGGTTCGCCAGCAACCACTCCTGCCGTTTCCTCAAGGCAGAGGTTCTTATAGTCAGAAGTGATTCCTACAATCTTGTAAAGATGTGTATCTCCAGAAACGGTGATTGCTCGTGGCAGACAGATAACGCCCCAACCGCCAACCGGTGCTGCAACACGGTAGAGCGGACTATAACGGAGCACGAAATCAGTAGCGCACCACCAGCCCTCTCGCTTGTCGCCAGCGTATGTCTTGTCGCCAATGCGCCACCACTTATTGTCTGTTGCACCCAACTTTGAACCAACAAAACCGAACGAAACAGTGTCGCCGTCAGCCAGATAAACAGGAGCGGTGTGCAATGTCTGCCACATGGCAGCCTCAGCTATAGTAGGCAGGTCGAGGTAATCTGCGGCGAGGACAGGAGAAACAACTGTATCGTTGCCATGCACCATATAAGCGTGCTGGTCGCTCAAGCAGAAATGCTGGGTTGCTGCCTTGCACTCCAATACATAGAGACCATGCTCGAAACCGCCTTCTATCGTCTGCCTTATCTCCATTGTCTTGCCTGTTCCTTCTGATGCATTCAAGCCCGACCACCATGCGTTCCATGCCGTCTTGCTGCCGTGAGTAGCCACACGCTGGTCACCACCGGTAAATGTTCCGCACTTAACGGTCCATCCTTTGTCACCATTGGCAAAGTCGCCATTCACCACCTTCACGCCAGAAGCAGAAAGAGGCATATAGCTGTCCATAGCCGAGCGCAAGGTAGAACAAGCATCGATATAATCGGACGAAGTAGAGCACTTCTCTATCTTGTCGAGTGCAGCACGCACCTCAACACATCCCGGCAAACCGAAAAGCACGGTCTTGTTTGCTTGCTGACTCAATGAGTCGATAGTGCGCATGTCTTTCAATGCCTGAACAGCATTCATTACCACAGCATTCAGTTGCTCATATTCAGCAACGTAATCAGTAACATCGCTCTTAACAGCCTCACGCAGTTCGGCAGCAATGCCAGGATAGTCTTTTTCCAGATATGCAGCCATTGCCTGTGCCTTTAGACCAACCTGCTCCAGACCGTCGGCGTATGCCTCCTCCTTTGTTTCAAACAAACGACAGAGCGTTAGCTTGTCTATCTGCGCGCCAGCAGAGAGCATGCGCAACGAAAGCTGTATCTTTGAGAAACTGCCGCTATTGAAGTTGGCCGACTGCATGAGCCATGTAGTACTACCGTTCATCATTGTTGCAACAGAATCTTCCTTGTTATCGCCACTGGTAAAGCACAGACGCATCAATGGCAAGCCAGAGCATTGCGATGCACCAGAGAAATAGTAGTCGGCATACGGTTCGATGTCAAACACGTTGAGCACCGACTGCTCTTTCTTCGTACCGCCATCGCCATAAGCCTGCAGGTATGCACCACCGTCGTAGCCGCCTACCGACAATGCCTGGAAATATGGTTCTGACAACGGGGTGCCGTCGCCTGCCGTCCATGACATGAAACCGAGGTCAAAGTCGCCGTTCACAAAGCGATTGCCACCTGCATAGTAAACCTTATTGTCAACAGACATTGCCATACCTGTTGACACCTTGCTTGGCACAGCCTTTACAGAGCGTGTGATATAGCTCTTGCCTGTAGCATCAATCATGTGCAGACGATACATATAGCCAGATACTGCAGATTGGTCAACAAACTCATAGTGAGCACCTTCTTCCTCAAATGCTATCTCTGCATAGTCTTCCCATTTCTTTCCGTCAGCCGAGCGCTGTATGGTCATCGACTCGTTATACTCTCCGTTTGGTTCATACCATGTTAGACTAGCCACGCCCTTGTCGCTATCGTACTTGATAGAGAAGTTTGACGGTCCGTACATCTTAGGCAGCTTTGGCACCACCTCATATCTTGAATCGTACGCTATATTAGATGGTTTGTTGGCATAGTATTTTCCGAAAGGAGTCAGCTGCATCTTGCCATCTATAACCATACGGCAGTCTTCTACCCAGTTGTATATAGCATAACGCTCCAGCCAAGGAGTTTCTTCCAAACCATCGATGACAGGATTCATGTGCTGAGTCTGTATTGCATAGTTAGCATCGCTGCCAGTACGGTCACTTCCTGGCCATCCTGTCCAGTTGGCGCCGTAGTTCATCTCGGTAATCCATACAGGGCGGCCAGTGCGGTTGCGAACATTCTGAAGTGTGTTCTTCCAACTTGGCCAGTCGCTCAACCAATAGCAGTGCATCACTACAAAATCGCAACGCCAGCCACGGGCATCGATTGAGTCAAAGAACTCATAAAGCCAGTTGAGGTTGCTTGCCATTGCAGGCGAACCAAGACGACGACCTGTAGCCATCATCTCTGGCCATGTGGCAAGGACTTCTGCTACGCTATTCACCTGTTCACGGTCATCACCAGTATTGTCAGGTTCGTTGTTGCCAAGAATATTGGCAGATGTTCCGTTATTACCTACATCGGCAATACCTGGCCATCCCTCATGGTGATGCTGTGTAACATACTCACGGTCGGTCCAAATGTTTATTCCAGCATCCCAGCTATAACACCATGTAGTGTTCAGCGGGTCGTTGTATGCAGGATCCCAACCGGCATAACCCTTCTTGCTGGCATCGTTCCACTTGCTGACACGCAGCGCAGAAATAGAATTGCTGAGGATAGTCGGCAGGTTGACTGATATCGGTTCTTTGTCGGCAATGAACACTCGGTTATATCCTTTGCCGTCGGCCTTAGTTGCAAACCATGCCATATAGCCTCGCTTCAGGGTGAAACTCTTTATGCGGTTGTTCATAGGTGAGTTTCTCAGAGACTGGCGGGTGCTCACACCAAACTGCGCCGATTCGCCCTGCTGGTCTTTCTCTGTATATACCGTCAGCGGTTTGCCTTCAGCATAAGGCAGCAATATGGCACCGTCGCCATGTATGCGTGCTTGACAGTTGGCAGCCGAAGCCTTCTGGCCGTTGATGCGTATGTTGCCATAAAAGCTGCTCACCTTTGATGGTTTCAGACTTGAGAAAACGATTGTTGCCTTCTCTGTATTTACAATATCCACAACTGCACCGCTGGCAAAAGGTGTTGCTGATGTAATGACATAGTCAACATCCTCGGTCAGCGTAACCGTTCCTTTCACCTGCTCTACAGTCTCTGTAGTGTTGCCGTAAGCAGAAAAGGCAACGGCAAGGAGCATCACGCTCCCCACCATTGCCTTTCTTGCGGCATTAAATATTAATTGCCTTTTCATGATGTTTTCTGTAATAATTATTATGAGACCAATGGGGCTAATGAGTCCCATTGGGCTTATGGGGCTCATGGGCTCTATGAGGCTTATTAGTCTTATGAGCCCAATTGCCCATTACTTCACCCCAATCTTTCCGTTCCAGTCAAGATACCAGTTGGCTGGAGTATAGAGGTCTTTCTTTATCTCGCTCTTCATCGCGTCTTTGTTTTCCTCACCACGACGCATATAGATACGGTCAGCAAGATAAGCAGGGTCGTTGCGACGGAGAGCTACACGCATGAGGTCGTAGAAGCGAATGCCCTCGTAAGCAAACTCCAGTGCGCCCTCGTCAACAATCATGTCCTCTACCTTGTCCATCTGGTAAGCAATCTGCTCAGCACTCAACTGGTCAACAATCATAGTATCTCTTTCAACACCGTCAACAATGTATTTTGCAGCAACCTTCAATGTTGTGTCAACCGGCATAGCATAGTATGGGTTGTACAAGCTCCATCCTGCACCGCGGTCGTGCAGACCCATGGTGTTTTCATTAGCCTGATTGGTTGTCGTGCGCAGATAATACTGGTTGTTAGGGAAGTTGAACGAGCGCAAGAATGTTGAATCATTCTTGTAATAAGGAATAATGTCGCTCTCAATAACAGACCTGTTGACACCACCTGCCAATAATCTGTATGCGAAACGAGGATAACCGGCACGGTTCAGAGCCTCAGCCATGCGCAGATAAACCATTGCACGACGATAGATATGCACGTTGCGGGTTTCATACTTATTGCAGTACTGATATGGCAAGCGTTCGTTGTTGTGAACAACGAATGTGTTTAAAGCCCATGAACGCGAATAACGCAAGTCTCCGGTCCTATAGTTAGTAAGATTCTGAGGCGCTATGATTGTATCATTGCCTGTTGTGATATGACAGTAGTACTGAGACGAAGATATTTCCCAATGTCTCGTTGATGGAGAAAGCGATGGTCTGTACTCGTTCTCACTTGTTGAATTAAACGTATTGCGCAACTCGCTATAATAACCTTCTGAAGGTATTGAGTCGCCTGGCAGAATAGTGATAAGTTCGCCGTTTGAATTATATCTTTCATTGCTATATTGTGAACTCCATAAATAGTCACTTAAACTTTGCCAGTTGGATGAGTTGTCACCCCATGCAACACGTGTTGTTCCTAAAGCATAAGGATTGTTCATGCCGTTGCGGGTGCTGATATACTTGTAATAGTTGGTTGCAGCATCCTTATAGTTACCAGCCCAGAGGTTCAGTTCACCCAACAGCAGATATACTGGAATGTTCATCAGACGTGAGTCAACACCGCGAATCTCACCATACTGTGGCAGTACTATGTCGCCCAGTCCTTGCAAGTCGCGAACAAAGTATTCGCTGATGGCCTTGATATCCATGCGAGGATAGTCGCGGTCTGCCTCTTCCTTGGTAAGAACAGGTTCTGTAACGAATGGCACACTGCCATAGTTGAGTGCCAACTGCAGGTATGTCCACGCACGGAACGCCTTAACGGCAGCATACTCCTTGAGGAATATCTTCTCGTTACGATTATTCTTCAGCGCGGTATCAACATGAGCGATAAAGTAGTTACAGTTGTTTATCACGGCATAATAGTCGCGTGGCTGATTGTACTTGTTCTCGCTGCCGACATTGAACAGAGCAACATCGCGCAAATCGCTGCTTGTTGTCTCGGTAATGTCAACAAGGTCGCCACGAGCCTCACCCAACAGAATTGTCCTGTCGGCAACAGCCTGCATCTTATTCATGATGCCCACCACTGAATATATTGTGTCGGTTGCACCGTTCAGATGACTGTTCTCTGTGAATATCACATGCTTTGATTCTTGTTCAAAGAAATCGTCGCATGATGTCATCACAGCAGAAGCCGCTACGACACCCAGTGTGCCGAGAGCGATACGCACCGAGCGAAATATCTCATTTTTAATAATTCTTGCTTCCATATATTTTTACGTTTTGCAATTTAAATTTTGTTTTGCAAGTTCTCTGTTAAAGTAGTTATAGGAAGATATAAGAAGATAGAGGAAGATAAATGACAATAGCACTATTTTATACTAATGTTCAATACTATTTCTTCACTCATCATTTGAATTGTAATGTCTTCTATCTCCTTATATCTTCTTTTATCTCCTTTTATCTTCAATAATTAACTTACAACCCTTGTTTTTACAGTTTAATCTTCACACCAGCCACGATTGATGTACTGTTTGGCATACGTCCGAGGTCGATACCCTGACCGATAACGGCAGATGTCATGGTGAACTCTGGGTCGCTGCCAAGATACTTGCTGAATGTAAACACGTTGTTTGCCTGTACCCAGAACTGGAGTCCTTGCAGATACTCAGACTGCATTGGCAGGTCGTAAGACAATGTTACGGTCTTCAAGCGCAGATAACTGCCATCCTCAATCCAGCGGTCGCTAAAGCGTGCGTTGTTCATTGGGTCCAGGAACATTGCGCGAGGCATGTCGGTCTGCTGTCCCTCGACCTTCCAGCGGTTAAGCATGGCCGTTGTCTGGTTCATAAAGCGACTACCGCCTTCCAACTGTGAACGCATGTAGTTGTAAACATCATTGCCTAATGAATAGTTGAAACGAACGTCAAGCTTCAGACGCTTCCACTGCAGTGTGGTGAAGATATTACCATAAATATCCGGGTTAGGATCACCTATGATGGTACGGTCGTCAGCATTTATCTCATGGTCGCCATTAAGATCGGCAAAGTGCATGTCACCAGCCTTGAAGTAATTCTTTGTCACACCGTTCTCAGCAAGTGTATAGAGACCGGCAGCCTCTGCTTCTTCGGTCGTTGAGAACACGCCGAGTGCCTTATATCCGTAGAAGAGGTTTGCAGCCTGACCAATCTGTGTGCGTACAGTAGCACCGTAGATTTCATTGTCAACAAACTGCTGACCGTCTGACAATTCGGTAATCTTATTCTTATAGTGACCTACACTGGCGCCGAGTTGCCACTGCCAGTCTTTCATAGCCAGCACCTTTGCATTGAAAGCGAAGTCGAATCCTTGGTTCTCAAGCTTGCCACCGTTAGACCAGTTGTTCTCAAGTCCAGATACGAAACCGAGCGACTGACTTGTAAGCAGGTTGTCTGTATTGCTCTTGAAGTAGTTAACGCTAAGGTTCAGACGGTTATCAATGAGGTTTGTTTCCAGACCTACGTTGAAGCGGCGTGTTGTTTCCCACTGAATCTCGGTGTTTCCGATACCGTCGAGAGTAATACCTGAGATAGCATTGAGGAACTTGCTTGCACGGAAGTAGCTTCTGGCAGCATAGTAGTCGATATCGTCATTACCGCTGATGTCATAGCCGGCAGTCAGCTTCAGATAGTTGATACCACGTACCTTGGCAAACCATGGTTCGTTAGAGATAACCCATGAAGCCTGAACAGATGGGAATACTGCCCATGCAGCATCAAGGAGCTTCAGTCCGTCAGCCTCTGTTCCGAAGCGTGAAGAACCTTCGGCTGTCAGATTTCCCTGAAGGAAGTAGCGTCCCTTATAGTTGTACTCTGCCTGAGCATACCATGCTATTGAATTCCAACTGTCGCTTGTTCCGAATGTCTGGGCATTCATCAGACCGGCATGCATGAACGGAGTCTTATCGTTACCTGTGTTATAACCAAGTTGTGAGTTGAGAGTGTATGTCTCCCAGTTGATGCGAGCACCTCCGAAGACGTGCAGGTCGTGTGCACCATAGCGGTTGTTCCAGTCGATACGCGTATCGCTGGTCACAGAGTTCTGCTTAGAGAACAACGCGCGTACCTCGTTCTCACGATAAGCACTGACGCTCTTTACATAGTAGTCAGGCACACCATTAACTGGGATATAGTACTTTTCGTTGGTATTCACCAGATTATAACTGAAGTGCTCGCTTACATAGAGGTTCGGATTGATTTGGAACTTAGGCTTAACAGAGATGTTGAGCATTGAGTTCTCAAAACGGTTCTTTGTCGCAGCATCTGCATACTCGTTGAGAGCAGCAGGGTTAGCAAGCTTGTAGTTATAATTAGCGTGATGAGCAAGAGCCTCATCGAGATAAGTCTCGTCAGTAATTTCAAAGTGATTGTCTGACAACAAACCGCGTCCGTAAGTATAAGGACTCAGGAACGGACTCTTTGCGTATGCAAGGAAAGCCGGTGATGTAGGCGTTCCCTCGTTATATCCTTCTGGAGCACCGTCGTCACGCACGTTGCGTGTCTGGTTGCTGAACGAAGCGTCAAACTGAACAAACAGATTCTTAGTGATGTTGATGTCTGTATTGAAACGGATGTTCAGACGGTTAAGGTCGTTGTACTCAAGATTGCTCTCTGCTGCAGTGTAGCCAACAGAAAGGTTGTACATAGCCACGTTGTCACCACCTTCGATGTTGATACCGTAGTTCTGGCTGATGGCTGTGCGATATACATAGTCTTTCCAGTCGGTATTGTTGTGGTACTGCTTGTAGTAATAGTAGTTAGGGTCCTCGTTGAGGAACTTGAACTGGCTAATCTTTGTGCCTGTACCCTTCAGCAGTTCTGAAGCATAGTTGCGATACTGCTCGGCGTCCATCACATCGATGTACTTAGGCAGCATGGTAACACCTGCTGAAGCAGAAGCTGTGATACGTGTTGCCATAGACTTGGCACGGCGTGTCTGAATCTGGATAACACCGTTGGCACCTTTGGCACCATAAAGGGCTGTACCGTTGCGAAGCACTGTCACCTTCTCAATATCGTTGAGGTTGATGTTTGAGAGGATATCGTTGTGCAGACCGTCATGCAACAGTGTACGGCTATACTGCTGGTCGATAATCACTCCGTCGATAACGATGAGCGGCTGGGCGTTCACGTTAAGAGAGTTAAGACCCTGCATGAACATTACAGCACCCACACCTGGAGTACCGTTGTAGTTAACTGTGCGTGCGTATGCACCGAGCTGCTTCTGGATTTCCTCCTTCACGTTGACAGCGTTTGAATACAGGAAGTCGGTAGCCGACTTGTCTGTGCTGCCATTCATGCCTTCTGTGTAGTCGGCGGTGAACTTTGCAGGATAAAGGCGTGCTATAGTCTGCTCAGTATCTTTTGACAAACCTATCACCACTGCATTGTAGTCAGGTGTTGATATGCGCAATGCGGAAGCGAAAACCGGTGTCTTCAATTCGTAATTTCCATTGTCATCTGTAAGCACACTGTAACCATCGATACCGTCTGCTGCCACGATAACACCGGCAATAGGATTGCCAGTTGTAGCGTCGAGCACGGTACCCTTTACCACGCGTGTCTCATACTGCTTTTTCTTTGGCGCAATCTTGCGTACACCAGTCTCTGTCTGGTCGCCAAGAACCTCGTCCTGCGCCATCAGGCTCAGCGGGCAAGCCATCAGCAGTGTTATTCCGTATAAAATATATCGTTTCATATTCATTTCTGATATTGATTATTCATTATACTTTAGTTCTCACCATGCGGTTTAAGAATCAAACAATCCACACGGATAGTCTTCGTGTGAGTCTTTCTTGTGTTCGCTTCGGTATTTGATGCACGGTTGCTAATCTTAATGGCTGCCTTTGGTTTCTTGTCGTCAGTCAATCCGTAAGAACATGCTGGTAAAGTAAGACCTTCCTTGATAAGGATAGTGTCCATAACGTTTGCCTTTGTCTCATGTGAACTGAGGAGAACCTCGGACTTAGCTTCGCTTCCGTCTGCCTTTGTGTATTCAAGTTCTACCCTTATCTTGTTTGGCTTGCGCTGTGCCTCTGATGCCAGTGTGTCGCCGGCAATGGCAGGAGCAATTACAACGTATGCGTCGTAAGCCAGATTAGAGAATGTGTATGGCAGATAGAACTTTGCGTATGGGTGAGTACTTGGAGTAACAGGAGCAATCTCTACGTATGAGTTGCTTGAAACCTTATTGTAGAATGGATTGCTGCTCTGAACACGTACTGTGTTAAGCGGTTCGATAGTCGCCTTGTTTGTTGTATCTTCTTTTTGATTGTAAACATATTCTGCCTCAATCTTTATTCGCTGATAGAATGTCTGGCGCTTGTCAATGTTCCATGTAGCAGCCTTCATCACCTGGCCGTTACTTGTTGTTGTGTTTTCTGTTCCATAGAACACACCACCTGGCATGAATGGCTTGAAGTACTGATAGTATGCTACATCAGTAAAGCCATAAGTATTTTCACGATATTGATAAGGAATGGCATTTACAGACATTGCAGAGTCCTGAATAGCAGCATCTGGGTTGTTGGTGCGGCTGAACACAGCGCCATACAACATGAACAGACGCGGATAAAGATAGCTCAGTGAGTCACGCTCACGCTTTGCTGCCTCACCCTCGCCCTTCTCAGGTGCATAGACAAAATAATTTGAATATTCCTCAACGAGGTTCTTCCATACTTCATTGGTTGGAGCAACCATCCAATAGGTACTGTCCTCTGAATTGATTCTGCCAATCTGGCGGAACAAATCATTCTGAAGCATGAACACTGAGTCAAGATATACAGTCTGTCCGTTAACAATTCCGCCCGGCACACTCTGTTCTGCATCAAACTCATAGATGCTATAGCCATGCAAGAAAGATGCTACGCTATCCAAATCCGGATCTGTGCGCAGATACTCAAACACGTTAGGGAAGTACTTCACCTTGTCGTTCAATGTGAACAGCACTCCGTTGTTATGCAAAACGTTTGCCTTCAGAATTTTCTGACCGCCGAAGGTGCTTGATGTAAGCACCGAGTATTTGCCGTTCATCATCACAATAGAGTCATTGCTGTTTCCTGATACAGAATAGTTATACAGGGTGATGTGGTTATGAATGAACTCCTTGATGGCAGCATTGTCGCGCTCAATCTTTCCTGTAGCCTTATCTGCCTGATAGATAGCTATCACGCTGTCGGCCTGCGCCTCAGAGAAAGAGTCGTTTGTTGGCACGAAAGCGGTAAACATCTGACTGCTGTTCAGTGCCTTGTCGTATCCACAAGCCTTTACAACCTTGGCAAAGTTGCTCAGATTGTCTTGTGTAGAGATGGTCTCCCAAAGTGTGGCATCCACCCCGTTTTCCATACCGCTTGCTGCATCGTAGTGGTCGTTCCACGTGTCGGTGCAGGCGGTCAGTGACAGGGCAGCAAGTGCCACCCCAATCACTTTATTATATATATTATTGTATTTCATAAATCCTTCGATTATTTGGTTTTACAAGTCGTCTTCCATTTCGCCTGCTGCAGCAACGCCGTAAACGCTCTTCGGAACGAGTTCCAGATAGTCGAGCATGAACTCGTTGTTGTTACCGAGCTTGCTTGATGATGTACAACGGATGCGCAGGTAGTGGTCCTTGTTTGCATCGATGTTCACCTGACAGAGCACACGGCGATAGGTACGTGGGTTGGTAACGAACTCGTTTTTCACGTTTCCGTCACTATGATAACCTCCGTATGCGCCACGATAGTAGCCCTTGTTTTTCAGAATCTTCTGGTCCTGTGCCTTCTCCTCGTCAGTCATCTTGGTATAGTCCTTGTCACTGAAAGTAGAACCGATAACCGACTCGTGGTCAAGACGCTTACGCATATCGATAGGAATACCCTGTGGTTTGCCGTCGAAATAGATCTGAGCCACACCACGGGTGTCAAGAGCACAGAAACCGAGACGAATCTGATACTCACCGGTATATGGTACTGGCGGTATGCGGAAGGTGAAGTCATAGTCGCCGAAGAGGTTGAACTCGTCACCTTCGTATGACCAGAAGTTCCAGTGTGGACGGCGATATACGAACTGGCAGTTACCTGTCAGTGTAACGTTTGCCAGATAACCTTCCGGGAAGTAGTAGTTACGTCCGTACTTGTAGCTTTCGTCAGCCACACTTGAGTTGTCATCTTTAGTCGGGTCGCCGTTCAGACGGATATCGTTGGTCATCAACTCTGGGAAGATGGTTGAGAAGTCCATACGGATACGCATGTTCTGAACCTTGTCGCGCACGTCTGTACTGAAAGCCACGATGTCGTTAACGTAGAAGTAACGGCCATTTGGAGAGTCCTGAATATACTCCTCTTCAATGGTCTGTGCTATTTCAGCACCCTCAATCTGGTAATCGTCATCATAACGGCGGTTGATATAACGCTCGTTCTTTGTGCCGTTGCCCAAATAGTTGGCCATTGTGAGCTGCTCGAACTTCATCATGGTGTGAGGCAGCAATGTCTCATACCAGTCGATAGGGTTCATCTTCTCCGTATGAATACCGATGGCTCCCTGAACAACACCCTGACTCATTACGAGCGGTGTCAGGTAGTCCCAACCCTTAACGTCGCGTGTCAGAATGGTATAGGCAATGAAACGGTTGAGCGGATTGCGACGGTCGGTCAACTGGTCAAAGCCATGATATGGCTGGTTGACATCATCCGGATAAACAGCGTCGTAAATCTCGCAAGCCTTGTTGTAGAGTCCCTCCAGAGTAGTAATGCCATACTTCTCTTTCAGCACATCGTCAGGGGTGACAAAGGCTGTAAAACCATATTTCTTCGTATCAGGCACTGTTGCCACTTCCTTCCAGAAGTCAGATGTGTACCAATACTTAGGATATGATGAACGAATCTCCTCGTATGCCTCATCCTTCATAGGCATGATAGAGTCGCGCAGACCTGTAGCCGTCAGTGCTTCGTAATACAAGCCTACTCTTGGATTTTCTTTCAAGATGTCAGCCACTGTACTGTTAGAACTTTCCAACACCATGTCGATAGGCTGCACGATACCGTTCTCTACCGAGTCGTCCTGCAAAGCAAAGTAAATCTTTGCCGAGCGGTTGAGCACAACAACGGCATTGCTGTCTGCATCGAATCCATGGGTAATCTGGATGTAACGGCGGTTCATATTGGCTGTATGGAGCGTACCGTCGCTCATCTCTATGGTTGAGTACATATTGCCAACCAGGTGGGTACGTGCGATTGTGTCGCACTCTTCATCTGTCAACTGGTCAATAGATGTCATACCGCGCTTCTGCAGGAATGTTGCAAAGGCGCTGTCTGATGGCAGGAAACAGGTATAGTGTCCGTAGGTTGACAGCAAGTCCATCAGATTGGCACGGGTGACAATCTGTGTGAAGTTGCTGTATTGCGGACGCGACTTGATATAGTCGCTCATCATCTCACCGGTAAAGGTGTAGTAGTTCTCGCCGTCCGGTTCGTCAGAACATCCTGAGACACAGAAGGCGCCGACTGCACAGAGCATGCTGATGAATAAATATCTGAATGTTTTCATATTATACTATTCTTATATCGTTTTTACTTACTTTGCCGTATTGGTATAACTGTCATCCTCACCGCTACCGAACGCAGGGTTCTGAATAAGGTTCTTGTTAACCTTCAGTTCGTCGATATTGTAAGGCCAGAAGATAGCATCCATCTTGGCAAGCTTGTTCTGCACTACAGAAGAGTTGCTGCTGTGCTTCTTGATTGTCTCTCTTGTAAGATAGTCGGTGTTGCCCTCACGCATAGAACGGCGCACAAGGTCAAACCAGCGCTTGCCTTCGAACATCAGTTCGCGCTGACGCTCTTGATAAACGAGGTCGGTCATCTGAGTCTTAGAACTGTAGTTGCTATAGACAAGTGTGTCCTTGAGTGTAGGCTGACCCACAGAACGTTTGTTCACGGCATTGACAAGGGTAAATGCCTCGCGCAACTTGGCGTTGTTTGCCTCTATTGTTGCCTCGTCGTCACCGGTTAGCATTGTCTGGGTTATAGCCTCTGCCTTAAGCAGCATGATGTCTGTAAGACGGTAGAACATCCAGTTGCTCTTGTTCTTGTCCTTACCATAAATGCTGACCATCATTGAAACCTCACTTCCAGTTGTACCGCTGATGATTACGTCAGCCATTCTTCCTGTCATCTTCTGAATGCGGAAGGTTGAAGAACCCTCTGAAGCAATATTTTCATAATAGCGTACATCAAACTGGTTGTTGAATATAGCATAAATCTTATTGCTAACATCCTGACCTACTGATGGTGATGGTGCGGCATATCCGATTGGTTTTTCAACATTGCCATAGAAAGCATTGACAGCACCGTTTGATGGCATATTGTCATCATCCATGAATGTCAATTCGAAAATTGACTCTGAGCTGTTGCCTTGTCCGAAGATATAATAGTAAGCTTGGCCAAAACTATTGCCACCTTCACGGTAAGATGAAGAGATAAGCGGGAAACCGTCGATGCCTGTACCTCTGTTCTGGGCAGAACTTGCACCATTGGCCTTCTTGTCGTTCTCTTCCTTTTCCTTCTTCTTGGCATCAATCACGAGGTCTGCATATCTGATACAGTTCTGATAGTCCTTCTTCCAGAGATACATCTCGCAAAGCATTGCATGAATAGCATCCTGTGTGATACGGCCTGTCTGATAGAGCGGCTGTGTTTCAGGATACTTCTTCACGGCATCAGGACGCACACGCTCAAGGTCTTGAATCAGACTGTCGAGCACTGCATCAAACTTTGTTGCAGGCAGATCCATCACCTGGTCGTCGCTAAGGAATGCCGTTGTAGAATAAGGCACGTCACGGAACGTACGGATAAGATAGAAATAGCATAGCGAACGAAGTGCTGTCATCTCGGCAATCGTTGCACGCAACTCACTCTCCGTAAAGCTGAGGTCCTTCTCTGCCACCTGTGGAGCAAACTGGATTACAGTGTTGCAACGATTGATGACATTATAGAACTCGTCCCATGTTGTATAAACGTTTGAGGCATCGATGTTTGCCTTGAGCACATTGTCAAGATGTATGTCGTCGCTAATGTTCTGTCCAGCCACCACATTGTCGCTGCGGAACTCGCCCCACACCATCATGCGCTTAATTATTCCTTCCGACTGGAGCTTTGAGTAACATCCTGCCACGATGCCATCAACGTCGGCCTTCTCGTTCCAGAAGTTCTCGTGGATAATCTCGTTCTGTGGTTCAATCTCAAGGAAATCACCGCATGACGAGAAACCGCAGATGGCACCGATGGCACACATTATATTATAATATATTCTTTTCATATTCTATATCTCCTATGTTTTATTACCATTTAGAAGTTTACTGTCATACCAAATGTGTAAGAACGTGAACGCGGTGTCTGGGCATTGTCCATAGCTGGGTCATAGCCATAGTTAACAATGTCTGGGTCAACACCAGAGTACTTTGTAAGTATGAATGGGTTGTTGGCACTTGCATAGAGACTTATACCATTGATGCCGAGCCACTTCAGATGCTTAGCCTTGATGTAGTAAGACAACTGTGCATAACCCATACGCAGATAGTCGCCTTTCTCAACAAAGCGGTCGCTAATCAATGTATTATAATTGGAGTTGTTTCCATACATTGCACGTGGGATGCTTGTCACGTCGCCTTCCTTACGCCAACGATAGTTAACAGCCTCGCTCTGGTTGTCGTTACCTGTCATCGCCTCAGCATGCAAACGGGCAAGATTCAGAATCTTGTTGCCCACACGGTATGTGAACTGAGTTGTAAGACGCCAGTCACCATAGCGGAATGTGAAACCGAAACCACCGGTGAGCTTTGGCAGTGAGCTACCCAGATAAACGATGTCGAGAGCATTGATGTTACCATCGTGATTTATATCCTCATAGATAGCGTCACCACCGCAGAACTTATATTCTCCTGCAGCATCGTTATCGTAGTGATATACCATTCTAAGCGGATTGCCTTCTGCATCGAGAACCACATTACCTGCTGCGTTCTTCACAATTGGAGCAGTCTTGCCTGCTGCAATAAATGCCGCACGCTCATCCTCGCTCATGTTCTTGAAGGTGTCGTAATTGTACTGATAAACACCCTTGTACTTGAAACCATAGATGGCACCCAACGGATTGTGCAACTGTACTCGGCGCAACCACTCGGCATTGTTATATCCGAAAGTAGAGTTGAGATTGTTGAGAATGAACTCATCCATCTCAAGTATCTCGTTTCGGTTGTTACCGAAGTTGGCATTCATGTCGAATGTGAACTTACCTGTCTTGATAAGTGAGTTGGTAGAGATATGGAACTCCCAACCAGTGTCTCTTACCTTACCGCTGTTACGGTATGGCACTGTCATGTAACCTGCATTTGAAGGGATGCGGTATCCTGCCGACAGAATGTCTTTTGTCGTTGCACTATATGCCTCAAGCGCAAACTTCAGGCGCTCATTCCATAGCCACAAGTCAATACCAAGGTTATAACTTGTCTTTGTCTCCCATTTCAAGTCTGTCAGTTTGACGTTATTTGGACTTATAGAAGGCATATCAATATATGTACTTCCTTGATTATATTTCAGGGTGTAGAGATATTCCTGGTTTGGCTGTCTACCCACGATACCCCAGCTTGGGCGGATGGCAAGCAATGACAGCCATGACTCTGTAGATTTCATCCAAGACTCGTCACTGATAATCCATTTTGCAGAAGCTGCTGGGAAATAACCCCAACGGTTGTTAGGACCGAACTTGGTTGTACCGTCGGCACGCAGTGTAAAGTCTAACACATATCTCTCCTTATAGGCATAGTGGGCAGAGAATGTGAAGTACATTGAGCGCCACTCTGAATACCATGAGCTGAGACCTGTTACCAAGCCACCTGCATCAGGACTTTCAATACCGCCTGACGGCAAGTTCTTGCCGCTAACAGACTGTCCGCTTCTTGAACCGGTTGTCAACTCGAAACGTCCCATCGCCATCAGAGCATGGTCTTTGTTTGTGAATGCAGGTACAAGGGTAAGGGTCTGCTTTGTGTTGAACTGAACACTCTTTGAGCTACCAGAGTTAGAGGTATTCACACCACCACCGTCTGACCATCTTGAAGATACCAGTTCGGCAGGATAGAAAGAGTCGTCATACTGGTTGAAGACAGACATGTTCACCTGTCCTCTCCAGTTCAACTGCCAATGGTCGTCGTCAAGACCGAGCAGACGATAGTCAAGTATAAGTTCTGGCATCAAGTCGTAAGTGCGCTGCTGGTTCTTTGCCAAGTTAGCACTTGCTACCGGATTAACGTATGCTTTCTGATTATCAACCTTTCCATTACTTGGATTAAACACACTTGAAGCTATGTTCTGGTCCATCTTATAGAACTCATCAGTATCTTCGCCTGTCAGCGGGTCTTGCTCATAGATTGCCATGTTAGGCATCTTCTTCATTGCTATATTAAGCAGGTTGTCGCTGTTACGGTCGTTCTTGGTATATGTAAGAGCGAAGTTGGTCTGAACCTTGATACGCTCACTGATATTATAGTCAAGAGCCACACGGGTAGAGAAACGACTCAGCTTCTGCTTTATCATAGTACCTGTCTCATGGTCAAAACCACCACCGATACGGAAAGTTGCCTTCTCACCACCACCAGAAATCTGTACATAGTGGTTCTGACGAAGACCCCATTGTGTAACGGCGTCGCGCCAGTCGGTATTGTTGTTGAACTGCTCATACTCAGAGTATGTAGGGTCGTAGTTCAACTCAGGAATGTTGCTTGCATTATCACTCTGCTGCGGATTGAAGTATGACTCCTTAAGAAGCATAGTATAGTCGTCACCGCTCAACAGCTTATAACCGTCTGGTTGGAAAGTACCTGTCAGCTTCAGAGAGTAAGAAAGCTGTGGTTTGCCTCTTGTACCACGCTTGGTTGTAATTTCAATAACACCATTAGCACCCTGACTACCATAGATAGCTGTGGCACCAGCATCTTTCAGCACTGTAATGCTGGCAATGTCCTCTGGGTTGATATTCAGCAACTGTGAGAACTGCTCCTCGTTTGCTGTACTCAAGTCGAAGTTCGACATATCCACGTTTCTGGTATTGCCATCGACAACAATCAGAGGGTTGGCATCTGTAAGTGATGAGATTGACGATGAACCACGCAGACGCATGGTTGAACCAGAACCAAGGTCACCAGAGTTACCGATGATGTCAAGACCGGCAATACGTCCCTGCAAAGCCTCATCGACAGAGGTGATACCCAGACCTTCAAATTCCTTCATTGAAATTGTCTGTGTAGAAGCTGCAATCTCTCGCTCAGGAATAGGCAGCGAGTTACCCTGCATACGCTTCTTCGCCTTTACAGTCACTTCCTTCAGCACCGTTGCCGAATTCATTGTCAGATTGAACGTTGTCTTGTTGATAGGCAATGTCAGAGTCTTCATTCCGACATAGCTGATACGGATTTTATCCTTTGCATTACGAACCTTCATAGTAAAGTTACCGTTCATATCGGTAATCGTACTCTCTATGATACGTCCGTTGGCATCAATTTCACAAACAGTAGCACCCATCAATGGTCCCATATCGTCGCTGACGGTACCATGAACAGATGTAATCTGTGCCTGCACTGCTGTTGCCACAAACAGGAGCAGTGCCATTGCCATAAAGCGGAGTCTATTTTTCAATATATTATTCTTCATAGCTTATTTCCCTCCTTCTTTAATTGCTTGCTCTACTTCATCCTTCCATTTCGTAAGCTGACTGTTGCTATAGAACAGAGGACCGTCAATCTGATGCACTACAGCATCAGACGCTGCATAAATAACCTCATACATACCTGAACCCTGGAGCCATATATCACGGCAAAGCTGGTTGTACAATGCGTTGTCGGCAGTGTTCACACGACGGGTATTTCCAATCTGGTCTTTCAGCACGATTGCTTCCTTTTGCTCCTGGTTGACCTCAAGAGCGTAGAATCGCTTGTTTTCTGGGTTAAGCATCATGGTCTCGTATGAATTAACAAACTTGTAGTTACCTTGCTCGTCCTTGTCAGGAGCACCGTTTATGGCCACAGAGTGGTCTTGAACGTGATAGCGGACGAAGTTCATGATTCTGTCCTTGATTACCTTCTTGGCTGCCACAGCGTATGCACGTTCTGTTTCATCCTCAGTAACCTTGTATATGCTGTCCTGCTCCTCGAAGTCAGTCCATGTAGGCAGCACGCCGTCGTCTATCAGCTGACGGATAGAAGCGTTTGTAGGAACATATACAGTGTAGTTATAGTTGTCAAACAAGCCCATATTGAAGTTGTCTGCCTTGTTTGGACAATAATACTGTGTACCGAGCTGGTTGAGCATAAGGTTCTCCTGCGGAGTTGCCTCGTCACCGCCAAGCAGCAGCTGCAGGAACTCAGAGAACTCCTCACGCTCTGTAAGTGTCATATATACAGACTTTGTTGAACCGAGTGGCATCATTGAGTCAACCATATATGCCTTACCGTTACCTGTCATTGACATGTCGTAGATAGTGTCAACGCCCAAAGCCATGTTATGCTGGTCTTGCCATGCGCCGTTGATTACCATCTGGCCTGCCTTGCCGGCATTAGCCACGCGCACGAAGTTACCTGCCTTTGTCTTGTAGTACTCATAGCCGTCCTCAACGTTGCCGATAACAATCATCTGGTTAACCATATCCTCCAGACGGTCGTTCTTCAGGTTGTCTGGTGCATCAGCAAGAATACGGTTGCCTAATGTTATCGTTCCGTCTTCAGCCACTGTTGCCACATAAAGTTCTGCTGTCACCTCATTGTTTTCATCGAAGTAGAAGCGGAACACTCTCTGCTGAGCCTCACCATAGTGTGTAGGGTCAACATAGTAGCACATGGCATTGTTGCTTGGCAGGATAAGACTGTAGTATGAGTCCATTGAGTTCAGATAAGGGGTGAACTCAAGGTTGTCGATAGCCCAGTAGATAGAGCTGAATGTGCGCTGGTGAGCAAGTGCTGGGAAAGTAACACTTGAATACTCACGCGGCGGGAATACACGGTTCACAAGATAAACGAGTCCGTTACATCCCATATAGCTGCGCACCACATGCTCTTTCTTCAAGCCCAATGGCAACTTGGCATCGTCGGTGATATTGTCGAACTTAGAAGCCACACCCTTCTCTGTCATTGTCTCAATCATGTTCACATTAATCAACTTTGACAATGTAAGCAGAGGAATAGCCTCCCAAGAGCCGTATTCATCCTGAAGCACCTTGCCGTCGTGCTCCCACCAGTACTGCAATGCCTCGTTTGTAGGTACAATCATCATACCGGCATCATAGTGCATGTCGTTGCCCATTGTGTTAGAGTACATATACTCGTTCCAACCTGGGTCGAATGTCAGAGCGGCAGGCACACGGTTTCCGTCAGGGTCCTGTATAAGCATTGCCTTGTTGTAACCTGCATTACTGAAATAACGCAATACGAATGCAGAGTCTTCATTGTTGTAAAGACGGTTGTACTCCTTTGTAAGATTAGCATCATAGTAAGGAGCACAGAAACGGTCAACAAGGAAAGACCACATCGACATCTCTGGTGTTGTTCGTATGAGTTCAGCCATGTTTGGCGAAGCCTCTATCACACCATCCACCTTATGTATATATCCGTTCTTGCAGGTAATATCGCGCTCGATGACCTTCTTTCCGTTAATCCAAGCCTCGCTTGCCGACAATGCCTCACCGTTAGTAAGCAGGTTCAGGTCGTCATCGGTAATCTTGTTGCGCTGCATAAATGCCGGCAGGAAGTGAATCATCGGCTGAGCGTTGTTGTCCTTGAACAGCACGATACCCCCCTTTTTCTCTCTATGCTTGTCCCAATAAGTGGTTGTAGGCATCTCCTCTGGCTTAATCACATAGATTGAGTCGTAAGGCGATGCAGCTGTTGTGCGTCGCATACACAAGCCTGTCTCCGGCGGATTACCGCTCACGTTTGACATAAGCTCAATCAAGTAGGCGTTGTTAATCATCGCACTGTTCAGGAGCAGTTTCTTCTGCGCCAATGACAGTTGGTCGTAACTGCGCACTCCCCACTTGTTGTTTGCAAACCACTCAGCGAACACATCGTCGCTTGCTGCAAACAGCGTTTTAGAACCTGTATGACTCAGCACTTCCGTCTGACCCAGGTCATCAATAAGCTTTAGCGTGGTTGTATAGTTACCCTCTTCTGTCAGTCGCTCATAGATAGAGTTTCCCAGCCATGAGGGTTGTCCCTCTGGCATCTCATCATCACAGGCATTGAATGCAAATGCCGTGCTGAGCATCAATCCGACAGCGAAGAAAGGCTTTACAACCTTGTTTCTCATCGATTTGTGTTTCATAATAGTTATTATTTTTTGTTATTGTTCTTTCCAAGATACCTCAGTTTGAAGTTATCAAAGCAGCACCAGTCGTTCTGAACATGTGTGCTCTTGCGGATGCCGAGCTTTAATTTCTCGCCTTCCTTCAAGGTCAGTTTGATAGTGCATGTATATTGATTCTTCTTGTTGAAAGCGTCGTTTGCCATCGCCACATTGTCTGGATAGCTGTAAGGCTGCATTGAATAGCCCGTGATGCTCTTGTCATAAAGCCCAGTCACCGGCTGTGTCTTGCCGTTGGCATACACCACTGCATTTGGCCTGTATGCAGCAGCGTCTCTTGCGTTGCCCGTGCGATAGAAAGCCTGTACAGATACCTCGTACTCGCCTGCCGGCAGTCCTTCTATTGTCTGGTTGAAATCAAAGTTAGTATTGTAGTACTCTGCCACGCTGCCATTGGCTGCTGTGAAAGCAGGAGAAGCGGTCCATGAAGCAGCACCATTGCTAAAGTCGCCGTTGTCAACAAGCGGAGAAAGGTCGGTTGCCTTACCCGTCATGGCTTGCTCCAGCACAAATTTCTTTAAGTCAGGCATGTCGGCAGTTGTCTTTTGCAAGGCAGCAAGAATCTCTTTCATTGCCTTCTCATTGGCATCGAAGCTTCCAGCATCAGTAGCCAGCACTTTCTCTGTCTGCGCTATAACTGTTGCTAACTGCTGCTCCTTGCTGACCTCATAAAGCTTCTTTATATCCTCAAGCATGATAACCACCTTCTCCCAATTCTCCAGATGGCGGTATTCACGCTTGGTCAGTTTCACGAAAGAACCATGCTGAGCTGCCAACTTACCGTTTATATCCACACGATTGGCTGGAGCCATGCAGTGCTCGTCGAGCGACATCATTCGGTAGTTATATCCGTTGCTGTATTTCTGATAACCAAGTTTCCATGTCTTCTGACCGATAAAGCGAAACATGCTCGGAGCCTCTATCGCCTGTCCCGGTTCGTCGATGCCGAAACCTTCAACCAGTGTCCACTGGCACCACCCTGTCTGCTTGTCGCCTGCCGGCACTATGGTCTTTGCCGTTGCCATGCTCAATGCACGGTCACCCTCACGCTTGAATATCATCTTATATTCCTTGTCAATGTTGTTCCACACGATGTCAGCATCAATAACATCAAAACCTGGCGCGAAGAACACCTTCGGTTCTGACAAGACATTGAGGTCTTCATCTATAAGAGTATAGTAGATGCGGTGCATGTCGGGGAAGCCGACACTATAGTAAATAACATATTTCTCAGTAACAGGGTCGTAGATAATCTGTGGCGCCCATGCTGCAGTCATATCCTTTGCATCTGTAAGTCCGAGCGCCTTAAGGTTTTCCGGTGATTCAAGGTCAATGCTGATGTACTTGTCCCAATGCACAAGGTCGTTGCTGATCATGAAAGTCATCTTGTGGTTGCTTGTCCATCCCAGGCGTGAAGTCATGTCAGTACCTGCCAGCATGAACTTGCCGTTCTGTGTGCGATAGACAAAAGCGTCACGCATGCCGCCTGTGCTTGTGAACTTTGCTGCAGGGAACACCTCCTTACTGCCGAAGAGGTCTCGCCAGTAGTTACCGTTCTGACTCAACGCATAACAAGTCTTTTCCTCTGTCGTGTGCATGTGTGCATATAGATAGCCGTATTTGTCGGCATCCTCTTTGTCGTAGAGTGTCATTTCCTTTTTCTCCGCTGCCACATTGCTCACCTTTATTCTATATATGCTGAGCGAATATGCAGGTGCGTCAAGCTGCATCGGATTGAATGTATATGCCTTCCAGTCAGTAGGTTTCACGTTCCAAGGTTCATCCATGGTATTCTCGTCGAGTCCGCTTGCCGATACCAGACGCATCACCTTCGCCTCACCCATCTTCATGTTGCTTACATTGAGGTTAACCGTCTGCATCCTGCTTCCCGGATTGATGAGCTTCACTATCATCTCACCTGTCTTCTCGTCGAGCTGAACACTCTGATAAACAGCCTTTGCTTCAGGCATGGTTATCTCGTGAACCACCTTACCGTTAAGTTTGCAAACAACCTTGTTGCCAGCCACCTTTATCTCAATGTCGTACCAACGACCGGTCTGTATTCTTCCTCTTGCTATTGCCACAGTTGACTTGCCGCCTTCGTTGCACATCTCTATGCCATGCTCGGTGTTGCCCCATCCTCCGAGATTCCACCACGCATAATTCCTGCTGTCCTTGCGGTTGAACATGATGAGGAAACCTTCGTTGCCACTGTCCTTTCGCGCACGAACCTTATATATATAATTACCGTCAACAGGCACGTTAAGCACAGCAGTACAGTTTTCTGCATGGGCGTTCTGGAACATCTCGCCGTGAGCCATGCCCCAAGAACCGTTGTCTGTTGACCATCTGTGCATTCCGTTGGTGAAGTCCTCATTGGCAATCACATTTCCCTCAAGGTCGGTCACGCTGATGTTGTCGTAGGTAACAGCTGTGCCCCACGCACCAACGCCAACCTTCATTGCCGTCTTCTCGTTCTTCACGGTGTTGCCAGTCTCTGTCCAAAGCAGGTTCTGTGTTCCCTGATTATTAGGAATAAGCTTCTGAACATAGTATGAAGGAGTAACGAAATTGTTGCTTGAGTTGAAATGAATCATGTCGTAATGCCAGCGCGGATCCATCTCGTGGGTGAAGATTGGTGCGAAAGAAGCCAGCTTCACCACATCACTGTTCTTCTCCATACCCAACATGAAGATACCTTCGCCCAAGGCGCTGTTAAGATTTCCGTATCTGCCGTAACCGCCGGCATTGGCTGCATATTCGCCCACATACACGCCAATCTCGCGAGGATAACTGTCGTACTTATTGTAGTTGTCCTTCATCCAAGAATAACTGCGATAATAGTGTTCGTCAACCAGTTCCACGGGATAAGGATTGCGCCATGTTGGATTGTCTGTACCCCATGCCTCCACGTTACCGATAGTTATGATGTCTGGATATTTTGCCTTGATGGCATCGTAGAACATCTTATAGCGCTCGGCATACTGCTGACTCTGTGCATTAGGGTCGGTCTGATAGTTCTCGTTGCCTATCTCTATGAATTTCAGATTGTACGGTTCTTTGTGTCCGTTAGCGATACGCTTTGCGCCCCACTCTGTGGTGGCGTCGCCGTTGGCATATTCTATGGCGTCGAGTGCATCCTGCACCAGTTGTTTTGTCTCTTCAAGTGTGAATGTGTAGCCATGACCAAGACCCACGTTAACCACGAACATAGGTGCAGCACCGAGGTCCTCGCTCAGTTGCAGATACTCGTCATAACCCAGTCCGTCGCACGACCAGTATCTCCAGTTCTGGTTCATGTGTCCCGGACGCTCCTCTATCGGACCGATGGTCTTCTTCCACTGGAATGTCTGTTCGTAAGAGCCTTCGCCCTCAACATAGCATCCGCCTGGGAATCTGAGGAATGTTGGTTTAGTATCGGCAAGCAGCTGCGCCAAGTCTGGCCTCAAACCGTTCTTTCTGCCCTTCCAAGTGTAAGGGAACAGCGAAACCACATCTACATAAAGACGGCTGTCATAGCTCGTAAGCAATGCCAGCTGTCCTTTCTTATCAGAACCTGTAGCCTTGAGTGTTGCGGTAAGCTTTGTCCACTTGTCGCTTACCTCGCCTTTGAGTGTCGCCTCGCCGAGTACAGTATTGCCGTTGCTTGTTCTCAGCTGTGCCTTGATGTTATTAGTATAACCCTTGTCGCCTCTTGCCCAGAGCGTAAGGGTGTAGGTAGAATCCTTAACTACGTTCATGCCCCAATAGCCGCTGTTCACCACGCCCATGGGCTTTGCCTGCGTCGCACCGCTGGTAGAAATCATCAGCGCATGCTTCTGCACTTCGTTAAGCAGCATGCTTTCAGTAATTTCAATCTTTGCACCGCCTATGGCTGTCCATGCTGCCGTTCCTTCATCGAAAGAGCGGTTCTTCACGAGTTCGGCATAGAGTCCGCCCTCTCCTGCATGGTTTATCTCTTCGAAGAACAGACCATACTGATATTCACTCACCATCGGACCACGGCGTGTGGCGTCGATATTCATTGTTATCTGACCGAATGAATAGATTGATGTTGCTAATGCAATAGCTGTAGTTAGGATAGCTTTCATAGTTTTCAGGAGATTCCTTATGAGGAGTTCGGGAGTTCAGGAGTTCAGGAGTTCAGACAATAGTTTGTCACGCAATTCCTAACTTAAACTCTTCAATTCTTCAATCCTATAATCCTCTAATTCTTAAAACTAAGTTCGGGAGTTCAGGTCAGGAACCCAGACTATCGTCTGAACTCCTGAACTCCTGAACTCCTGAACTACAAGTTTCTTTATCTTACAATAAGTTTCTTTGTTACAACACTGCCGTCACTCATTGTTGACTTAACAATGTTGATGCCCTTCTGCAGACTTGAAGTCTTAGCACCGTTGATGCCGAAGAACTCAACCTTAACAGCCTGAACTGCTGCGTTGTCGATAGACTCAATACTTGTTACAGAGTCACCGCTAGGTGTCTGAGCACTGTTCTCACCGAAGTACTTCAACTGCCAGTTGTCCATGATTACCCATGAGCCAGTAACCTTAGTTGGCTTATTGATACCAATGCGGAGCTTGCCGTTTGTTACCTTAACGATAACCTTGTTGTAGTACAGACCTTCGTTAGCGAAGTAGTTCTTTGCAGAAACCATATCGTTTGGAACGAATACTGTCACACCGTCGTTGTTCTCGTAGCTTGTGGTACCTGTGTAACCCTTATCCTCGCCAGCACATGCTGCATGGTGAGTCAGGTAAGCTGTTGCCATCTGTGTGCTGTCAGCATCTGGCAGAGCATAGAGCCAACCCTCGTTGAAGATAGGATCTGCAACGAATGCTGTATAGTCGTCAGCAGTATTACCGAAGCGGTCGAATGCATAAACACCTACCTCGTATGTACCGTTTGGCAGACCTACGAGATCCTGATACATATTGAATGTCTTCTCATAGAACTCGAGCAAGAGAGCACCCTTCTGAGTATCGTCGTTACCGAAGTTGTAACCGTCTGTACCGCTCCAACCCTCTATAGAGTTAGCACCGTCTTTCTCGAAGCTTGGGTTAACGATAACTGAAGTCATGTCTAATGGAGTAGCGTCAGTTGCCTCGCCTGCAGGAATCTTCAGCTTAGTTGTCATCTCAGCAATCTTAACGAGCAGAGCGTCAACGTCAGCATTCTCGTATGTACCTTCGTCGATACCGCCTACAATCTCTACATAGAGAGTTCCGGCAGCAGTAATAACATCCTGACTTGCAGCAGATGTCTGAGTTGCCTGATACATTTCGTTAGCCGCTGTTGAAAGTTTCTCGAAGAGTTCAACAGAAACAGAAACAGAATCGTTGGCACCATAGAGAGCAACAAGAGCGTCGAACATTACCTTGCCATCTTCCTGTGCAAGAGCAGCTGTACCTGTTGTTATAGCGTCTGCGAGGATAGTCTTAACTGACTTGCCCATAGCCTTAGCCTGATTAGCAGTTGCATTGTCAACAGCTTTCTGGAGTTCTGGCTTGATAATGTCAGCCTTATAACCCTGGTAAACCATCTTGAAGTTATCCCAGATAACCCATGTAGCACTCTGCTTCTTACCCTTCACACCAAGACGGAGTTCATCACCCTGCTTAGCAACAAGACCAAATGAAGAGGCCTTATACATACCTTTGGCAAATGCCTCGCCTGCACTACCCATGTCGTTAGGGAAGCAAACAGAATCGTTAGGAGTTGCTGTCTCAAACTTGCAGTAGTTACCCTCTGCACCTGATGTTGAGCCTGAATAGAAATTCTCAACAGAACTTACAGGTTCGGTGAATACACAAGGAACCTCAGTCTCATTGTTGTTTACATATACGTGACCTGGACATTTCTGCTCACCGTTAGCCCACATTGTCCATGCTGTTGTACCACGAGCAACGCGATAGAAGCCCTGAAGAGATACCTCATAAACACCTACAGGAGCATCCTTAACAATCTGGTAAGCATCCCAGTCGCGCTCGTAAGCTTCCATACATCCGCTTGCAACTGCTGTCCAAGAACCGCTCCAGCCTGTTGTACCCTGGCTATAGTCAGGGTTAGTGAGGAACATGCTAGTAACATCAGCACCAACCTTAAGGCTGTTTCTGTTAACCTGGTCTATCATATCCTCAATTTTCTTAATCTCAGCCTCAATTTCTTCATTTGACAATGACAGAGCTGAGAAGATGTCAGCAAGTTCAAACTCTACATAGTCAGCAAGAGCCATCTTGTCATCTGAATCAGAAAGGTCAGGGTTAGCAGCTGTTTCCTCTGCACGAACCTTTGCAGCTGCAAGTTTTCTCCAAGCAGCAATATTTGCGTCAACAATAGCAGCAGCCTCTGCAATAGCCACCTGTGCTGCGATAATATCAGCCTTTGTTGCGGCACCGCTAACAGCTTCAACGGCAGCCTTGTATGTATCAACAACACCGTTAGTTACGTATGTGCCCTCTGGCAGGTTGTCATAGTTAGGAGCCTGAGAAAGAACTTCCTGCATCCAAACCTTGAATGCGTCTTCCTTGCTTCCGTAGTATGTCAGTGTCCAGTTGTCCCAGAGTGTCCAGTCACCATCAAGAGTAACCTTCTTAGCCAAACCGATACGTGTCTTGTTGTCCTCTACAGAGAAGAACATCTTGTTGAGGAAACGGCCTGCCACGAAATAGTTGGCAGCTGAGTTCATATCGTTAGGTATATAATATGTAATACCGTCAGCTGTCTTGTAAGAACTTTCACCTCCTACGCCATAGGCAGCTGTCTCTGCACCAACGTATGGATTCATGATAGCCACTGTGATGCTATCAGAACCTGACATTGCATAGATATAAGCATTCTTGTTGGTGTTGTTAATGAAGTTGTTGTATGAAACATCTGAATAACCAGCACGGTAGAATGCCTGCAATGTGAGCATATAAACACCGTTTGGCAATCCTTCGATGTCCTGATAGGTGTCGTATGTCTTCTGATAGTGCTCAGCATCTGTGTAGCTCTGGAATTCAGGAGCTGTTCCGCTCCAACCGTCATTGTTGTTGTTGTCGTAGCTTGCATTTGCAATCATCGATGTCTTGTCAACAGGGTTGTCAGCAGTTACGCCAGCTTCGTCAAGAGCAGCGATGGCTGCCTTTGCAGCATCGATAGCAGCCTCGAGTTCTTCCATTGTAGCAGCCTCGTTCTCATAAACAGCCTGCTGTGCTGCAACGTCAGCACCCTTTGACTTACCTTCGTCGAGAATAATCTTCAGTTCCTCTGCCTTTGCATAGATATCAAGTGCAGTAAGGTGTGCATTGTAGTCCTCTACTGAGATAAGCTGCCAGTCAACGAAGTGAGCAGATGTACCTGCGAAGAGGTTTGCCCAAACGCGTGTGTTGCCGCCGCCATCGAGTGTGTCGTTAACACCGACATACATGTCTGACTGGAAGTTTGTAAAGTTAGCAAATGGGTTAAGGTCGTTCACCTGCAGGCGATAGTCCTTACCTGTGTTAGAGATTGTCCAAAGCCAGTCAGGCTTGTTGTTGTTGTAGTCGGTATAGATGCTACCGAAACCTGCAGAACCGACTGCGTCTGTAGTGAACCAAGTCTTCAGCCACTTGCCTTTAGAGTTACCTGCCTCAACAGAGTCGGTCATAACTACGGTCTTCTCGTCCCAAGCACCGTCAACAAGATGCTGGCTGAACTTAACCTTCCATCCCTTTTCGCCTACACTGGCGCGTGTGCCCCAGTCGTTTGCTCCGCACCAGAACATCTTTGAACCGGTGTTGTAGAAATAGTAGGCTTGATCAAACTGCAGTTCCTGTGGATTAGCGGTGAAAACAGGTTTCTGTCTTACGCCGTCCACAATCTCAGCCATAGCATTGCCACCAATAAGCAGCATTGCTCCAAGAAAGAGTAATTTCTTAATTTTCATAAGCGTTTATATATAAAAGTTAGTAAATAATTAGTCAATAATGCTACATTATAAATTATTATAGTTTCCGGTATTGTATCTCCAGGAAAAGATTAATAAGAGTATTTTTTACAATTATTATTGCAATACGCCTCAAAGGTACGTAAATATTATATAATTATTACTCACCACCCTACCAATTTAAGAATATTTAACAGCAATAGCATTGGTTTTGATATATAGACATTGCATTATATGCATGAACCAATGTTTAACTTGGTAATATTGGCGTTTTATTATGGGATAATGAATCATAATTAACAGAGCATCCACTATATATAATAATGTAATAAACAGTATAAAGCAAATCTGATCAAGCCATTTTCTTACATCCAACTTCAACCATTTTAAAATGGTATACAGGCAGTATACCATCGGTATACACGCTATATACCATCGATATACACGGCGTATACCAAATTTGTATGGGTAAACTAAAATGCTGTTTTCCACCACTCGTCAAGCAGTTGGAAAGAGAAATTTCACACTTAATACTAATATTTATTATTTTTTTATTATTTTTGCAAACTGAAAGTTCAAAGTATTCGGAGTTCTCAGAGTTTTCGGATTATTCAGAATTATTTAAAAACTCAAAATATGACATTTGGAATTATCTTTCAGATTATCGGCTCATTGGCTCTCCTCATCTATGGAATGAAGATAATGAGCGAGGCTCTGCAGAAGATGGCAGGCTCGCAACTGCGCCACATCTTGGGAGCAATGACTACTAACCGATTCACCGGAATGCTAACCGGTATGTTCGTTACCTGCTCTGTACAGTCGTCATCGGCAACAACGGTTATGACCGTTTCGTTTGTAAACGCCGGACTTCTGACGTTGGCACAGGCCATCTCCGTGATTATGGGTGCAAACATCGGTACCACGCTGACGGCGTGGATCATGTCGTTGGGTTACAACGTTGACCTCACGCTGGCTGTCTATCCGTCGTTTTTCATTGGTATCTTGCTTATCTATACACGCAGATTCAGATATGTGGGCGACTTCCTGTTTGGTATTGCGTTCCTGTTCTTCTCGCTCGTATTGCTGAGCGGAGCGGGTAAGGCCCTTGACCTGGCACACAATGCTGATGCAATAGCATTCTTCTCGTCGTTCGACACCAACAGTCATTTCTCTATCATCATATTCCTGGCTATAGGTACACTCATCACCTGCATCGTGCAGTCATCGGCAGCCGTGATGGCCATCACCATCCTGCTCTGCTCTACCGGCGTACTGCCAATACACCTTGGCATTGCTCTCGTAATGGGCGAGAACATCGGTACAACAGCCACTGCCAACCTTGCAGCTCTTGGTGCCAACAGTCAGGCACGCCGTGCGGCTCTTGCCCATTTGGTATTCAACGTGTTCGGCGTTGTTTGGGTGCTTTGCGTGTTCTTCCCATTCGTTGACTTCGTTTGCTCGCTCGTTGGCTACAACCCAGCCGACACATCGCTCACCGATGCTCAGCGTGCAGCAATCCTGCCTATCGTACTGTCAATGTTCCACACCTGCTTCAACGTGTGCAACACCTTCGTGCTCATCTGGTTCATCCCTCAGATAGAGAAGGTGGTTTGCTGGCTCATCAAGCCAGGCACAAAGGAGGAGGAAGAGGACTTCCGCCTGCGCTATATCGGTGGCAACAACATCATGAAGACCCCAGAGCTCTCACTGCTTGAGGCTCAGAAAGAGATACAGTCGTATGCAGAGCGCACACAGCGCATGTTCGGATTCGTTCGCGAACTGCTCACCATCACCGACGGCGCAGCCTTTGCCAAGCTCTACTCTCGTATTGAGAAATACGAAAGCATCAGCGACAACATGGAGATTGAAATTGCCAAGTATCTCGACGGCGTGAGCGATGCCCACCTCAGCGACGACTCAAAGGCAAAGATTCGTGCCATGATGCGCGAGATTACCGAGATTGAGAGCATCGGCGATAGCTGCTACAACATTGCACGAACCATCAACCGAAAGATGGACGGCAAGGAGGACTTCACCGAGAAGCAATATGAGCACATCAACCAGATGATGCTGCTCACAGACAATGCTCTTACAGAGATGAACACCCTCATGCTAGGACGCAAGGACAACTATGACGCTAACCGCTCATTCAACCTTGAGAACGAGATAAACAACTACCGCAACCAGCTGCGCAGCCAGAACATAAACGACGTGAACAGCCATGAATACACTTATGCCATGGGCACATTGTACATGGACATCATCAACGAGTGCGAGAAGCTGGGCGACTTCGTTGTGAATGTAGTTGAAGCTAGAAAGGGCATCAGAAAGAATTAAAGATAAAAATGAAAAAAACACTCATAGATCTGTTCGAGCAATCGGTAAAGAGATTCCCGAACAACACTTTCCTCTTGGAGAAGACAGGAAAGAAGTTTGAACCAACAACCTATACACAGGTGAAGGAGCAGGTTTATCGCCTTGGCGCCGGTTTGCAGGCATTGGGCGTAAAGAAGGGCGACACCATGGCACTGCTCAGCGAGGGCCGCAACATGTGGGTGATAGGCGAACTGGCTATGTTCTACGCCGGAGCCGTGAACGTGCCTCTGAGCATCAAGCTCGAAGAGAGCAACGACCTGCTGTTCCGCCTCATCCACGGCGATGTGAAGTTCATCATGGTGAGCGGCACGCAGTTGCGCAAGATACGCACCATCAAAGAGCAGCTCACTGACGTTCAGAAGATTATCGTCTTCGACAAGCATGAGAGTTACGAGGACAAGGAGATTGCTCTCGAAGAGGTATTGCAGATGGGTGACGAGTTCTTGAAGAGCCACACCATGGAGGAGTTCCTTCAGGTGGCAAACTCTATTCAGAACGACGACTATGCCACCATCACCTATACCAGCGGCACGACAGCCGACCCAAAGGGCGTGGTGCTAACCCACCGCAACTATACAGCCAACGTGGAGCAGGCGCTCACACTTGTCGATATCAACGAGCACTGGCGCACGCTCATCATCCTGCCACTCGACCACTGCTTCGCCCATGTTGTGGGATTCTACATCATGATGTCAGTGGGTGCCACAGCGGCAACGGTACAGGTGGGACGCACACCTCTGGAGTCATTGAAGAACATTCCGCTTAATATAAAAGAGGTGAAGCCTCACTTTATCCTCAGCGTGCCTGCACTGGCAAAGACCTTCAAGAAGAACATCGAGCAGGGCATTCGTGCCAAGGGCAAGACCACATTGCGCCTCTTCAACTGGGGCATGAAGATACGCCAGGTGTATTTCGGCGACAGCAGTCTCGACCCGAAGGGCTTGCGAATATTGCTGAAACCGCTAGTTGACTTGTTTGACAAGATTCTGTTCTCAAAGGTACGCGAGAACTTCGGCGGCGAACTGAAATTCTTTATCGGCGGCGGTGCGCTGCTCGACAAGGACCTGCAGAAGTTCTATATCGGCATCGGCATGCCAATGTTCCAGGGCTACGGACTGAGCGAGGCAACACCGGTAATCTCTTCTAACGGCCCTGACCTATACCGTTTTGGTTCAAGCGGCAAGCTCGTAAAGCCTATCGAACTGAAGATTTGCGACAGCGAGGGCAAGGAACTGCCAACAGGCGAGATGGGCGAGATAGTTGTTAAGGGCGAGAACGTGATGGCAGGCTATTGGAAGAATCCAGAATCAACAGCAGACACCGTTCGCGACGGCTGGCTCTATACCGGCGACCTCGGATATATGTCTCATGAGGGCCTGCTCTATGTCAAGGGCCGCTTCAAGAGTCTGCTCATCAGCAGCGACGGCGAGAAATACAGTCCGGAGGGCATCGAGGAGGCAATGGTAGAGAAATCGCCATATATCGACCAGGTGATGCTCTACAACAACCAGTCGGCTTACACCACTGCCGTTATCGTGCCTAACAAGGACCAGCTCACACGCAAGCTGAAGCAGCAGAACCTCACTCTGGCAACAGAAGATGGTCGCAAGGCTGCGCTTGAGATATTGGACAAGGCAGTGAACAAGTTCAAGAAGGGCGGCGAGTTTGAGGGTATGTTCCCTGAGCGTTGGTTGCCAAGCTGCTTCGCCGTTCTGCCAGAACCGTTTACCGAGCAGAACCAGATGATTAACAGTACTATGAAGATGGTGCGCGGTAAGATTGAGAAGGCTTACGCTGCACGCATCGAGTACATGTACACTGCTGAGGGCAAGCAACTGATGAATCAACAGAACATCGACAGTTTGAAGTAATTTATTTTTTACAACAACGAATTAAACGAATTTATTGTTGATATAAGACAAATAATAATTCACGTAATTCGTTTAATTCGTTGTTTTTATAATATAATGTAATTCGCAAGCTATACTTGCTGTGTAGATTGATGATAGAAGAAGATAAATGATTACAAGCAATGAAGGAGCATGTCCCAAACGGCAACAATATGACATATTGAGCCAGCCAACACAAAGAAATGGAACACTGAATGCATAAAGCGACGCTTGTTTAGACAATAAAACACAGCACCCGTGATATAAAAAACACCTTCGGCTATAATCCATGAAACCGCAGCCGTGCTTACTGTATCAAGCAAAGGCTTGAACGCCACAAGCACTGACAGCCCCATGCCAACATAGCACAACGTCTCTACTATGCTATGTTCCTTTAATTTGCGGAAAGAGATAATCGTTCCAACTATGGCACAAAGCCAAACGAACGAGAAAAGACTCCATCCCCAATAGCCTTCTTGTCGCAATGCAACAAGTGTAATGGGCGAATAACTCCCAGCAATATGCCAATAAATGGCAGCATGGTCCCACTTGCGCAGACGCTCCTTCCATTTTGAACGGCGTGGCAATGCATGGTAAATCGTAGATGCAGCATAAGAACCAAGCATACCGAAAAGATATAGCGACACACCCAATCCTGCCCAAACATGGTCGTAGTCAGAGCATATCACAAGGAATATGATACCTATGACTACCCCCAATAATATTCCCCCCGCATGCGACCATGCATTCCAAAGTTCTTCCTTTTTTGTATATTTTATTGACATACAACTAACATTATTCAGCGACTGCAAAGTTAACATTTTTATTATATTGAGGTTTATCACCTTACTAAAAAGATAATAGCGATAAGTTATTTTATATTAAAACATGAGGCTAATTTGCAAAATAATGCAAACAAAGCTAAAAAAACGGTCATTCTTTAAATTATTTTAAAATAAAACAAGTAATTTTATTTTTAAGGGATGTCTTAAAAAGACAAAACAAGACGTAAAACCATCTATACTATTCTATAAACATCATGGGATACCTAATAAACATAATCCAATTCTCTTTCAGCAGTCTGATATGGGGCATACTTATCGCACTGGCATGCATGGCGCTATTTGTCTTTATAATCAAAGGATGGTGGAAAAATGCCATGTTCACAATCTGGTCATATCTGATAGGTGCCGTGCTTTTCATTTTATTATCATTCCAATGCACCATGATTGTAGGTTCGCTGAAAATCATAGATACGACAGACGAATACGAAAAGTATTTTACAACTTTGGTTAATAGTGCTTATGAAGGATGGGAGGAAGTAACAGAAGCAGATGCCGACATAATAATCAAAAAAGCTATTGCAGAGTACCCTTTGCTTGAATATTATATCAGCGGAGGAGAGTTCTACGGGCATAGCGCCAAGCAACTGCCGTCGGTAATGGCAGACGAGTTGCGTTCGTTCATGTGGGCATACATAACAAGACGTCTGCTTTGGTGCCTTGGATTTGTGATTGTGGCTGGTGTTTTGGGCATCAAGACCTTGAACAAATACAACCAGACATCAAGAGCTCATAGACCATCTGCTACTGATAGGATGAGCAGGCAAAGACCAGGCAACTCACATCGCCCACATATAAGCACTAGAAGAAGGTAAAATACATAAAGCATAAATCTAAAACAACAATACTATTATGACAACTAAAAAGAGTTTTTGCAGTGGCAACCACATCCTAGTCGGACTAGGAGGTACAGGTGGTAAGATATTGCGCGCTTTTAAGATGCGCATGTTTGAGGAGTTTCCTACAGCAGAGGAACGCAAGACACTACCTGTGTCTTTACTCTACATCGACTCTACAGACGAGATGATGCCTGTGGGTGGAAGGGCACGCCCTGACTTCAGGGTTATGGGTCAAGATGCATCCTTTACAAACAATGAGTTTCTAAACATCAGAGCTGTTGATGTAGAGCATATACTCGACCATATCGGAAACTATCCATCAGTAAAAGGCATTGTGGAAAACGTTGGGGCGGTAAAATCAGCTATAGGTTCACTGGATAAGGCCGCAGGACAAAAACGACGTGCAGGACGCTTGCTCTTTGCTGCAAATGCAGTTGGCTACGTGAATAGCCTTAGAGACGCATACGCACGTTGCGAAAGTGTTTCTGGCGACTCAGGCAAACTGAATATACATATCTTTGCGGGACTATGCGGTGGAACCGGTTCTGGGTCTATTGTCGACGTAACAGTACAGACACGAAAGGCTTTCCCTGATGCAAAAATAAATGTATTTGCAATGATTCCCGAAATGAACCTGCCAAAAGCAGACATGGACCAGGGCAGATACTATCAGAATGGATATGCAGCAATGAACGAGCTGAACGCATTGCAGGCAGGCAGATGGAATCCTCAAGACGTGACAGGCCAAGGAGAAGCTAAGCTATACAACGACCGAGTGAAAGGTGTCGCTGACGGTCTTTCTATATACAGCAACGTAAACGAAAACGGTCTTACAATCAACTCTTTGGTTGAGCTACCAAAGGTTGTTAGCGACTATATCTTCGCACGCATCTTCTTCGTAAACGAAGAGGACAATATAAACGGAGATCTGATACGTGCATACAACTTTGAAAACATGGACGATTTCGCACTGGAATATGACGAAGCAGCAAACGCAGGCAGTGATGGAAGGATACCAGTGGCGAGAACAAAGAAAGTAAATTCGTTTGGTATCAAGCGTGTAATGTACCCAGAACTTCGCGTATTGAAACACATTACTTATACTGTTGGCGAAAGCGTTCTTTATCAATTCAAATACAATAATTGGAGGGAAAATCAAGGTTTCGTCAACGAAGAGAGAAACAAGGATTATCGCAAAGACTATCTGAACCCAGACAATCTGCAAAACTGGATGCTTGATGACCTGCACCTGACCATGGAGGTGAAAGTTCTAGAATCTGATACTGAATATCCTAGATTCAGCGACTACTGGCATGACAAAGCAATAGCATACGCAGAAGAGGCAAAGAAGGCAGACTGCCCACTTAATGAGCTAGACAACATCATGGGCGAATTCTATTTGAGCCATTTCCGTGAAGAGGGTGTCGAAGCTTTCTTTAACGGAAAAGCAAAAGCCATTCCAGAAATAGCAAAGGAAATACGCCATAAGATTGAGTCTGAGCTTTTTGATAAGTGGAAGCTAGGCGACGTTTCAATAATAGAACTTCAGAAAGTGTCTAAACTTTTGCTTGAGCGTATGGGCGAAATAAGAACCGAACTGGAAGCAAAATCTAAGACAGCAAAGGAAGATTACGAGGCATACGATCAGGATCGCATGGACAATGTAACGGAATGGAGCCGTCTGGGTATCTTACAACGTATGGTTGGTGCCGGTGCAAGAAGATATGCAGACCATCAAGGAATACTTACCGACTATTACACAGCAAAGACAATGCTTGTAGCATGGGAGTTTGCAAAGCAGCTAGCGGCCAAAGTTTTTGTTGAGTTGGGAAAGATGGATGCAGATATTCTATCATTCAGTCAAAAGATTAACGAGGCTATTGAGGAAACCGAACGACTTATTACCGCTCAGCGCAAGGTGAACAAGGGTCTTGAAGACATGAAGGGAGCAATAATTGAAGTCAGCGAGGACGAGGCTATGACTGAGTTTGAAGTGGAATTGAAGACTGACAAAATAGACATGCCAAACATTTCGCGCCAATTACGAGAGTCTATACTGCCACAAGAAGACTTCATCAACTTTGGAAGACTGGCTAACGATATCACAATTGACGACATAAAGGATGCATTTGACATTAAGCTGTCTGAGATTGTCAAGGCTAAGCATGACGAAAAAGCAGACAGCGACAACAAGGTGCTAGGCTTGAACATTCTTACACAGTTGCAGCAGAAACTTAAGACAGACGATGACATCAAGTCATTCGCCCACAACATAGTTGCTCAGAGTGGCGTATTCCTAAAACTGAATAACGACCAAATACAATTGCACCTGAGAAACAATGAAGGAAATCTGAGCCCTACAAATCCAGCTAGTATAAACAAGAAAACCATTCTTGTCTCTATTCCTTCTCCTGATGAAAATGAAGGTCTGAAACGATTTGCAGACAAGCTAGAAGATGCTTTCAAGAACTCATTCAACCAAAGCACAGCACGAACAACAATAACAGTGAACCGCAAGAGTCCACGCAAGGATGAATTAAGCATTATCACCGTTTCCTACTGCTTCCCAATACGTGCAATCGACTGGATGGGACCTTACAAGCAGCGTTACGAGCAGTTCCTCAACACAGGCAACCCAAATACTGACGCAAGCAATGCAATATTGCTACACAGTGAGGGTAACGGAAGCAAGCTACCTTCACTATTTGCTCTAAGCAATGAAGAGATAGAGGCTAGACTGGCATCAGAGGCTAATGCGCAAGCAACAGCAAACACAGGCTTGGGCATTAATGCTGGAACACCAGAAATAACAACAGGGCCAGGAATGCCACCAGTTATCAATACCGCTCCAACCCCACCGCCCGTTAATCCACAAATTAACTTGTTCTTAGCAATAGGAGGGCAACAGTATGGTCCATACAACATGGATATATGCAAGCAATTGGTTCAAAACGGACAGTTGACACCTCAAACTATGGTATGGATGGAAGGTATGGCAACATGGAGTCCAGCTGGACAAGTTACTGCTCTGCAAACATTGTTTGCACCTCCGGCAATACCAGGAATGCCACCAATGCCACCAATGGGAGGTCCTACCCCACCTCCAATGGGATAAAACAAAATGTGGGGACAAAACAAAGCCCCACATCTAGCATATATTTAAATAAAAACATAAAAGATAAAAGAAAATGGCAACATCAAGTAGAGGAGAACGACTTCGTTACAGATATGGATTATGCCTTAACGACGGATGTTCAAAATGCAAATCAAAAGAAGTACAACAGATTGCAGCGAGAAAAGAATTTATTTGTTCAGAATGTGGCAAACCGCTTCGAGAGTGCCCACCACCAATGACTTTCTGGCAGAAGAACGGGAAATTAATAATTGCAGCTATCATTGTCGCTGTCCTAGCAGCCATAGGTATCGGCTATGGCATTTGGGGAGGCGACAACGACACCAAAGCAAAGAAGGCAGAACCAACAGTTGTCAATGACACCATAAAGAAAGACACAGTGGCTGTTGACACACCAAAGGTGAAAGAACCTGTTAAGGTTGATCCTAAGCCAATAAAAAAGCCATTGAATGGACGCGGTACAGTATATCTCGACTACGGAAAGTACACAGGCGACTTGAAGAATGGCAAACCTCATGGCTATGGCAAAATAACCTACACGACAACAACCAAGATTGTAAATTCAAAGGATTTCGTTGCCAATCCTGGCGACACCTTTGAGGGCGAGTTCCGTGATGGAAGAATCAGCGGACAAGGTTATTGGACTCATGACGGCAATCAGACTGTTGTAAAACCATGATAAGAAAGCATGCTATAATAATGATGGCTGTGGCATTAGCAGCAATTGCTAATGCCCAGCCATCGTTTTACACAAAATTGCATGCAAAAATTGCTGAGGCAGCAAAACTAACGATACCGGACACACTAAATGCCAATATCAACAACGATAGTACTTGGGCATACAACGGACGAACCATAAGAATACGCACTAATGTATACGGAGAAGTATCGCATATAGGGTACAAACTATTTGACAATGGGATAATTGATGCATATAAATCTAACGACATATTAAATTTCATTGAACGCTACGCTCTTGAACTGGATTTAAAAATTGACGAAAGAAGCGCTGCAGAGAGAATGAGTGTGGACAAAGTGGTATGCGGTTGTGGAAACATAAACATGCTTCGCAACGTCAGAACCAACACGCCATTCTCGCTGGAAGAAAAACAAAGAAGAATGTTTAGAGCGAAATGGGATTTTAATGGCAAAGAATTGTGCATTACTATACCTGCAGACTGCCAACTGATTAAAGGAGCAAATGCCATAGAGCTGGAAGAACTATTTGAAAAAGGTATAAAGCGTATTGTTCCCATATCTGGCGATGAATTAATTGATGATTGGTCTATGTTCAATGTTTCGAAAGCAGGGGATTTTCTAGTAGCCAACAGCGACAGGTACCTGAGCGAAATGATAAGAAGCGATATTTATCTAATTGAGAAGAATGGGAAAAGAAAACTTGTCGCCGATGAAAAGAACCCATTACAAAGTCTGAGAAACATTATGCTTACGGGGCATTTCTGGAAAGACATACCAATGTGCATGACGCTAAATCAATATGGCTATAAATCAAAGGACATAAACGTTACGTTACAACAATTTATTGCCTATTGCCAACAAGAAGGATGCAAATTATATTTTGGTGTAAAAACAAGAGACAGCAATAGCATCAAGGGCACACTGTTCGCACTTAATACAGCAAATGCATACAATCATGTGCTGAGTGTCGACTTTCCACTTAGTTTGTTAAAAGACGGCACTGGCACAATAAAAAGCGTAGCGTATGTATATATTCCTCTCCACAATATTACTGAGAAATTTTTTACTGAAGGTCTAACTAAATAAAATTTATTTATGAATAAAAAGTTATTATTATTGCCTCTTCTATTGTTCTTGGTGGCCATTGGGACATCAGCACAAAATAACAAAGAAATTAAGAAACAGATTAATAACGTAAAGAAAAGCAATTTGTACCTATACGGAGAGTCTACAGCAACGACATTGGAAGAAGCCAAGAGCCAAGCAGAAGATATACTCTATGAGAGGATAAACGAATGGGTGGCAAATAAAAAAAGAATGCAAAATAGCAGAAACATCGTTGTAAACAACAGAAAAGAGATTCTATCTGAAGTATCAATGCCACGCGGAAACATGCAGCGCTCATTTATCTATGTAAAAAAGAGCGACATAATAGCTACAGACAATACCGAAATAATAAAGAACACGACAACGCTGATGCCAAAAGCTGCAAAGGTAGAAAATGTTCAGCCAGAAGCTGTCGTAACATTATGCACATGTACAGAATACAGTGATCTGGCAACCAAAATCAAGCACCTCAAAGCAACAGGCAAGATAGAGAGTTATGCAAGATATGCATCACTCGACAATCCGGAAGAATACTATCTCGCTATATACAACACTGCAGGTAAGGTTGTTGCAATACTTAGCCCTGGTAATTCGCGTAAGAACGTAAAAACCAACCAAATAGATAACATCACAAACTATAGTGGTTGTGGGGCAATTGGATTTAAAGTTAAATAATATTTCACATAAAGTTTATGAAAAATAAAATATTTTTTCTTGTTTTAGCTCTGTTATGCATAACTAGTTCTATAAAGGCAGAGTATGCACCTGTAACTGTAACACTAACTACAGATGAAGGTGTTAACAGACCAATGGCAATATCTAATGCAGAAAGAAATCTTGGCATTGTGCTTACTGAGATAAACAGAGCTCAGGAAGCAAAAACAATACTGACTACAAAACATCTGCCTATGGATGACTTCTCACTGAAGTCATTGATACGCCTATGGGCGGTAACCCCATTTTATTGCGATGACGAGGAAATAGTAGAACGCTGTTGGATTTTCAAAGATGGTTCAATGATGGTAAGTCATATACCACTGATTATCACCCCAGAAGGCGAAGACTTCGGTATGGGTACATACCAAGAAGCTGTTGTCGAATTTGACAGAAATGGTAAAATAACAGACTTCCGTCTGGCCCTTGATGCTCATACTGCAGAGAGTATGGAAAGATGCGGTTCTGTGGTTGAAAAGGAAAAGCAAATGATTATATTGCAATATATAGAGCGATTCCGCACTGCATACAACCAGAAAGACATTCAAACTATTGAGCAGATGTTCAGTGATGATGCTCTGATTATAACTGGCAAGGTGGTAATGAGCAAGAGAAACGATATCGGCAGAAGCCATGCAAAAGTGGAATACACAAAGCAGAATAAGCAACAATATATAAGAAACCTTAAACGTGCTTTCCTCGTTAACAAATGGATTGACATCAAGTTCAGTCAGATTGGTGACAATGGCGAAAGTGGCGGTTGCGCAGGCATTACACGTTCAAAGGTTGACCCTACAAAATATGGTGTCAGACTGCATCAAAGCTGGAAATCAAGCAATTATAGCGACGAAGGGTATCTATTCCTTCTTTGGGAGTTCCCTGAGAATGGCGGAGAGCCGATAATCCATGTTAGGACATGGCAACCTGAATGGGCTGGTGGCGAACGCCTACAACCAGACGATGATATATCTACATTGGGCGGTTTTGACCTATAAAAAACATAGTGAAAATATATAAGTATACATCATGAAACGTATTCTATATCTACTATTGGCTTTAATTACATGCACTACAGCCATTGCACAAACAGATTTTATTTCTGACAGCAGATATGAAGATGCCGACCGCTTGGGTAACCTTGAGGGAAATGCAGGTATCTTAATCCTGTCCGAGCACAATGATATTGTTGTGACAATAACAAATGTGCCTAACGGGCAGAAACAACCAGAGATAACACCAAAAGGCAAGGGTAGTTTCGGTTTTTATGAATATGAGATTGTTATAGACAAGACACAGATTCCTGAACCAAAGGTTGAGGTACACCGCCGTGGAGATGTGAGAAGAACCAGTTTTGTTGCTAAGGTTAAAGAAAATCTTTTTACGGCATATTTAATAGAAGAAGTAGCAAAAAAAATCGGGCAAGAAAGCCTGCAGTCTGCATCCGATAGTTATTTAAATGAGAAATACGCAGCAATTGAGCTCACATCTTCCGTGCCAGGTTTGAATGTAAAAGTATCCCCAATGCTTCAAGCCGAAGTAAAAAGTGAACAGCAGAAAACAGACAACAATATCACTATTTTTACTATAGTTATACCTATTACCGTATTCAACGAAATAGAAACCAGATATAATACGGCTATAGCTGGGCTCAAGGAGGCAGAGGATGCTCTAGAAAAAGCAGAAGACGAAAACGAAAAAGGAAAGTTGAAAGACGAAAAACTTTTGGAATACATGGATAATGTAGAAAAATGCGAGAAAATCGTCGAACAAGTAATAAAGGATCGCTCTGAATTAAGTTCTATAATTCTCTACGCTGAAGGTACCAACAAGCTTATAATAGACATTGGCGAAAGACTCACCCCTAGACAAAAGTTATGCTACGGCATTATGCCTCTTGAAAAACCTGTACATGTTTCTGAGTGCAGCGGATTCCTCAACGAGGGTGGTAGATTGTACGGTCTGCGCAAATACAAAGAGGCCAAACAAGCTTTCACTCAAGCCCTTACTGCAAAAGATACCCCTAAAGACATGGTTACGTCTATTAAAAGCAACATTGCCCAATGTGACACATGTATACAATATGAGAAATTGGCAATGATTTCACTTACAAAAATGAAGGAAGCCCAAAATAGTGGGAACTTGAATCAAGAGGAGGTTGTGAAATATTCTTCAGTTGCACTTGAATTTATTGAAGTACTGAATAAATATAACCCATGTGAGTTCTACAGCAAAAGGGTTGACCAGCTGAACTCTATGATAAAAGACCTGCCGTTGGCATTAAGGTTCAATATTGTCAGATGGTTAAAGAGTGCTTCAGGCTTTAGCGAAGGCGGTCCCTTCCCCAATGTCAAAATATGGGCATATTATGGCTCAAGCATACCATCTAAAGATTCATACAAAAATGAAAATCGATTCAAGAAACTAACATCATCATACAATTTTGAGTGGATAGGCACTACAGGGCAAGATGGAAGCCATGAAGTTACACTTAAGAGAAGCAATCTGCCTACAGGGTTTATGTTCCATGCAGCAAAGACAAAGACAATGGAATGCAGCATCTCTTATTTCGATGCAGACGACATAATTAAAAAAGCCGAAGGCACATACAACAAACGGCAGTTTAGAATCAGATTAGCAGTAATTGAAAAATAATATTAACTAATAAATAAAACTATTATGAAAAAAAACACATTAGTTAAATTGCTCATAGCAATTTCACTGCTTACTTTCAGTAGCAACGCAGAAGCACAAGGTTTTTTAAAAAAGTTATCAAAAGCCGTTGATAAGGGTTTAAACGCAGTTGACAAAGGTCTAGACGCAGCAGACAAAGGTTTGGATGCCGCTGACAAGGCATTAAATGCCACAAGCACCACACCTAGCGACAGTACAAAAAAAATAAAATGGGAAGCCATACCTATTTACAAACCACAAAAAATATCTATTGTTGACGCAAACGGGCAACCAGTGTTAAATGAAGACGGCACTCAGAAATTCAGAATGGTACTGGTTGACCAGTTCGGAAAGGAACGAAGTCAGACAGCCGTAAAGGAGCAGAACAAAAAACTTTGGTCTGCTGTAGGTGCTATTGCAGGCAAAGTGGGTATTGGAGCTATTGCAGGCGGTGCGCTTAAGGGTGACCTTAAAGGTGCCGCAGTAGGAGCAGCTACAGGTGCTTTGGCAAGTGCCGACGACATAAAGATGGCAGTTGCCATGAAGAAAACACTGAAACAGCAGAAGAAACTGCTGGAGCAGATGGGTAAAGACTTTAACGAAGAAGGTGAGCCAAAAGATGCCAAAGTTGACACTTCAAGTTATAAAGATTACGGACTGACAGAAGACAACACCGTCTCAAAAACAGCAGAGGAATTGAAAACTCTTATTGACAGCCCAGAATACAACACTACAGACGATAGTGCTTGGGAGTTTTAATTAAATCAACATTTACCATAGTCGGCGGATAACTGAACAACAGCTAATCCGCCTTTTTTCATATTGAGACCGGAACTTATTCAATAGATATGATTCCGGCCTCAATCTTTATGCAAAAAAAGGGAATTACTTATCCAATACAAAATCTATCTGTTTCTTTTCAAGATTTGTGCTAGCAACCTTTATGCGTATTGGGTCGCCAAGCTGGTATTTGTGGTGATGACGGCGACCAACAAGGCAGTAGTTGCGCTCATCGAAGTCATAATAGTCGTCGTCGAGGTCGCGCATTGACACCAGTCCCTCGCAATGGTTGTCGTCAATCTCACAATAAATGCCATAGCTCTGTATGCCACTGATATGGGCATCATAGACATTTCCCACCTTATCGCCCATAAACTCAACCATCTTGTATTTTATAGAGTCGCGCTCAGCATTAGATGCTATTATCTCCATATCCGTGCTGTGCTCACATAATTCCTCTATGTGGTCTTGATTAGCAGAACGGCCACCCTGCTGATAGCGTGTGAGCAAGCGGTGGACAATTGTATCAGGATAACGGCGTATTGGCGACGTAAAGTGCGTATAGTAGTCAAACGCCAAACCGTAATGTCCGATGTTGTGGGTGCTGTATTTTGCCTTCATCATAGCCCTCAAAGCCACTGTCTCAATCAGTTTCTGCTCTTTTCGTCCGTTGCAATCATCCATCAATGCATTCAGACTTCTTGATATGGCCCCCTTTGTTCCCGCCGTCTTCAGCTTGTATCCAAACTTAACTACGAACTCACGCAGCGTTTCAAGCTTAGTCTGGTCCGGTTGGTCATGAATACGATATGGCAATGTCTTTGCCTTAGTGCCCTTCTTAACCTTGCCTATTCCTTCTGCCACGGTACGGTTGGCAAGCAACATGAACTCTTCTATGAGTTGATTGGCATCGAGCGATTTCTTGAAATAGCAGCCAATTGGCTTGCCTGTCTCATCAATATCGAAACGCAATTCCTCGCGGTCGAACTTCACTGCACCGTTATTGAATCGTACCTCACGAAGTTTCTTGGCAAGGGCATCCAACTTCAACAGCATCGGGGTATTCTCGTCAAACGAGGTTTTAGCAGTTGACGAGTTGACAAGTTGACAAGTTGACAAGTTATTTGCATCTGCTTGTGATGTGGCAGTTGACGAATTGTTAGAGTTAGGGGTGATACCTCTTTTGCTCTCATCAATCATCGCCTGCACCTCTTCATATGCATAACGACGGTTGCTCCTGATGACGGTATGTACCAAACGCCAGTTATGAACCACAGCCTCATCGTCCATCTCGAAGATTACACTATATGCCAGTTTGTCTTCATCCGGGCGTAAAGAACAGATGAAATTGCACAGGCGTTCAGGCAGCATCGGTATGGTGCGGTCAACCAGATAAACACTCGTGGCTCGTTTAAGAGCCTCCTTGTCTATTACAGAGCCTTCGGTGACATAATGAGAAACATCGGCAATATGCACACCCACTTCCCAATGACCATTGTCAAGAGCTCTCACGCTAAGCGCATCGTCGAAATCCTTTGCATCCTTCGGGTCGATAGTACATGTAAAGACATCGCGGAAGTCCTCACGCTCAGCCAGATCTTGTTCGGTTATCTCTGCATTTATCTTCTCTGCAGCCTCCTCCACATGTTTCGGATAGCGGTACGGCAGTCCATACTGAGCCAATATGGCATGCATCTCAACATCATTGTCGCCCTGCTCGCCTAATACGTCAACCACCTCGCCAATCATATTCTTATGGCTACCGTCGGGCCACTGGGTGATTTTCACAACAGCTTTCTCGCCAGTTGTTCCGCCCTTCAGCTTGTTCTTAGGTATAAGAATATCCTGCGACAACAGATTGTCTTGTACTAAAAGGAATGCTATATCTGCCTCAACCTGCAGCTTGCCGACAAAAGTGTCGCGGGCGCGCTCTAAAATTGCCGTTACCATGGCCTCCTTCATGTGGCGGGTGCGTCGTGCCATGAAAGCCACCTGCACGCGATCGCCATCAAGCGCCGACATAGAGTTACGCTCAGCCACAAAAATCGGCAGACTGCCATCGTCTGGCACAAAAGAGTTCTTGCCGTTTGACTTACGTCGGAACACACCTTCCTGCAGCTGTGTCTTTGTATTCAGGCGATAGGAGTTCTCACTCACTTTGGTAAGATAATCATCCCACGCCATTTCCTCCATAATGTCTATAGCCAGCATCTTCAGAGGATGCGTATTCAGTTTCAACATCTTGAATATCTGCTTGAAACTATAAGTTTGTGACGGATTTGTCTGAAAGAAACTCTGCAGCACTGCGCTGAGGTCTTTCTTATTCATTTTCTTACCAGCCTTTTTCTTTGCCATATTGCGAGTTTTTTGAGTTTGTAAGTTTATGAGTCTATCCTTATGCTTTCTGGTTTTTCTAATTGCAAAGTAACAAAATAAATCTGTATTATGGCGTATTTCAAATGATAATTTATTTTAACGTCTCAAAAATTTTCCGATTACATCGCTATTGAAATATAGCCGTTGGATGAATTAAAGTTGAGTAAACGTGAATTAAAAATAAGTATTAATCGATTCAACCCTTATCGCAAATAAGACTAATAGCAGACAACTATAATCGTTAAAATACAGTAATAATTAGTCCGAACGTGCTTCGGACTAACAGTCCGCGCCGTTCGGACTGACAGTATGTTCCCTTCTGACTGGTAGTCCGAACGCCACGGACTGGATTTAATAAGATATATTATTGCAGGAACTTTGAATATTCAGGGTACGTTGGATATTAATTCATCCAACGGGTTGAAATATATAATCACTCATCGTAAAAAACCACAACTGACGGAATAAAATAACGGAATGCCATGATAATCAGAGAAAAGTATTACCTTTGCAGCAAAATTGTAACAGGCAATGAATATTCTTATAACCGGAGCGACTGGCTTTATCGGCGGATTCATCGTCGACGAGGCACTCAATAGAGGCATGCAAGTGTGGGTGGCTGTACGACCTACCAGCAGCAGAAAGTATCTTACAGACCCCAGAATACAATTCCTTGAACTGAACCTTGGAAACAAGGAGCAGATGAAGGAGCGAATGGGTAATTTGAAATTCGACTACGTGGTGCATGCTGCTGGTGCAACCAAATGTCTGCATGCCGAAGACTTCTTCCGCAGCAATACCGATGGTACCAAAAATCTTGTGCAGGCACTCATCGAACTGCAAATGCCTTTAAAGCGCTTTGTCTTCGTGAGCAGCCTCAGCGTCTACGGTCCCGTGGCAGAAAAACAACCATACCGTGAAATCTGCCTCAACGACAAACCACAACCAAACACAGCATACGGGCGAAGCAAGCTGGCTGCAGAGCAATACATAGAGAGCCTAAGCAGTCTGCCATACGTCATCTTGCAACCTACAGGAGTATATGGTCCGCGCGAACGCGACTACTTTATGATGGCCAAGAGCATAAAGAGCCATACCGACTTCTCCGTGGGCTACAAGCCGCAAGACCTGACATTCGTCTATGTGCTCGACGTGGTGCAAGCCATATTCCTGGCCCTCGACTGCCAAAAGACTGGCGGCAAATACATGCTCAGCGACGGTGAGGTGTATTCATCACGCACATTCAGTGACCTGATACATCGAGAACTGGGAAAGCCGTGGCTTTTGCGCATCAAGGCACCTATATGGCTGCTGCGTATCATCACCTTCTGCGGCGAATACATAGGTCGCATGACTGGCAAGATATCTGCACTTAACAACGACAAATACAACATCATGAAGCAGCGCAACTGGCATTGCGACATCAATCCTGCCATAAAAGATTTGGGATATAAGCCAAAATATCAGCTTGACGAAGGTGTCAGACTGACCATAAAATGGTATAAGGAAAACGGATGGCTATAAAGACAGAACAAAGAATGAAGAAATTTTTCCAATTAGAAAAGAAGCCCAAGAAGGGATTGCTGGCTGTAGAATGGGTGGCTATGGGCTATCTAGTGTTCACACTGATAGTAATGTGTATTGTCTATCCAAAACTGGACAACCCCGTCGAAATGCTAAAGGGCAGACTGATGGTCGTCGGCGTGACACTGGCGGCATGGGGACTATATAGGCTGTTGCCTTGCCGACTGACAAGGCTGGCACGAATATTGGTTCAGATGGCATTACTCTCATGGTGGTATCCAGATACATACGAACTGAACCGCACACTGCCCAACCTCGACCACATCTTTGCACAATGGGAGCAAAGCTGGTTCTGCTGCCAACCCTCAATCCTTTTCTCACAGGTGTGCAGCCATCCGATATTCAGTGAACTGATGGATATGGGCTATTTTATCTATTATCCGCTGATAGCCGCTGTTGCCATCTACTATTTCTTCTGGCGATACAATGAGTTTGGCCGCGCGTCGTTCATCATTCTCGCCTCCTTCTTTGTATATTATGTAATATACGTCTTACTGCCTGTAACAGGACCACAATATTACTTCCCTGCCATCGGACTTGACAATGCGGCAGCAGGCATTTTTCCGAACGTGGGCGATTACTTCGCCACCCTGCGTGACGCCATAGAAAGTCCTGGATATAAAGACGGCATTTTCTATCAACTGGTGCTCGATGCCCACAATGCAGGCGAAAGGCCAACAGCTGCATTTCCCAGCAGCCATGTAGGAGTAACCACCATTCTCATGCTACTGGCATGGCAGTCGCGCTACCGCCCTCTGTTCTGGTGCATGCTGCCTTTCTATATCTTGCTTTGCCTGTCGACAGTCTACATCATGGCCCACTATGCAGTCGATGTGCTAGGTGGTTGGATTTCAGCCTTCGCCTTCTACTTCATGCTGAAGTATATATACAATAAATGCATTAAACCCTAATCGTTCATTAGGCCGTAAATGTGATATTAAGAAATACTTTTTGCACTTTTGTCTATTCTTTTTGGCATATTTTTCATGTCTCTTCAGTCGTATAGCCCGCTATACTCCTTTAGAACACATAAAAAATCTTCTCAAAAATAACAAGACAAACGC
>JAFQQY010000036.1 GCA_017410365.1 Prevotella sp.
GAAGGAAACCTTTCCTTCCTTGTTCAGGCGGATGAGTTCCTTGTACATTCCAAGCGGTGAAGAGCCGGTAGGGCAGCCCAGCTTGAACGGGTTGTCGGGAGTAGGGTTCTTCTGATTGATTTTCTCAACTACGTAATTTGCAGCCCAGCGTGATACGAGGGCATAGTCATCTAAAATTACTACTCGCATAATGTTTAATTTTTAGTTTTTATTTTTGGTTTTATTTTTTGACCGATGGGGCTGATGGGTCGAATGGGGCCGATGGGGCTGATGGGTCGAATGGGTCTTATGGGGTTGGGGCGACCATAGCCGATGGTGATAATGCCTATTTTAAAACCTCGATATATTCCGGGTCTATCTGGGCGGAGGCGATGGCTGCTATGTCGTTGATTTTGACGACAATGCGTTTGCTTCGCTTACCCTTTACTTTCATGAGAGTGCCTACGACACCGTCGAAAGGTCCGCCGATGACTCGTACACGTACTCCTCGCTCTAAATGTATTTCTTCGGGACGGAAATAAAGAAGTTCCTCTTCGTAGTGCTTGGCTAGTTCAATGAACTCGTTCATCTGTGCCTCTGGGACTGTAAGTATCTTTCTTCTGCCCTCAAAACGCTCAGTTACATAAAAGACATCAGAGAAATACTGTTTGTGGAATTCCTCAACCTGATGGTATGTGGCATGAACGAAAACGAGATGCGGTATGAGAGGAACAAGTTCACGTTGCAGTTTGCCGTGGTAAGTACGTATGACGTAATGTTTGGGAATGAAGTAGGGTAGAGAGAACTGTTCGCTGTTCAATGCCTTTTCGGTGTTTTTTTCACTTTTTGCATTGAAAACAAACCATTCTGCAGTTAAATTATCATTAGTCATTCAATTCCCAATTTTGTAAAAAGTGCATTTCTATAGTTCTCTCGAAACTTGCTAAATAATTCTGTGACAGCTAGTTGCGAGGCTTTTGTGAATTTTATTTCGTTTTTCTTTGTTACCATATCTTCGAAAGAGATGGGATAACCAAAAGCAAAGGTAAGTGTTTTCTGGAAATTGACCAAATTTTTTTAGGAAAAAGTGTAACGAACAAAAAGTAAATATTTTCCTTTTGCAAGTTACACTTGGCCGTCTATATATCTTCTTAACATGTGAAACATGGGTAACAAATGAGGGAATGCCATATAAATGTCATCCCCTCATAAACCCAAATCGGTCATCAGACCGTAAATATGATATTAAGAAATACTTTTTGCACAATTATTTATATAAATACCTCTTGATACTCTTCTTTGGTGTCTTCTCAAACTCCTCGTCGTAGATTTCTATATCTGTAAGTTTAGAGTAGACAGGCATGATATTGTTGAGCTCCTGACGATTCTGCTCCATGATATCCTTGAGCTCTTCCTTGGTCATGTTGAGCTTCTTTGCCTCCTCGAAGTCTGGGAACACAAGGCCGACGAGCTTGCTGTCTCTCTGGACAACGATGCTCTCGATGACCATTGCCATGGAGTTGAGCTTGTCTTCAATCTCCTCAGGGTAGATGTTCTGACCATTACTACTGAGAAGCATGTTCTTTGAACGTCCCTTGATGAATACGTTGCCCTCGCTGTCCATTGTACCGAGGTCTCCTGTGTGATACCAACCGTCTTTATCAAGAGTTTTAGCAGTCGCCTCTTCGTTCTTGTAGTAGCCGAGCATGACATTGAGACCTCGAGCAAGAATCTCGCCAGGGATATTCTCAGGGTCTGGACTGTCAATCTTTACCTCCATATTGATGACCGCACGACCGCAACTGCCCGGAACGAATGTCTGATAGTCGCTATATGTGATGATTGGAGCACACTCTGTGGCACCATAGCCTACGGTGTAAGGGAAGTCGATGAGCTTGAGGAACTTCTCAATCTCCTGATTGAACGCAGCACCACCGATGATAATCTCGTAGAAATTGCCACCGAATGCCTTTACCACCTGTTCGCATATCTTCTGCTGTACCTTCTTGTTGATGATAGGCATCTTGAGAAGCAGTTGCATGCGATGGTTCTGTATCTTCGGGAATACCTTCTTGCGGATGATCTTCTCGATTACCAATGGAACAGCAATGATGATGGCCGGCTTAACCTCGGCGAATGCCTGAGCAATGATTGCAGGGCTCGGCACGCGTGTGAGATAGAAGACATGACAGCCTGTGAGGAATTCAAAGATGAACTCGAATGACATGCCGTACATGTGTGCCATCGGCAAAATAGATATTACATTGTCGCCACGCTTTAGCTTATGCCCAAGAACAGTCTGGCCAAACTTATAGTTGCTCCAGATAGCCCTATATGGCAGCATTACACCCTTAGAGAAACCTGTGGTACCGCTGGTGTAGTTGATAAGTGCCAGTTCGTTGCAGTCGGTCTCGTGATAATAATGAACATGTTCCTTGCGGAAATACTTAGGATATTTATGTCCGAATATTTCATTAAGATGCTCACGAGCGTATGTCAACTTGTCTGTACGTGAAATCATGAGCGAGTAGTCGGGAATATTGATGATACCCTCAAGGTCAGGCATCTGCTGAGGGTCGATGGTAGGAGCTACCACGTCGCCCACGAACAACAGTTTCGACTCGCTATGATTGACGATGTTGTATATCTGGTCGGGAGTAAATTCATGGAGTATGGGAACGGCAATGGCACCATAGGTGAGAGTGGCAAGGAAAGCTACTGCCCAGTTGGCGCTGTTGCGTCCGCACAGTGCAATCTTGTCGCCGCGTTCGATACCGCTGTTCTCAAACATGATGTGAAGCTTCTCGATCTTTCTTGCTACATCATGAAACTGGAGTGTAGCACCCTTGAAGTCAGTCAGTGCATCGTAATCCCAATTGTCAATGATGCACTTCTCGATTATCGCATTGAAACTTGGTATTTTTTCCATGAGTATTCTTTTTATATGTTTTGGTATAGATATCTCTTGATGCTCTTCTTTGGAGTCTTTGCAAACTCCTCCTCGTGGATTCTGATTTCAGAAATCTTGCTATATGCAGGAAGGATATTGTTTAGCTCATTGCGGTTTTGCTCCATAATGCCTGTTATGTCGTCGTTATCGAATCCCATGAGTTTTGCCTCGTCATAGTCTGGATGAACAAGAGCGATGAACTTATCTTCTTTCTGCACAATGATGCTCTCGCTGACCATAGCCATTGAGTTGAGCTTATCTTCTATTTCCTCTGGATATACATTCTGTCCGTTGGCACCAAGAAGCATGCTCTTCTTACGTCCACGGATGAACACATGACCATCGGCCATCATTGTTCCAAGGTCGCCAGTGTGATACCAACCTTCTTCGTCAAGAACTTCCTTGGTTGCCTCTTCATTCTTGTAATATCCCAGCATGACATTCATACCGCGTGTGAGAATCTCGCCAGGGATATTCTCTGGGTCGGAACTGTCGATTTTCACTTCCATGTGCTTTACTGAAGTACCGCAACTGCCAGGGATGAAATCTTTGTAGTCGCTGAATGTGATGAGAGGAGCACACTCAGTAGCACCATAGCCTACTGTGATAGGGAAGTCGATGCTCTTGAGGAACTGCTCTACCTCCTGATTGAGGGCTGCACCACCAACAACAATCTCGTATGCCTTGCCGCCAAATACCTGATAAACCTGGTCGCATATCTTCTGGCGTATGCGCTTGTTGATGACAGGAGTGCTGAGAAGCAGTGACATCAGCTTGGTCTGAATCTTAGGGAATACCTTCTTTCTTATTATCTTATCGATGATAAGAGGAACGGAAATGACTATTGCCGGCTTGATGTCGGTGAATGCCTGAGCGATGATAGCTGGACTAGGCAGGCGGTTAAGGAAGAACAGATGGCATCCGTTAGCAAACGGGAAGATAAATTCAACGGCAAGACCATACATGTGGGCCATAGGAAGAATGCTCAAGGTATTGTCGCCTTTGTGCACCTTGTCGTAAAGCATCTCGAGGATAAAGTCGAGATTTCCCCATAGGGCACGATAAGGAAGCATTACACCCTTTGAAAATCCTGTGGTTCCGCTGGTGTAGTTGATAAGAGCCAATTCTTCCGGTTCGTCCTTATGATAGCTTACATGCTCCTGTCTGAATGCCTTCGGGAATTTCTTGCCGAAGAGTTCGTTGAGATGTTCGCGTGCATAAGTGAGCTTTTCTGAGCGTGAAACCAATATAGAGAAGTCAGGCAGGTTGATGATGCCTTCAAGGTCGGGCATTTCGTCGGGAGAGATAGTCTTTACAACAACATCGCCAACGAACAGCAACTTAGACTCGCTATGGTTAACAATATTATGCACTTGTTCGGCATTGAATTCATGAAGGATAGGAACGGCAATGGCACCGTAGGTAAGAGTAGCAGTGAAAGCTACAGCCCAATGAGCACTGTTACGGCCACAAATAGCAATCTTGTTGCCTTTGACAATTCCGCTATTCTCAAATAAAATATGTAGCTTTTCTATTTTTCTTGCTACGTCATGGTATTGTAGGGTAATACCTTGGTAGTCGGTTAGGGCGTCAGAATCCCAATTGTTTATAATGCTTTTCTCGAAGAAAGCGTTAAAACTGTTATAATTATTCATTGCACAATTAATAAAATTTTGTGCAAAGGTAATTTATTTCCTGCACATTTCAAAAAAATATGTGCAATATTTTATTATGATATAAAAATTAAGGTCAAATTAACAGGGAATAAGATAGAGGACGAGTGTTTTTTTCTAAGGAGTTAGAGGAAGTTAGAAGAAGTTAGGAGGCTCACGCCTGAATTAGGAATTAGGAGTTCAAGCAAACCTTCATCCTTAATCTTTCATCTTTATTATGAAGTTAGAGGAAGTTAGAAGAAGTTATCGCTTCGCTTTGCTCGCAGAGGAGTTAGAGGACGGCCTCACCCCCAACCCCTCTCCAAAGGGCGAGGGGAGTAGCAAGCAACCCTTCAATTTTTCAATCCTTCAACCCTTCAATCTTTCAATCCTTCAATCCTTCAATTCTTCAATCTTTCAATCCTTCAATCTTTCAATCCTTCAATCTTTCAATCCTCCTGTATCCAAGACTAATGTTTTTTATCTCCTTTTATCTCCTTCTACCTTCTTCTATCTTCTTGAATTTATAAGTTAATAAAAGAATGCCATTATTCGTATCGCATGGATTTGGCTGGGTGGATGCGAGAAATCATATAGCTTGGCAATATCAATACTAATATGCATATTAATAAAGTGGCAATGTTTAATAATAAAATGACAGGCAGATTCAGTTCCATAGGAGCCTTGTCGACGTAATAGTTGGTTGGGTCGAGACTGATAATGCCCGTATGTATCTGAAGAAGTACTACGCCTATGCCTATGATATTGCCAATAAGGAGGCCGCGACCGATAATGAACGTTGCAAACCAAAGGAAGGTGTGTCTGATGACTGTATTGTCGGTACCCAGTGCCTTGAGTGTTCCTATCATCTGTACACGCTCAAGGATAATAATGAGCAAACCCGAAATCATGGTGAAGCCAGCAACGCAAACCATAAGTACTAGAATAATCCAGACGTTAAGGTCCAGAAGGTCGAGCCAAGTGAAAATCTGAGGGTGCATCTCATGGATAGTCAAAGAGCCCAAAGGATTGCCGTCTTTATCAAATGTGCGGTTTATCTTTGCTCTTACATTAGATGCCGTTTCTTCTAAGTGGGTGAAATCAGTAACAGACAGTTCCAAGCCTGTGCATTGGTCATGGTTCCAGCCATTCAGTCTGTTTGCCGTGTATATGTCGATAAGGCACAGAGATTCGTCAAACTGAGCCATGTTAGTCTGGAAAATGCCCTTGACCGTGAAGCGTCGCGCCCTTACATCATCGTTGAAAACGAAATATGCAAATACCTTATCGCCAACGTTCAAATGAAGTTTGTCGGCAGTGTTTTGAGATATAACTAGTTGGTTGGTAGATGAAGAATCGCTGAATTGCGTTATGACGCCATCAGTAAGGCACGACTGAAGGAACTCCGTTCTGTATTGCGGACCGATGCCCTTGAAACTGATTCCTTTGAAATCGCCGTCGGTTTTGAGTATTCCTTGAACGACGGTATATCTGTCTGTCTTGCCGACACCCTCGATGGCAGATATTGATTGCTCTAGACTGTCGTCGATGCACACAGGATGGTGGCCCGCACCCTGCAAGGTTAGGAAGTTGGCAACTTGAATATGGTTGCTGAATCCGATTACCTTGTCTCTTATGGTATGCTTGAAACCAAATACTACAGAGACGGTGATAATCATTACAGCCAAGCCAATGGCAACACCAATGGTGGCTATAGAAATAACAGGGCGACTAACTTTCTGCTTGTCGCCCTGATTATTGTATATCCTCTTTGCTATGAATAGCGACAGATTCAAGATTCTTCTTCCTTTCTTCCTGGATATGCTTCAAGAGCCTTTCTCAAAACAAGCAATGCTCTTGTAAGATCCTCTTTGTTCAAAACGTATGCTATTCGCACTTGATTAATGCCAGCGCCAGGGGTTGTATAGAAACCTGCAGCCGGTGCCATCATTACAGTCTCGCCCTCATAATCGAACTCAGCCAGACACCAACGGCAAAACTCCTCGGCATCATCTACCGGCAGTTTGGCTACGGTGTAGAACGCACCCATAGGAATAGGAGAGTAGACGCCAGGTATACGGTTAAGTCCATCGATAAGGCACTTGCGTCTCTCAACATACTCGTCGTAGACATCACGGTAATATTCCTCAGGAGCATCAAGTGAAGCCTCGGCTACAATCTGTCCGATGAGAGGAGGTGACAGGCGCGCCTGACAGAATTTCATGACAGCCTTACGCACGTTTTCGTTTTTTGTAATCAACGCACCGATACGGATTCCGCATTCAGAATAACGCTTTGATACAGAATCGATTAGTATGACATTCTGTTCTATTCCTTCAAGGTGGCATGCGCTGATATAAGGAGAGCCAGTGTATATGTATTCGCGGTATACCTCATCGGAAAAGAGATACAAGTCGTATTTCTTTACCAAGTCTCTAATCTGGTTCATTTCCCTGCGAGTATAGAGGTAGCCTGTAGGGTTGTTAGGATTGCAAATCATGATTGCACGTGTGCGCTCATTGATAAGCTCTTCAAACTTCTCTACCTTTGGCAGCGAGAATCCTTCTTCGATGGTTGTTGCAATAGTCTTGATCTTTGCTCCTGCAGAAATGGCAAAAGCCATGTAGTTGGCATAAGCAGGTTCTGGAACAATGATCTCATCGCCTGGATTAAGGCAAGACAAGAATGCGAAGAGCACAGCCTCACTACCTCCAGACGTGATAATGATATCATCGGCGCTGACGTTGATGTCGTATTTTTTATAATAGTCAACAAGCTTCTCGCGATAACTGAGATAGCCTTGTGACGGTGAGTATTCAAGAATGGTGCGGTCTATGTGCTTCAAAGCCTCAAGACCAGCCTGTGGTGTTGGAAGATCAGGCTGACCGATATTCAGATGGTATACTTTAGTACCACGCTTTTTTGCTGCAGCGGCTAACGGTGCCAATTTCCTGATAGGCGATTCAGGCATCTCTATTCCGCGAACTGATATTTCAGGCATGTTTAGTTTGATTTATTTAAAATTATTCTGCAAAGATAATATTATTAATTGAGAATTATCAGTCCTTAACAAAATTTTTAACTAACAATTTCCCATTTTCAATTAAATAGACTAATTTTGTGCTGCCAAACCAAAATACAGTAAAATGAATTACGAAGAATTATTGAAATCCAAGGAAGATTCGCTTATAAGGGTTGTAAACCTTCCAATCGGAATATTATACAAAAAGCAATTGGACAAAAAGTTTGTCAGTGTGATAGACATTCACCAGAGGCTTTTGGATAATCCGGATTTTAGTTCTGCTTTAGCAAAAGAATGTGAAGCAGTGGCATCTATCAATGATGCTCACCAGTTGCATTTTATGCAGGGCATTTTTGATGGCAATATGGAGATGCTGACCCTTGAACAAGGCAACTTTATCACTTTTGAACAACTGCTCAATGATTCTCCGGCTACTGTAGGGCGTGATAACTTTATTGAGAATGTAGTGTCTGAATTACTAGAGTTCACATCGATGCTTAATTCTCAAGGCATTTATCACGTATGCTTTGCACCTTCAAACGTGTTTATGCGCAAGGGCGATTCAAAACCTTTGCTGATGTCGCACGGTTCATTTTATACTGGTCTGGCAGACGCTTCGTTTTTCTATGCAGACACTAAAGAGTATGTAGCGCCAGAAGTGCTGAATGGTGAAGAGTATGACGAACGTTGCGACGTATATTCGATAGGTAAGTTTATCGAGTATTTGTTTACTGTTACGGATATGCCACTGGAATATAAGAAAGTGGTAAAGAAAGCTACGCAAGAGTCGCCCGATGACAGATACGAAACTGTTGACAAGATGATTGATGCGCTGAAAAACAAGCATAAAATGTTTCAATCGATTAAAAAGTTTGTTATAGCTCTTGTGCTGGCGCTGATTGTAGTAGGTGCGTATTTTGAGTTCATGCCACAGGTAGAACCGGTAGAGTTTGTCAAGCCTGCAGACAAGGAACAGACTGACGACCTGCTGGATGATGACTATGAAATTCCGATGGAGATGGGGATAGGCGACACCTTGCCCCAACTGACTGAAGAACAAAAAGCGGAAATGAAGAAGTATGAGGAGAAGTGTAAGCAGATTTTCCGTAAACAATATGAGAAAGAGGCAGACAGGATTCTTTCAAAGATATACAACTCAGACTATATGGGTTCTAATGAGAAGAAGTTCATGGCAGGCAGCCAATCTACCATTCAAGAACTTATGGATGCACAAGTGAAGCTTGCCAATGAAGCAAATCTGGATCAGGGTACCAGTCAGAGTATAGCCAGTGAGATAATAGAAAGAATCACCGAACGTAAGATGGCAGAACTTTCGCAGCATGGAATACAAATGGATGCTGAAGAGTAGTGCCGTTGATTTGAAATGCAAATATATCAATGATAATCAAAATAAATAATTAATATATGAGAAGTAGAACAGCAAATTGGTTCGAATGTAAGATTAGATACGAGAAGACACAAGAAGACGGAACACAGAAATTCGTGATTGAGGCATACGTTGTAGATGCCCTGTCGTTCTCGGAAGCAGAAGAAAGAATAACAGAGGAGATGTCATCATATATAAGCGGTGCTTTTGAAGTGAAAGATATACGAAAGGCCTCTTACGGCGAGATATTTTTCAGTGATGACAATACAGCAGACAGATGGTTCAAGACAAAACTAGAGTTTATTATGCTTGACGAGAAAAGCGGAAAGGAAAAGCGCTCTGGCGTAAACTATCTGGTGCATGCAGGAACATTGCAAGGAGCAGTGAAGAATATAGAGAAAGCAATGGGCGGGACGCTGCAAGACTACTCAATAGCTTCTGTTGCAGAGACAAAGCTTATGGATGTATTTGAGTATAAGATTAAAGAATCTGACGACAAGCCAGAATACGAACAACAGTAATTGTGCAGATGGATTACGATGTAAGGCATAACCTGAATGCGATTATAGACTCTTTGCCAGAAGGCGTAAAGCTTGTTGCTGTAAGTAAGTTCCATCCTAATGAGTATATAGAAGAAGCATACTCTGAAGGTCAGCGAATATTTGGTGAGAGTCATGAGCAGGAACTGTCTAAAAAGCAAAAGACATTGCCAGAGGACATACAATGGCATTTTATCGGTCATCTGCAGACAAACAAGGTGAAGTATATCGCTCCATATATTTCAATGATTGAGGCTGTTGATTCGCTCAAGCTACTAAAGGAAATAAACAAACAAGGTGCCAAGTGCGGCAGGGTGATTGACGTGCTTTTGGAACTGCATGTAGCAAAAGAGGTTACTAAGTACGGATTGTCGTTGGATGACTGCAGGAGGCTATTGGCTGAAGGTGAATGGAAAGAGATGTCAAATGTCAGGATATGCGGACTGATGACTATGGCCTCGTTTGTTGATGATGAAAACCAGATACGCGAGGAGTTTACTTTGGCTAATAATTTCTTTAATGAAATGAAGCTGTTGTACTTCAATGATTGCGACTATTTTAAAGAGCGTTCTTGGGGAATGAGCGATGATTATCATATTGCCGTGCAATGCGGAAGTACAATGGTACGTGTGGGAACAACGATATTTGGTCCGCGGGTATATTAACTGAAACAGGTTAAAAAAGAAGGTCGTCCTTAGAGGATGACCTTCTTTTTGTTAATAATGTAAATGCCTTTGCCTAGTTTGTTGATATCGTTGCCCAAATGTCGTCCGTCGATAGAATAAATATTTGGATTATTCATGTTGTCACGGATTACGTTGTTTATACCGGTATCATTGCCACCCATGAACTTGAAGCTTACAATAAGGTTTTCTGTATCTTCTGTAATCTCAGTTATCGGCTTGCTGATATATTCGCCTCTGTATACAACAGCAGCAGGAGTCGTGGTGTCTGTAAGTGCTGTGTTGTTGGAAATGCCAGGGTAGGGGTCGCCGGCAGCTTCTGCATCATATATATCGTAAGTTATTGTAGTATTATTATACTTGTCAAGCAAAACCTGATTATAAGAATTCCAACTCTCATTTGATTTCGCCTTGATAGTTTCGTCAATGAGGTACTCGCTAATGAACATGCCGTCGGCACAGATGAGTTTCATTCTAGGATGTCCGAACGTGTTGTTGACCTTGCATCCACCGACAGAAAAGTAATAATCATCGTAGTCGATATGCATAACGGTCATACCATGGCCAGGGACATACTTGTTCCAGCCCTTTTGCTGTATGTTTTCAACAATATAATACTCTCGTCCAGTTTCGTCTTTGTCGTTAAGTATACGATATGCCTTGCCACCATCATCTATCGTTTTAAGTGTTACATCTGCCGCAGTCTTTAACGTGTCGATTTTGAACCACCCAAATCGTTCACGCTCCCAACTAGTATATGCTGTTGGTCTATAACCATTATTAGAATACTCTCCTGCATCCATTACACTCCAATAGTCGAGTCCATGATTAATGCTTTGAGAAGCAAGCGTACCTGATGCCGGGTATATATCAGGCAATCCCATGCAATGAGAAAACTCATGAACGAACAGTCCGATACCGTTTAGCAATAATCCTTGTTGCGCCTGTATTGAAGGGTTGGCGTTCAGTTCATTGTTTACTCCGTATCTCTTAACTGTTTTGCCGTCAAGTGTTAGTCCGTTGCTGAGCACACCAGACTTTGGGTGTATACAGTCGCTTGAGTTGCCACCCCAACTTGCTGCGTATCCCGCGTATATAATATAAATAAGGTCGATGTTGCCATCGTTATTCTTATCGTATTGAGCAAAGTCTACAGTGTCGTCAATCAATGTGCAGGCATGCTTAAACAAGTCGTTCATGTTTTCAGATGAAGAACTGCCTTTGCCATAATATTTCAGCTGTTCAGGTAATCTTACAGGACCATATACATCAAACTCAGGAATGAACTGTCCGAAACTCATGTCTTTGAAATATCTCTTCACGCTACCATAATTGCGCCCAACGACAGGTTCTTTCGTCCGGTCGAACAGTTCTTCTTCGTTAAGGTATTTGTTGAATATCTCCTTAGGATTATCAACTGTGAATGGCTGGTCGGAAAAATCAACAAGTATTACTGGTACTCTTTGATTGCCCGTGTGTTCAAGCAAGGTGCTGTTAGCAGGCAATGGCTCGCGCCTGATTCTGTTTTTTTCAGCATTATCATGCAGCTTGCTGATAAAAACATTACGGTCTTGCTTTGCTATCAGTCGTATTTCATCCTGATTCCTCAAATGTTTTTCATGAGCAAGCAAGCCTGTAGACGACAGACTGCCATCTTCGTTTGTTTCTGCTACGAAGTAATCATTTCCTTCATGATACAATAATACCCCGTCGGTAGTTGTAAAGTATGAAAAATCATGATTCCCGAATCCCATGATTCTGAGGGTTGTTCCATCCTTTTGTGTTATTGTAACAATGCCAGGATAGACCTTTACAGCATTGGCAGCCAGTGATATGCCTAAAGATAGCAGAAGTAGAATTAATTTGTTCATATAGCGTAAATTAAATGATGTTTTCTTTAAAATAATACTGTCCGCGCTTACGCGTTATTTTCCCATAATTTATTGCATGTTTGGGACAGTGGTGGTAACAAGCAAGGCAACAGGTGCAATCACCGTTATGCTTCCATGTCGGTTTGTTGTCTTGAATGATGATATTCTTTGTAGGACAGACCTTTTCACAAAGACCACATCCTATGCATTCTGAATAATTTACGTTGAACGGTTTGTCAGTTACCATGCGCTTGTTGAAGTAGTTGCCAATGACGTATGAATACAGCCATGGCGTGGCACCTTTTACAAGCCTTTCTATGCCTTTTCGGTAATTGACAATATCCTCTGATATAGTTTTTATTACAGTTCTTGCATTATTGATTTTATTTGCCTCCTTTTCTTTTGTGTCAGTGTACATGAAAGGCAGGCAAACATACGACTCCGGCATTATTATCGAAAAGCAACTAGAGAGAATCATATTCTTGTTGGAGAGGTCTTTTGCCAGTATTCTCATTGTGTGTCCGACTGTATCTCCACAAGTGCATAATGCATAAGTGTAATTATCGTTGTAGTTGCTGAAAGACAACTTTGAAATGAACATTCTTACAATATGCGGCGGCTGCCATCCATGGACAGGAAAGCAGAACCCAATTCTTTCGCCTTCTTCAAGTGAATATTGGCAGTTGGTGTTTATCTCGTCGGCAATAGCAATCAACCTTTCGTTGGTAGATTGGGCGATTGTCTTAGCAGCCCATTTTGTATTGCCAGTACCTGAAAAATAGAATATCATGTTTGCAAAGATATGTTCTTTTATCCAAATGACCAAATAAATATTTAAAATACAGCACCAATATAAAATATTGGGGGCTACAGCATACAAGAATAATGGTCAACAACACCTAGCAATTGATTGTCATCGGATACAACCAATACACTGTGCACTTTATACTTGTTCATAATCTTCTGTATCTCTGTGATTTTGGTGTGTGGACCGACAATCTTTGGTGTGCGAGTCATGATGTCTGAAACCGTTTTATCAAAGAACTCAGCTTTCCATTTCTCCATGGCGCGTCTTATATCACCGTCTGTGATAAGTCCGACTATCTTTCCATCAACTTCAGCTATACCTAATCCCAACTTACCTTTGCTGACCAAGATAATGGCTTCGCCAAGGTGCATATCAGGTGTAATGACAGGAAGATTATCCTTATGCATAACGTCCTGCGCTGTTGTAAGTAACCGCTTGCCAAGCTCGCCTCCAGGGTGGAACTGTGCAAAGTCTTGTGGACGGAAATTCCTAACTTCCATCAATGCTATTGCGAGAGCGTCGCCCATAGCCAGGGTCGCAGTCGTGCTGCTTGTTGGGGCGAGGTTTAAAGGACAAGCCTCTTTCTCTACGCTTACATTCAGGTGGCATTCCGAATACTTTGCAAGCAGTGATGCAGGATTGCCACTCATGCCTATAATTGGTATGCTCATGTGAAGTACCATAGGTATGAACCTAAGCAATTCATCTGTTTGTCCAGAGTTGGAAATGGCTAAGACAACATCGTCTTTTGTCATCACGCCAAGGTCGCCATGGAATACATCCAGAGGATTGATATAAAAAGCCGGTGTACCAGTGCTGGATAGGGTAGCGGCAATCTTTGCCCCTATATGTCCGCTTTTGCCAACTCCGGTGACAATGATTTTCCCTTTGCAGTTGATTATCAACTCTACCGCTTTGTCAAAGTTCTCGTCTATATTGGGTATAAGGCCGAGCAATGCATCCGATTCGTCTTTTATGCATTGTATGGCATATTCTCTTATTTTCATCATTCAATGATTTAGATTACACTTCTGATAACTTTTTCTAACTTGCTCAACTCAAGCATGTTGGCAGCATCACTCAAACCTCTGTCCGGATCAGGATGTACTTCAAAGAAGAACCCCGTGGCTCCAAATGCTTTGGCAGCCTTGGCCATGGCAGGGACAAACCTGCGGTCGCCACCTGTCTTGCCACCAGCAGCGCCCGGTCGCTGAACGCTATGGGTGCAATCCATTATAACATTTGGAACAATTTGGAGCATGTCGTCAATATTTCTAAAATCAACAACCAGATTATTATAGCCCATAGTATTGCCACGCTCAGTTAGCCATACATCCTTAGCGCCAGCCTCTCTGGCTTTTTCTACAGGGTACTTCATGTCAGAACCACTTAAGAACTGTGCTTTCTTGATATTAATAATACGTTCTGTTTTTGCTGCTGCAACCAAAAGATCTGTCTGACGACATAAAAAAGCAGGAATCTGAATGACATCTACAACTTCAGAAACGGCTTCTGCTTGCCAACTTTCATGTATGTCTGTAAGGATTTTGAGACCATACTGTTGTTTAATGTGGCTCAACATTTCGATACCTCTTTCTAATCCAGGTCCGCGGAATGAGTTTATTGAAGTACGGTTTGCTTTGTCAAATGAAGCCTTGAAAATAATGTCTGTTCCAAGATTGTTGTTTATGCGAACAATTTCATTGGCAACAATATCTAATAATTCTGCAGACTCAATAACACAAGGTCCAGCAATAAATGTAGTGTTCATATCTAATATTTTGCTTAATATATATGCAAAATTAAGAAATTTAGTTCGAGTTACAAATTAATATTGTTGTTTTTTTATTAATTTTGCATTATATAATTAATGTAAATTGTTTTATTTAGTGTATGATACTTATTGCAGATAGTGGAAGTACAAAAACTGATTGGTGCTTGATTGGTGATAATGTTATAATCGGCAGTTATAAAACACAAGGAATCAATCCTTTTCATCAGTCTCGCAATACGATTATGGATGTGGTTGAAAAGGAACTAATGCCAATGCTTGACACGAAGAATATAGATGCTTTGTATTTTTATGGAAGCGGTTGTACTAACGAAACATCAATAATTGTAAGAGATGTTATAACGTCTTTATTGCCAGATGTTAAGGAAGTAGAAGTTAATGGAGACCTTTTAGGCGCAGCCAGGGCATTGTGCGGTAAAAAAGAAGGCATAGCGTGTATATTAGGAACCGGTGCTAATTCCTGTTTGTATGACGGTGAAAAAGTGATAAAAAATACACCGCCATTAGGATATATTCTGGGAGATGAAGGAAGTGGTGCAGTGTTGGGAAAACGATTTTTTAATTTGATGTTCAAGGGCGGTCTGTCATCTGAAATATGCAATGCCTATCTGGAATCTGAACAGATGACAATGGCAGATGTGATACGTCGCGTTTACCGAGAGCCAATGGCAAACCGATTTTTGGCATCTACTTCACTTTTCATTCATGAGAATCTTGCATGTGAACAACTAAATGATTTGGTGGTTGATAATTTCAGAGATTTCATAAGGAGAAATATTCTCCAGTATGAAAGACGCGATTTGCCCGTTAATGCCATAGGAAGCATGGCGTATTATTACAAAGAACAATTCTTGGCCGCATTAGCTTCGGAAGGCTTCTTGGAAGGTACTGTAGAACGTAGTCCTATGGATGGTCTCTTGATTTATCACAACGAATGAGTGTGAAAAGTGCACTTCTTGCAGAATATTTTAGAATTTATAGCATTCCTTTGCAATATTTTTACTATCTTTGCAGTCGCTTTGTAGCGTACAAATTTGTAATATTATAATATTTTTATGTATTTTATCTTGTTTATTACCGTTTTGATAACGGCTATTGTGCTGGTAGTGGCGGCCTATGCAATCGCGAAACTCATTGGTCCGCGCTCCTACAACAAGGTAAAAGGTGAACCTTTCGAGTGTGGTATTCCAACACGCGGTTCATCTTGGTTGCCAATGTCTGTAGGTTACTACCTGTTCGCAATTCTATTTCTCGTGTTCGACGTGGAAACAGTATTCCTGTATCCATGGGCGGTAGTTGTAAAAGATTTCGGTGTTATGGCATTGCTTAGCATCGGATTCTTCTTGTTAGTACTGGTATTTGGCCTTGCTTACGCATGGCGGAAAGGAGCGTTGGAATGGAAATAAAGAAGCCGTCAATCAAGAGTATTCCTTACGAGGAATTCAAAGACAATGAGTCTCTCGAAAAGTTACTTGATGAACTTAATGAGGGTGGTGTAAATCTGGTTCTTGGTAATCTCGACCAACTGATTAACTGGGGACGTTCAAACTCATTGTGGTCTTTAACCTTTGGTACAAGCTGTTGCGGTATTGAGTTCATGTCTGTGGGATGTGCACGTTACGACTTCTCTCGTTTCGGATTTGAGGTAACTCGTAACTCTCCACGTCAGGCCGACCTTATTATGGTGGCAGGTACAATTACACACAAGATGGCACCTGCCTTCAAGCGTCTTTATGACGAAATGGCAGAGCCTAAGTATGTTGTTGCTGTAGGTGGATGTACTATCTCTGGTGGTCCGTTCAAATCAAGCTACAACGTGGTTAAGGGTATCGAAGAGATTGTGCCTGTAGATGTGTATGTTCCAGGATGCCCTCCACGTCCGGAGGCAATTCTCTATGGTATGATGCAGTTGCAGCGCAAGGTTAAGATTGAGAAGTTTATCGGAGGTGCCAACCATAAGCAAACCAAAGAAGAGCGCGAACTCGGTTTGTCAAATGAGGCAATTGCTTCAGGATGGAAGAAACCGCTTGTTGTGACAAATGTTCCAGAGGAATTTGTTGAGGAACTTAAAAAAGAACAGGAGGAAGGCAAATGAAACTGAATAATCTTGTATTTGAATTTGACAAGTTTGCCGCTGAGATGGCAAACCTTAAGGATAAGAAGCATTTCGATTATCTTGTAACAATCATCGGAGAAGATTTCGGCGAAGAAGGTCTCGGCTGTATCTATATCCTTGAGAATACAGATAACCATGAGCGTACAAGCGTCAAGATGATTGCGAAGCAGGTAGGTGAGTCTGATTATGTAATACCAACCGTTTGCAATCTTTGGAAGGTTGCCGACCTTCTTGAGCGCGAGGTGTTCGACTTCTATGGTATCAAGTTCCTTGGTCATCCAGACATGCGTCGTCTTTACCTTCGTAACGACTTCAAGGGATACCCATTCCGTAAGGATTGGAAGTTCAATGATTCTTACACACTTGAAGATGATGTAGAACCAGAATATGGTTGCGAGTATTCTCTTGATGCAGATGGCAATCTCGTTTGCAAGCAGAACAAATTGTTTACAGATGATGAGTACGTTATAAATATCGGTCCTCAGCATCCATCAACCCACGGTGTGCTTCGTTTGCAGACTGTTGTTGACGGCGAGACCGTTAAGCGTATCTATCCTCATCTCGGATATATTCATCGTGGTATTGAGAAGATGTGTGAGGAATATACATATCCTCAGACACTTGCACTTACAGACCGCTTGAACTATCTTTCAGCCATGATGCATCGCCATGCACTTGTAGGCGTTGTTGAGGAGGCAATGGGTGTTGAACTTACAGACCGCATCAAGTACATCCGTACTATCATGGATGAGTTGCAGCGTCTTGATTCACACTTGCTTTACTGCGGTTGCTGCGCTCAGGACCTTGGTGCTCTTACAGCATTCCTCTATTGCATGCGTGACCGTGAGCACGTGCTGAATGTAATGGAGGAGACTACTGGCGGACGACTGATTCAGAACTATTATAGAATAGGTGGTCTTCAGGATGATATCGATCCGAACTTCGTGACAAACGTTAAGAAACTCGTGGCATACATGAAACCTATGATTAAGGAATACATGGATGTCTTCGGAGATAACGTTATTACCCATAACCGTTTCGAGAAGGTTGGTATTATGGATATGGCAAACTGTATCAATTATGCAGTAACAGGTCCTGCCGGACGTGCATCTGGTTGGGCTAACGATGTCCGTAAGAACCATCCATACGATATGTATGACAAGGTAGAGTGGGAGCAGATAACAATGACCGGATGCGATTCTATGGACCGTTACCTTATTCATATTAAGGAAATGTACCAGAGTCTCAGTATCATCGAACAGCTTATCGACAATATTCCAGAAGGTGACTTCTACGTTAAGCAGAAGCCAATCATCAAGGTTCCAGAGGGACAGTGGTATTTCTCTGTTGAAGGTGCCAGCGGTGAGTTCGGAGTATATATCGACTCTAAGGGTGACAAGAGTCCATGGCGCTTGAAGATGCGTCCAATGGGTCTTTCATTAGTTGGTGCACTTGACCCAATGCTGAGAGGACAGAAGATTGCAGACCTTGTTACAACATGTGCTGCTGTCGATTTCGTAATCCCAGATATTGACCGATAAGTTTTTAATAAAAAATAATTAAACATCATTATGTTCGATTTTTCAATAGTAACAACATGGTTCGACAATTTCCTCCGCCAGACACTTGGCTTAGGGGATTTCTGGTCGATACTCATTGAATGTATATTGGTTGGAGTGATGCTCCTCGTGGGCTATGCACTGATTGCCATTGTACTGATATTCATGGAGCGTAAGGTGTGTGCCTACTTCCAGTGCCGTATTGGTCCTATGCGTGTAGGTCCATGGGGTGTGCTGCAGGTTTTTGCTGACGTTTTGAAGATGCTTATCAAGGAAATCTTCTTCGTTGACAAAGCTGATAAGTTCCTTTATCTTCTTGCTCCGGTTCTTGTAATCGCTGCTTCTGTAGGAACATTCTCTTTCCTGCCTTGGAACAATGGTGCCGTAGTGCTCGACTTCAACGTAGGTCTGTTCCTTCTTACAGCCGTATCAAGTATTGGTGTTGTTGGTGTGTTCCTCGCAGGTTGGGGTTCTAACAACAAGTATTCTGTGGTGTCAGCTATGCGTGGTGCTGTACAGATGATTTCTTATGAAATGTCTCTCTGTCTTTGCCTTATCACAGCTGTTATCCTTACAGGTACAATGCAGATAAGCGGAATTGTAGAGGCACAGACAGGTGCATGGAACTGGCTTATCTTCCAGGGACATATTCCTGCATGGATTGCATTTATAACATTCCTTATTGCTGGTAACGCTGAGGCTAACCGTGGTCCTTTCGACTTGGCTGAGGCTGAGAGTGAGCTTACCGCAGGTTATCATACAGAGTATTCTGGTATGGGATTCGGTTTCTACTATCTTGCTGAATATCTTAACCTCTTTGTTATCTCAGGAATTGCTTCAACAGTATTCCTCGGCGGATGGGCACCTTTTAATATCGGTGTAGATGCTGTTGACAACTTGTTGAACTATATCCCTGGTATAGTATGGTTCATGGGTAAGACATTCTTGGTTGTTTGGTTGCTTATGTGGGTTCGTTGGACATTCCCACGTCTGCGTATCGACCAAATATTGAAGCTTGAGTGGAAATACCTTATGCCTCTGGCACTTATCAATCTCGTTATCATGACTGTTGTTGTGGCAATGGGTTGGCACTTTTAATAATTAAGAATTACGATTTACGAATTAGGAATTAATGGAAAATAACAATTCATATTTCGGAGGTCTGGTCTCAGGAGTGAAAACACTTTGCACAGGTCTGAAGGTTACTCTTACAGAATATTTTACAGCAAAGTCAACAGAGCAGTATCCAGAGAACAGAAAGACCACCTTGCATGTGGCAAAGCGCCATCGTGGTCGTCTTGTATTTAAGCGTAATGAGGACGGTAGCCACAAGTGTACAGCATGTACATTGTGCGAGAAGACTTGTCCAAACGGAAGTATCAAGATTATTTCAGAGATGCTTACCGACGCTGAGACAGGAAAGAAAAAGAAGAATCTTGTAGATTATCAGTATAACCTTGGCGATTGTATGTTCTGCCAACTATGTACTAATGCCTGCAACTTTGATGCGATTGAGTTTACAAACGATTTCGAGAACAGTACATTCACGCGTGATGCGCTGGTGCTTCATCTTGATAAGGAGAACTATAAGGGCGGTTCGCTGCCTAACCTTATCGACGGAGGCGCTCCATTAGAAATCGGTAAGTTTAACACAAAAACGAAGTAATAGACTATGGCTAATTTGGTAATGTTTGCTATTCTTGCTGTTGTCATTCTCGGTTCTGCCGTGATGTGTGTTACAACAACAAGAATCATGAGAGCAGCCACATTCATGTTGTTTGTTCTCTTCGGTGTAGCAGGTCTTTACTTCCTGCTCGATTACACATACCTTGGCGCAGCTCAGATTAGCGTCTATGCAGGTGGTGTAACTATGATTTATATCTTTGCCATCCAGTTGGTAAGCAAGCGCACCCTTCAAGGTCTCGTTGAGCGCGTAAAGGGTAGTCGTGCAATCAGCGGTGCATTGATTTCACTTGTAGGATTTGTAGTTGTAAGCCTTGTTCTTCTTAAGAATGAATTCATCAGCAAGGCATGTACAGTTGCAGATACCGAAGTACCGATGAGCGTTATCGGTCATTCTCTGCTTGGCAGTGAGAAGTATCAGTATGTACTCCCATTCGAGTTCATCTCTGTATTCCTTCTCGCATGTATTATCGGTGGTATTATTGTTGCAAGAAAAGAGGAGGATAAATAATTATGGTACCAGTAGAATGTTATTTCGTGCTTAGTGCACTTCTGTTCTTCATCGGTGTGTTCGGTTTCGTAACACGTCGCAATCTGATTGCCATGCTCATCTCTGTTGAGCTTGTACTTAATGCCGTTGATATCAACTTTGCTGCTTTCAACCGTTTGCTGTTCCCCGGAGAGTTTGAGGGTTTCTTCATGACCTTGTTCTCAATAGGAATCAGTGCTGCAGAGAGTGCAGTTGCTATTGCGATAATTATTAATGTTTACCGTAACTTCAAGAGCGATCAGGTGAACAGTATTGAAAACATGAAATTTTAATGTGAGTTATGGATTATAGTTTAACAATATGGATTCTTCTTCTTCCATTCATCTCATTCTTGATTTTGGGATTGGCTGGAATGAAGATGTCGCATAAGGCAGCCGGTCTTATCGGTACAACCTCTTTGGGACTTGTTACTGTGCTCTCTTATATGACTGCGTTCAGCTATTTCACAGCCGACCGTTGTGCTGATGGTGCATTTGCAACAATCGTACCTTACAACTTTACATGGTTGCCAATGGGTGGTTTGAACTTCGATCTTGGTATCATGCTTGACCCAATATCTGTAATGATGCTCATCGTTATCTCTACGGTCAGCCTCATGGTTCATATCTATTCTTTCGGTTATATGCATGGTGAGAAAGGTTTCCAGCGCTATTATGCTTTCCTTTCACTCTTTACAATGTCAATGCTTGGCTTGGTAGTGGCAACAAACATCTTCCAGATGTACATGTTCTGGGAGCTTGTGGGTGTTAGCTCATACCTCCTCATCGGCTTCTATTATCCTTTGGCATCTGCCGTTTCAGCTTCAAAGAAGGCGTTTATCGTTACACGTTTTGCCGATATGTTCTTCCTTGTTGGTATCCTTATCTTCGGTTACTATACAGGTTCTTTCAGCTTCTCGTTTGTAAACAACCTTCAGATGGCAGACGGTGCAGTACCATTCATTGCTGCTGATGCTGCCAAGGCAGTTGCTGCAGGCGGTTTCATCTTGCCAACAGCCCTTGTTCTTATGTTCATCGGTGGTGCTGGTAAGAGTGCCATGTTCCCACTTCACATCTGGTTGCCAGATGCCATGGAGGGTCCAACCCCAGTTTCTGCACTTATCCACGCTGCAACGATGGTTGTTGCCGGTGTATTCCAGATAGCACGTCTCTTCCCATTGTGGATTGAGTATGCCGGTGGTCACATGAGCATTGTTGTTTGGGTAGGTGTGTTCACTGCATTCTATGCTGCTGCTGTAGCATGTGCTCAGACCGACATCAAGCGTGTGCTTGCCTTCTCAACAATCTCTCAGATTGCATTCATGATGGTAGCTCTCGGTGTTTGTCTGCCTGGTCACGATGGTCATATCATCGACCACCATGGTTCACTTGGCTATATGGCATCTATGTTCCACCTGTTCACACATGCTATGTTCAAGGCATGTCTGTTCCTCGGTGCTGGTTGCATCATCCATGCAGTACACTCTAATGAGATGTCGGCTATGGGCGGTCTTCGCAAGTATATGCCTATCACACATGCAACATTCCTCATCTCATGTCTTGCAATCGCAGGTATTCCATTCTTCTCTGGTTTCAGTTCAAAGGATGAGATTATCACAGCATGCTTTGCATACAGCCCTGTAGTTGGTTGGATTATGACAGGAGTTGCAGCCATGACAGCATTCTATATGTTCCGTCTTTACTATGGTATCTTCTGGGGTACAGAGAACAAGGAACTGCATGCTCATCATACTCCACATGAAGGTCCATGGACAATGACCTTCCCTCTGATATTCCTCTGCCTTATTACAGTTGGCGTAGGTATCTATACAACACTTGGAGGTTTCTTGAATTGGGGTGGCAGCTTCGGAAGCTTCGTTACTGCTAATGGAACTGATTATACAATCCACTTCGATTTGCAAATTGCATTGACAAGTACAATAATTGCAATAATCAGCATCTGTCTTGCTACTTATATATATAAGAATGACGAGCAGCCTATTGCTGATAAGCTTTACAAGACATTCCCACGTCTCCATCGTGCGGCATACAAGCGCTTCTATATGGATGAGGTATATCAGTATGTAACACATAAGATTATCTTCCGTTGCATCTCTACACCTATCGCATGGTTCGACCGTCATATTATTGATGGTACATTCGATTTCATCGCATGGGGTAGCAATGAGGCAGGTGAGAGCATTCGTCCATGGCAGAGCGGTGACGTACGCCACTACGCTGTATGGTTTATCACAGGTGCGATAGCACTTACTCTCGTATTACTTGCAATTTAATAATTTATATGAGATGAGGGATGAGTGATGAGGGATGAGAGATTAATTGTAATAACTTGTCAACTTGTCAACTCGTTAACTCGTCAACTTTAAAAATAAATCATTTTAAAATATGAATATATTAAGTCTATTCGTAGTAATCCCAGCCCTGATGTTGCTCGGTCTCTGGATCGCCCGCAATCTTAATCAGGTGCGCGGTGTGATGGTGGTTGGCTCTACATTATTGTTGGGCCTTTCAGCATGGCTGACATGGGATTTCATGCAATTGCGTGCTGCAGGTAATACCGACGCTATGGTCTATACCGACAGCATTGTATGGTTTGAACCGCTGAATATTGCCTACTCAGTAGGTGTTGACGGTATATCAGTTGTGATGTTGCTCCTTTCAAGTATCATTGTCTTTACTGGTACTTTCGCATCATGGCAGCTGAAGCCAATGACCAAGGAGTATTTCCTTTGGTTCACATTGCTCTCAACAGGTGTTTACGGATTCTTTATCTGTACCGACCTGTTCACAATGTTTATGTTCTATGAAGTTGCTCTTATTCCAATGTACCTGCTTATCGGTGTATGGGGTAGTGGTAACAAGGAGTATGCAGCCATGAAACTTACCTTGATGCTTATGGGAGGTTCCGCTCTTCTCATCATCGGTATTCTTGGTATCTACTTCTTCAGTGGAGCTACAACAATGAATGTAAATGAGATTGCTGCAATGAACAACATACCAGGTGAAGTGCAGAACGTATTGTTCCCATTCATCTTCATCGGTTTCGGTGTTCTCGGTGCTCTCTTCCCATTCCACACATGGTCACCTGACGGTCATGCATCTGCTCCAACAGCGGTGTCAATGCTCCATGCCGGTGTATTGATGAAGCTTGGAGGTTATGGCTGTTTCCGTGTTGCAATGTATCTGTTGCCATCTGCAGCTCAGGAGTTGTCTTGGATATTCCTTATCCTTACAACAATCTCTGTAGTTTATGGTGCATTCTCTGCATGTGTACAGACCGACTTGAAGTATATCAACGCATATTCTTCAGTTTCTCACTGCGGACTCGTTCTTTTCGCACTGCTTATGATGACCAAGACAGCATGTACAGGTGCTATCCTTCAGATGCTTTCTCACGGTCTTATGACAGCTCTCTTCTTTGCCCTCATCGGTATGATTTACGGACGTACACACACTCGTGACGTACGCCTTATGGGTGGTTTGATGAAGATTATGCCATTCCTTGCATGCGGATATGTATTAGCAGGTCTTGCTAACCTTGGTTTGCCAGGTTTCTCAGGCTTTATCGCAGAGATGAAGATATTCGTAGGCTCATTCGAGAATGCAGACGTGTTCCACCGTACATGTACAATCATTGCTTGTACATCAATCGTTGTGACCGCCGTTTATATTCTTCGTGTTGTTGGCAAGATTCTCTTCCAGGGAGTTCAGGACCCACATCATCTAGAGTTGACTGATGCCACATGGGATGAGCGTTTCTCTGTATGCTGTCTTATCGCCAGTGTTGCTATACTCGGTCTCACTCCATGGTGGGTAAGCAACATCATCGATACAGGCGTAGAACCAATCCTCAATGTCATTTTTAATAATTAATCATTAAGCATTAAAAATTAAGCATTATATTATGGATTACAGTCAATTTCTAAATATGATACCGGAAGCCACATTGATGGCTATCCTGATAGTAGTCTTCATTGCTGACTTTGCATTGAAGAACAATGGAAAGAAGCATGAGATACTTTACGGTCTTACAGGCTTGCTCCTTCTCGGTCAGATTACACCATGTGCTCTTGCAGAACCTGCTTCTGCCTTTGGCGGACTCTATGTAAGTTCGGCAGCTGCCAATGTGATGAAACTCATTCTTACAGCAGGCACACTCATCGTAGTTGTGATGTCACAGTCATGGCTGCAGCGTGATGATGTAAAGAATAAGGAAGGCGAGTTCTATATGCTTGTTATCTCTACACTCCTTGGTATGTACATGATGATGTCGTCAGGCCACTTCCTGATGTTCTTCCTCGGACTTGAAATGGCATCTGTGCCAATGGCATGTCTTGTAGCATTCGACAAGATGCGCAAGCAGTCGGCTGAAGGTGCTGCCAAGTATATCCTTACAGCGACATTCTCAAGCGGTGTGATGCTCTATGGTATTTCATTCATCTATGCTGCAACAGGAACACTCTACTTCGACGATGTAGTTGCTTGCCTTACCACAAGTCCTCTCACAATCATGGGCTTGGTATTCTTCTTCAGTGGTCTTGGTTTCAAGATTTCTCTTGTTCCATTCCACTTCTGGACAGCAGATACATATCAGGGCGCTCCTACAGCAGTTACAGGTTATCTGAGTGTTATTTCTAAGGGTGCTGCAGCATTTACTGCGATGATTATCCTCGTCAAGGTTTTTGCCCCAATGATAGAGTATTGGACAGTGATGCTTTACATCGTAATTGTATTGAGCATTACCATTGCCAACCTCTTTGCTCTTCGTCAGAAAGAACTCAAGCGCTTCATGGCGTTCAGTTCAATCTCACAGGCTGGTTACATTATGCTTGCTGTAGTTGGTGCTAACCAGATGGGTATGGCTGCGTTGACATACTATGTGCTTGTATATGTGGTGGCTAATATGGCAGTGTTCACTGTCATCAACCTTGTTGAGCAGAACAACAATGGCACAACACAGATGGAAAGCTACAATGGTTTCTATCAGACCAATCCTAAGCTTTCATTCCTGATGACCCTTGCATTGTTCTCTCTTGCAGGTATTCCTCCATTCGCAGGTATGTTCAGTAAGTTCTTCGTGTTCATGGCTGCAGCTCAGAGTGGCAGTGTATGGGCATACGTAGTTCTTTTCGTTGCACTTATCAATACGGTAGCCAGTCTTTACTACTACCTGCTTATTGTCAAGGCAATGTACATTACTCCAACAGACAGTCCGCTGCCTACATTCAAGAGCGATTGCAACAGCCGTTTGGCTCTTGCCCTCTGTACAGCAGGTATCGTTGCATTTGGAGTATTCAGCTGCATTTACGGTTGGATTGAAGCAGCAACATTCTAAAAAAGTAATAGAATTAAAATTATAAAGGGCCGTTTACACATCGTAAACGGCCATTTTTGTATGCTATTAGGGCGTTTTTACTTTGCGCACGTTACATGAGTCCTTGATGATAGAGACTGATTATAGCGGACATTATTAAAAAAGATAGAAGAAGATTTTTGGGATCTTCTTCTATCTTATATAAAACTTTAGGAAAGTTGGGTTGTTATTTGACGGTGTTGAATACGAGCTTGTTCTTTTTCAGTCCGTCGGTTGTGGTTGTCAGGGTTACTTGTCCGGCTTCGCGTGTTGAGCGAAGGATGACGGTTGCTGTTCCATTGAAAAGGCTGCGAGTGTTGCCGACGGTGAGTTCATGACTTGTGATGTCGCCATTGATTACACCTACGATTTCTGCTGGACCTTCAACGTTGAAGGTAAGAAGATTGTTTGCACCATATACGCGGCGACCCTTGCGGTCGACAGCAGAAATGCGAACATGCTGGAGGTCCATGCCATCAGCCTTCCATGTCTGATTGTCACCGGTAGCAATAAGCTTGGTTGCATCGCCAGTGGTTTCTATCTTGTGGCGAGCAACAATCTTGCCGTTGTTGCGTGCGATAGCCTCGATATATCCCTTCTGATACTTCACGTTGTCCCACTTGATTCTGTTGCGAACACGTGGGTTCTTGCGGTCGTTCTTCTTTACGCCAACTGTCTTGCCATTAATTTTCAGTTCCACTTCATCGGCATTGGTATATGTCCAAAGTGACATGGTGCATCCGTCAGGACGGTTCCAGTGGTCTGACATGCCCTGTACGCCCACCTGAACATCGTTCCAGATAGTGTTCTGGTTGCTGTCGATTATACCAATGTGAACCAACGGTTCGTTCTCGTTGAAGATACTGCGAAGGAAATAAGCATTTGGTTTCGGTTCAAGAGAAATGTCGAAGACACCCTGTGCCCAACCCTTTGCAGGCCATCCGTGAGACTCGCCGAGATAATCAATCATACCCCAGTATGCGAGGCCTACAACCTTGTCAAGATTCATCTCGTAGTAGTTTGGACCCATATTAGATGTGTTTGCTTCGCTCTGATAGAAAATCATGTGAGGGAAGCGCTTTCCGTCGCCAGGGAAATACATGTAACGGTAGTTGTATGCTGCAATGTCAGTTTCGTGAACCAACGGTGCTGGCAGTGAGTCTGTGGTCTGGTGGCGTCCACGTGGATGCATGGCAACGGTTACAGGACGAGTGTTGTCGTAGCGCAGAAGGAGCTGTTTCTGCAGACGGTAAGGAGTAACACCCCAGTCGCCATAAGGCAGTGCCCAGTATGTCTGCAGTTCGTTTCCAAGACTCCACATAACTACAGATGGGTGGTTGCGGTCTTGGCGAATAAACTCAGGAACGTCGTGCTGCCAGAGGTTAACCCACTCGGTGCGACCGCCAGCAAACTTGGTGAGCCACTTGTCGTAAAGCTCGTCGACAACAAGAATACCGTACTTGTCGCAAAGATCGAGGAATGACTTGCTGTATGGGTTGTGAGATGTGCGGATATGGTTGAAACCGAATTCCTTGAGCATCTGAATGCGCTTTTCGATGGCACGAGGATAAACGGCAGCGCCGAGAGCACCGAGAGTGTGGTGGTTGGCAATACCCTTGAAGATGACCTTCTTGCCGTTGAGCTTAAAGCCAAAGTCAGGAGAATACTCGATAGAACGGATACCGAAATTGCTGCTAACCTGATCGGCAACAGAACCATCAGGACGATACATTGTTACTATGGCCTTATATAGATGCGGGTCTTCGCAACTCCATAGCTTTGGTTGGTTGAGAGTGATGCTGTCGATGGCATGCTCATTAACCTTTTGGCCACGGTTGAAAGGTATCTCCTTGGTCTTGTTGTATACTGTATCTCCATTCTGTGCAACAATGGTTGTGTTTACTTGTAACTTATTGACTCTAAGATAACAACCCAGTTCTGCCTGTATCTTTACTACGGATTTGTCTGTGCCTACAGTCGGAGTTGTAATATAGAGCGGATGACGTGTAAAATGCTGTTGTGCATCGGTAACAATTACATGAACATCGCGGAACAAACCACCACCAGTATACCAGCGTGAGTTGTCTGGATTCATGGTGTTTGCCTTAACTGCTATGACATTTGGCTGGCCGAACTTCAGAAGCTTGGTAGCATCAATTTCAAAACCAAGATAACCATATTCGGTTCCGCCGACACGCTGTCCGTTGATATATACATCGCCAACAAGCATGATACCCTCGAAATCGATGATGATGCGCTTGCCTTTCCATGAAGCATCTGGAGTGATGGTCTTGCGATACCAACCGATACCCATCTCTTTGAAAGCGCGTGACGACAGGCGGCTGCGAACATTAGCGCCGATATCACTATTGTCGGCCTTCTCATCCTTGCTTGGGGCTACCCAAGGCTGATGAATCTGAAAATCATGAGGAACATTGATGGTCTGCCATCCGCTGTCGTCAAGTGAGACGCTCTCGCCGTTGGCGATGTCACCGGCATGGAATTGCCATCCAAAATTAAGGCTCTCAACGGTACGACCAGCATTGGCTGTTGCCGCAAGGTGTATCGCTAAGGCAAACAGAAAAAGTGTTAGTTTTTTCATTTTTTAGTAGAATTAATAATTAGTTTGTGCAAAGATAATAAAAATAAATGAAGAATGAAGAATGAAGAATGAAGAA
>JAFQQY010000037.1 GCA_017410365.1 Prevotella sp.
ACTTTTGTCTATTCTTTTTGGCATATTTTTCATGTCTCTTCAGTCGTATAGCCCGCTATACTCCTTTAGAACACATAAAAAATCTTCTCAAAAATAACAAGACAAACGCACTAAAATCTAAATGACCGATTTGGGTTAAAGAGTAAAAAAACAAGCAAATAGCATAAAAAAACTTTTTAAATGCTTTTTAATTTGGCATATTCAAAAATAATGCCTAACTTTGCAACAGTTTAAGAAACAAAGACATAACGAAGGCAACAAGGATTCCGACATGACAATTGTCGGGATTCTTTCTTTTTTGATGTTTTACAAGAAGACTTAATAATAACACAATAAAAACAATACAATATGGCATACATGTCACAAGAAGGCTACGACAAAATGCTAGCCGAGTTGCAACGCCTTGAAAGCATAGAGCGCCCAAAGGCATCTGCCGCCATTGCGGAGGCTAGAGACAAGGGTGACCTTAGTGAGAATTCAGAATATGATGCAGCAAAGGAGGCACAGGCTCATCTCGAAGATAAGATTAACCAGATGAAACTTGCCATCCAGGAGGCTAAAATCATAGACACATCACGTCTGAGCACCGATTCCGTTCAGATTATGTGTAAAGTAGAAATGACCAACCTTGCCAACAAGGCAAAGATGGCTTACACCATCGTTAGCGAGAACGAGGCTGACCTGCGTGCAGGCAAGATTTCAATCAAGACACCTATCGCTCAGGGACTGCTCGGCAAGAAGGTAGGCGACGAGGTGGAGATAACCATTCCACGCGGCACCATCAAGTTGCGCATCGAAAAGATTTCAATCGACTAATCTGATAAGGAGAATAGATTATGGCAGGTATTTTTGCAAAAATAGCAGCAGGTGAGATTCCTAGTTATAAGTGTGCAGAGAACGATAAGTTCTATGCCTTTCTTGACATCAATCCGCTGGTAAAGGGACACACACTGGTCATTCCACGCCGTGAAGTCGACTACATCTTCGACCTTACCGATGAGGAATTGGCAGAAATGACCGTATTTGCAAAGCAGGTGGCAGCAGCCATCAAGCGCGCATTCCCTTGCATCAAGGTGGGCATGGCTGTACTCGGACTTGAGGTGCCTCACGCTCACATTCATCTTATTCCTATGAACTCAGAAAAAGACATGCTCTTCACAAACCCTAAACTGAAACTCACACCAGAAGAGTTTGAAGAGATAGCAAGCAAGATACGCAGCAATTTTTAAAACAATAAAAAAGTGAACAGTTGATTGTTCACTTTTTTATTTTCATATAAAGTCATCGCCGAATTTCATTCCCACTTCGTTGACATATTTCTTTACGAGCGACGACGAATCGCCTTTCTTACATATCAGAATCACATTGTCCTTCTCTGCCACTATAAAGCCTTTCAGTCCGTTTATCACACCGAGCTTACCCTTTGGCAACTTTATTATGTTGTTCTGACAATCATCAAGTATCACATCGCTGTCTAGCACCACATTATCGTCTGCCGTTCTGCTCATGCACTCGTAAATGGCATGCCATGTGCCAAGGTCGGCCCATCCGAAATCACATTTCATCACGTAGACATTGTTGCAACGCTCCAGTACAGCATTGTCTATTGATATATTAGGGAAGAGTGAGTAGAACTCACGCGTAAAGTCAATGCCGTCTTGCAAGGTCTGGTTTGGCTTTGTAGTCCTAAACAGTTCGAGCGTTTCAGGAAACAAGTCCACAAAGTTGCTATTGAACACCTTGAAGTTAGCAAGTATCATACCAGTATTCCAAAAGAACTCGCCGCTCTCAATAAACATTGTCGCAAACTCACGCTCTGGCTTCTCTGTAAACGACTGCACCTTATACACATCTTCGGTATCTGTCGGCTCACCCATCTGTATATAGCCGTAGCCTGGTTCCGGACGTGTCGGGCGCACTCCCATCACAAGCATCGCATTGTGGGTGGCAACAAGACTCAGACCGCGTGTCAGATTGCTCACAAACGCATCCTCGTTAAGCACCAGCTCATCTGAAGGAGATACTATGATATTAGCCTCAACATTTCGTAAGCCAATAGTCATCACCGCCCATGCAACACATGCTCCTGTATTGCGGTTAATAGGTTCTATGATGATATTTCCGTCTGTCAGTTCTGGCAGTTGCTCCTTGACGATGCTTGCAAATTCAGTATTTGTACACAGATATATATTCTCTTTCGGCAATATCTTGCAAAACCTGTCGTAAGTAGATTGCAATTGTGTACGCCCCGTTCCAAACAAATCGATAAACTGCTTCGGATATTTGTCTCTGCTGCACGGCCATAATCGTCTGCCTCTGCCGCCAGCAAGTATTATACAATAATTATCCTTGTTCATATCTTGTTTTTTAGTATTAGTTATTATTTTCAGCCTCTAAGGTAATAATAAAATATCAGATAGACAAGGTTTTTAATTATTTTTATATCATAGTTACCATTATAGACACTTCTTTTATGCAAACGGACTCAACAAGCAATAAAAATAGCGTTTTTCTCATTTATTTATATTAACTTTGCAACTATGATAACTGCAGAAGAACTGTTCGACAGATGCCGCGAAATTGTATGTAGCCACATAGACGGAGAGAGCTATATAAACAAGCGCGTTCACGAAACTTTAAAACTTGCCTGCACCGAGGGTACACGAAATAGCGGCATAGCCTTCGGCAATCTTTTTTCGCAGGTTAGCTATCTCTGCAAGACAAATCGCATCGAGCCTCGTGACAAGGCTGCCATTCATCGAATGAGGCGCAATTCCAACAGCGATACGCCCCTCTCTAACGAGCAGTTGGCAGAAGACATCAGCGCACTTGCCCTGTTCATATCAAAGGTGTTCAACACCACAGCCCCCTCCGAACTGTACATTCCAGGCAGAACTACAGAGAGAAGTCTAAAAAAGACGGCAGCGAAAACTCAAATCAAGTATATCAGAGCCATCGTCAACTCATGGGATGAGAACTATGTTTATGCAACTTCTGACGATGAAAGTGATTTGCTGATAGACTACTATAATAAGGATAAATTTGCCGACAACTCTTACATAATAGACATTCTGAGAGAAGGGATGCAAATTAATCTGCTAGATTGTGACGTTGCAAACGGTGGAATAATATGCCCTTTACTCATTGTGGTCGAACCTGACTTCCTGCTTGACATCAGTTCACTGGCGGCATGCTTTACCGACTATGGCTGTCACCCGCTATCATACACCATTGGCAGAATGCGTCAACGCCCAAATTCACAGGCTATATTGTTGGGAAACTTTGCAGGCAGCGCACTCGACGATATTATCAACGACCCGGATTTCAGACTAAGCAACACCATAAACAAGTCGTTTCGCGAGCAGGCTTTGCAATTCTGCACTTGCAATGACTTCCATGCCAAAGCCTTTCTTGACGATGCAGCACGACAGGCAGACAACATAAAAGAAGCTGTGAATGTGCTGTTTGACAAAAAAAACACTGACAAAAAATCACAGCGCGACAAGGTGCTGTTAGAGCCCTCGTTCGTATGCGAACAGTTAGGACTGCAAGGGCGAATAGACCTTATGACACACGACTTCAGGCTGATAGTAGAACAGAAATCCGGCAAGAACATGTATATTGAGCGCAACACCAGCGCCAAGCATGGCCGCTATCGCGAAGACCACTACTGCCAGCTGATATTATACTATGGCGTACTGAATTATAATTTTGGAACAGGAACAAAACCCGACAGCTATCTGCTATATTCAAAATATCCAGCAGACAAAGGGTTGATGGTTTCTGGATTTGCAACAACAACATTCCTTGAAATAATGAAAGTGCGAAACCGCATAGTAGCACAAGAGTATCTCTTTGCACATGACGGCTTCGACAAGCACATCGGACAAATCAATACAGAGACACTCAATGAAAGAGGCATGTCAGGATTCTTCTACGAGAAATATCTCAAACCGCAGATTGACGACATCACCGTTCCATTACACTCATTACCAGAGATTGAGCACAACTATTTCTGCCGTATGATGACGTTCATCTATCGAGAGCAATTGGCATCTAAAGTTGGAGGACCCGACGGGCAGGCTGTTGCTGCATCTGACTTATGGAACATGCCTTTGCATGAGAAACTGGAAACAGGCAACATCTTCCTTCATCTTACTGTTATCGAAAGACAGTCTGACGGTAACGGCAGCGGATATAATATCATAACACTGGCCGTTTCCGAACAAGGAGCTGATTTTCTGCCCAACTTCAGACGAGGCGACATGGTGTACGTATACAAATACGACCGTGAACCAGATGTCAGGAAAAACATTCTCTACAAAGGAACTTTAGAGGAAATAAGCAGCAGTCGCCTGGTTGTAAGACTCAACGAGCGCCAACAGAACGACAGCATATTCAATACTGGCAACTGTCATACATACGCAATAGAGCACACTCATAGCGACGTAGCTACATCAAGCGCCATACGTGGACTGCACGAACTGATAACAGCACCGAAGGAACGAAAGGACATACTTCTTGGGCAGCGACAACCGGAAGCAGATACCAACAGAACACTGACACGCAACTATCATCCTAACTACGACGACATTCTGCTGCGCATAAAACAAGCTAATGATTACTTCATGCTTATCGGTCCTCCTGGAACCGGCAAGACATCGATGGCTTTGCAGTATATGGTAAAGGAAGAACTGGCAACAGACAATACTGCCAATATTCTTATTACATCGTACACCAACCGTGCAGTAGATGAAATATGCTCCATGCTATGCGATTGCGGACTCGATTTCATCAGAATTGGCAATGAGGCTTCATGCGACCCACGCTTTGCCGGCTATATGCTTGAAAGCACTTTTGGCAGCAATCCCAAACTAAACGATATCAAGCAACGGTTGGAAAATGTGCGCATCATTGTTGGCACAACATCTACTCTGCAAGCAAGACCGTTTATCTTTGAGATGAAAAGTTTCTCTATTGCCATAATCGACGAGGCATCACAGATTCTGGAACCTAACATCATTGGGCTATTGGCTAAGCACAGAACTGACGGAAAAACGTGCATAGGCAAATTCGTACTCATTGGCGACTACAAGCAGCTGCCTGCCGTGGTACAGCAAAACGAGAAGATGACTGCCGTAAGCGAACAGAATCTTATTGATATATGCCTTTCCGACTGCAGGTTGTCGCTATTTGAACGTCTGATTCGCTGGGAACGGAAGCAAGGTCGCACACAGTTCATTGGCACATTAAGACACCAAGGACGTATGCATCCGGCAATAGCGCAATTCCCAAACGAGATGTTCTATAAAGAAGAGCGACTTGAACCTGTACCCTGCCCTCACCAACTTGACACAAGTCTCAACTACAACTTGCCCCCACTTGATGCCATCGATGCAATGCTGCAACAGGAGCGTATGATTTTCATTCCGTCTGAGAACTGTATTGACGTAAAGACATCAGAGAAGGCTAATGCCAGCGAAGCAATCATTGTGGCAGACCTGCTGCGTCGCATATACCGCTTCTACGCCAATGAGTTCGATGCCGACAGGACTGTAGGTGTTATTGTTCCCTACCGCAATCAGATAGCGATGATACGTCATGAGATAGAGAAACTTGCAATTCCTGTACTTGAAAACATTTCTATCGATACAGTAGAGCGTTATCAAGGCAGCCAGCGCGATGTTATCATCTACTCGTTTACCATCCAACGCCCATCACAATTGATATTCCTCACTGCCAACTGCTTCGAGGAAAACGGTAGGGTGATAGACCGCAAACTAAATGTTGCCATCACAAGGGCAAAAAAACAAATGATTATGACTGGAAATGCTGATGTTTTGAACAGAAACAGTATCTTTGCAGAGATAATCAGACGATATCGTACAGACCTATATAATAGGAATAATTCATAAAAATGGACAACGAACCGATAGTATTAGACAACCTAAGTATTGGCTACGGCAAGAAAACCGTTGCCAGCAACCTATCGCTTAGTATCAGGCAAGGCGAACTGACATGCCTGCTAGGCGCTAACGGCGCGGGCAAGTCTACATTGCTTCGCACCTTATGCGGGTTTCAACCGAAACTGGATGGCTGCATCACCATCATGGGGCGACAGATAGAGGATATGGACAATAAAGAACTCTCGCATCTGGTCAGTGTGGTTCTTACAGACAAGCCTGATACCTTGAATCTAAGCGTGCGCCAATTGGTTGCTCTTGGACGTGCACCTTACACTGGTTTTTGGGGAAAGTGCAACGATAGCGACATGGCTATAGTTGACGAGGCGCTAAGCATGGTTGGCATAAACACACTGAGCGAGAGAATGATAGGCACATTAAGTGATGGAGAGCGACAAAAGACAATGATAGCCAAGGCTTTGGCACAACAAACCTCAATAATATTCCTTGACGAACCAACAGCCTTTCTTGACTATCCGAGCAAGGTAGATACGCTGATGCTACTAAAGCGGATATGCCAAAAAACAGAAAAGACTGTTTTTCTGTCTACCCACGACGTAGAACTGGCATTGCAAATAGCCGACAGGATATGGTTGATGGGCGACAAAGGGATTGCAACCGGAACACCAAAGCAACTGGCTGATTCGGGACAGCTGCAAGACTTCTTCGACAGCGACAGTCTGATGTTTGATGAAAAGAACGGAATTTTTAAAGTTATATGATTACACAAACAGAAATAGTATTAAATCCACGCTCACGCGGATTTCATCTTATAACAAGCGAGATTATCAGACAATTGCCGGAACTACCAAGAACCGGCATGCTCAATCTGTTTATAAAGCACACATCATGCGGACTGTGCATAAACGAGAATGCCGACCCCGATGTACGTCACGACATGAAGGGAATATTCGACCGTTTGGTGCCTGAGAACCAACCGTTCTTCCTGCACACATTCGAAGGCAGCGACGATATGCCCAGCCATGCCAAGTCCGTCATTTCTGGTGTCAGTCTTAACATACCCATCAGCAACGGCAAACTTAATATGGGCACATGGCAGGGCATATATCTCTGCGAGTATCGCGATTATGGAGGTGCTCGCCGAATTGTAGCAACCGCTATCGGCGAATAGCCATCCTATCTAATGAAATTAGTTTTCACTGCCGGTTCATGCTCAGGTTCGGCAATACCTGCCTGCTTGCCTGCTTCAATGCATCGTAGCATCCAAGCCATGTTTCTTCCCAACTGGCGCATTGTCTGCATGCCTTCAAGGTCCTGACGCACCTCTTCTGGTGTGTTTCCATGCACTTCATTCCAATATTGAGACGATACAACAGGCATGTTGGCTATTGTGAAATAACGGTTCATATCCTCAAAACCGCCCTGCGCACCGCCTCGGCGGCAACTTACTATTGCAGCAGCAGGCTTATTGGCATAGATTGATAGTTTTGAACAGAAGGCTCTATCCATAAAGCATTTTATTGCTCCTGATGTGCCGGCAAAGTGGATTGGTGTTCCAAAGACAAAGCCATCGGTTTCTTTTACCTTCTTAAGAAACTCGTTCACCATATCCTCTCCATACCAGCATTGCAGCGTTTCCTTGCATTTACCACATCCGATACATCCCATGGTCGGCTTGACGCCACACCACAGTATTTCTGTTTCAATACCCTGCTTGTTCAATTCGCCAGCCACTTCTTCAAGTGCTGTATGCGTACAGCCGTTCTTGTGCGGACTGCCATTTACCAATAAAACTTTCATTTCTATAATCCTTAAATTTAATTCTTCAACTCTTTATCAACCATCTCTAAATGCTCCTCTCTCAACTGAAGGAGACTGAAAAGGGTCGCCTATTTCTTTCCCGCCGCTTCTGTAAATGCTTCCATTATGGCAGTCGGCCTGTCTTGCATGAATGCACCGAGCGGATAGTGACGTTCTAGTTCTGGAGCCCAATAGTATACACCAAGACACAATCCGTCTGTCTGTGTCTTACAGGCATTTATTAGTTTAGATATAAATATCTTTCCTTCTTCAGGCTTACGCTTCTCAACGCCCGTCTCCACCACCATTGTCGGACAGTTGTATTTCCTTTGCATGCGGTTTATATTGGCTATTGCTTTCTCGAGAGTCTCATCTGCCGTCTTAGTATGCCCTGCCTTAATATCCCAATAAGGATAAATACTAACACCTATGATATCCCATTGTGCTCCATACTTTTGCAGTCCATCGAAAACCCTGTCATAGCGTTTGGGCTCACAAGCACAATCAAGGTGTATTATCACCTTAGCATCAGGATAAACTTTCTTAACGGCTTCATAACCAGCCTGAGTCAGTCCGGCATACTGCTCCATATTCTCCTTGATGTTGCCCATGGGCCAAAGAAAACCATTGGTGGTCTCATTGCCTACCTGTACCCAACGAACATCAATGTCATGCTTCTTAAGAAGTTTGAGAGTTTCTTTTGTATGCTTGGCCAAAGCCTTTTTCATCTTCTTATAATTCAAGCCAGCCCACGATTTCGGTATGTTCTGCTGACCAGGATCGGCCCACCAGTCGCTATAATGAAAATCTATCATCACCGGCATACCGTATTGCTTTGCCCTTAAAGCCATTCTAAGCACATCTTCCTTATTGCATGTACTGTCTTTTGGTTCAACCCACACACGCAGACGGATGCTGTTCAGTCCTAGTTCCTTCATCAACTGTGTATTTTCACGAGGTTCTCCCTTGGCGTTATACAATTGTCTGCCATGCTTTTCGTGCATAGTAGTGCCGCTTATATCCGCACCCAGCCAAAAGGGGTCTTTTTCTACGCTTTCTGCCTGTAATGCAAGGTTTATTAACAAGCAAAACAAGAGTGTAAGATTCCTCATTATATTAAATGATTTGATAGATTTGTAATAATATTATCTTTGCAAATATACTAATTTATCTGCTAACGGCAAAGGCTTTCTGTTGTTTTCACGGTTTGCGACGCTTTTTGATAAATATTTTTTGCTCTCTCATTAAAAACATTTAACTTTGTAAACTGAACGTATTTATAAATCTGACACAAACAATGACAAAAGAAGAACGCATCAAAAAAGCCGAAGACTTATTCATGCAGGGCTATAATTGCGCCCAATCTGTAACAGCTGCTTTCGCTGACATCTACGGATATACTGAAGAACAGGCACTGAAACTAAGTGCTAGCTTTGGGGGTGGCATTGGACGTATGCGTCTTACATGTGGCGCTGCTTGCGGCATGTTTATATTGGCAGGAATGGACTGCGGCTCATCTGACATCAACGACCGTGAAGGCAAATCAGCAAACTATAAGGTTGTTCAGGATTTGGCAGATGCCTTTAAGAAAGAATTTGGAACATTGGAATGTGCAGAGTTGTTGAAACTCAAGAAAGATGCGCCATTAAGCCATGAGGCTTCAGAGCGCACTGCCGAATATTATGCCAAACGCCCCTGTGTAAATCAGGTAGTGGCAGCAGCAAAGATTTTTGCAGACTATTTAGGCCTATAGGCCGACCCATAGGTCCCATTAGCCTCATGAGACCCATGAGCCCCATAAGACCAATAAGGCCCATGAGCCCTAGGAGCCCCATAAGGCTCATAAGCCCAATCAGCCAAATAAAAAAACTAACAACAATATGAAAGAAAAAGAAATCATGGAACAACTTCCGGAAAATGCATTCCGCGAGTTAAAAGACGGTGAAAACTATGAACCGATGATGAGCCCAGAAGGGCGCTATCCCGAAGTAAACGCTTGGTCGGTAACATGGGGCGTGCTTATGGCAATGCTCTTCTCTGCTGCCGCAGCCTACTTAGGTCTGAAGGTTGGTCAGGTGTTTGAAGCTGCCATACCTATTGCAATCATTGCCGTGGGCGTTTCAACAGCGGCCAAGCGAAGCAAGGCTTTAGGCGAAAACGTCATCATACAGTCTATCGGTGCTTGCTCTGGTGCAGTTGTAGCTGGTGCCATCTTCACCCTACCTGCCATCTATATTCTTCAGGCTAAATATCCTGAAATGAGCGCTTCGTTCATCAAGATATTCATCGCTTCATTGCTTGGCGGTATTCTTGGCATTTTGTTCCTTATTCCTTTCCGTAAGTATTTTGTTAAAGACATGCACGGAAAATATCCATTCCCAGAGGCTACTGCGACAACACAGGTTCTCGTTAGTGGCGCAAAAGGCGGAAGTCAGGCTAAGCCTTTGCTTATTGCAGGACTGGTGGGCGGTCTTTACGACTTCATTGTGGCTACATTCGGCCTTTGGAATGAAAACTTTACCACACGCGTGGTTGGCTTTGGCGAGATGCTTGCCGACAAGGCTAAGCTCGTGTTCAAGGTTAACACAGGTGCCGCCGTGCTTGGTTTGGGATATATTGTAGGTTTGAAGTACGCACTTATTATATGTCTCGGTTCACTGGCTGTTTGGTGGCTTGTTGTTCCCGGCATGGCATTGCTGTTTGGCGACAGTGTACTAAACGAGTGGAATCCTGCTATAACAACAGCTGTCGGAGACATGTCGCCAGAGCAGATATTCAAGGAATATGGCAAGTCAATAGGTATTGGTGCCATTGCCATGGCTGGTATCATTGGCATCATCAAGTCATGGGGCATCATCAAGGGTGCCATTTCTCTTGCTTCTAAAGAGATGAAGGGTGGCAATAATGACACTGGCAAACAGATACGCACCGACCGTGACCTCTCTTTCAAGTTCATTGCCATAGCTTCTATAGTAACAATACTGCTTATCTTCCTTTTCTTCTGGTTTGGAGTAATGGACGGCAATCTGCTCTTTGCACTTGTAGCTATCGTATTGGTTAGCGTAATTGCATTCTTGTTTACAACCGTGGCTGCCAATGCTATTGCCATTGTAGGTTCTAACCCTGTATCTGGAATGACACTCATGACACTCATCCTCGCATCTGTAGTGATGGTGGCTGTTGGTTTGAAAGGCACCAGCGGCATGGTGGCAGCTTTGGTTATGGGTGGTGTCGTATGTACTGCATTATCAATGGCGGGTGCTTTCATCACCGACCTTAAGATTGGCTACTGGCTTGGAACAACCCCTAAGAAACAAGAGACATGGAAATTCCTGGGAACATTGGTTTCTGCTGCTACTGTGGGCGGTGTGATGATGCTGCTGAACGAAACATACGGATTTGCCAGTGGCCAGTTGGCTGCTCCTCAGGCAAATGCCATGGCTGCTGTTATCGACCCACTGATGAATGGTGTAGGTGCTCCATGGATTCTGTATGGCATCGGTGCAGTTCTGGCTATCATACTGACATGGTGTAAAATTCCAGCATTGGCTTTCGCACTGGGTATGTTCATTCCTATGGAGCTCAACATCCCTCTGCTTGTGGGCGGTGCCATCAACTGGTTTGTAACTACACGTTCTAAGGACGAGGCTGTCAACAAGGAGCGTGGCGAGAAGGGTAACCTCATCGCATCTGGTTTCATTGCCGGTGGTGCTCTGATGGGTGTTCTCAGTGCTCTGCTCAGATTCAGTGGTGTAGTGTTTGACTTTGAGGCATGGTGGGGCAATCCTCTTTCTGAGTTGTGCTCATTTGCTGCCTATATGCTGCTCATTGTGTACTTTATACGTGCGACAAGGGTTAGGAGTTAAGAGTTAGGAATTACGAATTAGGAATTAGGAGTTAGGATTGCGAATTGACCAAATAATTCTTATCAAATAGAAAAACGATAAAAGAATAATTATGAAGAAGATTATATTAACAAGTCTTACGCTGATATTTGCAGGTGCATTGAGCATGAATGCCCAAAACATCTCAAATAAGGGCAGCGAACCGAAAGAAAAGGACGTTAGCGAAATATCATTCCGCAACGTAGCCCGCAACATGAACAGCGAATGGTATAAGACAGCCGAGGCTGCACGAGTGGCTGACAGCGTGCTGGCATATCAGTTCCCAAACGGCGGTTGGGCGAAGAACCAGAACTGGCACTGGACTCCCGATGCCAAGAAGGCAAAGGAGCGTGCTGATATAAAGAAACTGATGAAGTCGAAAGAAGGCATCGGCGCAACTATCGACAACATGTCAACTACTATCGAGATATTGTATCTAACCAAGATGTACGGTGCTACAGGTAAGGCAAAGTATCGCAAGGCAGTTATGAAAGCCATCAACTACCTGCAAAATGCACAGTATGCCAACGGCGGTTGGCCTCAGTATTATCCGCTAAAGAAGGCTAAGAAAGACGGAACGTCCGACTACTCTGCGCATATCACCTATAACGATGATGCAATGATAAACGTGATGAAGCTGATGCGCGATCTGGCAAAGGGCACAAAGGCTCCATACGACGTACTGAAGCTCAACAAGAAAGAATTGGCTATGGTTCAGCAGACATTCGACAAGGGCTTGCAGTGCATTCTGAACACCCAGATACGTAAAAACGGCAAACTGACAGTATGGTGCCAGCAGCATCATTTTGAGACTTTGGAACCTGTCGGTGCACGCAAATATGAACGCCCGTCGTTTTCTGGCAGTCATGAGACAGCCGATATCGTAGAAATGCTAATGAGTATAAGCAATCCAAGCAAGGAAGTGATAGCATCTGTAGAGGCTGCAGTAGACTGGCTGCGCAAACACAGGATAGAAGACATGAGGCTGAAGCAATTCAAGAATGCCAAAGGTGAGTTCGACCGCCAGCTGGTGGCAGAGAAGGGTGCACCACACCTCTGGGCACGCTACTATGACTTAGAGACGGAGAAACCTTTCTATATGGATCGCCGTGGCATCAAGCTGGATAATTATAACGATCTGGAGCATGAACGCCGCATTGGCTACAGCTATATAGATAGTGATGTGCAGGATGTGCTCGATAAGTATCCTCTGTGGATTACAAAGGTGCGTCCAGGCAACTATCAGGAAGGCGACCATTGGCTATACTGCCACATGAGCGACCGTGGCGAGTTTACAGCCTATGCAATCAGTAAGGATGGTATCAACTATCACGACCTGCTCGACGGCGACCCTGCCATCGACCCTGCAAAGCATGCACGTATAGAGAAGGGACAGCGCGATGCCTTTATCTGCCGCAAGGGCGACGGCAAGGGCTATGTGATGGTTACTACGGACATGAAGGTGGCTGTTTCAAAGGTATGGGACAACTACGGCATGGATCTCATGCATAGCGACGACCTTATCAACTGGGAATCGGTAACATTCGATTTCCGTAAAGGTCCGTCAATATTCTGCGACCCTGAGTCTCCAGATGTTTATAAGAACTGGACAACCATCAACCGTGTGTGGGCACCACAGATTTTCTGGGACGCTTCATACAAGTGGCCTGACGGCAAGAAGGGCGGTTACATGATTTACTACTCTATGCTCAATCGTGCCGAAGAGAAATACGACCGCATGTATTATTCTTACGCCGACCACTCTTTCACCAAGATGACCAAACCGCAGCCTTTGTTCGATTGGGGCTATGCCACAATTGACGCTGACATTAATTATGTGCCTGCCGACGGTCTATATCACATGATGATTAAGAAAGAGGGTGGCAAGACAGGTTTGTTCACCGCTACCAGCAAGAAACTCACAGGCCCATGGGGAGAACCAGTGGAGGACGACTACGTTAGTTTCGAGGGCAAGAAGAAGTGCGAGGGTGTTTCAGCTTTCCAACTCGTTGGGGACAGTACATGGCGCATCGGTTACATTGAGTATTCTTCTAAGCCAAAGAACTACCGCATCTGCGAGGCTGACCAGTATATGCGCAACTTCAAGAACCCACAGAACATACGTGGCGTGAAACATCCGCAGCATGGTTCGTTCATGCGCATCACCAAGGAGGAGTATGACATGCTCCAGAACTGGTCAGATATAAAAATGAAAAACAGAAAAGCAAAATAATAGAGTAAGGTTTAGCACTTCAAGATATTGCTTTAATTTACGGTCGGATTCCATGCAAGAGTCCGACCGTAATTTTATTACTTTCAAACAATCTGAAAAGAAATCAGCGTCTTCTCATACATCCTACATTTTTGCCTCTAACACACAGATGCACAGAAAGTTAAATACAGTGTATGAGGTTTTTTATCCTACATTTTTTGCCCCTTTTTCGCCCTTTTTATGGAATTTTTTGTTTAGAATCATCAGTTAACCATTATAAATTATGCATTCTAAAACGCCCAATTAGAGTTCTAAAACGCCCGATTAGACTATCTAAACGGCCCAGTTACGAGTAAGAAATGCACCGCTTACGAGTATGAAATGATGCATTTGTAACTCAAAAATTACACAGCATTTTTGCATTATTTGCACTCGATTTTAAACGTAACAATCACATTAACAGCAGATTACAACGCATTTTACACAAATGTAGGCAGTGTAGGTTTGAATTTCTCATACACAGCATCTAACCAACTGCTAATCAATAGTTTAGAAGCAAAAATGTAGGATGTATGTAAAATGATGTTTTCTTGTGGAAGAACAATCTTATTAGTTGTAATTATATTTCAATGTCTTGAATATACGTACCTTCAGAGCCTTGACCTCTTCATCACTAAGCAAACTACAATCATCAAGGTTCTGAAGTATATGAACTGCCTTTTGAAAAGCACAACGAACAGTATTGCAAGGATTATTTGCATAACTATCCCATAGGCCAATACTATCTGTATTGCCTTCTAAGGCATAGCGAATGAATTCATCATCACGCAAAAAATCCTCAACCTTATTATAATGGTTCCTTTTCGTCATTAAGTCAGTTTATTAAGAGACGAAAAGAAATACTTGTTGTAATCAGTCAAATACTATTATTTTGCTGCCTCACGCAATTTTATCATTCCTCGGTGCATCAAATTCCTTACTGAATGATAATTCATGTTCAATATCTGGCAGATTTCCTCATATTTCCTTTCTTCCAGATAATAAAGCGTTATAGCCTGTCTCTGGCGAGTTGTAAGATTATCCATGAGGCTCATTACTTTCTGATGTTTCATGGATTCTATTTCAGAAAGGATGTATTCATCTTCAATATCGTCAGAGCAACGTTGCATGTGACATTCGTCCATCTCTGCCTCTGAACTGAACGAAGCACGACGGAACTCATCGTACAAACGATTTTTAAGGGAAATAAGAAGATATGATGAAAGATTGTTTATCGGCGAGTTTTCACTACGCTTGGCATATACCTTAATAAACACATCATGTATGCAATCTTTCAGAAGTTCTTGATCTGAGGTTAGACGTATACCATAATTAAACAGCACCTGAACATACATATCATATAGTTCAGAGAATGCCGTATCGTCGCCTTTATAGAATTTAGAAAGCAGAATCTCGGCTTTAGTTTTTAGTTCCGAAAGTGACATTATAATTATAGCGTTAGTAAGTCTTGGTAGTCATTACGTTTGCAAATATAATGAAAATCTTTCTCACAGAATAGAAAAAACAGGTAAAAAAATGGGAAAAATCGGTATTTCCCGATTCTTCCCATTTGAAATATTAGTTTTTTCTTAGCCAATATATACCGTTGCCACTCAAACTGCCTCCTGATTTAAGTTTTCCTGTTTTCTTTGTCTCACCGGTTTTTGCATTCACCTTATATATAACATATGTGCCTTTGCGCTCTGCTGGCATTTGCCAACTGCTGTCATCGGTCTTATATATAAGTATATTGTTTTCATCACTAAGCATATAAGATTTACTTGACACTGTTTTCTGCGGTTTCATCGATGGAATGGCAAGTTTTAAATCATTATTGGCCATAGACACACCTGGGCATGAACCGCCAGCCATCAGCACAGCCCATGCGTTTTCCGGATATTTCTGGGCGTAATATACAACAGCCTTGTCTGGATGCTTTGTTGTATATTCGCTAACGCTCTTATAAACATCCTCAAAGCGTGGCGAACCGTATTTTATCTTGCGCATATACTGGCGTGGCGCCATGTTAACACCACCCTCAGGAGCATACAGTCCTTTGTTATGGTAGAACCATTGTTCTATGCAGATAATGTCAACCGCCTTACTGCGCACAGGATCGGCAAGTATGGCATCTTGAACATCCTTGTTTACCGCCAGCGACACAAACACTTGTCTGCCCTTTTCTTTCTCCCATTCGCTGATGCAGTCGAGCCAAAACTGAACGAAATGCAACGGTCCTGTGAACTCCTCACCGATAGAATGGATAATATTACCTTCTGTCCACAACTGGTCAAGTGTCATACGGATATATCCACGATGCAATTCCTTTAACCGCTCATTGCTTATATCATAGAACTGATGAGCAGTAAATATTCTCTTGTCACCGCTGAACGGCACAGGTTCGAGGAACGGTGTATTGTTTATGTTGTTGGCTGTTCGCCATGGACAGTCAACCCAGTGTGCACCGGCTTCCAGTATGTTATGTTGGAAATAGTGCTGGTTTATTACCCAGATGCCTTCCGCTTTTCCCTTATCGGCAAACTCTTTTATTCTGCCATAGTACCATTTGTTTGGCTTTGTCAGGTCATACTTGCTCAGTCCGTCCCATGCCTTACCCTGTCCGCTGCGTGCGAAAGGCTGCTCATAGAATGGTGCCCACACGTCACCATCTTTGCGTCGCACGCGCTCATGGTCGTCACGTCGGCGGTCGTACCAGAGTCCATAGTTCTGATTGAAGACTATCAAGCCGTTCTTTTTCATGTATGCAATGACAGAATCAATGCGGTCGGTCAAGCCTGTTCCTTCATTATCTGGTACGAAGCGGGTGATTGCCGGTTTTGCCTTTGCCATTTCCGATGGGCGCAACCTGCCGTTCCACCAAGGTGTGTTTATTCTGCCGCCTACAGCCAAGGCATTTTGGTTTGTAAGTTTACCTTCATTTATTCCATAAACAAAACTCCTTGCCTCTTTTTTAAACTTTGAAGCCAAATAACCTTCAAAATCATTAAAGTCTTTTATGTTCTTTGAATCTACTGATTCTATGGATGGCGCTGCGTCTATCCACTGTTCTAGCGTCTGACGAGGAGCAAGTGCTTCTTGTGCCATCTGCATAGCCTGTTCTATTGTCGGACTACTTGTTGCCGCAGTACTGCGCACCATTACGCGGCACTGTTCGTCAACGTTCTTGTCTAATCGCTTTGCCAACTGCTGCTGATACAGGCTCCATGGCTTCACATGCTCGTTTACCATTGTGTATTCGCTGTCGCCATGGCATTGTGCCCAACAGCCATGAGCAATGTTTTTGCCGTTTTCATCGGGATTAGAACAATATATTCCTGCAGCAGAACATTGCCACAGCGTACTGTTAGCAGTATTCCATCCTGCTCCCTGACGCTCCAGTCCGAGATTAGTAAACATAATGTCGTGACCGTCGATGTTTACGCAATCGAACAACACGCCTGCAGCCCACGAAGACACAGGTCCACTGAAACCAAACGACTCCTTACTGTCGCACTGGACAAAGGCATTTGGACCAGCTGCACAGATGCCAACGGCAAAGTCGTGAATGCCGTGCTCTGAATAGCAACGCTGGAACAGAGTCTTCTGACCTAACGTGTAGAATGTGCGGCGGCGCATACCTCCAATCTCAGATATCGGTTCGTAAGACTTACAGTCCTCTACCGTAACCTGTTCGCTGCTTTCCTTCACAACAACAGCGCTACCTGCAAAGTGGCGGAAGTTGACCAGGCGTACCCAGCAGTTGCGTGCGTTGGCAATATAGATGCCATCCCAACAGTGGTCTTCATCCATTGGCAAGGAACGGTCGTAGTAAGACTCAACGGTCAACTGCTCCACACCAGATTCGCACACCCTGCCGTTCCAAGTATATTTCATCATCTTGGCACCGCCCCAACACTTCTCAATGGCTGTGGTCAGCGGAGCGTCCAGTTCGATGGAATCGGCAGAAATGCTCAATATCTGGCGATTCCAACGTATATCAATCTCTCCCGGATGCCATCCCCAGAAACCCAGTTCCTTGCCACCGCCAAACGATTGGCATTTAAGCGACTCTATCCACTCCTTTGTTGACGGGCGAACGATAACTATCTCGTCGCCTTGTTTCAGGTCTTTACCATGCAAAGGCAGTTTTATACTTCCCGCCTTTATCAGTTCGTCGTTGATGTCTATGGGTTCGCCATACTGTCTGTCATCAACACCCTCGATATAAATGGCAGCTCCTCTGTCCCAACCCGTCTTGCGGATAATGGTTTCATTACGGTCGGCACCTCTCAGCACCACACCGCTTGCAGATATTCGCAAAGGCCGACTAATCTCATACAATCCTTTCGGGAGCAATACCACTCCACGCATTCCTGTCTCTTTATCGGGTGTCAGACTGCTTACATAGTCAATCGCACTCTGAATCAAATAGTAACTGTCGCCTTTTGTACAAGGCAGTTTGATAACCACCTCGGCATTAGGAATCTGTTTTTCAGAACGATGATAACCACAATAAGAATAATCCATCGGAACGTTCTGTGCCGATAGGTTCAGACTAATAAGAAGGAGTGTTGGTCCGAGGATTTTTTTTAGGAGTGTAGACATTTGTTTTATGGAGTTAGGAATTAGGAGTTAGGAATTAGGAGTTAGGAATTAGGAGTTTGGAGTTTGGAGTTAAAGGGAGTTAAAGGCCATTACCTTGACAAGCCCCCCTTAATTTCTAAACCAATTTGGAAGTTGTTTTTGTAGGGGCGGATCTGCGTATCCGCCCGTAAAACAGTTAAACTCATCGGGCAGATACGCCGATCTGCCCCTACAGCAAGCACACCCTCATCTCTCATCAACCTACTCCCCTCTCATATGGAGAGGGGTTGGGGGTGAGGCTTCTATCCCTTCGGGAGGGGTTAGGGGTAGGTCTTACTTCTTTTTCTTCTTTGCCTCTATGCGCTTATACCACTCTTCGCGCTCCTTTGTCAGGTCGTATCCGCGCTTGCTCAGATAGTTGTTTATGCGGCCCTTGTATTTGCCGAACCATCCGTGCTTCTTGTTAGAGTTCTCTGCATCCATGGCAAACTCGCGTGCCTCCTTGAGCCATGCCAGAATCTGCACCTTCTCTTCTTCTTTGAGCGATGGAATCATATCCAGTGTGGCATCGTAGGTAACCTTTACCACGTTGTATGTCATACCGTCTTTCACTGCCTCCACCTTCTCTGCTGGCAAATAACAAGAAAGTGCTGACTCAAACTCAAAGTGATGCTTGTAGAGTTCTGCAGAGCATTCCTTTTCTGCCTCTTCTATCATAAGGTCCTTAGCCTTGCCGGTGTAAGCATCCTTTGCAGCCTTCTTCTTTGCATCGCGTACCTTATATATATCGTTAAGCAGGAAATAGCGGTTGGCAATGATGTTGCGCACGCTAAGGGCTGAAACTTCGTCTTTGATTTCCAACTTATCTACAATCTTCTGTGAACGGCCTACGATGCTCTGTACATAGGCTGAGTCCTGTCCCTCTGTGTTCAGAGCGACCCCTTGTGCTGATACCATCAGCGGGAACATAATCAATAAAAGAGAAAATAACTTTTTCATTATGCTATACATTTTATTAAGAAACGACTATGAATTAATTATTTGTTTAAACAACGAATTACACGAATTACACGAATTAAAATACTACTATTTAGCTTGACATAGCAGAAAAAATTCGTTTAATTCGTGTAATTCGTTGTCGTAAAAATCGACTACATCAACTTACCTTTCTCAGCAAGAGTGTCGTAGTTGTTGTTCAGGTTGCGCCAGTCGGTGCGTGTCTTAGTGCTGATACCGTTGATATACTTCTCGATGTTTGTATACCCGTCACCGGTGCAGTCGCCATTAGCATCACTTGCGTCGTTAGGATTCAAGCCGTTGGCCTTCTCCCATTCGTCTGGCATACCGTCCTTATCTGTGTCAACATAAGGAGTACCGTTATACTCAGGATAACCGCCCATCTGGTCAGGGTGAGTGATGATACCCAACTTATAAGACTCGCTGTCCATGCGGCGATACTTGAATGTGCCTTCCTCGTTCTTTGACTTGTCGTGCAATCCCCACATGTTGGCCTTTGCCTCCTTAGCCATCTTCTTGTCATAATATGGTTCGCCGCTCCTTACTTCCTGAATGATTCTCTGGTCAACGATGTCGCGAACAGGAATGTTAGCACCAACATTGTCCAATACATGGTTGTAGGCTGCCTGTGCAGAAATGATTCTTACGTAAGGCATAGCGAAAGGCTTGTCTGTGCGCATCAACTCTGTGTAACCTTCAGTACCGTCCTGTGTCTCAATCTGAATACCTCTGTTCCAGTTGTCGGCTGTAATCTCAGGATAACCCTCCATGATGTTGCCGGCAGCATAAACACGGCCATACACCTTCTTGTTGTTGCGGCTCAGTCCTGATTCTGGTTTAAGGATTCTGTGGCCTACGGTAGAAGACTTAGATGTAGCAGGACCTGGCTTGTAGTAGTTGTTAATCATATTGAACATAGCGCTATAGTCGCCACCGTCTGATGAGCGGTGTACCCAGTTGAACACTACGTTGTTTACGAAGTTGAACACGCCGTTCCAACCGATAGACGGGTTACGTCCGGTGTTCGATGCCCAAAGGTTGCGCACGAAAGCACAGTTCTCACCGCCAAGAGTAGAACCGAAAGAGTGGTTCCATGTGTCGAGACACTTGGCAGAGATAGTGTTCTGAATAGTTACGTTTACTGTTGGCAGCTTCTCTTCCTTATAAGTCTCGCCCGGTCTGTACATGTGGCGATAGAAAGATATATTCTCGTCAAGACCCCACTCGCAAGAGCAGTGGTCAATCATGATGTTTCCTACAGGATTTCCTCCAAATGAGTCCTCACGGTTCAATACCATTGTGTCGCCGCGGCGGAAACGCATGTGGCGCACGATAACGTCGTGGGTATTGACCTGGAACGATTCCCCGGCAATGCAAATGCCATCACCAGGTGCAGTCTGGCCTGCAATTGTTATATATGGAGCGCGCACGTAGATAGGCGACTTGAGGTTGATGATACCGCAAACATTGAACACAATGATGCGGGCACCGCCCTGTTCGCAAGCCCAACGGAATGAGCCCGGACCATCGTCGTTGAGGTTGGTAACGGTAAGCACCTTACCACCGCGTCCTCCGAAAGTGTACATACCACCGCCTTCAGCTCCTGGGAATGCCGGAATCAGAGCCTGTGGCAGGTCGTATGGACGTCGTGCCCATGGCACGTATGGTCTGCCCTCTGCGGCTTCTTTCATTACTATAGGCTCTGCTACAGCCCATGCAGAATCAGAATGTGCAGTCCATTCCTTCTTCATGTTAGCCAATTTCTGCTTAGCCTCCTCTGTAAGCTGTGGATACTGCGCGCTTGCTGATGCGCTTATCAGCAGGGCAGTTGCAAGTGTTAGTACGTGTTTCATTGTTTTTATTTCAATTATTAGTTATAGTCTTTTTAAGAATAAGGAACGAAGCCCCTTTTGTGCCCCGTTCCTTATGTTATATAGTCAACAATTACTTGTTGAAGAACTTCTTGCCGTTTACGATGATGATGCCCTTATAGCTTGCATCAACCTTCTGGCCAGAGAGGTTATAGATTGCGTTCTTCTTAACTGGAGTTACAACCTCAACGTTTTCGATACCTGAAGCACCACCGCGTGTGATAACGAACTTGGTGATGAATACGTTTGTGCTTGCCTTAGAACGAGAAATCTTGATAGTCTTGCTACCAGCACCTTCAGCCACCTTGTAAGTATTTGTATTAGGCTGCTGACCAAGGTCTGGGTGTGTATTGTTCCAAACCATATTGTCGCCCTCGTCGATTTCATAACCATTCTCGAACAACATATAGAGTGTACCATTTGCATCTGTATCCTTGTTGCGATAACCTGTGATTGCAATCTCATCATCAGCCTCAAGAGCCTGATCAATAGTGATGAGTATGTAGTCTGTCTCAATGTTTGCCTTCTTTGTATTTATACTGAGTGTATAATAATCACCGTTAGCATAGTTGATACGGCCATCAGCTGCACCGTGAGCTGTTGCAACACCGCCTACTTCAGTAGCGCCATCAGCACCACCTTCCCAGAAGTAAATAGCATTTGCAGGAATCTCTGGACCTGCTGCAGGAGCTGGAGTGAACTCCCAACCATTGAAACCAAGCTGTGTGCTCTCGCAGAATACATAGTATGTCTTGCCTGCTTCCATCTCGAATGTGATGTAACCAAAGAATGGCTGGTTACCAGCACCGATGATATAAGGTTCAGAATCTTCGCCAGTTTCAGCATTTACCTTAGCAGCCTTGTGGATAGAGTCGATTTCCTCTGAAGAGAGATACTTCTTAACGCTTACAGAATCAGTAGCACCCTCTGGGAGAATCTTGTGGTTCTGGCCATTGATGTAACCTTCAGCCTTATAAGCTATAGGAAGAGCTGTTGCAGCGTCAACAACATAAGTTCTACGGTTACCCTTGTTCACCCATGTTCCAATCTTAATTGTACCTGCTGTTGTAGCAGTAAACTTGTAGTAAAGACCCATTTCAGGAACACCAAGGCTTCCGTCTGGTTTGTAGAATGTGTACAAAGGACGATACTTTGTGTGCTCAACACCATTCTCGTCAACGTATGTAGCAGGAACATCGTCTGTCATAATAGCCTCAGCCTCAATCTTAGCTGCTGGGTTACCTGTACCCTGAATCCATGCCCAGTTAATATCGCCCTGGTTCTTCTGCTGCCATTTGATTTCGCTCCATGAGTTAACTGTACCGTCAGCATTGATGTCAACGTGAGTTGCTGTATTGTCACCAGCTACATCTGGCACGTCAGCTGGAACAGAACCACCAACTGCCTCAACTGTTACGCTGGCTGTCTTCATAACTACAACAGAACCTCTTTCGTCCTTGTTTGTAGCAACATCACCATAAGAACCATCCTCGTTCAAAGGCAGAACTGCTTTGAACTCATCTGACAGTGTCAAAGCACCAGTCTCGGCATTGCGCTCAATGGCAACGTACTTTTCCTGAGCATTAACGCTCATAGTTACGAGTGCAACTGCAATTAAAGTAAAAATTTTCTTCATAAATTTAAATATTTAAATTGGTTATAAAAAAATAGTTATAGTCATTATGTCGTTTAAAAGACGAAATATGCATCATATTGTAACTGACAATCTTATGCGTTTAACCTTAATTAACGCAAAATATCAAAGATAATAGTTTTAACGATGCAAATATAATAATAAAATATTTACGGTACAAATATAACAAACAAAAATAGGGCTCCCACGATGTGGAAGCCCTTATTTTAACTATTCTGATAATTATTCAGCCAATGGGTTGAATGTACCAGGAGCATTTCCGTTGTTATTGTCCTCCCAACCGATAGTCTGCTCCAAGTCTTTGTTCTGTGTAGAAGCAGCAGTACTAAGACCGAGGAAGTAGTACTTAGGACGGAAGTTCATGTAAAGCAGATTGTGGTTAGAATCGTAACCGTCACCACGCTTTTCATTAACTACAAGATTTTCGTTGTACCACAAAGCCAAAGTTTCAATCTGTGGCTTAAGTTCCTTGCGAAGGTCAACACCCTCAGGACGAACTACGCCAGCAACAACTAATGGATCGCTGTCGTATGTAGTACCTCCAACTCCATACTTATCAGCAGTGCGGAACTCGATGTTCTCACGGCGCTGACCGTTCAGAGGTTTAAAGCCAAGCCATGTGCATGTGTTGCCACCCCAACCTGTCAGCTGAAGTGATGAAGCGATAGCTTCCTGACCAACACCACCATCGAACAACATCCAACGACGGAGATCGTCGAAACGCTTGCCTTCGTATGCCAACTCTATCTGACGCTCGTAAAGGATTGCGCTCATACATGTTGCCTGATCAGCATCAACACCGTCAAGTCCTTCCTTACCTGCCTCATAACCTGCACGCTGACGAATCTGCTTCAAATAGCCAACAGCTTCTGTTGTATGACCAGTTGCACATGCAACCTCGGCAAGGTTAAGAAGCACCTCTGCATAACGCATTTCGATGAGTGGAGCAGAAGAGAAGAATGGACCAGCGCCCTTCAAAGTAAGAGCATCCCACTGATATAGTGGTGATGAGTTCATGTCCATATCATCTGACTTCTTACGAACATAAACACCGCGCTTGCTGCCGAGCAAGTTGTCTGCCGCATATGAGTTGCCGCTTTCTGGGTTGCCCTGGTCGTTAACGTCAACATACCATACATAGTTCCACAATGTATAGTTCTTGCTATCTGCAGGGTTGTTAGGATTCATCACTGTAGCATCACCATTGTAAGCCCAACGGAAACCTGGGAATGCAAATGTATGATAGAAACGTGGGTCACGGTCAACAAATGGCAACTTTGCATTGTATGCAGAATCTGACTTTGGCAATTTTGTATATGTTCCTGCACCAGCTGGAATCTTACCGTCTGCCATTGGGAACATATCAATCATCATTCTTGATGGTGTATAGCCTGCGCCAAAACTTGTTACATTAGAAGGACGGATATTGCGCTCCCAACGGTTGTTCTTCTGATTGTCAAGACCATCACCAGTGATGTTGTTGTGCAATGTTACAAATACTGCCTCTGAGTTCTTTGTTGATGTAAGGAACTGCTTAGAGAAAGCAGCACCATTCAAACCGCTTGCCTGATACAGACCATAACCACAAGCATTGATTGTATCCATACCTGCAGACATCTGCTGATATGCATATTCCCAACGAGCCTGATCGTTAGCACGGTTGAACAATGGACTACACCACAGCAGCAGTACACGACCCTTCAAAGCCACTGCTGTACCAGAAGTTACGCGACCATAGTTGCTACCGCTCCAACCGCCGTGTGAAGTCTCTGCATATAGCATCTTAGCAGAACGGTCAAGGTCTTCAAGGATAAAGTTGATACATTCCTTTGCTGAAGAACGTGGAGTGAACACGCCTTCTACAGGTTCCTGAACCTTATCAACAAGAGGCACACCACCATACCACTTAACAAGGTTGTAGTAGCACCATGCACGGAAGAAATAAACCTGTCCAAGCAGAATATCCTTTTGTTCCTGTGGAAGAGAACTGCCAGAAATACCAGCAATACAGTCGTTGATGTTACGGATACGACCATACACAGCCTCCTGAATGTTGTTATGTGTTGCCATAAAGAAATCTGGAACTGCATTATTAGTGCTTCCAGAACTTAATTCATTCTGTGGGTCAACAAACACACTCAATCCTGCATACTCCTCTGTAGAAGAAGCAGCCATATCGTTTGCACCCATAGAAGGAGTCTTCCAGCTGAGATCACCTGTTGTTGGCAAACTCCAACTATAAATATCATTGACACGTCCATCAGCGCCTTGATAATCGTTGTATATCTCAGCGTTAACGTTGTCGTAATTCTTCTTTTCGTCAAGGAAGTCCTGACTGCAAGAAGCGAATGCCATCGCACCAATGAGGCCGAGGCCTATTAACTTTATATTTGCTTTCATTATTGTATTTATTTTAGTTGACGAGTTGACAAGTTTGTGAGTTTATAAGTTCATAAGTTTATAAGTTATGCACCATTACATATAACTTGTCTACTCGTTTACTTGTCTACTCGTTTACTTGTTTTACTTTAGAATGTCAGATTAACACCCACTGTCCACTTGCGCAAAGCCGGATAGCGACCGAATGAGCCAGCCATTGGACTTGTGAAGTTGTCTGGATATGGGTTGTAGAAGTTAATCAGGTTCTGACCTGTCACATTGATACGAACATTATGTATGCCCCAACCTGCTGTCCATTCCTTTGGCAATGTGTAAGCCAAAGTTACACGACGAAGAGTAACGTTAGTGCTGCTTACTCTCCAGAAGCTTGAAGCAATAGAGTTTTCGGTGAAACCTGGGTTAGGATACTTAGCCTCACGGTTCTGTGCCTGAATTAGGTTGCCAGCACCGTCATAGATGTTCTGATATACGAATACGTCATCTGGATTCCAGAATGATGGCATGTTATTGTATGCAATATTGCCGAGACCTGAACGTGCATCAGATGGAAGCAATTCGTAACCACCCCAGCTTGCACCAAGCTGTGCTGTAAGAGAAAGTCCTTTCCACTCTGCACCAAGGTTTGTTGTGAATCCATAAGGGTTAGAACGGTTAGAAAGCTGTACCTGGTCGTTGTCGTTGTCAACTATACCATCAGGACCTGCGTATGAACCGTCTGGTTGCTGTGCACCGCGAACATCCTTATAGATAAGCATACCCGGACGTACCTGATCCTTTGTCTTGCCTAAATAGCTTGTTATATTGTTTTCTGCGAAATACTCTTCAATATCCTGATTGCTGCGGAACATACCCAAGCACTGCAAGCCCCAAAGACCTTGGTCTGTGCGGTCACCTTTCACAATCTGACGATAAAGATACTCTGTTTCCCAGTCCATGTTCAGAACCTCGTTGTCACTGTAGCCAGTATTAATACCTACACGGTACTTGAAATCCTTGCCAATCTTGTCGCGCCATGTAAGGCTAAGCTCGTAACCCCAGTTATTCATCTCACCAAGGTTTACAGCAGCACTCTGTGTACCGATAGTAGAAGCCACATTCTGAGCGATATTCATCAACATGTCGCGGTTCCACTCACGATAGTGATCGAATGTTACAGAAAGGCGGTTGTCGAGGAAACGTGCATCGATACCTATATTCATCTTATAACTCTTGTCCCAACCAACCTCTTGGTTAACAGCAGAATTGTTCTTATTGATAGTGATACGATTGCTTGAATCGTTGCCCATACCTTCACCGAATACAGTACCCCTATTGGCATCCTGTGCATATATCTGCATCCACTGCCAAGGTGCTGTGTTGTCACGACCAGTAAGACCGTAAGAAGCACGAATCTTCAAGAAGTCAGCCCACTTGACATTGTTCTTAAACCAGTCTTCCTCTGATATAATCCAACCTGCACTCAATGATGGGAAATAACCCCAACGATTATCCTTGTGGAACTTGGTAGAAGCATCTGCACGCATAACAAATTCCAACAGATAACGGCTATTCCATGCATAGTTAAGTCGGCCGATATATGAAAGAGAACCACTTTCAGCACGGGTAAATGTTGTTGACATCTCACCTGTAGCAGAGTTGTACTGACCAGTTGTAAAACTGTATGGAGCCTCACGCTGACCTGTCAGATATTCGCTCTCTGCCTCAGACTTTTCTATTGAGAACAGAGCACTAACATGATGCAGACCGAAATCGCGTGCATAATTGGCAGTAAAGTTCATCTGATAATTGTCTGTACGAGTCATGCTACGATATAGGTAGTTACCGTTACCAAGTGTCAGAGGAATAAAGTTACTATCTGCTAGATAATCGAAATCAGGATTATCACCAGCTGTCGGTGTGTAGAGATGATTACCGCTTCCATAACGATTTGTCATTTGGTATAGCTTGTATGCAGAACCATACTCATTACCCTTGGCATTGTTGATACTCTTTGAATAATTGAAACGTAAAGTCAAACCTTTCAGAATTTCACTCCAACCAAAGTCGTAATTGATGCTTCCGCTAATATTTACATCTGAAGTGCGATTGCGCTTGTAGTCACCATTGTTCTGAAGAACTGCAAAGTTGTAGTTCTGCTCTTGGTTTACGCTACCATTTGTAGGACCGTATGATGGAATCGGATTGCCGTTAACATACTCTGGCATGTAGTATGGACGAGAAAGCAGAAGCTTATAGTCTTTCTCCTTGTTTGTTCCACCAGTCTTTACCAATGGAGCATCCTTCTTGCCATAGTTACCAGATACGGTCAAGTTAGCACCAAGCCACTTGCTTACCTTTACGTCAACACCAGCACGGAAGTTCCAACGGTCGTAGTCGAGCTTGCCGAGATTACCCTCCTGGTCGAAGTAAGAAATTCCAGCAAAGTAGTTAACCTTGTCTGTTGCACCACTTACGTTGATGCTGTGGCGCATTGTAGTACCGGTTTCCCAATACTTGTCGAGCAAATCATAGTTAAGACTCTTCATTGCCTCAAGTTCGTCTGCCTGGAAGAAAGAGGTTGTCTTGTTCATTGAAGTATTTGTTGGGTCCTTAGCCTGCATAATGTTATACAGACGACCATAGTTGTAGGCATCGAGCATTTTAGGACGAGCCACCTCATCAGTAAAACCGAACTGACCACTATAAGAGATGCGTGGAGCACCTACCTTACCCTTCTTTGTTGTAACGAGGATAACACCATTAGCTGCACGAGCACCGTAAACGGCAGCACTTGCATCCTTCAAGATAGAAATGCTTTCAACTTCTGATGCATCAAGATTATTAAATGCCTCTGCACCAAGATTTTGTGTTGAGTTACCAACCTTTATATCATTAGGATAGATGTATCCATCGATAACGAAAAGAGGTTGCTGTACTACACTACCAATATCACCCATTGAGTTTGCAGAACGGATAGTAATGCGTGCATGTTCACCAGGGTGGCGAGACTCGCTCTGGTTAATTGATACACCATTTACCAAGCCTATCAACGAACTGGCAAGGTCACCGTTTGCCAAATCTTGAATTTCCTCCATTGGCACTGTAACAACAGAACCTGTGAGGTGAGCCTTCTTCTGTGAAGCGTAACCAACGGCAACAACCTCCTGAAGGTCAGTATTACTTGCTGCAAGCTGGGCACGACCGCCAGTTGTAGTGATGTTCTTATAACCGATATAAGAAACTGTGAGCTTGCTCTTGGCCGGAACCTCTATCTTATAGTTTCCTTCCAAGTCGGTAACTACCGCCTTGTTAGTTCCTTCTAGTCTTACGGTAGCACCAATTACCGGTTCACCGTTTTCGTCAACGACAGTTCCTTGAACCACGTTGCCGTTCTGAGCCATAGCAGGAGCAGCACAAGTAAGTGCCAGTCCGAATGCTAAAGTCTTTATATATTTTTTCATAATCGTTCTTTATTAGGTTTAGTTATTATTCTGCAGATGGCAGCCAACGTGGGTCACCCGTTCCTATGATAGCCTGCTGGCATGATGGGTCAAGTGTAAAATCACCATTAGCAGGGTCAGCAAATACAGGAAGGAACTGGATATCTGTACCAGAATTGTCATAATTTGTTGGAGTATCAAACTTCTCACCATCGTTCTGTACGTATGTGTTATTAGCGAATTCGGCAGTTTTCTGGTTCTGCTTTCCTGCCAAGAAACGACGTGCAACGCCTGAAGAACTACAGTTCCAGAAAATACAATTCTTCATTGTCCAGAAAGAAGATGTTTTTCCTGCAATACCATTGTAGTTGCCCCACTGACCATCCTTACATACATTATAGAATGTACAGTTTGAATAAGTAATCTGATTGTCAATCCAACCGATTTCATTTTCTTTTGTTTGACTAATACCGAAACCACCATAGAATGCGAAATACTTAGCCTGTCCCTCACCTGTGTTATAAATAGTTGAATTGTTCACGGTAAAACTTTGGATAAATCCACCACCCTTGTTTGTGCTAACATATCCAAGGCTCTTGCACTTGGCATCAGTTGTAGTTGCAAGCTGGATAACGCTATTGTCGATAAGAATTGTCTTTGGCATCCAAACGGCATAGTTGTTATCCCAATAGATAAATGATTTAAGGTTGCTTACCTTACAATTAAGAACTGAAACAGGGTCTTGAATAACAAACATATTCCAGTCTGCACTCCATGCATTAACAACAATAGGAGAAACAACAGGCTCTTTGCTGCTAACGATAAGCCCTTCGTCCATTGCCTGACAATCAATATCAAGATACTTCAAGGTGAATCCCATCTGGATAATAAAGCCAGCATTTTCGCCTGTAAACTTAATCTTAGCAGGATTTGTCTTGCTTGTTGAACGCAATGTGAAAACATTAGCTCCGAAATCAATTGGACCAGAAACAACATAATCTGCACCACCTTCCAAGTCAATGTTCAGGTTGCCTGTTGTATCAGCAGGTGCTGGATTTGCTGCAATCCACTCGCCAATGTCAGAACCAGCAGGTATGCGGTTCCATGTCGGAGTAAATGTAGAGAATGCTACTTCTGTCGGATTTACATCAACAAGAGTATTTCCCTCGCCTGCAACAGTCAAGATTGTAAGTTTATAGTTCACATCTTCCTCGCGTGAGAAAACAATAGAGCAACCATCTACAAGCGAGTCAGCCACAATAGGTGTTTCCTGCGATGTATCATACAATGATACAACATAGCCATCAGCACCAGCAACTACTGGCCAAGAAACTGTTTGCGACTTACCATCAACACTCGGTGTGATGACAATACTTTCAGCTGATGGCGAAGATAATTCCTGCCCTGTAACAGAGCTCCAACGCTCATCGTCATCATAACCATCATCGGCGCACGAACTCATCATCAGCGCACCTACTCCCAAAAGAGCGATACCACAGAATCTAAGCTGTGAAATGAAATGATTTTTCTTCATAAGTTTTACTTTTTAGGTTTATATTATTTATGTTTATTATTCTTTTAGGATTGCCTAGGGCTTCCTAGAACTTCCTAGAGCCTCCTAGCCCCCTCTTGAAACACCTTTTTCAGATACCTAACGTTTGTTCCGAAGTTATGCTTCACATCACGCACCTTCTTAACATCGCGCGAACGCTCTACAACGAGCCATCCGCTCCACCCCATCTTGTCGAGAGTCTGCTTAACCTTCAGCATATCCACACGCGGGTCATTGTCAAGCGTTACACTATCAGTCAGGGATGCATGAATCTGAGCAATGCGCTTCTTACCCAATTTCTTCAGTTCCTTGCATATATCCCTGCCTGCATCGGCATCATCCTGCATGTTGTAATACACCTTGATGCCCTCACTGTTTATTTCCTTCAGCAGTTTGATGGTCTGCTTTGCATCCAGTCCTGTACGGATGCCTATCACCATGCCACGCTCACGAGCTAATTCGCCCATGTCGTGCAACTTCTGTACAAGCGTGTCGCGTGCGCCACCAGCCTTTTCCCAGTCGTGCCCGCTACCGCCCAATGGCAGGAATGCCACCTTAGCACCCATTATCTCCATGGTGTTCAGGCAGTCAAGAGCCAAGTCCTTGTGATTGTCGCGCTTGATGAGGTTCTGCGCAAAGAATCCCGACATAGCTACCGACGGCACTTGCACACCAAGCGAATCGGCGGTATGGCGGAATAGTTTCTGAAAATGCGGGTCACGGAGTTTATTGTCGAACAGGACACGCTTGCCCAATCCGCCCATATCCATTTCCACACCGTCGGCACCGATTTGCTTTGTCAACTGAAACTCGCCCAACTTCTGGCGTTTCAGCATCATCCAATCGCAGGCTGCCACTTGGTAGCGCTGCTGTGCAAAGCCATCTGTCGCCAGCAATAGCATGGCAAACAGCACGGTTAAGTACCTAAATTTCATCAATTACTAATAGTTTTCAGTTATTTATATAGCTATATATCGCCTATAAGACGAGTATCGATTGCAAATGTAATCAAAAATAACGAAAAAACAATAAAAATTATTTATTTTTGATTACAGCGGTCCGTATGTAAATAGTTTTCAACGAGCTAACCAGAACTGAAGTATCTATCAATATCTCTTTTATGGGAAACGACTGATTGGGGATTCCACCACGAAAAACTACACGTAATAATTAGTCCGAAGCAAGTTCGGACTGATAGTCCGTGCCGTTCGGACTGACAGTATGCGCCGTTCGGACTGACAGTCCGAACGTCACGGACTGGATTCAACCCCCAATTAGTCATTAGAATTATTGCGGGGCTTCGAATATTCAGGGTACGTTGATTATTAATTCATCCAACGGGTATTTTACGCAAAAAAAATAAGCGCATCCAAAGATTTGGACACGCCTATTCAAATTATATTCACTTGTTGATTTATTTATTTGCAAAGCGCTCTGCCTGACTGCGTATCAGTTCTGCGTCATCAAAATAGTTGATTTGCATTGCACGACGAACCTCATCCATGGTCTGTGCTGCGGTTTCACGAGCACGCTCTGTACCTTTTTTCAGGATATTATAGATTTCAGGGATGTCTTGTTCAAACTCCCTGCGGCGTATGCGCATAGGCTCGAGCATGTTGTTGAGGATGGTGTTGAGGAACTTCTTGCAAGTGCCGTCGCCTATTCCTCCACGTACATAGTGTTCCTTCAAATCATCAAGACTCTGGAACTCAGGCCAGTACTGTGCGAAATCATCGGGTGTTGAGAATGCCTCAAGATATGTAAATACGGCATTGCCTTCAAGATTGCCCGGTTCGTCCATGCTCATGCGAGGAGCACCGTTGCTCATCTTCTTAACCTTCTTCCATACATCGGCAGCAGAATCGCTGAGATAGATGCAGTTGCCAAGACTCTTGCTCATTTTCTCCTTGCCGTCGGTACCAGGCAGGCGGCGTGATGTAGCATTGTCTGGAAGCATGATTTCTGGTTCTACGAGCACTTCAGCGTATGTCTGATTGAAACGGCGAACAAGTTCGCGTGTAACCTCAAGCATTGGTTCCTGGTCTTCACCAGCTGGCACAGTTGTTGCCTTGAACAGTGTGATGTCGGCAGCCTGACTCACTGGATAGCAGAAAAAACCAAGAGGAATGTTGGCCTCGAAGTTGCGCATCTTTATCTCTGTCTTCACCGTTGGGTTACGCTGTACGCGCGATACGGTGATGAGGTTCATGAGATAGGTTGTAAGTTCTGCCAACTCAGGAATCTGACTCTGCACGAACAATGTGCACTTTTCCGGGTCGAGACCTGCAGCCAAATAGTCGAGAGCCACCTCTATAAGGTTCTGACGAATCTTCTCCGGGTTGTCTGCATTATCTGTAAGAGCCTGTACATCGGCCATAAAGACGAACATCTTGTCGTAGTTGCCTTCATTCTGCAACTGTACACGGCGGCGCAAAGAACCGACATAGTGTCCCAGGTGGAGCTTGCCTGTCGGGCGGTCGCCTGTCAAAATTATTTTTCCCATTGTTGTTTGTTTTATTTATTATGAGCCTTATAAGACTCATTAGCCCCATGAGGCTAATGAAACTAATAAGGCCTAAGGGCAAAAGCCCCGCCACCTTTAATTTGAGTTGCAAAGGTAATACTTTTTGCTGTTTCTGCCAAATAATATTACGAATACAAACTAAAACCAACCCACCAATGAACTTTTATAATTCTGCAATGCAGTTTTCAACGCTGAGATTACGTCATAGTTAGTATCTTCCTGCTTGCTGCCAAATGTCCAATGGAAGTCGCCCTTGTTAAGTCTGCCTGCACCCCAATAGCCAGTAACCTTTGCCGGAACTTCGGCTGCCGGTATCGGTTGATAGCTGTACATTAGCGAACTGTTGGTGTCGAAATTGCTGTAAGTTGTTCCTCCAACCTTAGCTTTATACGTGCCTGGCACCTGTTCGTTGCGTGCAGAAGCCTCGTAGCAATCAAAGTCGGCTGCACTCTTCAGATGGGTAATAGGAGTATAGTTGCTACTAGTGCCTTTCTCGGCAAATACGTTTCCGTAGCTCTTTATCATGCCTCCGTTCTCGCCAGAGAATGTTCCGTCACCCTTTCCGTCTGTACCTTGTAGTGATATGAGCATTGGATTTTTCGTCGCACGGAAGTAGTTGTTTTCCACAAACACACTAGAACCCATTGTTGCACCGACACCATACTTGGCACAACCGTCGTAGTAGTTGTTCCACACGTGCACGGTCATTGTCCTTACACGCGGATGGCGCGAATCGGAATGGTCAAACCAGTTATGATGATAATCAATATAGTTTGGTCCGCTCTCGCTCTTCATTCCGCAAAGAGAAGACTTTCCTGCATCAACAAAATGATTGTATGCGATTGTTATATACTGTAAGTCGCCCTTAATGTCTATTGTACCATCGCCTTTAGCCTGATCTGCATCGCCTCCTGTCTTTCCGTAGAACAGGTCTAGATGATGCACCCAGCAATATTTATTGTCTGTATCAAGAGAAATACAATCGTCAAGACAAAGCATTACTGCAAAATTGCGCAGTTCTACGCTCACAGCATTGCGCAACAACATTCCGAATCCCCATATCGCAGCATCCTCACCTATACCTTCGATGGTTATATTCAGCGGAATGGTGTTGTTCTTGCCTTTCACCTGCAAGCCTTCACCACTCATCAGTTCGTCCATATCCGTATCGCGTATAGTTCCTATGATTCGCACATTGAGCGGGCGTGTCTCATAACCCTTCTGATAACCATAGATAATGTTCTGAAGTCCGGTATAGGTAGTTGTTTCTCCCTTGTTGTTTTTTGCCACATCCATTGTTATTGTCTTGGCCGTCTGTGCAGTCACATAGATTACGCAGGCATTCTGCTTCAATGTACCATCGTCGTTGTATGCTCCCACGCCACTATTGTTATGATGGGCAAATCCGCTACGGTCGTAAGCCATAACAGTAAGATTGCTCACTGTACTTGCCTTGCTTTGGTCTTCACTTCCTCCTACAACAGGAACGACCTTCAGTTCATAACCGCCAGCAGCCTTCAAACCTACCACATCGGCACGGCCGTAAGTTCCATAGTTGCGCACCAGTTGCTGATCTATTTTGGTAAAATCGCTATAGTCGCCACCTTTTATATATATATTATATAATGTAGCGCCATTCATGATATTCCATTCTGCATAAAGCGACTCATACCATCCCTTGGCTTCAGTTATCTCTACACCATTGTTCACAATATCGCCATTTTCCTGCGACTCACTTGTCTTTGAAAAAGATATGTCAGTAACAGAACGTGTGAAAACGTCTTGCCAATCGCCAGCCTTTGGCTGCACAGTGACTGTACCTGCCGCACGATTGATGTCGATGGCAGAAAGGTCTGAGGTGTTATAGTATTTCACAACGTTACCTATAGTGGTCAGCTGGGCTTGGTTCATAGCGGTGTTCAATGCCACTGAATGGTCGTCGGCAATAGGTTCTTCTGGTGTACCACCATCACCGCTAGCCTCACCCGCTGTGATGCTATAGATATATATACCTCCGTCGCTTGTCAGAGTAACATCGCCATCTGCATCAACCACACCGATATTGGTTTCCTTGCTTGTTGACTTGCTGAAACCCTCTTTTATCGTCATGTTGGTTGGGGTGAGACGGCGCGCTGTTGAAGAACTGGAACTCTGGCATACCACAGTGACCTGGGTTCCCGCCTTTAGGTTAGGTATAGTAACGACGCCGTTTGCCCCATTGAGCGTGAAGCTCTTTTTCTTCATGTCAATACGAACACGGTCAGAAGAAGATGCCGTTACAAGCAATCCCTTAGTAAACAGGACTTCTGCGCCATTGGCCTTCAACGGTTGCTTGTCGTAAACGGTCTTATTCTTCCAACGGTTGTTGCTTGAGTCGAACTCCCATCCACCAGTATCGGCATTGAGGTTATCCTGGTCTGCCTGACTTACGCTGCTAAAATCCCATGTCTGAGCAAATGTCATCGCCGGCAGCATGATAAGCAATACTGCCATCATGCAATATATAGATATGCTATGCTTTTTCATTATCACAGTATTTTTATTTTATCACGACTTTTTTGCCATTAACAATATATATGCCCTTAGACAATTTCTCTGGACTACTGCTTATGCACAGTCCACTGAGGGTGTAGACCTTAGCATCTTTCTTTTCTGCAACGGTTACAGAAGTAATGCCCGAAGCATCATTGTCGTAAGTAAGACTTATTGACACTTTAGCCATATCGGCAGTCTGCGTTGTTCCATCCTCGAAAGTAATAGTAACATTTTTCCCTTCGAACGAAAGGCTTGAAGCACATTTGCCAACAACACTTCCGTCGATAGTTACGGTCTGCCCGTTGTCAGCAAGCACCGCCGTGCACTGCAAAAGCAGATAGATAAAAGTAATAGTTAGTTTTTTCATTTTAAGTTATAATTATATTGGTCATCATGCGTGGCTGTCATCTTTCGAATCGTTCTCTATGAGTTCTAGCAGTCGTTCTACCGCATCCTCCTCTGGCAAATTCTTTGCCACACACTCCTTTTTACGGTATAGTGAGATTTTGCCTCTACCGGCACCAACATAGCCATAGTCGGCATCTGCCATCTCGCCTGGTCCATTGACTATACAACCCATGATTCCTATCTTAAGTCCTTTAAGATGAGCCGTTGCCGCCTTAATGCGAGCTATAGTAGAGCGAAGGTCGTAGAGTGTTCTGCCACAACCAGGACAGCTTATATACTCGGTCTTACTGGTACGTAGACGCGAAGCCTGCAATATGCCAAACGCCGTGGCATCTATATCATCGTGCGACAAGTCGCCATTGTTCATCAGCCAGATGCCATCGGTGAGCCCGTCGAACATCAACGCTCCCATGTCTGCTGCTGCTTCCAGTTGAAATCTTTCCTTTTCCGCATGTGAACATTGGTACATTTGGCAGAAGACAACTGGATTTTGCAATCCATGCTGCATCATTTCATGAACCAACGCACGCTGCTCGCCCAAACGGTTCTGATGATTGCTCATACAGACAACCACAACCTCTGGATGAACCTTAAGGCAAGCGGTAAACTCTTCAACTGGCACGCCATACTGAAGCACAAGGAACTTGATTGGTGCCTGCACCATACCTATGAAAGGAATAGCATTGTATGGGAAAACAGGATACACATTCTCTTCACCGCTATATGATCCGAAGTCCACTATATAACGCTGCTGTTGATTTCGCTCTGCAGGCAATTTGTCACCTACATAAATATAATCAGGAGCCATGTCTTTGTTTGCCGACTCATAATTGCCATCCAATCGACTGCCTATAACAATGGGCACATTCTGCCCGCCGACATTTCCTACAGCTGTAGTAGCACGACGTTCTGGCTTGACCCAATTGAAACCGTCTATTTGAATGCCTGGTATATGCATGTGGCCGGCACGCTTGGTTATATAGTCAACCAAATGGCGCGCAACAGGTATCTCTGCTTCCGGCTCTTCGCTAAGCGACACGCGGATAGTATCGCCTATGCCATCAGCAAGCAAAGCGCCTATGCCTACAGCACTCTTAATGCGACCATCTTCACCTTCACCTGCCTCTGTTACACCCAAATGCAAAGGATAGTTCATCTGCTCCTTCTCCATTGCACTTACAAGCAAACGCATAGACTGCACCATAACAACAGTGTTGCTTGCCTTGATAGAAATAACAACATTGCCAAACGCCTCACGCTTGCAAATACGCAAGAATTCCATGCAACTTTCAACTATGCCTTCAGGTGTGTCGCCATAGCGCGACATGATGCGGTCGCTTAGCGAACCATGATTAACTCCTATACGGACGGCTGTGTTATTAGCCTTGCATATATTGAGAAATGGAACGAAGCGCTCGTCTATCTTCTTCAACTCTGCTGCATATTCCTCGTCTGTATATTCCAGTTCCTTGAATGTGCGTGCCGGATCAACATAGTTGCCAGGATTGATGCGCACTTTCTCGCAATAAAGGGCTGCTACATCGGCAACGTTTGGATTAAAATGGACATCGGCAACCAGAGGTGCGTCGTAGCCATCAGACTTCAAAGCAGCAGAAATATTCTTCATGTTCTCAGCCTCACGCGTCCCTTGCGTAGTAAAGCGAACAAGTTCGCCACCGGCATCAACAATACGTTTTGCCTGAGCCACACCTCCCTCTGTATTATTGGTGTCGACTGTGGCCATTGACTGTACACGAATAGGATTCCGTCCGCCAATGCCTATATTGCCCACGCTAACCTCAGATGACTGTCTGCGTTGGTAGTTGAATAGTTCTATCATTTAATTTGTTTTATACAGATACTTTATCTCTGCCAAATCCTGATTGGCTTTCTCTATCTTTGCTCTTAGCCCGCACTTGAATTCATAAAGACGATGAGCAAGTTCGTTATCGGCAAGCGCAAGCATCTCAACTGCAAGTATTGCTGCATTCTGGGCACCATTTACTCCTACCGTAGCAACAGGTATTCCTGGAGGCATCTGAATGATGCTAAGCATCGCATCAAGTCCGTCAAGCATACCCTTGATTGGCACACCAATAACAGGAAGAGTGGTTGAAGCCGCAATTACACCAGGCAGTGCTGCCGCCATTCCCGCACCTGCAATAATGACCTTAATGCCACGGTCTTTTGCCTCGCGTGCGAACTCTTCTACTGCATCCGGAGTACGGTGGGCTGAAAGTGCATTCACCTCGAAAGGTATCTGCATATCATCTAAAAACTTACAAGCCTTTTCCATTACGGGCATATCGCTCGTGCTGCCCATTATTACACTTACAATTGGTTTCATATTATATAATACTTAATTAGTTAGTTCATTATAAATAGGCAATGCCTAAAACTGCACAGATAGTACCTAAGGCAAAACCGCCGACAACCTGGGAGAGTGAATGCTGACGCAATACCATACGACTAGTTCCAAGCAGTCCTGCTATCAGCAATAAAATGCAAAGCCACCACAACGGATTGAAATGGAATATAAAAGAGAAAACCATTAAGGCGCCTATTACTCCGCCTATGGCTGCCATGTGGGTACTGATTTTCCATACCACATTTACTAAAGCACAAGCTATCTGGATTATTAGAGCAACAATAATGATATTGCTCATAAAAGCAGGAATGTGAATTTTGTCCATAACATAGACACTGAGGAAGTAGCATATTATGGAGATTATATAAGGAACCATGCGGCGCTCTCTTTGTCCAAGTTCTATCAACGTCCAACCCTGACAATGGCGATATATGCGAATAAGGGTGGTTGGCAATAGCACTGTAAAGAAAAAGACAATGCCAAGCACCGTTAATTTATAGACCCAAGGCAACAAACTGAGATAACTGAACACAAAAAGTGCCAGCAAACCCAACAATGGTAAATAGAAGGGGGTAAAGATAGCGCTTATAACCCTTGCTGAAAGTATCAGTTTTCTAATCATTGCCTTCTCAGTCTTGCTATAGGAATACCTAATTGTTCTCTGTATTTTGCCACCGTACGACGCGCTATTGGGAAACCCCGTGCCTCCAGTTCTTCTCTTATAGCATCATCACTTAATGGACGTTTTTTGTTTTCTGCTTCTACGATATCGCGCAACTCTGCCTTTATCTGGCGCGTTGACAGTTCTTCGCCGCTTTCCGTAACGAAAGCATCACTGAAAAAATATCGTAAGGGGAAGGTGCCCCAACGAGTCTGTGCAAACTTACTATTGCTAACCCTCGACACTGTACTGATGTCCAGACCTGTCTTGGTAGCAATATCCTTGAGTATCATTGGGCGCAACAGAGCCTCATCACCCTCTTCAAAGAAACGATGCTGCCAATTGATTATAGCCTGCATAGTAATTGTAAGTGTACGGCGGCGGACCTTAATCGCTTCTATAAAACTCCTTGCAGACTCTACTTTTTTACGTGTATAAAGCAACGCCTCTTTCATCTGACGACTCATGTTGGCACGATTGTCCTGATACTCCTTTAGGGTGTCAACAAATGATTGCGACACGTGCAGTTCAGGAACCTCGCTATTATTCAATTGGAACGATATAGTTCCGTCGTCATTTGATTCTACAATAAAATCGGGTGTTATCTGCTGCATGCTGCGACCTACACTTTCGCCCATAGATGCACCTGGACGGGGATTGAGTCGACGCAATTCTTTCGACAATGCCTCAACCTGCAATTCGTTCAGGCCAAGGGCTATCCGAATCTTATCCCAATGTTTTTTTGTAAACTCCTCGAAATAATCGCTGATAACGGTATGCATTAGCGTCTTCAGCACCGAATCGTCTTTACGCTCTATCTGCAGCAACAGGCATTCTTGCAATGAACGTGCTCCAATGCCGGCTGGATCAAAATCCTGCAATCGCAAAAGCATCGCCTCTATCTCATCTGAAGTGACATCCACATTGTGATATATAGCCAATTCATCTTCTATACTTATTAAAGACTTTCGCAATAGGCCATCATCATCAAGCGAACCGATAAGATACTCCATTATCTGCTCTTGACGTTCATCCAACTCTATCTCGCCCATCTGCTCTTTCAGTTGGTCGTAGAAAGAAACCTGAGTTCCATATACCACCTCTTCGCGCTCTTCATAATTGCTTCTACCTCCATGGTACACTGGCAATTCTTCGTCGTCGCGACCTATATTGCTAAGAGCTTCGTCAAGGGCTGTCTGCCTTTCCTCGCGTTCATTAGATACGGCAAAATCATCTTCATGTGACAAATCGTCTGCGCTCTCTTGAAAATCATCATTGCCAACATTAGCATCTGCCGTATTGTATGGGTCTAAAGCAGGATTGTCATTCATTTCCGTATTTATGCGGTCAATGAGTTGAGCCACAGGCAACTCTATCAATGATGCCTGCAACAATTGCTGCTGCGAGAAACTTTGTGCCAGTTTCTGCACTTGCTCTTGCTTTTGCTCCTGAACCTGCTTAGTTGCCATTATATCATTATAGGAAATATTCCTTTAATTCTTCTGCATAAGATGCCAGAACTTCTGTATCACTATTACCATATCGTTGCCATATTTGCTGACATGGCAACATCAATGGATTCAGCACAACCTCATTGCGATTTAGATATGGGTCACACAACTGAAAAAGTTCCATCACCTCAACCACAACTTCCGGTTTTTGCTTTATCAGCCTTGCCAACTCTACAATCTCCGGCGTTGCCTTTACCATTGTTATCGTTGTAAGCCTGAAATAAAGATCCAGAATGAGAATCAGCATGACAGGCGTAAGTGTTTCGCCCTCAGCCACCGGACGGAAATCTTTCTCAAACGTCTCACTCACCTCTACTCCGCTATAAAACTCTTCGGCATTACTGAACCCTTTCATTTCCTGCAGCAACTTTACTGCTCTTTGAAGTCTGCGTGGATTCCCTGCATAATTCTCCCACAATCGTTCTATGCGAGGAGTCTCAAGATTGGCTACTGCACACATCTTGCCAAACAGCACCGAAGGATGGATATGCAACTCTATGGCTAAATCAACCATATCGCGACTATACATAGGCTTAACACCTATGGGCTTACGCAAATAGTGCTGCAAGATAAGCAGCCAATAATCGTCAATCCATTTCTTCATACATAAACAATATTAAAAAGTTATGTTTCTCCTTCTTGCTATATGCAGGCAACCATTCTTTCTGGTTCCTTAACGATACGCTACTTTACAGAGAATGCCAATGCATAAACACGCATCTGCTTTATCATTGCCAACAGTCCGTTGCTGCGTGTAGGACTCAAATGTTCTTTCAGTCCTATCTCATCAATGAAATACAGTTCGGCATCAAGAATCTCCTTAGGAGTATGTCCGCTTAAAGCTCTAATGAGCAGCGCTATGATGCCTTTCACTATCAAGGCATCACTCTCTGCAGTGAAATTTATAACGCCATCCTCATAGTCGGCCTGCAACCACACACGACTCTGACATCCGTCTATAAGATTTTGCTCTGTCTTATACTTATTGTCAAGCGGTTGCTGCTCATTGCCTAAATCGATAAGCATCTGGTATTTGTCCATCCAATCGTCAAAACCAGCAAACTCTTCTATTATCTCGTCTTGTATCTCGTTTATTGTCATTTTTACTATAGTTATATGGTCTGTTGCTCTAATTTAAACAGTTTGTCGCTAGGTCTTACCTTATCAGGCACTGGTATTGACACACGCCATCCCTGCTTTGCCGTTTCCACAGGTTTCAAGTCGTAACGTATCTCTTTAGCATCAAGATACATCACGCCTGTTGTAGGACCAGTGATGAGTAACTTATCACCAACATTTATCTCACTCGCCTCAATGGCAAACTCTGCCACACCAAGTTTTGAAAAATATTTAATACCCTTGCCTACGTATACCTTCTTTTCTGTTGCATTAGAACCATAATTCTTGTTCCACTCACCCATTGTCTGGCCTTGATAATAACCATCCCAGAATCCACGGTTAAAGACAGTGGCTAACTGTGCATCCCATTCATCCTTCTTCTCGTCAGTGAAAGTACCGTCTATAACACTCTGAATAGCTTCCTTATATGCCTTTACAACCGTATATACATATTCGGCACCGCGAGCCCTACCTTCAATCTTCATTACCCTTACACCGCTTTTCATCATGCGATCAATGAAACGGATTGTTTTCAGGTCCTTCGGACTCATTATGTATTTGTTGTCTATTTCCAACTGATGCCCTGTCTCATTGTCTGTTGCTGTATAAGAACGACGACAGATCTGTACGCATCCTCCACGGTTAGCAGAACGGTTTGCCTCATGCAGACTCATATAGCATTTGCCACTTATAGCCATGCATAACGCACCATGGCAGAACATTTCTATGCGTATCTGCTCACCGCTAGGTCCACAGATGTTCTGTTCCACAATCTGGCGATAGATCTCTGCCACCTGCTCCATGTTCAATTCGCGTGCCAAGACAACGACATCGGCAAACTGAGCATAAAACTTCAGTGCCTCGATGTTAGAAATATTCAACTGTGTGGACAGATGTACTTCCTGGCCTACTTTCTGACAGTATGTCATCACGGCGACGTCGCTGGCAATGATAGCTGAGATGCCAGCTTCCTTGGCTGCATCTACTATCTCGTGCATCGTTTCTATATCTTCACCATAGATAATGGTGTTTACTGTCAGATATGTCTTTATTCCCTTCTCATTGCATGTCTGTGCAATTTCACGCAGATCGTCAATGGTAAAGGGGTTCGCTGAATGCGAACGCATATTCAGTTGCCCGATGCCGAAATATACTGAGTCGGCACCAGCCTGTATTGCTGCTGCAAGCGACTCACGGGAGCCAACTGGCGCCATTATCTCAAATTCATCTATCCTCATAATCAGATTATTTATTCAGTCGCCAGGTGACGCCGTCCTTGGTGTCTTTAACTTCGAAACCGGCATCTTTGAGTTCGTCGCGAATCTTGTCGCAGGTAGCCCAATCCTTCTCGCTACGAGCCTTGGCACGCAGTTCGAGCACCATATCTACAACCTTGCCGAAAGCCTCTTCGCGGGCATCGTTGCTGCCGCTGCCTTTCTCGGCCTTGAGTCCGAGGATGTCGAAGGCAAACAGACTCATAACCTCCTTGAGCTCTGCCAAGCACTCGGCGCAGATGGTGGCCTTGTGGTCGATGAGCTTGTTGATGACGGTACATGCCTCAAACAGATGACTGATGACCATCGGTGTGGCGAAGTCGTCGTTCATGGCATCGTAGCACTTCTGGCGCAGAGCCTTGACAATCTTCTCTGTCTCGGCGTCGCACTTGTCAGAAACCTGTATGCGCTCCATGTCGCTGATGCCGTTGAGCAGTTTTTCCAGTCCCTTCTGACTTGCCAGCAAAGCGTCGTTAGAGAAGTCAACCGTGCCGCGGTAGTGGGCAGAGAGTATGAAGAAGCGGATGGTCATAGGACTGTAAGCCTGCTGGAGCGAAGCATGACTGCCGGTGAAGAACTCCTCAAGGGTTATGAAGTTGCCCAACGACTTGCCCATCTTCTGTCCGTTGATGGTAATCATATTGTTGTGCATCCAGTAGCGCACCATGTCGTCGCCCTGCGATGCCACTGCCTGCGCTATCTCGCACTCGTGGTGAGGGAAGACGAGGTCCATGCCACCGCCGTGGATGTCGAAGTGGTTGCCCAGATACTTGCGCCCCATGGCAGTACACTCACAGTGCCAGCCGGGGAATCCGTCGCTCCATGCACTCGGCCAGCGCATGATATGCTCTGGCTGTGCCTTCTTCCAGAGAGCGAAGTCGGCCTGATTGCGCTTCTCTCCCACGCCGTCGAGCTCACGACTGGCATCCTTGATGTTCTCCAGAGTGCGACCGCTCAGTTTGCCGTACTTATGCTTCTTGTTGTAAGCCTCTATGTCGAAGTAGATGCTGCCGTTTGACTCGTAGGCGAAGCCGTTGTCGAGAATCTGCTGCACCAGCTGCTGCTGTTCGATGATATGGCCAGTGGCATGCGGTTCGATGCTTGGCGGCAGTACGTTGAGCGCCTCCATGGCCTGATGGTAGCGGTTGGTATAGTGCTGTGCTATCTCCATCGGCTCGAGCTGTTCCAGTCGTGCCTTCTTTGCTATCTTGTCGTCGCCGTCGTCGGCATCGTGCTCGAGGTGGCCCACATCGGTGATATTGCGCACATAGCGCACCTTATAGCCAAGGTGCTTCAGATATCGGAACACGAGGTCGAACGTGATGGCCGGGCGTGCATGACCCAGATGCGGGTCGCCATAGACGGTCGGTCCGCAGACATACATACCCACGTTTGGGGCATGGATAGGTTCAAAACGTTCTTTCTGTCGTGTCAGTGTATTGTAAATCAGCAATGTCTGTTTCATATTGAGTTTATGAGTTTTTGAGTTTGTAAGTTTATAAGTTTATGAGTTTATGAGTTTGAGTTGACAAGTTATTTGCACTTGAAGCAATGCCTTCTCTACTTAAAATTCTTGTATTCACTCTCTCTTCTTTCTTATTTTATTCTGCAAAAGTACAACAAATAAGGCGAAACACAAAAAAGTTTCCGTCATTTGTTTTGCGCTCCCATTGATTTTCAGTAACTTTGCATCCGTTTTATTATCGACAAATCTAAATTACAAAGATATGGCTTACAAGAGAATTACCGCTGCCGAAGGTGCGGCGTTGATTAAACATGGTGAGAATATCGCACTTAGCGGATTCACACCATCAGGTGCAGCTAAGGCTGTAACAAAGGAGTTGGCAAAGATTGCAGTGGCTGAGCATGAGGCTGGCCGCGAGTTCCAGGTGGGCATCTTCACAGGTGCTTCTACAGGACAGAGCACAGACGGTGACCTGGCAAACGCTCAGGCTATACGCTACCGTGCACCTTATACCACGAATCCCGACTTCCGCAAGCATGTGAACATGGGCGAGATTGCCTACAACGACATACACCTGAGCCAGATGGCACAGGAACTGCGCTATGGTTTTATGGGTGAGGTTGACTGGGCTATCCTCGAAGTGTGCGACCTGGAGGAAGGCGAGACAACATGCAAGGCTTACCTGACATCGGCTGGCGGTATCAGTCCTACAGCTGCCCGTCTGGCAAAGCGCGTGATTCTGGAGCACAACACATTCCATAGTCCTGACGCAAAGTATCTGCATGACGTTTATGAACTGCAAGACCCTCCTTACCGTCAGGCCATTCCACTGGTGAACGTAAGCGACCGCATCGGCAAGCCTTACGTTGAGATTGACGCAAGCAAGATTGTGGGTGTGGTAGAGTGCCATATCCCTGATGAGGCACGCGCATTCAAGGACCTTGACCCAGTGACAGAGCAGATTGGCAACAACGTGGCCGAGTTCCTCGTGGCCGACATGCACCGCGGCATCATTCCGCAGTCGTTCCTCCCTCTGCAGAGTGGTGTGGGTTCAACAGCCAACGCCATACTGGCTGCCTTGGGACAGAACAAGAGTGTGCCCGACTTCAACATCTACACTGAGGTGCTGCAGGACGCTGTTGTAGAGATGATGCTTGAGGGTCGTGTTAAGGATGCCTCTACCTGCTCGCTCACCGTTACCAACGAGAGCCTGATGAAGGTATATGGCAACATCGACTATTTCAAGAACCACCTGACACTGCGCCAGAGCGAGATTTCAAACCATCCGGAGATTATCCGCCGACTGGGTGTCATCGCCATCAACACGGCTCTGGAGGTAGATATCTACGGTAATGCTAACTCAACACATATCAGCGGTACGAAGATGATGAACGGTATCGGCGGTTCTGGCGACTTCGAGCGCAACGCCTATATCTCTATCTTCACCTGTCCGTCAGTGGCTAAGGGCGGCATGATAAGCTCTATCGTTCCGATGGTGAGCCACCACGACCACACTGAGCACGACGTGAACATCATCGTGACAGAGCAGGGTGTGGCCGACCTGAGAGGAAAGAGTCCGATACAGCGCGCACAGTGTATCATCGAGAACTGTGCTCATCCTGACTACAAGCAGTTGCTTTGGGATTACCTGAAGATTGCAAAGGGCGGTCATACCAAGCACTATCTGCCAGCAGCTTTCGCAATGCACGACACACTGGCTCGCAAGGGCGACATGCACCTGACGGATTATGCAGAGTATTTGAAGTAATGAGGCTTATAAGGCCAATGGGACCTATAGGGCTTATAAGGCCAATGAGACTTATGGGTCATGATAAAAAAAGAGGCGATATCGCCTCTTTTTTTATCATCTTACAATAATCTTTTGCTTGAACACGTTGCCGTGGTTGTCGTGCAGATGGATGATGTAGATGCCACTGCTGATTCCGCTGACCGGAATGGTTGCCTGACCGCCGATGAGAACGGTTGAGGTGGTGAGGACATTCTGTCCTGTGGCGGCATAGAGACTGAAGGCTACGCGTGCCGACTCTTCACCCATGATGGTGAGCTGACCGTTGCGATAGGTGGCGTAGAGGTTAGTGCCCTCAGGCTTCCTTATCTGCTCGATGCCACTTGGCAGTTCGCTCTCTATCAGGAACTCGGCATAGCTGCTGATGCGGTTGCTGGCACCGATGGTAGGCAGATTCATTACATACACGTCGTTGCCGCCGTCAGGATAGAGCCCCACGGTAACATTGTCGGCATGCTGAGGATAGAAGAGAGTGTCGCGCCATGCCTCGTCGGCAGAGGTGAGCATCACGCTGCCGCCCTCATCGTCGAGCTTGAACTGCGTGTGCAGCTGTGCCACCGGTTCGAGCTTGTCGGCCCATATCACGAGATAGCCGTGGGCTGGTATGACGGTATTGATGCCCTCGATAGAAGGAATCTGGTACTTGCGAGGGTTGTCAATCTTGTCGGTGAGATACATGCCAGCCACATCGACAGCCTTAGATGTGGTGTTGTAAAGCTCTATCCAGTCGTTCTTCTTGAAATATGTAGCGTTGACATAGATGCCATTGTCAGAACTTATCTCGTTGATGCGCACAGGAACGGCATTGACTGCTGTCTGCTCGGCATCGCTCATCTCCTCAAATACAGCCATGAGTTGCAAGCTGTTTGCCTCTGGCAGCTTCATCTCCTTGTCGGTGCTGATGAAGTTGTTGCTGTTTGACATTGAGGCGATGGTGAGTTCGGCATCGAAATAGATGTCGGTAGAAGTGCCGTTATTGTTGTGTACCTCAACGGCGATGATATTCTCACCCTTCTTGAACAGCGAAGCCGAGAGCTGTATGCTGCCGTTATCTGGATTGCCGTTGGCATAGGTAGAGGCAAAGCTGTTGTAGGTGACGTTGCCGTCAGGCATCTGATAGCGTGCTGCCTCCTTGCCGTTGACATAGACAATCATTCCGTCGTCGATGGTATAGTTGAGCATGATGACGGCATTGCTCTCAGGCTGGTAGTTGAGCGTGAACGACTTGCGGAAATAGTATGTCGGACGCTTGTTGCCGGCATCGCTTCCGTAGTCGAGGAACGTCTGATAGCCACGACCGTTGCTTGCGTCACTGGTGAAGTAGCCAAGCGGTGCATAGCCTGTGGTCCATCCGTTGCCCGTCTGCCAGTTCTCGCCATCGAGCGAACCCTTGTCATAATACTGCCATTCGCTGCCCTTGCTGAATAGTGCCACTGCCTCGCCGCTGTTGTTGGTCCATCCAGCAAAGCGGTAGCCGGCAGGAGCCTCGGCGCGCAGTGTGATGTCGCCGAAGAGTGTACCGCTGAACTTGCCCGTAGGCACAGGCAGGTTGTTGACCAGCAAACGAGCCTCTGGCAGGTTGCTTGACAGACTTACGCTGTGCTGTTTTACGCCAGAGAGCTGCATGCGCCTGTAGTTGGCCAGACTGTTTATCATTGTCTGCTGGCGATTTCTAAGATTGTTCTTCAGACTGTTGGCAGTGCCCCAAGGCGACTTGCCTTCGTATGAAAGCACGCGCTCGGTATAAGTAGCCATAGAGTCGATGATGGCATTGCAGCGCTGCGGTTCGAACACGCTGCCCGTAACGAGGCAGTAGGTGTCGATGAACTGCTTGCGGAACTGCTCGTTCTGCAGCATGTTGAGGAAGATGGTTACCCACTTTATCTCGCCCGTTATGCGCTCGCCGGTGTCATAGATGAGATCGAACACATGGTTATACTGCTTATACTCGAAGGTGTTGAAGACATCGGTGGTGGCAAAGGTGCCGTCGAGGTCGAAGAGCACAAAGCGGAACTTGCCGCCCTCCTTTCTCGGCTTGAAGCCCTTGATATTGTTCTGCGGCCAGTCGGTACCGCCGAGGTAGAACTCAACGGCCATGTAGTTGATATACTCGTCGATGTCAACCATCTGGCGTATCTGCTCGTAGGTAGAGGCATCGGCAGCGTTGGCAGAGAGGTTGTACCACTGCATGAAGCTCTCGTCGGTACCGCACTTCTGCACGTAGTTGGAGTCGGGCGACATCTCAAACTGGTCTATCTCATCGTCGTCGAGGGCATAGTTGGCCTCTACGAAATGCTTGTTGTTAGGTTCGCGTATGTTGAGCATGCCCTTATACTCGCCGTTGATGAAGTGGGCAACGGGCTGGCACTCCTGTCCGTCCATGTCGATGCCCGAACTGTGGACGATGGTCTGCAGTGCAGGGTCCTTGATGCGGCAGTCGGTATCGTTGCCGCCGTTGCGTATCTGCAGAGTCTTGTGCTTGAGGTATGTCTTGTTAGGGAATATCTGATAAGGCAGGTAGTTTTCGCCCTCGTAAATCTTGTTGGCCTTTATCTTGAATGAATGAGGAGTCCAGGCGCGGCTCCATCCGCCGCACATCTCCATGTTGGCCTCCTGGTTGATGACCATCTGCCCGTCGGTGGTGATATACTCGAAGTTTACAGGGCGGTCCCAATCCATGTTCCAGTTGCAAGGCGATGCCTGTCCGTTGCCGGTGCGTCCGTTGACACCCTTGATGTAGATGCCAAGACTGTCGTCGTAGAGGTTCTTGCGTTCGGTAACGACAGAGATTACCGGCATGTTGAAGGTGCGGTCCTCCTTGATATAAGAACGTGTTACCACGCGACTGGGCAGATAACCGTCCTGGAAGAGGCGGAAACGGTAGGTGGTGGTGCCGATGACGTTGAACACTCCATCGGTGCTGGTGCGACCGTTGGTGAGTGTAGGTGTGGAACCGTCGGCAGTGAAGCGAAGAGTGGTTCCGGCAGGAATGTCAACCTTCACCGTGAAAGGAGAGGTGAAGAGGCAGGCGTCGGTGTCAACCACAGGAGCATCGAGGCGGGCATAGGTAAACGTGCTGCCATTGTTGCTCTTGCCCGGTGTCGGGGTAGCGGTAACGCCCCATGCACTGCCGCCATCGGTCTGGCGGGCATACGATGTGCGCGTTACGGCTTCGGGATAACTCTGGAATGCCAATACCTCGCCCTTCTCATTACTTATATATATAGCACCGCCGTCGTAGTCGAGCTTTGAGTCAATCTGCGTGGGGGCGTACTTGCTGTAGTGGTCGAACCAGATAACCTTGAAACCATTGGTCGGTACGGACCCCATGCGATAATCGAGCTTGTGCTGCTTCAGGTTGTTGGCATCGTCGCTGATGTAGAGTCCCTGAAGAGTGATGCTCTGACTGGTGGGGTTGTAGAGTTCTATCCACGAACCATAGTTGAACGACGGGTCAACGAACATGTCGATATTTGCAGCCTGCAACTCGTTGATGATGAGCGAACCGGCTGTTGCCTCGTTCTTCGTCACCGTTACGGCACAGGTGGCTTTCACGCCGCTGCCGTCGTTGGCCGTGACAGTGATGGTGGCACTGCCTGTGGCTACTGCCGTGAGCATGCCCTTTTCATCTACCTGTACCACAGAGGCATTTGACGACGACCATGTTAATTTCTGGTTGAGTGCGTTAGATGGCGAGATGGTGGCCTTGAGCTGACTCTTGTCACCCACGCCAATTGTGAGGGAGGCAGAGGAGAGCTTTATCGACGATACCTTTACGTTGGTGCCGTAGTACTCCAGGCGAAAGTTGTCCATCATTATCCAGTTGCCATAGCGGTCGTTCTCTGGGCACTTGATGCCAAGGCGCAGTTCACCGGTTGCCGGCATATTGAACTCTATCTGGTTCTCGTAGCTGCCTTCGGCAAACATGGCCGAACCGCTCTGCATGCCGTTAGGGTAGTAACGACGGTCGGGCGAGCGCCAGCTGCCACCATAATCATAATTGGTATAGCTGGTGTAGATACTGGAAACGAGTTGTTCTGTCTGGTTGGCATAGATGAAAGCCTTGAGCTGTTCGCTGTTGCTTTGGTATTCGGCATAAGACGTATCGTGGTCGCCGGAGCGGTAGAACGCCTGTACCTTCAGGCGGTATTTGCCTGCCGGCACCTGTATGATCTGCCAGATATCGAACGTGCCGTTCCAGAACTCAAACGTTTCGTAGTTGGCCGTCTGACTTCCAGCATTGCTCTGCCATGTCCAACCGGTGGTTGAATTGCCGTTGAAACTTGGATTGGTAAGGTAGATATCGGTGATGTCAATCCATTGTTGTGCCGAAACAGCCTTACATGTTATTATCAGAAATGCAGTTAGTAAAGTTCTTAGTCTCATGGATTATAGTTATTTTTATTCCGCAAAGATATTAAATTTTATTATAATAAATGGCAAATGGTTGGCTTTTTTAAATAAAATAAAGAAAATGGAGGGGATGAAGGTTGGTTATGGGCATGAAAAAAGGCATCCGTGAGGATGCCTGGGGAGGTCTATTCCTTCACCTCCTCTATTCTCTCCAATATCTCCTTGTACTTGCGTTGGGTCTTAAAATGTATATTCAGACCTATACCTCCGCCAATAAGTCCGCCTATGATAGCTGGTATGAAAATGTAATAGTTGCCATACTTCTCATACAATTCGTAGAAGAACCATCCAAGCCATAGTATCAGGAAAGGAATGCCCTGCAACATCCAGTTGCCGTCGCGCTTCTTTGCCTTAACCACAGTGGTTGCCACTTGCAGTAGGTCGCCCTGCATCAGATGCTTGTCGCGCAATGGTCGTCCGCACCATACGGTATATCCCACACAATACAATAATAACAGTTCTGTTGCTAATCCAAATGGTGTTGACATGCCTATAAACTTGAAAGTCCACCAACAGTAAGGAACAGCCACGAACAACGTGAAAATGATTGTCCATGTATATCTGCGGTTTATCCAGTTTACACGCTCGCTCATGGCTTTGCGCAGCAGTCGGTCGTTGATGATTGTCTGTGACTCGAGTTTATTTTTCAGTATCGCCATCTGTTGGCGCATTTCTTCTAAATCTTTGTAGGTTTCCATAATTTTTTTGTTTTTGATTTACTAGATGGGCTAGATTTTCTAGATGTTCTAATCTTTCTAGTTTTTTTTAATCCATTTTCTTAAGTTCCTCTTTAATTCTAAAGAGTCGCACTGAGACATTTTTGGCGGTGATGCCAACCACGGCACCTATCTCATCGTAGCTCATGTTCTCAAGCCACAGCAGTACGATGGCGCGGTCGAACGGTTTCAGGCGGTTGATGCGCCGGCGCAACATATCTACCTGCTTAGTATCGCTGTCACTGTCGCTGAACAGGTTGATGTCCATACTAAGTTCCGTCTTACTGCGTCGCTTATTCTTGCGGTCGATGGAGATACATGTGTTCAGCGCCACACGATATATCCATGTCTTCAAGTCACTGCGACCTTGGAAACCGTCGAATCCTTTCCAAAGGTTGATCAGTACCTCTTGGAACAGGTCGGCCACTTCGTCGGCATCCTTTGAGAACATATAGCAGACGGTGTAGATTGTCGATTTGTTGTCTCTCACAATCTGCTCGAACTGTTCGTTGGGTGTTGTCCCCTTGCTTCTCTCGTTCATTAATTTCTATTGTTTTATTATTTCTTTCACTTCATTAGACGTACAAAACTATAAAAAACTACGTGATTATGATAAAAAAATGAGAAAAAGTAAAAAACCTCATGATGTTAGTAGTCTTATAACCTCAAAATTTTATGTATCTTTGCAGTCACATGAAAAGGTTTGTCATCGTTTTCACACTATTGCTTACCATTTGCTGCTGTTCTGACAATCAGGAAAGTGGCAAGATGGTTGCTACATTTACCAACGACATATTGCTTAAGCATACACCTGTAAAAAGCCAAGGACAAAACCAGACGTGCTGGGCTTACGCCATGCTGGCAACGATTGAGACCAACCGTCTGATGCTTGGCGACTCGGTGCATCTGTCGGTAGGCTATGCCGTGCGCAATGTTATTGCCGACGGCTACCAGCGATACCGTCTGAGCAAGGGTGCACAGCAGATGACCACCCGTTCTACCGCCCAGACACTGCTCAACAGCATCGAGCGTCATGGCATTGTACCGCATAGTGCATACAACGACTACGAAAATGCCAATACCACCGTGCTATGCAACAAAGTAAGACGCATAGCACAGGCCGCAATAAACAAGTCTTCTGGACTCAACTCCTATAACGATATGATGCAGAAAGTTCTTAACGAGACACTAGGTGCACCGCCACATAGTGTATACATGTTTGGTGCAGAATACACTCCCGAAGAATTTTCACGTAGCGTATGCCGCCCCGGCAGTTATGCGGCACTGACCAGCTTTACTCATCATCCCTTCTACACACACTTCGCCCTTGAAGTACCCGACAATTGGGAAGGCAACATGTTCTACAATGTGCCCATCGACACAATGATGAAGCGTATAGACGAGGCCATAGTACATGGCGAGGCTGTTTGTTGGGAGGGCGATATCAGCGAACCGGGTTTCAGGTTCCGCCATGGATGGGCTAGACTTCCAAAGAATCAATGCAAAGACATGTCGCAAGATGCACGCCAAAAGATGTTTGAGTCTTATCAGACCACTGACGACCATGCCATGTGCATCATCGGCAAGGCGCACGACAAGCACGGCAACATTTATTATATAATGAAAAACTCTTGGGGCACGGACAATCCTTACGAAGGACTGATGTATGTCTCAGCCAATTATATCAGGATGAAAACAATTGCCATTTGGGTGAAAAACGAAGAATAACAATTTTTCAATTCTTCAATCCTTCAATTCTTCAATCCTTCAACCCTTTCACCCCACCCCAAGATCGGTGTTATCAATCAGCACTTCTATCTTCGGGTCGTCTTTTATTCTCGGATATAGTTCTTTAGCAAACCATTCCACAAGTTCGCTGTCGCGCTTTACTGGTGTATTGTTTTCACAGAACACATTGATACTGAAATACTCAAAATACTGTCGTGCAGTATCTATGTCGGCTGTAATACGTTCTCTACTATCGCCTTCGGTACAGCAAAGCAGACACACACCATGAAACCATTGGGCTATCTCCTCTGCCGTAACGTCGGCGGGAATACCTTTTTCCCATTGCTTTCTTAGTGAACCGTTGAAACTCTCAACACCACAACGAAACTTCACCGTCATTCCCGGAAACTGCGACGCAAATGTCGCCAGTCGGTTTCGATACATATAGTGAGCCTCAAACCACAGCGTGTGAATGTCTTTCTCCTCTGCCACACGCCTTATTAAGCCTATCGTTTCGGCATCCAGTTCCATAGCCGAACCAGAGTTGATTACATCCAGCACACCGTAATGGCCAGTCACTTGCTCAAGCACCTCTTTGTTCACGGCAAAAGGATTGTCGCTCACGTCCTCGTGATAGTCGCAGAACGTGCACTTGCGCCACTTGCAGCCAGTGCCTTGCAACAGCACAAACTCGCGTGGCATCTTCGTGTGTATCAATGAATAGCGTAACATTACCTCACCTCCTCAACATCCTAACCACCGCATACGCCATTGGCGTACCCATCGTAGCTTCGATAATCAGTTTTGAGAAATACTGGAATGCCATCATCAGCAGCAGTTCTTTCGTTGTTACTACACCAAGGAAGGCGATGAGCACGAAAGGCAGTGTGTCAAACACATATCCCACCATCGACGAGCCGATAGTGCGCACCCACAACTTGCGTCCCTTCATCTTCTGCTTCATCTTGTCCATCACCCACGCATTGCTCAGTTCTCCCAAGAGGAATCCTGCCAGCGAGGCAATGACGATGCGTGGCACATAGTTAAACAAGTGGTTGTACGCCACTTCCGTATCTGCCAGATGCTCTGGCGATGGCAGCCATACGCCCACCTGTGTACATATCACCATCACCAGGTTGCAGAAGAATGTGGTCCAGATAACTCTCTTTGCCATCTTGAACCCCCATATCTCCGTTAGCACATCGCCCAGCATGTATGCAAATGGAAAGGTTATTGTACCTGCGTCGAAGTAGAACAGTCCCCACAGTCCTATTACCTTCACCGCCATGATGTTTGAAACCAGATACAGAGTAACGAACATTGCCGTTACAATCATTAGTGGCAATTCCAGCTTGCCTTCTGTTCGGTTTTTAAAAGGGTTTTCCGATACCTTGTTCATATATATATTTTTTTAAAGTTGACAAGTTAACAAGTTGACAAGTTGATAGCTTAAGTTGTTGAGTTTTCCTAGGCTCCTATAACTTCCTAGAGTTTCCTAGGTCCTCCTAGAATCTCCTCCCAGTAGAGGCTATACCCTCTTCCTAAAGCTCCAATAATACATCGCTCCCACCAGCGTCAGCGTTATTGGATATGTAAACCACACTCCCGGCAGACCGAAGCCCAGTTTGATGCCCAACAGCCAACTGAGCGGAATAGACACCAGCACATAACTGATGAATGCCGATATTACCATCGGGCGCACGCAACTGATTCCACGCAGCGCATTGGCATAGGTACATTGCAACCCGTCGCCAAACTGATACAATATTAGCGGTATCACCGTCTGCGCCACCAGCATGCACACTTCCTCATTGTCGGTAAACAGCAGGCTGATGTCATTGCGCAAGAAGAATATCGGTACAGCCACCACTGTCGCTATCAGCAGAATGATGTGGAAACCCGCCGTAGCAGTCTCTCTAACCACCTTCATATCGCCCTGTCCGTGGAAGTGGCTCACTCTCACCGCCACAGCCGCCGCCATACCGTAATATACCATGTAGAATAGTTGCGAAACGGTGAGCATTATCTGATGGGCTGCAAGTGCCGTTGTACCTATCCATCCCACAAATAGCGACATCACCGAGAACGCCGCCGTCTCCATGCCCATCTGTACAGCCAATGGCCAACCCAGCGCATTCAGTCGTCCGAAATCCTGTCTGTTAATGCGTCCTTTACGATAGCCTTCGCTGTATATCATGTATCTCTTGTGCCAGAAGAATATTGCCATCATCACCAGCAGCATCACCACTCTCGACACCGCTGTTGCTATTCCCGCGCCCAGCAGTCCCAGTTCTGGCAGTCCGCACTTTCCGAATATCAGCAGGTAGTTGCCAATGATGTTCAGCATGTTGCCGCCCAGAAAGACATACATCGGCACCTTCGTGTCGCTCACGGCATCATAGAACTGCTTGAACACATTAAGCCAGCACACAAACGGCACCGACAACAGGTTGACCAGCAGATATGGCCTCATCAGCGGAATCAGTTCGTCAGGCTGTCCCATGCGGTCGACAAACAGATACAGCAGCACCATCGGCACCACCACAATCAGTGCCATCAACGTGTTTGCCACTATGCCGTTGCGCACCACGCCGCCAATCTTTTCCAGTTCGCCGCGCCCGTACAGGTTACCCACCATCGGCGTCAGTCCGTAAGAGAACCCCATGGCAAAGATAACCACCAGCACCACCATGGAGTTCACAAAACTGGCAGCCGCCAGTTCCTCCATACTGTGCTGTCCCACCATCAGCGTGTCGGCAAAACTCAGTATTATGTTGCCCACCTGTCCTATGACGATAGGCACCCCCAGTTTTGTCAGCGGTCCATAGTGTTGTGAATATCTTGCCAGTCTGTTTCCCATAATACTTTTCGTTGAGGGTGCAAAGTTAGTGCTTTTATTTTAGGGTAGTATTAAAAATACTATATTATTTTCATTGCCATTCTTAAATAATTGAAATTAATCTTTCAAATCCTGTCAGCAGAAATAAATCTTTGTAACTTTGCATCATCCAAAATTCGTTAACTCCATATGAGTATTCGCATATATATTCTGTCATTCCTCCTGCTCCTATCCCTTGCCGATGCCAGTTCTCAGAACCAACGCAGGGTTCCCAATATAGCCGTCGGTGTCAACCGAACCACAGCCGATTCTTTGCTGATGAGTCATTTCAATATCGGACTCCTGGGCAATGTCGATGCCCTTCATGGTGTCCAGACCAGTCTCTTCACTAGTGTTGCACGCAAGGAGATGCGCGGTGTTCAGTTGTCTGGCATCTCCAATGTTGGCCGTTCCGTCAACGGAGTTCAACTGTCCGGTTTTAGCAATGTCAGCAGCACCCCTATGCGTGGTATTCAGATTGGTGGCATCACTAATATCTCCATGGGTGTAAAGCGCGGCATACAGTTTGCCGGTGTTGCCAATATCAGCTCCTCCTATATGCGCGGTCTTCAGTTCGCTGCCTACAACTACGCCGATACCCTTAACGGTTCACAGATAGGCATCATCAACGTCTGTCAGAGTCATCCTCGAGGCATACAGGTAGGCATCATCAACTACAGTCGCGATACTACCTGCCATAAGATAGGTCTTGTGAACGTCAACCCCAAGACCACGGTCGATTTCATGGCCTATGGCGGAACCACAACCAAGGGAAACTTAGCTTTGCGCTTCCGCAACCGTTCAACATACAATATCATCGGTGTCGGCACCCACTATATGGGACTCGACGAGAAATTCTCCGGAGCACTTTTCTACCGCATCGGCCAGTATTTCCGCCTTACCCCACGTCTGAGTATCAGCGGCGACCTCGGCTTCTATCACATAGAGACCTTTGAGCGCAACACCGCCAACAAGCCAGAGCGTCTCTATTCTCTTCAGGCACGCCTCAACCTCGACTATCAGTTCAATCCCACTCTCGGCGCCTTTATAACTGCAGGCTATGGCGATACTCGCTACTACTACCATTCCCATCGCTATCGCCATCGTGCACTTGTTGAGGCCGGCATCACGCTGCGCTACAACCGTGCCAAGAGTGCAGTCCCTGTTACCGACGATAATGAAGTCCCCCTTATCTTCCAACCCTCCTCCCCACTGCTTCCTAAGCAGTCGCCCAACTACCTCCTTGCCGCTGTCGAGACCTTCGGCATCAATGCCGGCGTGTGGGCTTTCGACCGCTATGTGCTCAATGCCGACTTCGCCAGAATCAGTGGCAAGACCATCAGCCATAACTTCCGCAACGGTTTCGTTTGGGACAACGACCAGTTCTCCACCAACCTCTTTGCCCATCCCTATCATGGCGGTCTATACTTTAATGCCGCCCGTACCAACGGACTCAACTTCTGGCAGTCGGTGCCTTATTCCTTCGGAGGCAGTCTCATGTGGGAGATAGTATGCGAGAAAGAACCGCCTGCCATGAACGACTTCATCGCCACCAGTGTCGGCGGTGTCAGCATCGGTGAGGTTACCCATCGCCTGTCAGCCCTTGTCCTCGACGACAGCAAGCGCGGATGGCCCCGCTTCTGGCGCGAGTTTCTCGGCACTCTGATATGTCCCGTGCGCGGTCTCAACCGTCTCGTCAGTGGCGAGGCATGGCGTATCAGTCGTAATGCCCGTCCCTACCATGACCACAGTCAGTTGCCTGTCGATTTCAGTATTGCCGCCGGCTATCGCTATCTTGCCGACAACAACTCCCTGTTCCGTGGCGAGGTCAACCCTTACCTCAATCTCAGTCTTGTATATGGTCAGCCTTTCTGCGACCGTACCAACAAGCCATACGACTATTTCACTGCCGACATCTCCTTCGGACTGAGCAGTAACCAGCCCCTCATCAACCGTGTCAATCTACTTGGCCGACTTTGGGGCACGCCACTTAGCACTGACAGTGAACTGAACACTGAGTTTGGCATCTACCAACATTTCAACTATTTCGACTCTCATCCCGTCAGCGATGGCAGTTCGCTCGTTCCTTACCGCATCTCAGAGGCGGCCTCCTTTGGTCCTGGAGTAATCTTCAAGTTCCCTGAGGTAGGCAGTCTCACCAATCTTGAGCAGCGCATCTTCCTCAGTGCCATCCTCCTGGGCGGTTCTCAGAGCGACTATTACAATGTCATAGACCGCGACTACAACCTCGGCAGTGGCTATAGCGCCAAGACAAACACACTCGTAGGGCTCGGTCGTTTCGGCACCTTCTCTTTCGATGCCGACTACTACCGCATCTTTACCTGGAAGGGTTATGAAGACAAGGACCTTACCACCACTAATCCTCTCTATCTCAATGCTCAGGGCGACAAGAGCAATGCCCAGTTGCTGGTGCTTAGTCCTAAGATAAACGTCGTTCTCAGCGACCGCTTCGCAGTAGATTTCTCTGCTTCCTACTTCCTCCGCCACACCAACTACCGTTACCATGACAACGTCACCTCCAAGACCTTCGAGGTGCGCCTTGGCGGAAGAGTAAGGTTTTAATGAAAAATTGAAGGATTAAAAGATTCTTCACTCTTCACTTTTCACTCTTCACTTAAAAGATTCTTCACTCTTCATTCTTAATTCTTCATTTTAATATGTATCTTTTAATAAGATAGGCGGCACTTCGGGATAAAAAATAAATAAAATTATTTTGTTCTCCACTCAGTTTGCACTATCTTTGCAATCAAATACTTAAAAATCATAAATTTATACGTGTATGAAAAAAATTATTATGGCGGCTTGCGCTGCCACAATGCTCGTGGGTTGTGCCAATAATGAAGGCGGTTGCAACCCGTTCCTGAGCGAGTACGACACACCGTTCGGTGTACCACCGTTTGAACAAATCAAGCCAGAGCACTACAAGCCAGCTTTCGAGCAGGGTATGAAGGAGCAGATAGCAGAAATAGAGGCTATCGTAAACAATCCTGAAGCTCCTACATTTGAGAACACCATCGTGGCTCTCGACCAAAGCGGACAACTGCTCAATAAGGTGAGCTACGTTTTCTTCGGTCAGACCAATGCCAACACCAACGACTCTCTGCAGGCTCTCAGTCGCGAGATGTCACCACTGCTCAGCAAGCACGGCGACGACATCACCATGAATGCCGGTCTCTTCGCCCGTGTAAAGGCTGTTAGAGAGAGTGCCGACACTGCCAATCTCGACAAGGAGCAGATGAAGCTGCTCGACGAGACCTATAAGGACTTCGTCCGCAACGGTGCTAACCTCGACGCCGAGAAGCAGGAGCAGTTGCGCAAGCTCAACACCGAAATATCTTCACTTCAGGTGCAGTTCGGCCAGAACATGCTTGCAGAGACCAACGCCTTCCGTCTCGTCGTTGACAAGAAGGAAGACCTCGCCGGTCTGCCAGCCAACCTCATAGCTTCTGCTGCCGAGACAGCAAAGGCCGACAGCATGGAAGGTAAGTGGGTGTTCACACTCCACAACCCAAGCATCATGCCGTTCCTTCAGTATGCCGAGAACCGCGAACTGCGCGAAAAGATTCTCATGGGCTATCTGAACCGTGGCAACAACGGCAATGAGAACGACAACAAGGAGGTTATCCGCAAGCTCCTCAAGGCACGCGTAGAGAAGGCTAAGCTCATGGGCTTCAACAACTATGCCGAACTGGCTCTCGAAACACGTATGGCCAAGACTCCTGCTGCCGTTTACAACCTGCTCGACCAGGTATGGACACCAGCACTGAAGAAGGCAAAGGAAGAGCTTGCCGACATACAGGCAGAGATTCGCAAAGAGGGCAAGAACTTCACTGCCGAGGCTTGGGACTGGCGTTTCTATGCCGACCGTGCAAAGCAGGCTAAATATGCCTTCGACGAGAACGAGATTCGTCCATACCTCAAGCTTGAGAACGTGCGCGACGGAATGTTCCTTCTCGCCAATAAGCTCTATGGCATCTCTTTCACACCTATCGAGAACATCCCTCTGCCACACCCAGATGCAGAAGCATTTGAGTGCAAGGACACATCAGGCGTTCACCTCGGCGTGCTCTATCTCGACTACTTCCCACGTGCCAGCAAGCGCGGTGGTGCATGGTGCGGACGCTATCGCTCACAGACCTACGAGAACGGCGAGCGCAAGGCACCAGTTGTAACCATCGTTTGCAACTTCACCAAGCCAACTGAAGGTCAGCCGGCACTGCTCACTGCCGATGAGGCCAGCACCATGTTCCATGAGTTCGGCCACGCTGTCCACAGTCTCTTCGGCGATGTTCACTACTATGGTATTGCCGGTGTGCCACGCGACTTCGTAGAGCTTCCTTCACAGCTCAACGAGCACTGGGTGTTCGAACCGGAGATGCTCAAGCTCTATGCCAAGCACTACGAGACTGGTGAGGTAATGCCAGAAGAACTCGTAAAGAAGCTTGAGGCCAGTGGCAAGTACGGTCAGGGCTTTGCTACCACCGAGTACCTTGCAGCTTCTTACCTCGATATGGACTTCCATGTTCTCACCGACATCGCTGATGATATGAACGTGATGGACTTCGAGCAGCAGACACTCGGCAAGCGCAACCTCCTGAAGCAGATTCCTTCTCGCTATCGCACCACCTACTTCAACCACACCATGGGTGGCGGTTATACTGCCGGCTACTACAGTTATCTGTGGGCAGAGGTGCTCGACTGCGATGCTTACGAGGCATACAAGGAGACTGGCGACATCTTCAACAAGGAGGTAGCAGCCAAGTACCGCAAGTATATCCTCACCCCTGGCGGCATCGACGATGCAATGCAGATGTACATCAACTTCCGCGGCAAGGAGCCGGGCATCGACCCTCTGCTAAAGAAGCGTGGATTGAAATAAAACCCTATTGGGGATAAAACGAAAAGCGTCGCAGTTGCGGCGCTTTTTTTGTTTGCGGATTATAGGGATTTTGCTTAGCCACAAAGACAGATACAATCCATTAAATCCCAAAATCCCTAGATAAAAAGGCAGATACATCCTAAGACACAAAGACAAATTTCCCTCAACATTCAACCAAAACATTCAAATATTCACTTAAATATTTGGTATTAATTTTTGAAAAGTGTATATTTGCAGCACGAAATTTATTTGAAAAGTGTATTTTTAGAGCCCTATAATCATTTGAAAAGTGTAAAAAAGCATAGAGGCTATTGCCATGTTGCGCCAGTCGTATGAAACCCGTCAGAGTCTTACATTAGAGCGCCACAACTATGTGTTGGATCTGTTCCGTCGCTATTTGTTGGTAGGAGGACTGCCTGATGCTGTCAACACCTATTTAGAAACGCATAATATTGTTCGTGTACGTGAGGTGCAGGAAGCCATACGCAGACTTTACGGTGATGATGCTTCAAAGCACGAGAATGAGCATGGCAAAAAACTTATGATACGCCGCATTTACGATATGATTCCATCCCAAATGGAAAGCAAGAAAAAGCGTATGGTGGCTCAAAAGATACGAGGCAAGGAAGGAGACCGTTTTGCCCAATATCAAGAAGAGTTTGAGTATCTTGTTTCTTCAGGAATATCTTTGTCTGTACATGCCATTTCCAACCCTCATTTCCCATTGGCCGAGTCGCTTCAGAAGAATCTTTTAAAACTTTATTTTAACGATGTGGGATTGCTGACAAGTTCTCTCTATCACAACAACATACGTTCTGTGCTCGATGATGTTCGTAGCATCAACCTCGGTTCTGTTTATGAAAGCGTTGTTGCCCAAGAACTCCGCGCCCATGGTTACAAGCTCTTCTATTATGATAACCGCAAGCAAGGCGAGGTTGATTATCTTATAGACGACCATACAGCAATGAGTGTTCATCCTATAGAAGTCAAGTCGGGCAAGGACTATACAGTTCATAGCGCACTGAACAATCTCTTGAAGAATCCTGACTACAACATTCTTGTAGGCACCGTCATGTCCAATGAACGCGAAATACGCCAGGAAGGCAAGGTCGTTTATTTGCCAATCTATTATGTAATGTTCATGCAAGCCGACACTCCGGCTTCAAACGAGTCAGAATACATCTTTTAACCTCATCCCTCATCTAACTTTAAGGAGTGTAGGAGTGAAGGAGTGACGCTTCGCTTAGGAATGTAGACGTATGCTTGACACGCAAACCCTCATCTCTCATCCCTAATCGCTCATCTAACTTTAAGGAGTTAAATGGAGTTAGTAGGGAGTTAAATGGAGTTAAAGGCCGTATGCTCCATTTAAAGCTCTCGTCTCCCGATGGTGGATTGCGAAAGTCATACACATCATGTCCTGCCTCTCTCAGTTTTTCCACCACCTCTGGGTAATCACTATTGCGCCAGCTGCTGGCCACATATATTTTATGTTTCATAACTCTTTTTTATATATGGCAAAAATACAAAATATCTGATAAAGGGCAAAAGAAAAGCGGGATATTTCTATTCCGCTTTTGGGGTTCTTTTCTGCAAATCTTCAAATGTTGTGTCAATGAAAGAATAAGATTTCATTTCAGAGGTATCAATCTTATGCCAATCATCAAATAACCTCCTATTGAATTTCAGATGAAAAGCTAAACGAATGTCATCCTTTTCCTCCTCTTTTACATCTCCCAGCTGTTTGGCTTCACTGCCTGTAATAGTTCTAATATTTACAATTTCATAAACATCGCGTATTCCTTTTCCATTGAAATAAGGGATAAAGAAATGCAGATTATGCAAAGCAATGGTTGTTGGGAACTGTGCTCCTGTATAATACAAATCGGCCTTACCCTCTTCAAAATTACTGTAGTAGCCTTTCCTTGGACTTGGCTTTACTATTCCTATAAGCACCCTGTCGCCAACTTCTATGATAGCACCCTTTTGCGGTATAACCTTCGATATGGTTCTTGCAGCCCTTGTCTCTATTAATTCCTTGATGAAGTTTTCAAGTAAAACCCTATTCTGCTCATCCTTCGGACGTAGAGGGAAAGCACCTATATTTACATCTTTGATAGTATTGTAGAATTTAGCCACCTCAACATCTGTCTTCTCTCCAGCTCCAGGGAACAAGATATAACCTCCGATAACTTCCTTTTTCAGTATTTCCTTACCATATTCCTTATAATATATGGCATCACGGTAGCGGTGCATTTGGTTTATGGCATCATCGGGTGGAGTATCAACATTATTCACCCTGCTGTCAATCCTGTATTTCGCATCAAAGAGATAAGTCATCTTCATGCCCTTTTGCACATCGTCTTTCGTCAGCTGCAATACGATATCCGGCTTTTGCGGAACAGTCGGCACATACAGGTTGCCTATGCCATGAACATTGTCTTTCTCCGTGTGTTTAGGATTATACACCAGTTCAGCTAACTCTACACCATCTTTTCTGAACAATATCCGTGAATGTTCTCCCTTGCCAAGTTCCCATGTGAAAGCACCGTTCATCTCCATTCTGTTCCTATGCTCCACATCATCATTGTCCAGTTCTAACTGCTCCTTTACAATATGACTCACTTCAATAAAGCACCATATCTCATAAAGCGTAGCAATATCTTTAGTATGCAAGCGGTATATACCGTCATTAAGCGAATAAGCTCTTCTCAACAGATTCCATGTTCTATACACCTGACTGTAACCTGTTGCCCTTTGCAATATTAGACTTTCCTGATAAAGACCCTTAAACGCTCCTACTGTCCTGAAGAAAGGATTTCTCTGAAGATGCTTCAATGTGTCAAGCATATCCTGCATCTCCATTTTCATTGTTTTCGCAGTGCTGTCTAAGTTTTCTATACGCCTTTTAAGATTATCATACTTCTCTGTTATCTGCCAAAGCGCATATTTCAGGAAACGGTTTTCCTGTGTGTCGTTCGACTGTATTTGTTCTTCCACTCTATACAGTCGGGCAAGTTCTTTCCTGTGTTCAGCCAGTTCGTTTTCAATGCTTGCCGGAACACGCTTCAACTTGTCAGCTCTAAGATACACCTCATACCCATGCAACCTATGGCGTGGGCGTTCTATGATATTCCTGCAAGCTTTTATGAATTTAGTTTGTTCTTCCTTAAACACATTCCACCATATCAGTTCTGGCGCCTCTCCACTCTCATCTGGTGTAAAACCATGGAATGTGCGTTTCAGGAAATCAAGCGAAAGCATCTTGTATTCCTGCTCTATATCCTCAATTATCTTCTTCCAATGCTCGTGATAATTCAGTTTTGTGCTCAGCACCTCATAACAGAATGTAAACCGCTTTGTGCCTGTGGTTGTCTCGTATATGATGTTCAGTTCGCTTTTGCCTATCTCGTTGCCATAGTTAAGGAAACCAGCCAGTGTATGTCCTCTGAACGAGAATCGCTCATTGTCCTTTTGCAGTATAGAACCAAACTGTGCGTTTTTCACATAAGAGTTGAACTGCACCCAAACAGGATAGTCTGCATTGTCAAAGAAAATAGCCGGAGCCTTTTCTCCTTTTTCTATTATTTCTTTGTTTCTCTCTACCGCCACAACACCCTCCGACCACGTGTAAGTGGAAAGCAAGTTCTCTTCGCCCACATTCCTTGCAGCCTTATTCCAAATGTCGTTGAACTTCGTGCATTCAACATACAATGTGAAATCCTCGTGTTGTATGGTTAGTAAGTCCATTGTTGAATTCTATTTTATAGATTCAATAAACTTGTCAAAGTCTGACAGAAAAGCTTTGTCCTGAATCCTTCTGAATTTTTCGTATTCACCAAAAGCTTTCGATGCCGCTTCCTCATGGCTAATGGTTCCTGCATCATGCAGGATGTCTGCATCTGAAACTTCCAGATATTGCTCCAGCACTTGCTTCCATTCCGACATAGTTGTTAAAACATGCCGGCGTGCCCTTCGTTCTGCAATATCCAGAAAGGCCGTAGTCAACAGGTTCAACTCCTCCACCTCTTTCTCCGACAGATAATTCTTAGCTACAGTCACATCTTTCTTAATGACTCTGCCGTCAGGCGCATTTTTCCACGTCATCAGTCCCATGTGTGGTTTCTCCGCATCAGCACGGTCATATACAATCTCTGCTGCCGTTTGGTGGGTCACAGCATAATGCATCATGTTCTGCACCGTCTTGTAGAAAGTTCGTGTTATTTCACTCTTTGGGTCGTAGTCGCTGCTACATTCAGCATAGATATCAGTAATCTTCTGATAATAGCGACGCTCTGAGGTTCGTATCTCACGGATGCGGTCTAGCAGTTCCTCAAAGTAATCTGCTCCAAACGGATTCTTGCCTTTCAACCTCTCATCGTCAATTACAAATCCTTTGACGATATAATCTTTCAGCACATTGCGTGCCCATATACGGAACTGTGTGGCCTCATAACTGTTCACACGATATCCCACGGCAATAATTGCATCCAGATTATACAGCAAGATACCTTGTTCATCGCAATTGTCCGAAGGATTCAAAATTTTTTTGATTGCTGCGGACAATTGCAACTCTCCTGTATCATTTATTTGTATCAGATGATAACTGATATCTTGCACCGTAACATTAAATAGTTCAGACATTCGCTTCTGTGAAAGCCAAAAAGTATCCTGACTGAAAAGCACGTTCACGTTCACCTTTCCTGTACTCGAACGATATATCAAGACGTTACCCTCCACGCTTGTTGCCAATTCTTGAGAGTTCATCATACTGGTGAAATAGTCTTTTGCGACTTTCACGATGGGCTTCTTTTGATCTGCATTCATGGTAATTGCCACACATGCAGTTCTTGACAACATAATAGATTTCACTTGTCGATAGCCACCATTGTTCAGTTGTGCCATCTCTTCTATTTCCACCATGTGTTCCTTTAGATTCTGCCCCTTGTCCTGTTGCAGGAATACAGCCACTTTGTCCATCAGACGTTCAAAGTTCCAATACTTCTGATAGCCTAGTAATCGTGCCAACTTACGAGAGTTCCACCACTCGCGTCCTTCATTGTCTGTCTCTTTGATAGTCTCAAAGGGCGACTGCACCTCTTCGGCTGAGAATAGTTCCGTTCCGTCTTGCATTCCTTTCTCCTTTCTTTCCTATTTAACTCCAGAAACTTGTATAACCGCTAGTCTTCAGTCGTTTCTCCATTTCTTTTAGTTTTGCCAGTGAAATGGAATAAGCTTTTCCCTCCTCGTTCTTTGTTGCAGAATATTCTATATCTGATATAGTCTTCAACTGTCCGCTAATGATTTCTCTCAGTTGTTCAAGCAGGTTGCCAATCTTTGTCTCATCTCCCTCAATGCGAGAAAGAATCTTCATGCTCGTTATTTCATCCAGTGCCCGTGCTATAATTTCTTTCTGAGTAATCTCACTGCCGTCCTCCTCCTTGTTGTATGGCAGATTGTTCACTACATACAGCAGAAACTCATTCCTTGTTCTATAGGCCACCTTAAACGGCGTGCCTTCAAGATTGGCGTTTATCACTTTAAGATAGTTGATGACCTTTTCACAAACATCCTTATTGTTCTTATATACGTCCACGCCCTCAACAGCTGTGCCAATCAGATTACCAACCTCCAGCTTTCCTATCTTCTCATGCCTGTCAGTCAAACCTCCATACAGGTCCACCTCATTCATTTCTATTGTCATTGCGCGGTCGAGCACCTTACGGGAGAACGAGAATGTAGTCTCGTCCATGTTCACCGTTCCCACCACGATAAGGTTCTGCGGAATACAAATGCCATCTTTATTGAAACGTGCCCTAATCTCGTCGTCATTAGTCAGTTTTGCTGTCAGGTCGAAGTACCATTGCTCATCGCATTTCTTTAGGATAGGGTCAGTGGTTATCACGCCATTCCCATCAGCCTTACGACTCTCCACCACACTCAGATATTCTGCAAAATACTGCTCCACAGGCGCCAGATTCATTTCGTCCAAACAAAGGAAGTACGGCACTTCAGGATTCTCCCATGCCTTAGCCACAAACTTCAAGAAGTCTCCTGCCTCAAAAACAGGTTTACCACTCACACGGCTCACATATCCAATCAACTCACTTGAATCGTGCCAGTTCGGTTTCACTTGCACCATCTCGAAGTTCCTCGGCTTCTGAGCTTCATACTCCTCCGAACCATCATCCCAACAAGCACGTGCCAACTCCCTTACAATCCTGCTCTTTCCTGTGCCAGAGATACCAGCAAGAAGCAAGAAGGGTTTGGATTTGATGGCGGTGATGTAGGGGCGATGAATATTGTTGATTTTAATCCCATTATTACGAGCCTGCAAATTTCCATTGCTGTAATGACTATTTACAAAACTTCTTAACCAATTAATGAATATCGTTTTATTATCCGGCTTTCTTCCTGTGCCATCATACCATTCAGAAGAAAGCAAAACATTTTTTCCTCTAATGTAAAACACATTATCATAATACCTTTGTCGCCCCGTATTATCTTTCTTTTCTTCTACTAATGTATTAGAAACATTCTTTGATATTGATTTAATTATAGTGTATTCATGCTTAATATTATCCCTACACCAGTCATGATCTTGAAGATTCTCAATATCTTCTTTTTGAAGCAAATCAAAATCATTAACGATTCCCGCAAATGACACCATAAAATCTTTATTACTAAGATTCTTCAGATTGTCAATTCTATAAATTAACATTTGCTTCTCAAACTCATTCAATTGCTTCATAATTCTTTTTTAAATTTTTCAAAATGTACCGCCAATAAATCCCTATCAGGCAGGAATCGTTTTGGCATTATCAATTTCCTGTTATTATAACCCATCATATATTCTTTTGTATGGCTATCAACTTCCTTCAATTTCATTCCAAAAAAATTTTCAGAAATGAAAATCTCATAATCAGGTGATATGCCAATCAGATTTTCGTCATAAGCTTTATGAAAGAGAACATTCAAACATAATCCATTTTGTGGATTAGTCCTATTTGCTTCGTCTTTACTCCAACCTACGATATGACTTGCTTCTAAAAGAGCCTTATTGTTGAGTCCAGTGATGCAGCATCGACTATTGTATGAGGAAAGGACTGTCCTTCTGAAAAAGTCCTGATGGATGCGGCGTACCACTTCCTGTCTGCGTTCTTCACTTTTTGGAAGTAATGAAAGATTTATCTCTATCGACTCTTCTACCGAATCTTCAAAACTCTTCTCCTTGAATTTTGCAATCAGCATTTCTGCATCGTATGCTAACTGGTCCCAGTGACCAAAATACCTGTTCCAGATTTCTTTGTCAAGTTTGGCTGTATGCTCTAAGCCTTCCACGCCACGGGCTTTCATCTGAGGGTCGAAGTGGGCCAGATTGCCAACCTTGCGGACAATGGCACCAGAAGAGCGGTGCAATAGTCGTCCCAGTTCCTCGATGAACGGTTTCGTTCCCGAGAACTGTCCGAACGGTCGTCTGCAATACTCATACAGCACCACCGTTATCTGTTCTTCTGTCCAGTTGTCTCTTTTCTTTGCCATTTTATTCTTCTATTATAAAGTATCGTTTTGAGTTACCCACTAAGTGTAATGGAGTTACCTATTAACTCAAAAAGGGCATGTTTTTATTAATTCTTACTTTGCTCTACTAATCATTAATGGTTTTTTCTTCGCTATTTACTATTGTGACTAATGCTTGTTTGTTCCTCAGAAGGAAACCATATATGGGATTCATTTTTGCATTCTTAAGGGAATTATCGTATTCCGTTATCAGATCTTTAATGGATTCCTTTAAGGTTTTACCCTCAATGTATGACACAAGTCCTTTGGTAGCACATCTTACAAAAATATCCTCATAAGCAGGAACTACCCATGCTTGGTTATTATATCCTACATAACCTAAAACATACGACTCTTTAAATTCTTTTCCTATGCCGTTTGCAGAATAGCAGGCAAATGTGTAAAATACGGAACTATAAAAGTTTTTTACGTTATCATTCGCTTGTATATAAATATCTTTATCGCACAGAAGAGTGTCATCTGTTCCATGTGAAAATGCAGAAAACACATACTCATCTGCTTCAGATGTGTAATTATTAATATTTTCTTTGGTTAAATTTCCAGAAGTCAAAGACTTATAATCAAAGTCTTTCTTCACAGCAACCTCACGGATTTTGTCATGACAAGACTGGAAAAAATGCCCAAGCACTTTGTCTTCGTTGTCACAAGCTATATATATGGGATTATTCATGATGCTCTTTATTCATTAACTCAATGGTAAGATTGACCAAGTCCTGTGTAAATTCTTTCCCCTTTGGTGTATCTTTTCGTATTTCATCCAACATTTGGTTCAGAGAAATAGTCTCTCCACCTGTAGAAACAGCAAATATATCGTCATGATTACCAGGCTGTGCCATTATCCAACGTTCTAAAGCATTGGATAAAGAATAGTTCATATCGGCATCTGCTCGCTTAACCAGTTCCACCATTTTATCGGTTGATTCAACTTTATCGCGGATTGCATACGTTTTTAGATTTATCAAACTGAAAAATTCCGAAGTTTTTTCATCTAAACCAGTCCAAATAATAACTGGAATTTGATATGATAGGCTCCGCAGCGAGACTAGCGTTCTGTATCCACTCTCCCCACCCGATAATTTCAAGTCTAGCAATAGAATGACTTTACTTCCTAAAGATTCCTTTATTGCGTCTATCGCATCTGAAGCTTTTTTAAACAGTTTGACTTCGTCAAAAGACTGCCCAAGTTTTACAATGATGGGATGATTACTTTTTAATTCATCATCAACAATGTATACCTTCGTTACTGACTTTTCCATATTGCTTATTTGTTAAAGGGTAATGTTATTAAAAATGTTGCGCCATGTTCTGGAAACTCAGGCTCTACAACCTTAATCTCGCCATTCAGTGCTTCTATACGTTTTTTTACTGTAAATAAGCCAATGCCTGCGCCGCCTTGATTCTGAGTTGTTGTCTTGAATATCTCAAAAATACTTTCCCAATCTTCCCTAGGAATACCACAACCATTATCGGAGAAGCGTATTGACATTTTGTCTTCTTCAATGAACCCAGTACACTTTATAATAGGATTGGCAGAGTCACATAAGGCCTTCATGGAATTTGATATTAAATTCTCAAATATATCCTCAAAGAATTTTCGATTATGAGTTATCTTTAACTCCAATATAGTTTTAATGCCTTTTGCGTCAAATCTGTCTTTATAAATTACATTGAACAAATATTTTAGAAGGTTAAATACTTCAAAAGTCTCAAAGTCACTTCCTGAACTTGCATAACTAAGCATGAACTTAACCCCTATGCTTAATTTTTCCATTTCACGGTAGATATTTGTTGCATAGTCCTTAAAAAGACTGTCATAAGCAGGATTGGGAAAATCCGTTTTAAAGAATTCTGCCATTGCTTTTATATTGCCAATAGTTGTCTTTACCATATGTGACAACTCGGCTGCATAATCTTGCAAAGACAATAGGCTTAAGAATAAATCCTCTTTACGTTCTGAATCTTCTTTGAGCTTCTCATATTGTTTAATACCTTTACTGACATGCCTTTGGACACTCCTTGCTTTTCTATCAATTTCAGTAAGCCGTGACTTAACTTCAGGAGAAGCGCCTTCCGACATTTGAGAGATTATTCCAGAAATTTCTGTTAGCTGATGGTTTGCATCTACAAGTCTGTTAATTGTTTTTACAGCATCCTTTTTCTTTTCAAATGCCAAAAACTTTTCCAATGCTTGTATCTGATCTATGATATATTGCTTTAATTCACTATACTCTTTACATTCAATAAAATCTTGCCTGTTGGTTGCATCTTTAATCTTTGGGTTATCTTCTTTTGTAATATTTAGATATCCGATAAGGTTATTCGAACTGATTTTGTCAAAGAAACCAGAATATCTCCTTTTGTCAATTCCTAGAATATCCCGTTTCTTCTCTAAACTCGACTCGTTTTCAGCAAAGGGGGTTGTAATTATGCCATCTCTATAAATGATAATACCATCAATTCTATCACCTTTATATGCTGTTTTATATTTACGGATTTCATTTTTATCTAAATAAAAAAATTCCATTGAAACAGGGCCAAAGCTTCTTTCATCAGAAACGCCGACTTGGATTGCTCCTGCTTTTTCGTCAAAAAATAAATATTCTTGCCCCTTGTGTCCATCCTTTTCTAAGGCATTCAATTTGTAGTGATGAGATGTTGCTATATTAAAATCATTCAAGACTTCCTTTTCTGAATAATTAGAGAATTCATTACTTTTTACTATAATCTGAAATGGATAGGTAGGTTTTAATATAGGAGATACTAACTTTGATAATTCAGAATAAGCCCGTCCCACATCAGAAACAGACCATGTTTGTTCAACAAGGCCAAAATCAATTTTAATAGTAGTTCCATGTTCTTCTCTATTACAGTTCTCTATCCAACAATTATTTTCAATTTCCGTGAAGAAAATATTCTTCTTCATGTTGTTCTTGACTTGGATATTTGCCAGTTCATCATACTTGCTCCAATCCAATTCCAAAATGATTTTGCGTGTCGTTCCCTTTTGAGTAGTTTCTATCTTTACTTTGGAACCTAGCTTTTCAACGGCAAAGCGTCCCACGCCTTTTTCTCCAACAACTTTACGATTATATGGTGCAGGCGAGACACTTTGAGCCCTTTTACTATTAGTGCCAATTACCATCCATTTGTAACGTATATCATTCAAGGACATCCCAAGGCCGTCATCCTTGATACTAATATAGCTATCTTCCAAAAGAGTATTTACGTTGTGAAACTCCAAAATGACACTATCAGAATTGGCATCATAACAATTTTTCACCAGCTCAAACAAAGCTGTGATTCGGTCAGTAATTAATTCACGTCCTAGCAACCTAAACGTGCTGACATCAAAATTGAATTTCAATTTAAACGGTTCAGCCATAACTCAATATTTTTTCAAACATAGCTTTTGCCAATAAGGGAGGAACAGCATTTCCTATTTGCTGCTGTATATGCATTAGACTCCCTTTAAAAATAAATTTGTCAGGAAAACTTTGCAGGCGTGCCGCCTCTCTGACTGACAATCCTCTATCTTGGAATGGATGTATCAGCATATTCTTCCGATAATTCGATATTACTACCGATGGCTCATCTGCTTTCAGTCTTCTGTATATGCCACTATGACAATTTGCTTTGTTAGCATAGTTTTGCATAAGCTTGTCTGGTATAGCTTTCCAATTCTCGCCTTGTTTAATGTATGAATATCGTTCTATGACATAATCTGCGTTACGAGACACATAGTTTTGCCGACTTCTCTTAGAACCTTTGCGCATCATTTGTGCATATTGACTTGCTTTGTTTGCAGGTAATTTGTATGACAATGTATCTACCTGCTGGCCATTAGCCAAGTCAGGCAAATCACCTATTGCATCATTCACGGTTATCTTGGTGCCAAATGGTTCTGGATATTCAAACTTTATACCTAAACGGTTTCCAACCATAAAGAAACGATTCCTATGCTGAGGCACTCCATAATCAGATGCCCAAAGTATCTTGGGGAAAACTTCATATCCCATTTCTCTAAATCGTTCTTCAACTAAATGTTGAATTTCCCCTTCCTCAAAGTGGGCAAAGCCTTCCACATTTTCAAATAAGAACCAATCTGGGCGAATTTCGTATACAAACCGCAGGAACTCCTCAAATAGAGAATTATTAGGGTTGTCCATATTCCGAGATATCGTATTTGACAACGAAAACCCTTGACATGGCGGCCCACCAAAAACAATCGAGACATGCTCGTCGGCTTGTAAATAATCTTGAGGATTTATGTTGTGTATATCATCCTCCAATACAAGTGTGTTGGGGTGATTATGCCTATATGTAGCAGCTGCGCTCTTATCCTTTTCTACAGCAAACTTAACTTGGAAGCCTGCCATTTCCGCTCCCAAGCTTAGTCCTCCTGCACCACTAAATATATCAATTCCTAAAGGCATAATTTGTTATTTTTGAATTAATATCATCATACTAGTCCTCTTATTTCAACATCGTTATCGCAAGCTCCACGCAGTCCTTCGTGAGTGTATTTGTATGCCTGTATTCCCTTTTTGAGCGTCCTTTCTATGGTATATAGGCGCAAATCCTCTTTATATTCAGACGTCTCTTGCAGCATTTCATTCAGGTGCAAAAGAGTTTCTTTGCTATGGGTGGTCACAAACACTTGTTTGTCGGTTAGCTTTGCCATGGCAAACACGGCTTTCCACAGTTTCTTGTAAACAGAGTAATGCAAGCCGTTGTCAATCTCGTCGATAAGGAAGATGTTTACCACTGGATTGGCTGCACTTGCCACAATGCTCAGATAACGGCGGAGCCCATCGCCCATCATGCTTAATGGCATCATACGATTCATGCCCTCAACGCCGATATATATGTCGTCGGTAAGTATCTCTATGCTGTTTATCTTGCTGTCGAACAGGTTCAGCAATTTCAATATCAATTCCTTCTGATTCCTCTTGAACAGCTCAGCCAGGTCGTTAGGCAGATTGCTGGTCATCAGGTCAGACGGTGTTAGCCATGCTCTCATTTTTTCAAGGTAGCCTTCGGCCTGCTTCCTGTTGACAACAAGTCCCTGCGGGTTTATCCGCAACCAGCTTTTATAGCTATGCTTAGAGTCGCCATCAGCAATGTCGAAGTACATCTCAAGCGTATTGACGTAGTGTATTGTGCCCATTTGGGGCTGTGGCTCATTTTTAGGTTCTGCTAGTTCGTCAAACACATAAGATAATGCCAACTTTAAATGGCGGGTGCTTCCGTTGTCCTGTACTGCTTCGATTTCAGGAGACACAGAACCGTCTAAATGATTAAAAAAATAGAGAATATCTATGAAATTACTGAAAGGCTTGCGTGCTCGCATTGCATTAATCAACTGAGGCAAGTCTGGGTTAGACATGCCCATCAGCATAGCTATGGCTTCAAGCACAGTTGTCTTGCCGGAATTATTTTGTCCCAAAAAGACATTAACTCTCGAGAAGTCGTCAATATCCAGATGTTCTATACCTCTGAAATTCGTTATTCTTAGATTCTTAATTCCGCACATATAATTCCAATGTAGTTTAATTTGCAAATATAGTCAGAAAAAACGAGATTAAAGAATGAATGTCGGATTTTTTGAAAGTAAAAGCACGATTTCGTCTCCCAGATTTTTATTTTATGAATTTCTCCTACATCCTACATTTTTGCATGTAACGCTTTGTGGCATAGTGCATTATATGCAGTGTATGAGGATTTCAATCCTACATTTTTAGGCCATTTTTGGGCGGTTTTTGGTAATTTTAACACTTAGGGGAGTAGAATTGAAGAACATTATAAGAGTTGAAGGATTGAAAAATTGAAGAGATGAAAGGGGCACATACCGATATTTATGCCACCTTAAAAAATAGTAAGAGGGCATAAAACTGACAGTCAGAAGGCCACTTACTGACAGTCCGAACGCCTCGGACTGAGAGTCAGAAGGCCACAAACTGGTAGTCTGAAGCCTTCTGACTGATTTCAAACGGCTTGTTTTACACTATTTCTCTATAAAAACAACTTGCGTTTAAAGCCCAGGTTTAAGCTGTTTTCGTGTGAACGAAGAGTATGTCTGTATGCTCAAAGTTATTTGAAGGTGAGCATATACGGCTACAAACACATGAGGATGTGCCTATTGTCTGAAACAATTATCATTTTCCTAATTCTAATCGTTAATGCTCGCTATTTTCTTTAATCGTTCCATTTCCTGATGGTCACAATTTAACAATCCATCTTCTCCATATTTCTTGTACATGTTTATGAGCTTGTGGGCATATTTAGAAGTAAGCATTGCATAGGTATCTGCCTTGTAATAATACTCTATCGCCTTCTGTATGTCGGAGAAGTCCTTACTTTCCATATGTCTTTCTGCATACAAGTCTCCGATCTTCAGATTTAGGAAAGGATATTCCTCCATATGGCGAATAAGACACTGCTCATAATCAGCCTTCATGTTTTCTTCTTCATAATATACAATTTGGAACAATACCGCCAATTCGCTACCCTCGTTCTCCGCCTTACGGAGAGCATTCAGAGCCGTTGCTGACTTTTCTTCTATACGTAAATCGCATGCTGCTTTGATTGCTTTCACTTCTAACGGCTCTTCCTTTTCGAGAGACTCCAGGCTGTCCATGAATTCATCGTCATTAGCTGACGATTTTAGGAGGTATGTGAATTTTTTAAAAGGATGGCCATCTTCAAAAAGTTCTACAACCTTGTCAAGGTTGCTTCCTGTTATATTGCAATAATTGGCATACATGCAAAGCATGTTAAAATAACTTTTTTCAACGCCATCTCCATCACGATAGCATTGTGCCAATGAGTTATAAGCACCAGCATCTCCATATCGGGCTTGTTGAATAAGACTCAGCACCTTTTGTTCTGCTGCACGAGTCTTCAGTTCTACACCTGAACTCTCCAGATCCATTAATCCTTCATTACATGATGTATGGAATACCAATAAAGAAGCCATACAAAGTATGGTAAATAGTCTATTCATATTTAATGTATTAAAGGTTAGTGTTACTTTTTATCTTCATCGAAGAAATTCTCATTGGCTTCTGCTGCATTGAAATCAGACTGAGCCATATAGCTATAAAGTCGCGTGCGACTTCTGTTGACACGATCTGTCATTGCCTGGGTTCCTACAGATGTAGTTTCAAATTCCATTACGTTAGTAATAGAAATGGTAGCCGCCACCGCTTCCACATCTTGATTGGCACCAATATAGGCAAACACCCATCCTTTTTCCTTCAACTCGTCAACAAGGGCCTTGATAGCCTTGCCGCTATATTCTCTTGAAGCATTTTCATAACCGTCTGTCACTACGGTTACGAGTACCTTATCCACATCTGCCACTTTGGGACGGAGTTTATTAAGAGACATTCCCATCGCGTCATACAATGCTGTACAACAATTAGGGCAATAGGTTTCTGCCGTGAGTTCTTTTACATCATTAACAGAGACACACTCACAAATGGTCTTGACATCGTCATTGAAAGTTACAAGGCTAACAGAGTGTTCCTGCTCTTCATGTTTCTTCTGAGCAGAGCGGATGGTCTGTATCGTTTCGTTTACGCTGTCAATAGCTTCTTTCTTGATGCTCTGCATAGAGCCGCTTTCATCGATGATGATAAGATTGAAAATTCTTGTCTTCATAAGTCTGATTGTTTAATTGTTGATATTTACACACTATGGTTTCTCCTTCCATTATTTTTCTGAAGTCGGTTTTAGTCCGAGATCTCGTTTTTTGTATTCCGATATACAGTTCTGACCACACCGAGAATGTTTAATGAATTTTCAATATTATTCTTCATGGACTCTTCATCTGTATAATAGAATTCGCAGTTGGCAGATACCCTCTTGAAGGTTGGGTCTACATATACCTTAACCAGTTTCAGTTCACGTGTTACCTTGTTGCTGGCAGCCAAAGCAATATGTTCTTCTCCTTCTTCAACTTCATTGAGTTGAGGCATAGTCAATACAAGATATTGTTCGGACTCGTCACCGACAATAGCAAAGATATTTTTCATCTGGTAGCGAAATACCACATCGCCGTCGTCATCTTCATGAGGCTTGAATCCCATTTCTTCCAGGATTTTAAAAATCAGTTCTTTTTTTGTCATACTATATCCTCCTATTCTTTGTCGTCAGATTCTACATTATCGTTATCTTGGCTTTTGTCGTCAGCATTTGACTTGATTTCAGCAATAGTCTTCCGAGAAAACATTAGACCGACTTCCAAATGCAGGATCATGCGTGATATGACTTTGGGCAAGTCTTCATCACCTAAGAGTTCACGTTCATAGAACAGCCATATGCTTTGCTCCAAATCATAGGCTTTGATGTATTTCAATGTTGAGTTGATTTTGTTCATAAGTTCTATGAATGTAGAAGGAGGTCCATCTTCCAAATCATAAATGCCTGGCACACTGATATTCAAAAAATCATCATCATCATTGGACAGGTAAATGAAATTTGTACCCTCATAACTGAATCCATAACCAAAATCACCCATCCGCTCCAACTGGAATCCCAGTTCAGCAAAAGCTTCCATAATTTTTTCTTTCATTGTCTCAATCAATTTATCGTTATACATGAAATCCCATTCTTACATCCTTTTTCTTCTCATCCTTGGGAGAGAACTCGTTTCTGACACGTTCATATTCCTTTATGTCCTTCTGGCTCACAGATGGGGACTTTCGCGAAATAGTCTCTTCCAAAAGACATTGCGTAATCTTTTGATAGCATTTGTCTTCATTCTTTATAGTGGCATTGAACATCTTTCTTGATGCAAGTTTGACAATATAGTCTATGTCGCTACAATTATATCCCTCTGTCATAGAGGCTAATTTCTTGTAATCTATATCATCGGAAACAGGAAGTTTTGCCAATGTCAGTCTGAAAAGGCTTTCACGTGCATCCATATCTGGCATGTCTACATATATCAGCTCATCAATTCGGCCGGTTCTGAGAACGGCTTTGTCAATTCGTTCTGGATGGTTGGTTGCAGCCAGTACATAAATTCCGCGTTCACTAGCATTGTTAAGCATACAAAGAAATTCGTTGACCTCTCCATTGTATGCTTGGCTGGCATCGCTATCAGAACGTTTGGGCACCATCGCATCAAATTCATCGAAGAAGATTAATGTGGGTGCCTTCTGCTCGGCTTTGCGGAACAACTCTCCAATTTTCTGCTGTGTACCGTGAATCCAGGTACAAGCCAAATCATCAGGGATGACTTTCATAAAGTTTATACCAAGTTCCTCTGCAACTTTTTCCGCAAAATAGGTTTTACCACAACCTGCAGGGCCGTAAAACAAGAGACTGGGCGGCTTGATGCCGTAAGCTTCTGCACATTCCCTGTTCTTCAGAACATTGATGAATCCTTCTACTACAAGTTCCTTCAATTGTGCCATTCCAGCCACGTCCTCAAAGCCTTTCCCTGCTTTGTTTGACTGTGTTTCTTGGTTTCTTGGTTTTTCCTCTGTCTTGAGCTTATCTTCCTTTACATTGTTAGCAAATCGTTTCAACCATTCTTTTTCTGCTGTTGTCATACTCATCTTATACCTCCTTTATATCTCAATCTTATATGAGTATAGATAATAAAAAGTAACCCAATCTATCAATGAAAAATAAAAAATCCCTCGCCAATTCTGACAAGGGACCTTCTAAATTTATAAAGGATGTTCGAGACTATACAGACGAAACTGATTTTATAATCATTTTTTCTCATTATACTATCTCTTTACTTTGCTTTTTAATAATATCCTTACGTCGCTTAAATTCTAGCATTGACATCGGTTCTTGTCCGTTATGTTCTGTCATATTTGAATAAACAGCATTCAATACACGCATAATCTTACTGGTGTTATGGCCAGAAGCCTCATGATAACCTCGTATTTGCGGTGGTTCCAGTCCTCTGTCTGCCCCATAGAACACCCAGTATATACATAGAGCAATATCAGTTCGATGCAATCCCATGGCACAAGCGATATAGAAATTTCCTTCATCTATATGACGGCAGAGTTCAGGGAACAGTTTTACCATGCTTTCTATTTGGTTGCATCTATTATCTACCGGATAATAAAAATACCTCATACCATTTTGTGCACACTTTTCCTGCATACTTGATTGCAAGCTGTCTTCACGTAGGTCTATAATGGTATGAATCCCAGCTTCACGTATAATCGGCCATGCGTAACTCTGGTGGCGTGAGGACATGGTACGTCCTCTCACGCCTCCATAGACTGGTGCGATATCAGGAATATTGGTCGCAAGTATTCTATTTATATCAAGTATCGGTACAAACATCTTTTATTATGTTTTTTATTGTTTTTCATTTACACACATTCCTGATTATCGGTACAAGAACATCCCTGATGTTTTCATCATCCAAACGGTGTTCACCATGAAAATGCATCACTTGATTGTAGTGCTCCAGGAAAAGCGTTTCACAATTTACTTGTTGGTCATTGTCTGCAAATAATGCCCAGACTTGATGACGGTCATTATCGGTAATACCATCAAACTGATGCTCTTCCATATCTGCATGATGACGAATTATGTCAGACGTTATCTCAAAATGTGTCGTCCCATCCTTGCGAGGCTTGAAATACTCATGCACACCAATAGATAATACTCTACTTTTCTTAGACATCTCAAAAGCAGGATTGACACATATCCGCTTGTAACCACGCAGTTGCTGAGTGTACATTCCACCCATACTGGTTCCTACGACAACATCCGGTACTTCATTCATACACAATCCACGAAGGAAAGGCAAGGCTTCAGCCGGGTCAATAGGAATATCAGGGGCAACTACATCAAACTCCGGTAACAAATCTCTCAAAGTCCTCACTGTACCGCTGGCTGCTGAAGAACCAAAGCCGTGTAGGTATAACAGTTTCTTCCTCTTTACAGACTTTTCCAAGAGTTCCTGTGATTTGTCACGCTTGTCATAGTTGTCTCGCAACTGTGTCAGAATACCACATAACTCTGCAGGGGTTAATATTGTCTTATAAGGATTCGCTTCACCACTGGAATGTGAAAGAACCATTCCTCTTGTCTGCATCAAAGCTGTACGGAAACGTTCACTTTGTTCAAACATCGCTTGATAGGCACGCCGTATCAGTTGTTGGTATTCCTCACTCTGTCTGTCTATCGCTTGTCCCTTCCACCAAACTATCTGATCTGTCTGCCATGAGGTAATACTCATTTTTCGGGCATTACCTCCCTTCATGCTGCATATCTGCCGTTGCTTATCAAGATCCTTTCTCTTCAACGACTGCAGAAAGCCCTCCATACTGCCGCATACTATTCCGTCAAAACGGAAACCGTTGCTACATAAGTTGCTCAACACGTTAGAAGGATAAAGACCATTTGAGCGTATATCCAATGTGTTAGTTTCTGGGTTATACATATCCTTCAATTCATGCCCATTTCTGGAGGTTGCCATATAGTTTTCTTCCATATTATCAAATCGTTCTCTTATTGTTCTACAAATAAAAAAAATTCTCGTAATTGAAGTTTGTAAGCCAAGATGGTCGATCATTCAAGGCTTTCATTCGTTCAGGGATTTCATGAAGCGGAATTTCCTCATCCAACAATCTCCTCAGTTTAGCAAACATCACCTCATTCGCTTCATCTATATGGTGTTGTAGGGTAATGATTCCATATTCTTCAGCCTCCTTTTTGTCTGATATAATCATTCCAGAAAACAATCCATGCAATCCTTCCTTACGTGCAAATTTATCTGCATGACACCATATTCCAATGATGTTACCCCCGTGACGACGTAAATGGTATGCATGGGAATGACCTACTATAATACGGTCAAATTCCGGTATCATATCATCTGTGCGTGAGAAAAGTCCTTTGTCCGAGCCATGTCCCAACAGCATGATTCGTTCACGCTGTGGACAATGATGCAGTAAATGTTCTATATCACGCTTACTCATATGCTGATCAATGACTTTAGATTCTGTTCCATTATATAAGCTAGAAAGAACTGTCGTCGTGATATCGGTAGGATGTACAACTAACATAAATTTTCGTGTTTGATATTACTTACACTCATTCATCAATAAACAATGAATTCATTTTCTCAGAAATAGATTTGACAGTTCGTTTGAAAAATCCATCCGTCTTGTTCCTATTCTTATTCATGTTTTCAATATACTCTCCAATGGCTAGATAAGCCAATAGGGATGAGGTTTCAAGAGATGGACTCTTTTCTTTAATATTGTTAGCACGGTCATTCAACTTCTTTGCAGCACAACGCACTGTTTCTTCATCCTTATCCACTATCATTAATGATACAACTTCATCCAAAATCTGCAAATTGACAACCTTTTTCTTTTCATCCAACATAAGCTAACGATTACAAAAAATTATTCTATAATGGCCAATATGGCTGTATAGTTGTCATCCCCGTTCTTCTCACACAAGAAATCATATACATCCAAAAGTTCTTCTGGAGTTTTGTCATCCATCATTCTTGCTTTAAGAATTTCCGGTGGCATAGTTTTATACAAACCATCAGAACACAACAGGATTCTGTCTCCGGGCTTTATTTCAAATTGCGCTATGTCAGGAACAGCTGCTTCAGGCTTATATGTGAAAAAGCATTTCGTTACGATTTCCCAACCAAAGCTGTTTCCGACATGGTCTTTTGTTTGATACACCAAATCATCATCACGCATCAAATAACAACGGCTATCGCCACAATGGGTAATGGTGATTGTGTTACCGTCAATACTTGCCATTACAAGTGTGGTTCCCATCTGGACATGATTCATTCCAAATGCACGCTCATCCAATTTTGCGGAAGCGGAACGGCAAGCTCTTCTAGCCTTAACAACCTCCTCATCAGTAAAACGCTCCCAATAGTCACAAACAGCCTTACCTACGGTTTCACTGGCTATTTCACCCATAGCATGTCCTCCCATGCCATCGCATACGACTCCAAACCATCGTGATTCTTCCGACTTGTCTATAACTTTGACATAGTCTTCGTTTTTGAAACGACGACCTGTCTTACTTATTATTGCATATCTTATTTTCATTTTTCTTTAAATATTAGTTCCATATAACTATAGATTCACAAAAGTAGTCATTACTATCAACGAAAAAACGAATACTGCAATTATAACATTTAATTTTCAATTAGCTAATCAACGTTACCCCGAAATCCACTTGCCTAGGACAACTCGGGCATATTGTCATAAAACCACTTCTTCCACATAGGCTATTCCAAGTCCAAACGGGTGAAGTATAATGAAAAAAGACCATTCGTTCCCCACATTCCGGGCAAGTTTTTTCTGATAGTGCCAGATATTTATGCTTTGCAAACATACAGGCAAGAACATCACGCCACGGGAAGAACACGTTTCTTGCACATTCCGGATACTTGCTCCTATCTTCCGATTTGAACAGAAACTCTGCATCCAACAAGAATATAGGGAAACCGATAGGTAGTGTCATGTTATATGATTCAACGAGTTCTTCAATTGAGCTCGTGATGCCCAACTTGTGCATTATTGTTTCTACAAGTTCTGCAGACGCTACGGGACTGTCAATATTGTTATATTCACTTATCATACCCAAGAATAATTATGTTTTCAAAACTTTCGTTGTTGTCACCCACTTCTTTATGGGGTTAATATATTCAATCTCTTCTCAACTAATTCAACTGCTATCTCCAACCACTTGCGACTCATATCGGCATCATCAAAGTCTTTTGTCGCATTAACAAAATCTGTTGCCATTGAGGCATGCATATACAGAGAGTTTGCGCCCCATAGCCCTAACCTGCACCAACCATAGTGTTTAAATACAAATTGGCTATTGGTGGTTTGCAGATACTCGATGTCGGGTACGTTATAGTAATCAGAGTCTTTTAAGAATGGACATACACGCTCCATAAATTCGTTGCTTCCCAATTCAAACACACTAACTCTATAGACATCACCTGTATATGTTATTACATAGTTCGCTTTTTCTCCTTGTGAGCCTGGACCTGAACAATATGCAAACAAGATGTCGTCTGGCTGAAGTTCTGGATAGTTAGGAAAATTAAAGAACCCGAATGGCTTGTCGTGTTCTGTTCGTTGTCTAGAGGCAATATCTATAATCTCAACCACAGTCAAATTACGCTTGTTGTTTTCTGCATTTGCGAACAATAATCATAACTAACAATACCATTCCCCAAACTGCAAGAACCAAAACAACTAATTCAATTAATAATAATCCGATAAAGACATTATCTAATTCTTCTAACTCATCTATATAATATTCTACATCTGAATAATCATCGTATATACGACAACTGATACAATAGATTCCGCCTCTGTCCCACGCATCATCAAGATATTCATAACAACCTGCGGTCTCGTCTTTATGCCAATGAGCGCTATCTGTTTGGCACAAAGTTTCCAATTGACGAATACAATCTTCCGACAGTTGCTCAGAAAAGTGGGAACGATGATTAAAACAATCCCAACGAGAAGAGCATCGCTCAAGATTATTCCACGAATCAACAGATGTCGTATCTGGAAGATCAAGACCTGTAATTCTCTCAATATTTGTGGGGTCTTGAGCTAATCGGTGATGTGGTGCAAACAAATCTGCCCTGAGTGCTATAAACAACAGAACGAAGGAGACGATTACAGCCACCCACAACAATAGATATATCTTTGATGACTTTTTCATTTTTCAAACTCATTTTATTCCTCTACCAGTTCATACTCGACACCGAACCACTCGTTGAGCGTATCCTCTACCTTTGCATTGATTTCTGGAGTGATCTTATCCTTAATTTTCTTATAGACATAAAGCATTGCCACTCCATCGTCTAAAATTCCTAAAAACTTATAAACAGCACTTGGAATCAAATCTACAGGCAGAATAATATAGACGATAGCTGCATAAATCAACACACGGTCGAGGGTTGATGTGTTGTCATCATCCAGCACATAGTAGAACTGCAACAAAGGGCGAGCTGTCACACGGCCTGCCTTCAATGCCCAAGGGCGAAGTTTGTCCATAAGAGCGTTAATTTTACCACGCCAATCGATGTTCTTAACTTTTTCAAGAAGACTTGAAATATCCTTACCCATAATCATGTAAGCAAGAATCAGAAGTGAAATTGTAATCAACATATCGTTTAAATTTTATTGTTCGTTTTAATGTCCATCTGATAAGTGTCTACCATAGCATATTATGCAGACTGAATCTTTTGCAATAATCCAGACAATGTCTTGCTATAAAATGGCATATACCTTGGTAATTTTATATCAAAATTCGATTCATCTACAAAAGCATCCTCTTTTGTTAACGCAAGATATCCCGTTTGGAGTACACTCTGAAGCAAAAAGTAAGGTTCGTCATCACTATCTTCTTGAAGATATTCTTCTAACAGGATCTTGTGTTTGTTTTCAAGAATAGGAAGTATGCCATCCCATCCAATACTCTTCAACATAGATGAGATTATTCGTACATCATTACAATTTAATGTCATTGATAAATCGACAATCAAATTAATGTTATGACTCTTTTTTGCATCTTTAGCAATAATGAGAGTCTCGTTAGGTTCACGATCAACAGAGGCGCATCTAAAAGCTTTTAAAGCTCTTATCGACATACTCATCAATTGACGGATCCACTCATCTTTTGTGTCATATCTTACGTAGCTTTCCATATCATAATCATCAAAAAAAAATATTAGAGTCCACAACCACCCTTTATCATCTATATACAATTCATATAAATGATCATAGTAACCATTCACATACTTAACTTTTCTTGAGTCAAACCTTACATTAGTCAGCCCCATGGATTCACCTTTTGCATTGAAAATGTAATAAACTAAATTCTCTATTACTATTTTGTATAGAGCAAAAAGTGTCTTCTTATAATATTTGTATGTAGTCACATCCTCTGGGATTGAGCAAGAGTAATGTTGTTTTAGCGTTTCTTTGTGTTTATTCCAAAGAATAATCAATGCATCATCCATAACTATTTATTTTTGATTAATAAAAGTAAGACATAACAATATAGGGATAAATTTAATCCCAATTCAACTCAAAGGCTTGCTGCGCTGTCTTTGATATTCGAACAGTTTCCATGGTTACACCATTGTTAATGCCACATTGGCCGAGTTCTCCTCGAATGTTATGTTAGACAGTGCCACATACTCCAAAGCCTTTTCAATCTGCTTGAAACGCTGCGGATATACATTTACACGCTTGTCTGTTGTATTCACCTCTATGCCACTTGGGATATTCTCCTCAAGGTAGGCAACAACACCGGCAATCATCAGTGATGCAGGAGTGCCACACTCATAGGATAAGCATACAATATCCTTGCGCATCGCCTCTATATGGAACTTGACGCTGATGGTTGGCATAAACACACCTGGCTTATAGCTCACCTCAAAGGTCTTCTCATCAACCGTGGTGAACTTAGGGCGTATCTTGAACTCCCTCTCAATGAAGTCCGAAATCTCTTTGTAAAAAATGACAATATTCATACTTTTTATTATTAGCTTTATCAACTAAATATTTTCGAGACTGGCTTTACATCATATAACCAGTCTCAAAAATACATTTATCTATCTGTAAATTCTACATCAGATTCTGTTATCTGAATCTTCTCTAATGAAGAATCAAATGTTGAAGAATTTAATGTCAGCCTAATCTTAGTTATTCCACTACGTTTAACATTAATGGGTGATTGTGATTCAAGGTTTATTTCTTTTCCGTTCTCATCAACAACTTTTACCTTTAATGGATTATAGATACCCTTTGGTACAATAATATTGAAATCGGTTTCCATTGTATTATATAATGGAACAGGATCCGTACAACTTAAGACAATGCCATCAGTACCTTTGACAACGGCAGAATTGTCTTTTCCAATGGTAAACTTGCCACTCATTCCAAGGTTGTCAGAAGACATGCTGATTTTAGAGATATTGACAGAACCTGTCTCATCACTCTTAATGCTAAAGCGAATTATACCACATAAGTTCTTAAAGTCCAAATTTTTACTTTCTGATACTGCATACATAGGAAATTCTTCAACATTATTTTCCACATAGTTGCGAGTTGCAGGTAACACCATATTTGTAGGAGTAATACTAGAAGGATAAAAGGCCTCATATGTATCTGCTGCTGTTTTCACATTACCTGTCTTACAAGTGAAAACAGCACTATTAGAGCCATCATCATCTGTCACAAAAGTTGCAGTATTAGTTCCATCGCTGATACTGATTTCATCACCTTTTACCCAATTGAGAGAATAATAGTTTGAATTATTAGAATAATCAGAAATAGCAGTTCTAGTTTGTGGTTCTCTCTCTGTAAAGGCAGAAAAGGCAGGTGTATCTTCCATGTTGTCTGGTTCTATGACAATTTCTTGAACTTCAACAATTTCACAAGAAACGAACATTGTCATTGCGATGGCACTCAAAAATAATTTTGCTTTCATAATTGCAGTAAATTTATTGTTATTAAAAATATATTATTCCGTTATTCAATATTAAAGATGCTGCTCTAGTCGAGTTTCTATCATCGTTGCCCAAATTTATGTAAGCTCTAAATGGTTTGGAAACAGCTTTGTCGCTTTTAGTTAATGAAAAAGAATTACCATCTGAAGACAATTTGTAACATCCATCTCCAATTTCTACGTCATCAAATGAACCTTTTAAAATTGAACTGCCACTAGGGGTATCAACCAATTGTACCTCTTTCAAATCCAACGACAATTTATAATCAACAGGAGTGTAAACTAAACATGGTTCACCCGGTTTGACATTTTCGACAGACTCTAATGAAACATATTTTTCACGACCTATTGTCTCAACATCTTTCACAACTACAAGTTTTACTCCATCTACATCCAATTGTTCACGCTTTAGCAAGAAAGGGAGGCACATACTATTCCAACCGTTATATAACATTCTTTCATACTTAACATTTGCCTTTGCGGGCAGTTCGCTGACTCCATCTTTATCTGACAACACTATGCTCTGAATCGCCTCCTCGCAGGTAACGGCACAAGTTCCTGTTTTGCCATTGGAGGTTGTTGCTGTAATAGTTGCAGTACCAGCTTTGATAGCTGTTATCTTGCCAGAGCTACTGACACTTACAAGTGAGGAATTACTCGATGACCACGACACTGATTGACTTGCGGTTGAAGGGTACACAGTTACTGTAAGATATCTACTCCCTCCTTCTGTAAGAGTTACAGATGATGGTGAAATCGACACACTGGTAGGTTTTGGTTCCGAAACCACAACGCGAAGCATGGCATAAACCCCATTATCTGCCTTAACTTTTAAGTCCGCTGCTCCAGCTGATTTACCAGTCAACAGACCATCTTGCGATATTGTCGCCACATACTTGTCGCTAATAGACCAAGTAAGAGTATATTCAGCATTAGCAGGCAACACAGTAGGTGTAAGTTGTACTGATTCGCCTACATCTATAGCTTTAACAGTTGAAGAGAACTTAATACTTGTAGGTTCAACTCTTGATTCACCACCACTACCAACAACGGTAATACGATAGTCGTATGCACCAGAAGTCTCATAGGTATATGAGCCACTTCTTACGAAGTAGCGATAATCACATCGCACAATAATTGGCAAAGAGAACGTCTTAATTGCCTTTACCGTTACCGAACAATTGGTATATGATGTCACCTGAACATAGTTGATACCATTTGAATAGAAAGTAACAGACTTCAGGTCCTTTGAAGTAACTGATGATGGCAGATAGAAAGTCTGAGTTTCACCCACAGACATCGTTACCTCCTTATAGGACTGCGCATATACTGGGATTGTAAAAATTGCGCAAAAGATGGTAACCATCAACAATAAAAAGATTTGATATGTACAAACAAATATGTGTGCTTCTTTTATTTTCTTCATAGTCATAAAATCTTTTCGCTCGAATTACTAACTCTTTTATTGTATAGAGTAGTAATCCGAGCGAAAAATATCATTGACAAAAGAAATAATCTTATTCTATTGCATTATTAGGGCAAACTTGGACCGAACCATTGATTTAATCTATCTTCAACCTTATACTTTATTTCAGGCGTTACACGATGTTTAACACGGTTTAGCCTCGGACTGTTAGTTTTAAGGCTACTTACTGAAAAAGATAGTTGTTTTCATGTGAACGAAGAGTATGTCTGTATGCTCTGAGTTATTTGAAAGTGAGCATATACGGTTCTGGGAAGTGCATGCCGTAGAGAGTGAGGGAGTCGCGACGGGCGAGGTCGAGAACGGCCTTTCTGCTTATTATCGCGCTATCGGCATTCATGTCATAGCGGGCACAGACATCAGGATTGCCAAGTTGGAGTGCCACGCCGTGCATAAGGTCGCCCACGATGAGGTTGCGCTCTATGCGATAGATAGTGTGGCCAGGCGTATGGCCGTAGGCTTCGATGGGCTGTACCGAGCAGGGCAGGGTGTCGCCAGGGGCGAAGAAGTGGACGCGGCCAGCGTATGCTGCCAGCACCCTCTGCCAGTTGTCCGAACGTTCTTTCCATGCGTCGTGCTCCTTGGCAGCCACATAGATGGGTGCGTTGGTGAAGACAGCACTATCGCCACGGACAAGTCCGCCGATGTGGTCGCCATGCAGGTGGGTCAGGAAGATATAGTCGATGTCGGCAGGCTGTATGCCCAACGAGTCGAGTGTAGGCATAAGGCGCGAGTCGTCGATGCCGTTGCCAGAGTCGAAGAGCAGTTTACTGTCTTGATACTCAACGAGTACGGCACAGACAGACGAGGGCACGCCTGACTCCAATCCCAGTGCCGCCACAAGGCTGTCGGTGGCTGCAGGGAAGAGGTCGCGCGGCATGAGGCGTGGCTTAGCGTTGTCGGGGATAGGTGTTACAGTTACTGCCACTTCTGTTTGCGGTTCTGATGCGGTTTGCTTGCTGTTGCAGCCAGTCAACACGGTTGCCAAAAGCAGGGCTGCGGTAAATAGGGTTGTTTTCATATTGTCTTGTTTTTAGTTGCTTTTTGCAAAGTTACAAAAAAGAAGGGAACAGCAACACGATTAACATTACTTAACGGCGATTTATGAAAAATGCAAAGCGGAAAAGCTTCTTAAACCCCAATCGGTTCATTAGACCGTAAATGTGATATTAAGAAATACTTTTTGCACGTTTGTCTATTCTTTTTGGCATATTTCTTATGGTTCTTCAGTCGTATAGCCCGCTATACTCCATCATAACACATAAAAAATCTTCTCAAAATTAACAAGACAAACATACTAAAATCTAATGGCCGAATTGGGTTTAAAAACAACAAGACAAACGTACTATAACCTTAAAAATTTGTTGATTATAAATAATTTGTTTACCTTTGCTGATGGTTATTCATCAAGTGAAGAGCGACGATTTTATAATGGAAGATTTTGACATAAGAAAGAGCGGCTCGGCAAACAGCGAGAAGGACTTCGAAAACGCACTGAGACCACTTGCCTTCGGCGACTTCAGCGGTCAGCAGAAGGTGGTGGAGAATCTGGAGGTGTTCGTAGAAGCGGCAAAATATAGAGGCGAACCGCTCGACCACACTCTGCTGCACGGTCCGCCGGGACTTGGAAAGACAACGCTGTCGAATATCATCGCCAACGAGCTGGGGGTGGGATTCAAAATAACCAGTGGACCTGTGCTTGACAAGCCGGGCGACCTGGCGGGAATTCTGACTTCGCTGGAACCGCGCGACGTGCTGTTCATAGACGAGATTCACCGTCTGTCGCCTGTGGTTGAGGAGTATCTCTACTCGGCCATGGAGGACTATCGAATAGACATCATGATAGACAAAGGTCCGTCGGCACGCTCTATACAGATAGACCTGAACCCGTTTACGCTGGTGGGGGCAACGACAAGAAGCGGACTGCTGACGGCTCCGCTAAGAGCACGCTTCGGAATAAACATGCATCTGGAGTATTACGACCCAGAGACGCTGCAGAAGATTATAAAGCGCTCGGCATCGATTCTGGGTGTGCCCATCTACGACGATGCCGCGATAGAGATAGCACGCAGAAGCCGAGGCACGCCACGTATAGCAAACGCCCTGCTGAGAAGGGTGAGAGACTTTGCACAGGTGAAGGGCAACGGAGTGATAGACATGGCTATAACAAAGACCTCGCTGCAGGCACTGAACATAGACCAGTATGGTCTGGACGAGATTGACAACAAGATATTGCTGACCATCATCGACAAGTTCAAGGGCGGACCTGTGGGCATATCTACCATTGCCACTGCCATTGGCGAGGACTCGGGCACGGTGGAGGAGGTGTACGAACCGTTCCTCATAATGGAGGGTTTCATAAAGCGCACGCCACGCGGACGTATGGTGACGGAACTGGCTTACAAGCACTTCGGACGAAATCCGTATGCTGGCAATATAATGGAACCGGATTTGTTTAGTTAGGAGTTAGGAATTAGGAGTGAGGAGTTAAGATGGCCTCACCCCCAACCCCTCTCAAAAAGGCGAGGGGAGTAGTAACAAACTCTCATCTTTAATCCATACAAATACAATGACAGGAATTTTTACAGGAAGCTTCGACCCGTTTACGATTGGGCATGATGATATAGTGAGACGTGCACTGCCGCTGTTCGACCGCATAGTGATTGGCATCGGGGTGAACGAGCATAAGAAGTATGCGCAGACTACTGAGGAGCGCATAGAAAACATAAGCAGACTGTATGCCGAGGAACCGAAAATAGAGGTTAAGGCGTATGGCGACCTGACCGTTGACTTTGCCAAGAGTGAGGGTGCACATTATATAATAAAAGGTGTGCGCAGCATGAAGGACTTTGAATATGAACGCGAACAGGCGGAGATAAACAGAAGGATAGGCGGCGTGGAGACACTATTGCTGTTTGCCGACCCGCAACTGGCCAGCATCAGCAGTTCGATGGTTAGGGAACTGATGCATTTCGGAAGGGATGTGAGTGAGTTTCTGCCATGAACGTTGAAGGGTTGAAGGCCTCACCCCTAACCCCTCTCCATAATGAGAGGGAAAAGACTGAAAAGCTCTTCCACTCATAAAAATATAAATATACAAATGATTACATACAACGCAGAGGGCGTAAGGATGCCCAAGATAAAGAAACGCGACACCTCGGCATGGATAAAGGCTGTGGCTGCCGGATATGGCAAGAAGGTGGGCGAAGTGGGATACCTGTTCGTTAATGACGAAAAGATACTGGAAGTGAACAACGAATATCTGGGACACAACTACTATACAGACATCATTACGTTTGACTATGACGAGGGAGACGTGATAAACGGAGACCTGGTGATTAGTCTGGATACCGTGCGCACTAATGCTGAGAAGTATGGGAAAGAATATAACGAGGAACTGCACCGCGTAATAATACACGGCATACTGCACCTGTGCGGCATAAACGACAAAGGGCCAGGGGAGCGAGAGATTATGGAGGCTGCAGAGAACAAGGCTCTGCAGATGCTGGCTACCCCGGCGAAAGTGTAAACCCAAACCGGCTGTTTGATTTGGGATAAAGACAAACAGGAAACTTATCTGCCTAGTTCGGTAAGTGCTTTCAGGACAATGGCGTCGGACTCGTTGAAGACAGAGAAGTATTCGTTCATATCCCAAAGGTCGCGGGCCACAAGAGCCTTGAGCTGCATGCGCAACTGAGGCATGGTCTGCTGCAATTCGTTATCGTCCTTAGGCTTTATCTTCTTTTTCTCGCCCTCGGCTATCACATTGTCAATAACGCTTTGGGGTATCTCATATTCTTGCTTGAACTTTTCGAACGACTCGTATTGCTCTTGCAATTGCTTGCGATTGGCAAGGACATACTTCAGATTTACATCGCGGATTACTGTCTTGGCAGACAATTCGCGATGATATTTTGTATATAGAGTAGTGTCGAGCGGAACGAAATAGTCGGGCATGATGCCACCGCCACCATAGACCACGCGATGCTTGCGCAGGGTATAGCACTTGAGCGAGTCGGCAAAATGAATGCTGTCGGCATTGGTAAGTTCGCCATGCTTCAAGCGGTTTACCACATCCATGGCATAGTCTTTATTAGCTCCTTTCTTGAAAGGCTTCTGGATGCAGCGGCCCGCAGGCGTATAGTAGTGGGCCACGGTGAGGCGTATCATAGAACCGTCGGGCAGGTCGATCGGACGCTGAACAAGTCCCTTGCCGAAGGAACGGCGGCCTACAACGATGCCACGGTCCTGGTCTTGTATGGCGCCGGTAACAATCTCGGCAGCAGAAGCGCTGTACTCATCTACAAGTACCGCCACCTTGCCTTTCCTTAATTTGCCATTGCCCATGGCCTTGTACTCCATTCGCGGTGCACGCATGCCTTCGGTATAGACAATGAGGTCGCCTTTATCGAGAAACTCGTTGGCTATGTCGACAGCAGCCTTGAGATAGCCGCCGCCATTGCCCTGAAGGTCGAGAACAAGGTCTTTCATGCCTTTCTTCTTCAGGTCTTTCACGCAGTCCATGAACTCGTTGTAAGTAGTCGCACCGAAATTGCCGATGCGGATGAAGCCCACCTTAGGGCGTATCATATAGGCAGCATCGACCGACTTGACAGGTATCTTGTCGCGAGTAACGGTGAAGTAGAGCAGTTCGGAAATGTCGATGCGCTTGATGCCAAGCTTGACCTTTGTGCCTTTAGGACCACGCAGGCGGTTCATGATGTCGTCGGTAGACATCTTGACACCGGCAATGGCGGTGTCGTTGACCGTAATGATGCGGTCGCCGGCTATGATGCCTGCTTTCTCAGAAGGTCCGTTGAGCGTAGGCTGGATAACAAGCAGCGTGTCGTCCATCATATTGAACTGCACGCCGATGCCGTCGAAGTTGCCGCGCAGGGGCTCGTTCATCTTCTTTACCTCTTCAGGTGTGGAATAGGAAGAGTGAGGGTCGAGCTTGTCGAGCATTCCCCTGATAGCATCTTCTACGAGCTTCTTCTCGTCGACACTGTCTACATATAGATTATTGATGGCGAACTCTGCCATCTGCAATTTGCGCAAGGGACTGTTGGGTCCCATGTCTATCTTTATCTGCGAAAAGGCCGACGCTGAAATGAACAGCGTCATGGCCAATATGAATTTTCTCATAATTAAAAATCAGTCGTAATATTCTTCTTCCTCCGGACGGTCTTCCTCGACCACCAGATTGTCGATAATGAAGTTCTGACGTTCAGGGGTGTTCTTGCCCATGTAATACTCCAGCAGTTTCTGCACCTGGTCGGTCTTGTGGAGCGTTACCTGCTCAAGGCGCATGTCGGGTCCGATGAAGTTGGCAAACTCATTTGACGATATCTCGCCGAGACCCTTGAATCGGGTTATCTCAGGGTCGGGACCTAAATCGCTAATGGCATTCAGACGTTCCTCCTCGCTGTAGCAATAGCGGGTGATGAAGTCGCTCTTCTTGCCGTCTTTCTTTGCGTCTTCTGCTTCGATAACGGCCTTGTTCTTAATCTTGGTACGCTTGTTTCGCACGCGGAAGAGCGGTGTCTGCAATACATAGACATGACCCTTCTTGATGAGTTCGGGATAGAACTGGAGGAAGAAGGTGATGATGAGCAGTCGGATGTGCATGCCGTCGACATCGGCATCGGTAGCAACGATAACCTTGTTGTAGCGCAACGTGTCGAGACCGTCCTCAATGTCGAGAGCCGCCTGCAGCAGATAGAACTCGTCGTTCTGATAAACAATCTTCTTGTCGAGGCCGAACGAGTTGAGGGGTTTTCCGCGCAGCGAGAACACCGCCTGTGTGTTGGCATCGCGACTGGAAGTGATACTTCCGCTCGCAGAGTCACCCTCGGTAATGAATATCGAGCTTTCTTCCTTGCGGTCGTTCTTGGCGTCGCTGAAATGGATGCGGCAGTCGCGCAGCTTGCGATTGTGCAAGTTGGCCTTCTTGGCCTTCTCGCGCGCCTGCTTAGCCACGCCAGCCATGGCCTTGCGCTCCTTCTCGCTCTCCTGAATCTTCTGGAGCATGGCATCAGCCACGTCAGCCTCGCGGTGCAGGTAGTTGTCAACCTCCTGCTTTATGAAGTCGCCAACATACTTATTTACCGACACACCACCATTAGGCGCCATGGTGAGCGAACCAAGCTTGATTTTCGTCTGACTCTCGAACATCGGTTCTTCCACGTTGATAGCTATGGCAGCCACCAGTCCGTTGCGTATGTCGCCATATTCGAAGTTCTTCTGATAAAACTCCTTTATCGTCTTAGCAATATGTTCCTTGAAAGCACTCTGATGGGTTCCGCCCTGAGTGGTATGCTGACCGTTGACAAACGAATGGTACTCCTCACCATACTGGTTGGCATGAGTGAAGGCAATCTCTATGTCCTCGCCCTTGAGGTGGATGATAGGATAGATGCCGTCGTTGGTCATGGTGTCGTTGAGCAGGTCTTTCAGACCGTGGCGACTCAGGATGCGGCGCCCATTGTACATTATCGTAAGCCCCGTGTTCAGATAGGTGTAGTTGCGGAGCATTGTCTCGATGATGTCGTTGTGGAACTTATAGTTCAGGAACAACGTGTCGTCGGGCTCAAAGTATATGTATGTACCGTTTTCGTCTTCGGTGTCTTCAGTCTTGTCGCTGGTAATGTTTCCTTTTTCGAAAGTGGCCATGCGCACCTTTCCGTCGCGATAGGAACGGACCTCAAAGTGTGAACTGAGTGCATTGACGGCCTTGACACCAACACCGTTCAGTCCTACACTCTTCTTAAATGCCTTTGAGTCGTACTTACCACCAGTGTTCAGTACGCTGACAGCCTCGATAAGCTTGCCCTGAGGGATACCTCGGCCGTAGTCGCGAACGGACACACGCAGATTGTCATCAACGGTTATCTCGATACGGTCGCCCGACTGCATCTTAAACTCATCAATAGAGTTGTCGATTACTTCCTTAAGCAGCACGTAGATACCATCTTCTGGAAGCGAGCCGTCGCCCAAGCGTCCGATATACATACCGGGACGAGTGCGCACGTGCTCCATGTCAGACAAATGCCTGATGTTGTCGTCTGTATATTCCACGGGCTGCATCTGCCCGTTTTCGATTATGCTATTGTTTTCCTCCATCTTTGTAATTTGGTTTTTTATTTTTCAGAGTAATCAGAGTATTCTGAGTTTTCAGAATTTTCTGAATTATTCAGATATTCTGAGCCTTCTAAGATTCTGAGCCTTTTGGCTACCCTATCTCCTTCTTGAAGCAGCGGCGGCGCTTGTGGTGAATTGGGTCTAATGCTCCCCACTGGCTCTGCACGCCTTCGTTGGTTTCCATCTCGACCTGACTCTCGCCCCATTTGTAGCCGTACTTCTGATACCAACGAATAAGATCGGTGATGATAATGGCATTGGCTCCTTTCGAGCGATATTCAGGAAGCACACCCATGAGGATAAGGTCGACACCCTCGGTCTTCTTGAACTTCAATGCTCTGAGCACGTGCCACCATCCGAACGGGAACAGGCGGCCGTTGTTGCACTTTTGCAATGCCTTTGACAACGACGGTACCGTGATGCCTACGCCAACAATCTTATGGTCAGGAGTGTTGTGGTCTTCGACAACAGTAATGAGATTCATGTCGAGCACAGAAAAGTACATGTCGATATAATCGTGAATCTGGCGCGGTGTCATCTCTGAATAGCCGTAAAGGTCTTTGAACGTATCGTTGACAACATCGAACACCTTCTGGCCATAGCCTTCCTTTATAACCTCATGCTTGGTAAGTTTACGGGCATGCAGATTGTAGCGCCTTTCTATCATGTTGGCTATCTTGACATATTTTTCAGGAATCTCATCTGGCACAATGAGCTTATACTCCACATAGTCGTTGTCTTTTACCCAACCGCCAAGCTTCTCCATGTGTTCGGGATAGTATGGATAGTTGTAGATAGTGAACTGTGTGCCCAGCTGGTCGAAGCCCCATGTGAGCATACCCTCAGGGTCCATGTCGGTGAATCCGAGCGGACCTGCTATTTCCTGCATTCCACGTTCCTTACCCCACTGCTCCACCGTGTCGAGAAGGGCCTTTGACACTTCCAAGTCGTCAACAAAATCAATCCATCCGAAGCGCACCGTCTTGCGGTTCCACTTCTCATTGGCCCTTTTGTTCATAATAGCAGCAACGCGACCCACCACCTTGCCGTCTTTATAGGCAAGGAAATAGTCGGCCTCGCAGAATTCAAAGGCGGCATTCTTCTCTTTACTTAAAGTTCTTACTTCATCGCTGTACAGATTAGGCACGCTGTATTCGTTTCCTTTATACAAATCGTAATGGAACTGTATGAATGCATCAAGACCTTTTCTGTCTGTTACTTTCTCTATCTTAATATTTGACATCGCTACAAACCCTATTGCGGGAATTAATATATCTTTATGCAAAGATAAAGATAAAAAACAAATTAAAGAAAGAAAAATTTGGTTTTTTCAATAACTTAATTTACTTTTGTACACAGATTTATAAAAAATTATTTAATTAACATCAACGTACAATGCATTACAACAAGAAAACTATTTGCGCTGCAGTCATCGGAATGATGATGGCAGGCAATGCAATGGCTCAAAACACTGGCCATTACGAAGTGACATTGGAAGACGGAAGGCAAATGAACCTTAACAGCACTGAGCTGGCTGAGCTCAAGAATCAGAAAGGTACTCTTAAGTCTTACAACTTCATTGAGCTGCAAGGTGGTGTTCAGTTGACATCTACTGATGCCAAGATGACAGACCTTATTACTCCTGTTGGGGCTTTCTCTATCGGTCGCTACTTTACACCTGTAGTAGGTGCCCGTCTGCACGTTAACGGATGGCAGGCAAAGAGCGGTTACAACGACCTGGGCTTCTACAAATGGAACTATATAACAACAAGTGCAGATGTATTGCTAAACCTTACCAACATGTTCAGCAAGGACAAGAGCGGTGCTCATCCAATCAACGTAATCTTGCTTGGAGGTATTGGTCTTAACAATGCTTGGGGCAACGAAGAGGCTAACTGCATGGCAGAAGCAAACAACAAGCTTAACATGCCATTGGTATGGGACGACAACCGTCTGAGCCACAACATCCGTGCAGGTTTGCGCCTTGAGACTGACGTAACAAAGCCTTTCGGAGTTTCTCTTGAGGTTAACGCCAACAGCCTTGACGACCGTTTCAACTCAAAGATGAACGATGCTGACGACTGGCAGTTTACTGCTATGCTCGGCGTAAGCTTCCGCTTCGGTCACAAGACAACAAAACCTGTTATCGTATCTGAGAAGTATATCGCTCCTCCAGCTCCGAAACCAGCTCCAAAACCAGCTCCTAAGTACATCACACGTACAAAAGAAATCAAGAAGCAGGTTCCTGTTTCTCTCCACGAGGAGGCTTTCTTCCTGATTTGCAAGTCAGATCCAAAGGCTGGCATGCCTAAGATTCAGGAAGTTGCTCAGTTCTTGAAGGACTATGCTGACGCAAAGGTTATTGTTGTTGGTTATGCAGACAAGGGTACAGGTAACGCCAAGTTGAATATGATGTATTCAAAGCGCCGTGCAGAAAACTACAAGAAAGAACTTGTTGAGAAATACGGTTGCGATGAATCACGCATCACCGTAGACGCTAAGGGTGACACCGTTCAGCCATTTGCTGAGAACGACAAGAACCGCTGTGTTATCATCGACGGTACAGCAACAAAGACTGTTACTGAGACTATTACAGAGAAGGTGCTCGAGTCAGAGGCGACTGCAAAGTAAAAGAACGTGACTTTTATCAATAAGGGTGGTGGCGAAGATGTAATCGCTGCCACCCTCTTTTATTTTCAGGCGCTTACGTAGTTCTGCCACACTGATTGGGAAATTACGTACAGAGATGTTTGCTTTGTCAATGCCAGACAACGCTTTCTTTATGTCTTTCTTGTTCATCTTAGTCACTGTCCTTATGCGGAACTTGCGACCAGGGAAGTCTTCGACAAACGACTCTGAAACAAAAAGATGACTGTTGCGCTCCAATTGTTTTACGCCAAAAGTTTGTTCTATGGCAGAAAAACAACCAGCTTTCATTATCGAGGCATTGGGTTCGTAGAGGAAGGGGCTTTCAGTTGACGAGTTGACGAGTTGACAAGTTGACGAGTTGGTTGACTCAGTTGATGAGGGATGAGGGATGAGAGATGAGAGTTTGTTACTGCTCCCCTCGCCCTTTGGAGAGGGGTTGGGGGTGAGGCAATTTTCACTCCTACACTCCTTCACTCCCTCACTCCTAAAAACAAACTCCTCCTCATTATTCACACAAACCACTTTCACGGCTTTACGACTCACGTCCTCTGCCTCAGGTAATTGCATAACAAGAAGCAGTTCCTTGCATTCATTGTCAACAGAAACGATATGCACTTCGGCCACGGCATCACCCAGGTCGCTGATGGCTTTATGCCAATCGAGCATCGGCGAAAGTTTCACTATCACCCTGTCTGCTTTCTGAATCAAAAGGTCCTTTAACTCAATGACATCAGGTGTGCAATCGCTGATGGCGTATGTCTTGCCACCATGCTCATTGCGCCGGGCTGGGTCAAGATAAATTACAGATACGCGGTCTAATGATTTCAGATAATCAACTCCGTCGCCGCAAACCACCTCTGCGTTGTTCATGCCAAGCAAGGCGAAATTGTGGCGAGCTATATCGCATAAGTTTTCCAGCCTTTCCACGTAGACTGCCCTTTCAAAGCCACGCGACATGAAAGAGAAGTCGACGCCGAAACCGCCTGTAAGGTCTATGAGGGATGAGGGATGAGAGAGTTTGGATGAGGGATGAGGGTTTGGGGATGAGAGTTTCATCTTATATCGTGCCGTCTGTTCGCTAGAGCACTGTTCCATAGACAGATGCGGAGGATAGACAATGTCGTCTGTTGCAGCCCACGACGGAAGTTTTTGCCTCGCTGTCTGTCGTCCGGCAATCTGGTCTAAGGCAAAAGACAAATCAACATCTGGATTCTTTTTGGCCGATAGTGCCAATAATCTTATGTCTTTATCCGCGTTTTCTCTTATAAAATCTCTTGTCTGCTCGTTCATTCCACTACCTTAAAATACTGCTTAGCCTGTGCACGTGTTCTAATATTAAAATGCCACCACTCTGTGCGCAACGGCTTGAATCCGGCATAGCGCATAACCTCGCGCAGCAGTCGGCGGTTGTCGTATGCTTCTCTGCTTATCTTGCCTTGCTTTAACAGCAAGTCCTCTTTGTCTATGTGCGACAGACTTGTCATATTGTCTATCTTCACACCCATTGTCAGAGTGTCACCATTCAGGTCGCACAGCGTAAGGTCGACTGCCAACCCGTAGTTGTGCAGTCCACCGCCATTCTTCGGGTTACTCACATAAATTTTCTGATTGGTGTTCTTAACCGCATCCCACATCTTCTGCTGCACGCTCATCGGTCTTGTGGCATCCATCACCATCAGCCTCAGGTCTGGGCGCAACTGCCTCAACCGTTCATCGGCTTGTTTCAGTGCCTTCATCGTTATCGGATGCAGATATGCCTCGCGCAAACTGGTATACAGCACTCGCCCCGTAAAATTGTCGGCACGGGTGTACATCAGGCTGATGCGCACCTCAGGGACTTCGTCGGCAATATTCTTCAGTCCCTGTGCCGCCATTCTTCGTGCATCCGCACTAAGCATCTGAGCCTCAACAGGAACCGTTGCACAAAGTGTCAGAAGTAGTATTAACAATATTCTTATTCTGTTCATCAACATTGCATTAAAATTGATGTCATGTCTTTCTAATTTCTTTGTAAATAGATATTTATCAATCTTTCAAACAGACTATATCAGAAGACGGCCTGCAAGTTCCTTCAATGTGGCGATTGACGCATTTTCATTGTGGCAGTTGACGGGAATAGACCTCCATCACCTGACCAGCCACATCGGTTCCACGGAAGCGCTGAACGTAGTTCTGGCTGTTTTGAATGCGTGCATCTCGCTCCGACGAACCAATGAGCATGCGACTGACGCATTGGGCAAAACCCTCAACATCGTCGGGATGCACATAGAGGCAATCAGGACCGCCGGCTTCTTCAAGGCATGAACCAGTACATGCCACTACAGGCAGACCACTGAAGATGGCTTCGATGATTGGAATGCCAAAACCTTCGTAACGAGAAGGATAAACAAACACCTCAGCAAGACTATAGATAGTGTGAAGGTCGGCATCGCTGACACCACTGAGCATATGCAGACGATGCTTTAAACCCAACTTCTCGGCTTCAGCCTCAACCTGCGCAGCATACTTTGTCTGCTTTCCTACTGCCACCAGATGAATATCCTCTGGCAAGTGGGCAAGCGAGCGCATGGCAAGCATGAGGTTCTTGCGCTCCTCTATCGTTCCCACGCAGAGCATGTAGCGGCGGGGAAGGGATGAGAGATGAGGGGGGAGGGATGAGGGATGAGAGTCTGGGGTTGAGAGAAAACGTGGATTGCAACTCTGATAGATAACATCGATATTGTCGCCACTGATGCCGCCCAGCTCGATAATATCGCGTTTGGTGCATTCTGAAATGGCAATAATGCGGTCGGCTTCCTTTAGCGTCTGACGGAATTTCCACTCGTAAATCTTCACATCTATCCAATTGTAATACTCGGGATGGCGCATGAAAATAAGGTCGTGGATGGTAACAATGCCTTTGATGCCACTCTTCTTCAAACCGATAGGCAGTTCGCCGGTCAGTCCATGGAATATCTGCACACCATCGGCCTTCATCTGACTGACTATACCCTTGCTGCGCCATAGGTCGCGCTGCAAACGATTAGGATTACCTTTCGGATAAACGAAGCGCGAATGAGACGACTCAAGCATCTGACCACGCAAATCATCGCGCCCCTTATCAGGAGCATAGAGCAACAGCTGCATATCGCCATTGTTGCGACGTATAAGGTCATTGACCAATGTACGTCCATAACCACCAAGTCCTGTGCCGTTGCGAACAATGCGTTTGGCATCGAATCCTATAATTTTGATATTGCTCATAGCCAGATTACTGCTTTATATTACTGCAAAGGTATAAATAATTCATAATTAGTAAGTCTTAATTAAATAAAATTGTTAACTTTGCACCCAAATTATATAATTTTATGCATAAGGAAATGAATTATTTGGATCGAAACGAATTTAATTTCGAACCATCTCCAGAGGTTGTGGCTGCAATTAAGGACTTCGACCTCCGCAAACTATGTTTCTACACAAGAATCTATGATGAGGGAAAGAAGAGTATCTTTTCCGTATATTTGTCAGAACTTTATGGTATTGACGAGCGCCAGGTGGTGCTGGGTTATGGTGCTGAGGACTTGCTGAAGAAGACCGTACACTTCTTCCTTACAGAAGGCGGCTCCAAGACCATGCTCATTCCTAAATACTCTTGGTGGTATTACAAGGCTATTGCCGACGAGGTGTCTGGCACAACACTGCAATATCCTGTTAATGAAGACGGAAACACCTTCCGCTACGATTTCGAAGGACTGAAGCAGATGATTGACGAGATACAGCCAAAGATTCTGTTGGTGGCTTCGCCAAACAATCCTACCGGCAACTGGCTCTCAGTAGAGGAAATGGAACAACTGGTAGAGATGATTCCACAGAGCACAATCCTATTGGTTGACGAGGCATATGCTTCTTTCGTGTCAAACGACGCTTCTTATATCAAGACCTTAATAGAGAAGCATCCTAATATCGTTGTTTGCCGCACACTGTCTAAGTTCTACGGTCTGCCAGGACTGCGCATGGGCTTCGGCTTCATTGGCAAGGGCGAGGAGATGGAGCGATTTGCAAAATATGCAAACATGTATCTCGGCTATGACCGTCTTTCAGAAGAAGTGGCAATAGCAGCACTGAAGAGCGACGACCACTATCGCAAGATAGCCGATGTGATGCAGCAGGGACGCGACATGTACACCAATGAGGTGGGTCCGCTGGAAGGTTTCAAGGTTTACGAAAGTCGTGCCAACTTCATACTCATCAAATATCCTATCGAACTGAAAGAGGCTTTGCAGGCTGAGTTCGCAAACGAGAGCTACAAGGTGAAGTTCATGAACGAGCCGGGCATCGACACACACATGCGCATCACACTGGGAAGAGCTGAGCAGAACCGCAAGGTTTGTGACGTGATACTGAAAATTGCCAACGCAAGATGATTGGAGTGATACTGGCTGCCGGAATGGCAAAGAGACTGCGCCCGCTGACCGACGAACGCCCCAAGTGCTTGCTGAAGGTGGGCAACCGCACTCTGCTGGAGCGCATTGCCGATGCAATGACAAAGGATGCAGGATGCAGCGAACTGGTTGTTGTTACGGGGTATCGCGCAAACATGATTCGCGAATATCTCAACGAGCATTATCCTGATGTGAAGATTACATTCCTGGACAATGCCGACTATGAGAACAACAACAACATCTACTCGCTGTGGATGGCAAGCAAGGTGGTAAAAGGTCAGGACGTATTGCTCATGGACAGCGACATACTATGCGACCCTGAGGCAGTAAAGCGAATAGGACAACAACAGGAACCGGCTCTTGCCGTACAGCGACATGAACTGGGCGAGGAGGAGATAAAGGTGATTGTTGATGCCGACGGACGCATAACAGAACTAAACAAGACCTGCAACCCGACAGATGCCATTGGAGAGAGCGTGGGTATCGAGAAGATGACCGCCGACTACATGAACGCACTCTGCGACGAGCTGAACTTGATGATAGAGAAGGAAGGACTGATAAACATTTTCTACGAAAGGGCTTTCGAGCGACTGATAGAACAAGGACACTCGTTCAAGGTGGTTGACACTACAGACTGTTTCTCTATAGAACTGGACACTCCTGAAGATTTTGAACGAGCAAAGGAGTTGATACCAGCAGAATTATATTAAACAACGAACATGGCAGAATACGATGTTGAGAAAGTCCACAGCAAAATCTTAAATATATTACTCGCTGTTGACAAGGTGTGCAAGGAGCATAACCTGCGCTACTACATCTGGGCAGGAACAATGCTCGGAGCAATACGCCACAAGGGATTCATACCTTGGGATGACGACCTCGACATCGCAATGCCACGACCAGACTACGACAAACTGATGGAGCATGCCGCCGAGTGGATGCCACAGCCATACGAAGTGGTGGCGGCAGAGACTGATGACACTTATCCTTTGCCGTTTGCAAAGATTCAAGACGCATCGACAACACTCATAGAACGCATGCACCTGAAGTATCTTGGAGGCATATATATAGACGTTTTTCCTATCGATGCCGTTCCACAGGAAGGTTTTTACCGCATGTTGCAATTTGCACGATACGAATATTGGAAACGGGTGCTCTACCTGTTGCATCGCGACCCATATAAGCACGGCAAAGGAGCATCAAGCTGGATTCCGCTACTATGCAGAAGGTTTTATACACTTCAGGGCGTGCAGAAGAAGATAAGGACATTGCTGAAGAAGTATGACTACGAATTGGCAATGACCGTTGCCGACTATGACGACGGGCGACGTGGAGCAATGGACAAGCGTATTCTCGGTAAGGCAAAGGACTATATTTTCGAGGGCGTGAACGTGAAAGGCGTAGAGCAGTATGACACGTATTTGAAAAACAAATACGGCGACTATATGACCATTCCGAAAGATGCCGACAAGCGCCAGCACAACTTCCATTATCTTGATTTGGAAAAATCTTATAAAGACAGTAACCTATGAAATTTGACCTCAACGGCGAAACCAGAGGCGACTACTTTGTTTCGCATGAGATGAAAAAGGTGTGGCAAGTGGAGATGGACCTGCTTGACCAGTTGCTCAAGGTATGCCAGGAACACAATCTGAGATGCTGGGTTGACGGCGGTTCGCTGCTTGGCGCAGTACGCCACAAGGGGTTCATACCTTGGGATGACGATATTGATGTGTGCATGCCACGACCAGACTACGACCGACTCATAGAGATTGCTCCTGACTGTTTCAAAGAACCATATAAGTTGCAGTCGGCTTATACCGAGACCGACTACTTTGCCGGTCATGCACAACTGAGAAACAGCAACACCACAGGCATCAGACCAAGTGCCTGCTTCAACCCTTTCAACCAAGGCATATTCATTGACATCTTTGTAATGGACGGCGTACCAACAGACGAAGAGAAGCGTAAGAACGCAAAAAAAGCAATAAGAAAGACCACACGATTCCTGAAATCTAAGAATACAAATATTCTCTATTCCGGACGATTGACACTCATATTCAGAAAACTATACTGTAAATATAAGGTTTGCAAATTGGGATGGGCAAACATCTTCCGCAAAGCAGAAGACATGCTGAGAGAAACTCCTTTCGACCAAAGCGATAATGTGGCAGAGATATCGTTCAGCGGATATGATGTTGTACTTGACAGGCATATCTTCGACGAAACAGTGTGGCTGGACTTCGAAACAATGAAGGTTCCTGCCCCTGCAGGATATGACAAACTGCTTAGAACACAGTACGGCGACAACTACATGACTCCGCTGAAGGCTCCATCATATCACGGCGAGGTAATCTTCGACACCGAGCGCAGTTATCGCGATGTGATAGAGGATGTAAGAAGGGATTTCAAGCGGAATGCGTGGAAAAGATTATTCCGCAAGGTTAAAGCATAAAGATACAGAATCATTCTTATGAGAATTACTATCGACAATAGTTTCTTGAAATATTCAGATTTCATAAATAAAATCCCTTCTATGATTGACTCTGGAGAAGGAGATGTTATTTATGACAAGCGAAATAAGATTGTTAGATTCTCATACGACAATAGAACCTTTATTGTAAAAAAATACAAGAAAGTAAACTTCATACAACAGATTGCTTATTCATTCTTTTGCAAATCAAAGGCTGAAAGAGCATTTGAATATGCAGAGAGGTATAAACAATTAGGCATAGCCACACCGCAGCGCATTGCGTATATGGAGCATAAAAGCATGGGTATGTTCTCCATAGGCTACTTTGTCTGCGAAGAATCGGAAGGCACAGAATGCCACTTGCTTCTCAGGGAAGTGAAAGACTATGACAAGAGTTTAGCCGAGATGGTTACTGACTATATTCTACTGATGCACAGCAAGGGAATACTTCACGGCGACCTAAACCTGTCTAACTTCCTGTATGCAGACGGGCACCTGACAATGATTGACATCAACAGAACACAATTCCGTGACGGTATGCCAACAGACGCTGAATGCCTTAACAACATGGTCAGACTGACTCACCGCAAAGATTTGTATGAGTATCTCATAGGAAGTTATGCAAGAAAACGCAAATGGGATGTCGGCAACACCGTAAAGATTGCCAACAAACTATTATACAAATTCGAGCATAGAAAGTTCAGATTATAATGCTTCTATTGCTTTTGTAACAGCAGTCTTGAGAAAATCTCCATTTCTTAATCTATCGCTTACACGCATAACATTATTGCGCAATTCGGCCATTCTGGTTGGTGTAATAGAAGATAGTTTTTCATCAAGTTCCTCAAGACTTTCAATACAAAATCCTATATCTTCCTTCTCTATTATAGAAGCAACCGCAGCATGCTTCCAAATGATAATAGGCAAGCCTGCACGAATATAGAAAGAAACTTTATGAGGACTGTTAAAACGCAAGTATTCACCAAAATTTCCGGTACAGTTGTCCAATGAATCACCATCCCATACAAGTCCGAAATCACCCTCTACATTCTCAATAAACTCATCAGCTGGTGTAAATGAATGGAATATGATATTATCGTTATCCTTCATTGACGACAATCCGCTACGATTACCGTATATATGCAATTCATAAGAAAGCTTACATTCTGCCATTTGCAAAAGAAACGAATTCTTGCGCATTGCTAAGGCTCCTGCATAAACGAGCCTGTGTTTATCGTTAGTCTGATTATGCAACTGGGCGGCAGACTTTGAACGATAGTCAAACAATCCTAATTGTCCTGTTGGATTGCTGTATCCGTTGCTAACAAGCCAGTCTCTCATTATAGAGTTTGAAGCAATAACATAATCAGCATGCATTAACCTTGATATCTCTTTCTCTACTGTCAACTTCTTTCGTCTGAATGAACCCAAATCGTGAATCAAAGCAACGGTTTTGGCTTTGCGCAAATGGGCATAGTTGCAAAGAAAAGAAAAGTATTTCTTTACAGGATATTGTAGCAGCACAACATCACCTTTTCTTATAGAAAAAAGATACTTGATTACACCCGACAGGTCAAGAAAGAAAGTAAGCACCTTACTTGTATAGTATGTGCGCTTTAATCCTAAATTGACTGCACCCATCAATTCTAATGTATCTTCATTATCTGTCTTTGCCTTGTTACCAGAAGTATCAACATTTCTATAGTTTCTGGTCAAATAACATAATCTGCTCATATTATTCTACTCCCATATTGACATTACTTTTTCAACAATCGGCGCCATATCATAATACTTATACTCGGCCAATCGCCCACCAAAAATCACATTCTTTTCTAATGAAGCCAAAGCATGATATTTCTCATACAGTTCATTATTATAATCGTCGTTAATTGGATAGTATGGTTCTATGCCCTCTGTCCATTCCGTGCTGTACTCCCTGCTGACAACAGTTTTGGGATTTTTGTCTACCTCTTGTCCGAACAATTCGAAATGCTTATGTTCGATACTTCTGGTGAACAACACATCCTTATCTGTATAATTAACTACGGCATTGCCTTGATAATTACTCTTGTCGTATATATTATGCTCGAAATATACAGAGCGATATTGCAATTTACCAAAGCGATAATCATAGAATTCGTCTATCTTGCCAGTAAACACAATTGTTTCTGCCTGCTCTTCCCAATAACTGCGATTATCAAAGAAATCTGTATCGGTCATTGTTTCTATCCCATCAAGCAAGCCATTGATGAGAATATTATACCCTCCTATTGGAATACCTTGGTAGCGGTCGTTGAAATAGTTGTTGTCGAAAACAAAACGCAATGGCAATCTCTTAATAATAAAGGCAGGCAGTTCACTGCACTTTCGTCCCCACTGCTTCTCGGTATATCCCTTTATCAATATTTCATATATATCCCTACCCACAAGCAGCAGCGCTTGCTCTTCAAGATTGCGAGGTTCTTTAGTCCCACTAGCCTCCAACAGCGCCAACGCTTCCGCGCGTTGCTCCTCTATCTTTGCACTGGCTTCTTCTGGAGTAACCACTCCCCACATCCTGTTGAAAGTATTCATATTAAAAGGCAGATTATACAAAACACCTTTGTAGTTGGCAACTGGAGAATTAGTATATCTATTGAACTCGACTATACTGTTCACAAATTGCCATACCTTCTTGTTGTTTGTATGGAAAATATGAGCTCCGTACTTATGAACATTTATACCTTCTACCTGCTCGCAATACAGATTGCCACCAAGATGATTTCGTTTGTCTATTACCAAGCATTTCTTATTATGCAATTTGGCAAAGTAGGCAAAAGTGGCTCCATAAAGACCACTGCCTACTATCAGGTAGTCATATTTTCTTACCTTTTTCTCCATATATATCCTTCTGAAAGAATAATCAAATGAATATCATTTCTGTTCTGCATCCTTAGTCTTCGAATCGGTATTTCCAAAACGCCTGTCAAACTCATCACGCGTACGTTTCCATCTGTTGTGTGTCCATAGATAGAAGACCGGCTGCTTGTTTATGGTTTCCTCAAGCATCTTGAAGAAGCGTGTTGTCACCTCATGCTCCGGCAACGACGGTGCCTCGCGCGTGATGAGCTTGAACGTGCAGATATACTTGCCTCGCTTAGGGCGCTGCATCTCTACATAGAACACGGCATCGTTCATCTTGCGCATGATACGCTCGCCACCGGTAAACACCGGCGTGTCCTGATTGAGGAACGGCAGCCACAGATGTATGTTGTTCCACTTTGGAGTCTGGTCACTGATATATCCAAAGAGATAGTTCTTCTTCTCTTTCTTATACGTCACCAGATAGCGGAGAATATCCTTCTTCGGAATGCACACGCCACCCTGTGCCGAACGGATGTCGATGAACAGGCGGTCGAAGGCATCGTTGTATAGCGGATGATAAATCAGTCCCATCACAGCCTCTGGATACTGGCGGAAGGCGAGTCCTGTTGCCGACAGCCACTCCCAGTTGCAGTAGTGGCCCAATATGGCGGCACAGTTCTGTCCCTCACTGAAGCATTGTTCCATCTGTTCCACGTTTCTGAACTCGATGTGCTTAAGCAATGTCTTCTTGCTTATGCTCAACAGTTTTACGGTCTCATTGAAGTAGTCGCATAACCAGTGGTAGAACTCCTTCTCTATCTTCAGCAGTTCCTTCTCGCTCTTGTCAGGAAAACTGTTCCTTAGATTCTTGCGCACCACCTTCTTGCGGTAGCCCACAATACTATATACTATAAAAAACTGAATATCTGAAAATACATATAATACCCGCAGCGGCAGAAGCGATACGAGATAGAATATGGGATAGATGATATAATATAATACTTTGTCCATTGTCATCGTTGTTTTAGGTCTGTTGCTGTTACTTGCAGAATGGCCTTGTTCAGGCGTTCCATCCTTTCCGACTCGTTGCTCTTCTCCACTATGAACATCGAGGCATCAAAGTCGTAGAGGATATATCCTGTTGAGTCAATCATCAGTTGCGCATTGTTATAATTATGAACGGCAAACGGTTTCCGGTAGGTCTTGCTCAACACGTCGCGACTGAACTGGAAATCATCGTGCGGCAGGTGCATCTGTCCCAGCAACGTGGCTGCAAGATCGGTCTGATTGCATATCGTCTCTATGCGGCGCGGTTCCTTCACTACCCCACCCAACCAAAGCATCGGTATCTGATTCTTCAGAGGATTGGTGTTGTCCATGCCTTTATGCGAAATGCTGTGGTCTGGCAGAAGTATCACAAGTGTGTTGTCCCAAGCCTCCGATGCTTTCAGCTTGCTTATGAAATCGCCTATGCACTGGTCAAGATAGCAGAAGGCATTCTCTATCTTGTTGTCGAGTTTCTGCAGCGGCACATCCCACGGTTCATGACTCGACAGCGTTGAGTAGCCTATGAGGAACGGTTTGCTTTTATCTGCCGTTTCTATAAGCGATGTCAGCGTACCGAAGGTGATGTCGTCGCGCACGCCCCACTGTGCCGTCTTGCGTTCCTCACTGCTATAGTCGTCCATACTTATCAGGCGCTGCCACCCCGTTCCTATAAGATAGCCTTTCATATTGGTGAAGTTGATGTCGCCACCATAGAGATAAGTAGTTGAATACCCTTCAGCCTGCAATGTCTTTGCTATCGACGGCATGGTGCGGCTCTTCTCTGGCATCTTCATAACCGACGAAGCAGGGAACGACGGGTAACCGCTCAACGTACAGAGCGTGCCGCGGTCGGTGCGCCATGAGTTGGCATAGCAGCGGGTGAAGAACACTCCCTCCTTTGACAGACCGTTCAGGTTTGGCATAATGTCGGTCCTACCGCCCAGTTCTGTAAACACCGCTCCACAACTCTCCAGCAGTATCACCACCACATTGGGCCTGTCGGTGGTCAGCAGAGTGTCACAGTCGATGCTCTCCGTTGTGTATGCCCCTTCTATTATCCTTTCACATTCGTCGGCGTCAAAGAAGTCGTATCCCTCCACCTCATCACTGGTATGGCCGAACGAAGAAAGGAAACTGAACACGGGATTGACAGCAGAATGGTTGAGAAACTGGTTCTGCGAGAAGAACACCTGCCCGATGTTCGTTGTCGATTCACCCAGTCCGCCCCTGATGCCGATAACCATCAGCGACATCATCACTACATAAACAATCGTCTCTGTAATCCTTCTGTTGCCCTTTTTGCCTGGCAATAGATAAGAATAGAGTTTGCAGATTACTAATGCCACGACCACTATCAGCAACAGCCTTATCAGCAGATAGCTCCACGATACACTTGCTGTTATTCCCTCGGGCTGCTCCAGATACTGCATCACCGAGGCGTTAAGCTTAAAGCCCCAGAAGGGATACAAACTGGTATCGGCAACAAAGGCCAACGCCAAGGCTATGGCAATTATCAGATAGTAGATTCTTAGTACGTTAAGCAATACCTTACCTTGCCACCATACGGAAACCATTGTTGCAAGAAAGGGTATAATGATAAGGTATAGCGCTGTTGAGAGATCGAGCGAGAGTCCGCTGCTGATGACATCTGCCACATCGCCAGCCGCAAACGGGTGGTCGGTGGCGTTGCAAACCATGAACACCACCTTGGCGATGATGAATATCAGCACCGTCAACAGGTAGAACTTTATCAAATATAACACTCGCTGTCTCATTCTTTCATATTTTTCTCCCATCTCTTTCGGAGAGGGGTCGGGGGAGAGGTTTCACTTCTGCATATCATTCAACTTCTTATAATATCCATCAATAGCCACAAGCTGGTCGTGAGTGCCACGCTCCACTATCTCGCCCTCATGCAACACGCAAATCTCGTCGGCACTCTTGATGGTTGACAGGCGGTGGGCAATGGCCACGGTGGTGCGCGTCTTCATCAGTCGCTCCAGCGCATCCTGCACCAGTCGCTCGCTCTCAGTGTCAAGAGCCGATGTTGCCTCATCGAGGATAAGTATCGGCGGATTCTTCAGTATGGCTCTGGCAATGCTCACGCGCTGACGCTGACCGCCCGACAGTCTGCTACCTCTGTCGCCCACACATGTGTCGAAGCCCTTCTCTGTTTGCATGATAAAGTCATAGGCATTAGCTATGCGGGCAGCGTTGTCAATCTGCTCCTGTGTAGCATTCTCCACACCAAAGGCAATATTATTGCGGAAGGAGTCGTTGAAGAGTATCGCCTCCTGGTTTACGTTGCCTATTAGTTGGCGCAGGTCGCGGATGCCAAGGTCGCGGATGTTGATTCCGTCGATGAGTATCTCGCCTTCCTGTACGTCGTAGTAGCGTGGTATCAAATCAACCAATGTCGATTTACCGCCACCGCTCTGTCCCACCAACGCAATGGTCTTGCCCTTCTCGATGGTGAGGTTGATATTGCGCAGAATCCACTTCTGGTCGTATTTGAACGACACGTTGCGGAACTCTATCTTCTCGCAGAACTCGCTGATATGTTTCGGATTATTTTTCTCCTTGATGACGTTCTCTGCTTGCAATATCTTGTCTATGCGCTCCATCGACGCCAGACCCTTAGGTATATTGTAGCCAGCTTTAGAGAAGTCTTTCAGCGGCTGAATGATACTGTAGAGTATCACCATGTAGTAGATGAATGTTGGTCCAGAGAGTGTCGAGTTGTTGAGCACCAGTATTCCTCCGAACCACAGCACGATGACAATCATCACCGTACCCAAGAACTCGCTCATCGGGTGTGCCATCGACTGGCGTATGTTTACCTTCATCAGGTTGTTGCGGTAGTCACTGTTGATGTTGTCGAAGCGCTTGTTCATCTTGTCCTCGGCACAGAAAGCCTTGATGATGCGCAGTCCGCCCAGTGTTTCCTCCACCTGACTCATTGTGTCGCTCCATAGTTCTTGTGCCTTGATAGAGCGCTGCTTCAGTTTTCTTCCAACGATGCCCATCACCCATCCCATTATAGGCACTATGATAATGGTGAAAAGCGTCAGTTCCCAACTGATGAAGAGCAGTGTAGAGAAATATGCAATAATGAGTATCGGATTCTTGAACAGCATATCGAGCGACGACATGATTGAGTTTTCCACCTCCTGCACATCACCGCTCATGCGTGCAATGATGTCGCCCTTGCGCTCCTCACTGAAGAATGCCAGCGGCAGAGATGTTATCTTCTGGTAAATCTGGTTGCGTATGTCGCGCACCACACCTGTTCGGATAGGGATGATAGTTGCCGACGAAAGGAAGTAGGCTCCTGTTTTCAGGAATGTCATTACCGCCAGGAACACACCAATCAGCAACAGCGTTGTGGTCTGTCCCGTCTCTGCTATCAGTTCGCTGACGTAGTAGTTGAGGTTGTTCATCAGCACATCCTTGATGTCGCCCTCACTCAGAGCCATCATCCTTGTTGCCGTTTCTGCCTCACCTGTCTGGAACAGTATCTGCAAGATTGGTATCAATGCGGCGAAAGAGAATATGTTGAGTACTGCCGAGAGTATGTTGAACACCACCGACAGTACAAGGTATTTCTTGTATGGCGGTATGAATCGGCGCAGGATATTTAGAAATTCTTTCATCTATTCTATGGATTATTTTATTTTTATACTTTTCTTAGGATTATTGTTTATTCTAAGGATTTTGGGATTTTAAGGATTTATTATTCCTTGAAACTTATTTATTTTGATAGTTATTTAATCATTTGATATATTTTATGGATTTTTATAATGGGTGTTTACTACTGCATGTATGTCATTGACTATATCATCTGTATTAAAATTAACCACATACCCCATTTCGCAATTAGTAAGTCTTAAATAGGTATATAGCTGCTTTTCAAAGAGTTTACGATATTCAACCACAGATTTCAGTTCCAATATAAGTTTATTGTCAACAATAATATCCAGTCTAAGGTCAGGACAAATAGCAACACCTTTATAATATACGGGTATTTGAACTTGACTTTTAACATCAAATCCATTATCTCGCAATTCCTTTATCATTGCTGCTTCGTATATGCTTTCTAAAAGTCCTGGACCTAATTGGTTATAAACCTCATATATGCATCCAAGTATTTTATAAGTATATTTTCTGTCCATATTAATATTTAAATCAAGAATCCCTTAAATCCCAGAATCCTTAGATAAAGAAACCAAGAAATCCCTTAAATCCCAGAATCCTTAGATAAAGAAACCAAGAAAATCCCTTAAATCCCAGAATCCTTAGATAAAGAAACCAAGAAATCCCTAGAGTAAACACTCTTCTCCAAAGAGCGTAGCACTGGTGCTGCCAGTGATTCTCACCTTCACGATATCACCCACATGGTGGTTGCCCTTGTCGAACACTACCATCTTGTTCTGACTGGTACGACCGCATAACTGCTCGCGACTGCGCTTGCTGAAGCCCTCAACCAGCACGTCGAATGTCTTGCCCTCATCGCGCTTGTTGGCAGCAGCCGACAGTTCCGTCTGCAACTGTATCATCTCGTTCAGGCGACGTATCTTCTCGTCCTCTGCCACATCATCGGGCAGATGCTTTGATGCGTATGTGCCAGGGCGCTCTGAGTATTTAAACATGAACGCACTGTCGTAGCTCACCTCGCGCATCAGCGACAGCGACTCCTGGTGGTCTTCTTCCGTCTCACTGTGATAGCCCACGAAGATGTCGGTGCTTATGGCGCACTCCGGTATGATGCGACGTATGGCAGCCACGCGGTCCAGATACCACTCGCGGGTGTATTTGCGGTTCATCAGGTGCAATATCCTGTTGCTTCCGCTCTGCACCGGTAGGTGAATATGCTTGCACACGTTGGGCTCCTCAGCTATCACGCGCAGCGTCTCATCACTCATATCCTTAGGATGCGAGGTGGTGAAGCGCACTCTCATCTCCGGCACCGTGCGCGCCACGAGACGCAAGAGCTCTGGGAAACCAGTATGGTTTTCAGTTGACGAGTTGGTTGCATAACTATTCACATTCTGTCCAAGCAGTGTCACTTCCTTAAAACCACGGTCGCACAGGTCTTTCACCTCTCTAAGTATGCTCTCCACGTCACGACTGCGTTCACGCCCACGAGTGTAAGGCACGATGCAGTAGTGGCAGAAGTTGTTGCAACCACGCATGATGCTCACGAAACCGCCAATCTTCGCTCCGCAGATGCGCTGCGGCACAACATCGCGATAGGTTTCTGTGGTTGACAGTTCAACATTCATCGCCTTATGTCCTGCCTCAGCCTGAGCTATCAGTTCGGGCAGAGCGAGATAGGAGTCAGGTCCTGCCACAAGGTCGGCATGATGATTATCAAGCAAATCGCGCTGCACGCGCTCTGCCATACATCCCAGCACACCGATAATCAGGCTTCCCCTTTTCTTCCTCAACGCATTCAGCGCCTCCAGGCGACTCAATATCTTCTGTTCGGCATTGTCGCGCACCGAACAGGTGTTCAGGAACACGGCATCTGCCTCATCAATGCTTTCACACACCACATAGTCTGCCATCTTCATTATCGAAGCCACCACTTCCGAGTCGGCAACGTTCATCTGGCATCCGTATGTCTCTATATATAGTTTCTTCATTTTCAAATCACTTAATCTCTGCAAAGTTACGAATTTAGGGCAACAAAACCACAAAAGAATGCCCACAATTAATGACTTGCTGAAAAAAAACTTCATTTTTCATTATCCTTCTTTGCTCATCAACCCGTCTTCACTGAAAAAAACTTAATCGCGGTAGCAAATTTTTCATTCTTCATTCTTCATTCTTCATTAAAAAGATTACTTTTGTGTCCAAATTAAACATAATGCTATGAACAAGATTAAGATTTCAAGAAAATCATTAATGGCAGAATTGCGCGACTACCTGATGATTACCATCGGTATGATTTCCTATAGCATCGGATGGTCAGTGTTCCTGTTGCCCAATGAGATTGTGCTTGGAGGCGTGTCTGGTATTTCATCACTCATCTACTGGGTTACCGACTTCCCCGTACAGTTGTCTTACTTCGCCATCAACGCCGTGCTGCTGCTCTTCGCCCTCAAAATCATGGGACTGAAGTTCTGCGCAAAGACAATCTTTGCCGTTGTAACGCTGACGTGCGCCATCTCCGTTTGCCAGTATTTCTATCAGGGCCGACTGCTTGCCGACCAACCGTTTATGGCCACCATCATCGGCTCGGTGTTCTGCGGATGCGGTGTCGGACTCGGACTTTCTGCCAACGGCAGCACTGGCGGAACTGACATCATTGCAGCCATCATCAACAAGTATCGCGACATATCGCTTGGCCGTGTCATCCTGCTGTGCGACTTGTTCATCATCACATCGAGCTATTTCGTTTTCAAGGACTTCGAAAAAGTGCTCTACGGTTATGTGGTACTCTACATCGTGGCATTCTGTATCGACCAGGTAGTCAACTCTATGCAACGTTCGGTGCAGTTCTTCATCATCTCCGAGAAGTATGAGGAGATAGGCAAGCGCATCGGCGAATATCCGCGCCGCGGCTGTACCATCATCAACGGTCAGGGCTTCTACTCAGGCAACGAGGTTAAGATGCTCTTCGTGCTTGCCAAGAAGCGTGAGGCAAGCGCCATCTTCCAACTTATCAACGAGATAGACCCTCATGCCTTTGTAAGCCAGAGTGCAGTAATCGGTGTATATGGCGAGGGCTTCGACCGCATGAAAGTGGGCCGCAAACCGCATAGACCTTAGGGTAAATTCTAAGGATTTGTTTTGACATAGAGACAGATTTTTGTTCTAAGGATAGAAGGATTAAAGGATTCTGTTTTGACATAATTTTTATTCTAAGGATAAAAGAAGGATTTAGGGATTTTTTGTAGGGGCAGATCAGCGTATCTGCCCCTATTTGTTTCTTGGACAGAAAGACAAATAATAATCCCTTAAATCCCAAAATCCTTAGACACAAAAACAAATATTATCCTTAGACACAAAGACAGACTTCGCTCATCGCTCATTAAAATCTTGGAAAAACGGCAAAAAACACGGAAAAAGTCTTGGAAAAACGGCAGAAATACCCTATTTTTGCATTGGAAAAGTGGAAATTTTCTCCATTTTAAGCTTGGAAAAGTGGAAAAACCTATAAATAACAGAGGAGAACAATATGCTGAAACGAAAGATTGACAACTATATTTGCAACTATTATAAGACTTCTCGTAATGCCCTTCTTGTCACTGGAGCCCGCCAGATAGGCAAGACATACTCCATACGACAATTCGGCAAGTCGTTTAAAAGTTTTATAGAGATAAACTTTATTGAAAATCCTGAAGCCATAAAGATATTCAATGGAGCCAATAGCAGCGAAGACATTATTCTCCGCCTTTCTGCCATTACCCAAAAACCATTGATTAAAGGTGAAACACTTATATTTTTTGATGAGGTACAAAAATGTCCAGAGGCAGTTACCGCTATAAAATTTTTAGTTGACGAAGGTTCATACCGCTATATCCTTAGTGGGTCGCTATTGGGCGTAGAGCTGAAGGACCTGCGCTCAGAACCTGTTGGCTATATGGGAATAAAAGAAATGTACCCTCTCGACTTCGAAGAATTTATAGGTTGCGTTGGTGTCAACGAAAATGTCATGCAGTCATTGCGTAATGCCTGGACAAACAAAACTGCCGTCGATGAACTTATCCACTCCAAGATGATGGAACTGTTCAGGCTATATCTTGTTGTAGGAGGAATGCCGGCTGCTGTAAGCAAATATATCCAAAGCAATAATCTTATGCAGGTCATGACCGAGCAGCATAACATACTCCAACTGTACAAACGTGATATTTCACAATACGACCCAAACAACAAACTCTATATAGAAGACATTTTTAATCTCATTGCTCCAGAACTAAATGCCAAGAACAAGCGTTTCATATTAAAACGCCTCAACGAAAACGCCAAGTTTGAAAGATACCAAAACAGTTTTCTCTGGTTGAAAAACGCTGGTGTAGCCATACCTACATACAACATAGAAGAACCCAAGACCCCTCTGTTGCTGTCTCGCTCACGCAACCTTTTCAAATTATTCCTGAACGATATTGGTTTGCTTGCAGCCCAATACGCAGACGGCATACAGTTGCGTATCATCAACGGAGACAAAGACATCAACTTCGGGTCTGTCTATGAGAATGCCGTTGCACAAGAACTCGTTGCACACGGCTTTGAACCATATTATTATAACAACAAGAAGCGTGGAGAACTGGATTTTGTCATAGAGCACAATGGAAAAGTGCTGCCTATCGAAGTAAAATCAGGTAAAGACTACGAGACACATCGCGCCTTGTCAAACATCATGGATTGCGCCGAATACCACCTTCCTGAGGCAATAGTCTTCAACAATGACAACCTAAAGCAGATAGGCAACATTCTTTACGCCCCAATCTATATGATTATGTTCCTTGAAAAAAACATCACAGCACCAACTTATTATAAAGTTGATTTGAGTGGGATTGGGTAATACCAGACACACTTTCAAAGTATCCAAGCTAAGTCGAGCGTTTATATGAATTAAAGTCTATATCTATTCAAATATAATCCTCCAAATCCTAAAATCCCTAGACAAAAAAAACAAGAAATCCTTCAAATCCCAAAATCCCTAGACAAAAAACAGCAATCAAAAGCGGCACGATTAACACTGCTAAGTGGCCCACTTAGCAGGTGTAAAAGGGCGTTTTAGGATTCTGAAAGGGCGGTTTAGAATTGCCATTTTTTACTACCTGAAATTGTTAAAATTCCCAAAAACGGGCAAAAAACGGGCAAAAAATGTAGGATTGAAATCCTCATACACTGCACTAAACAAACTATGGCACAGTGCGTTACATGCAAAAATGTAGGATGTAGGAGAAATCGTGATTTAAAAAATCAAACACCCTAGGGCAAGCCAAAACATCATAATGATGGTCTTCATCGTCACCCCATAAATAAAAGAAATCCCCCGCGCTTGCGGGGGAGAAATTAGTTGAGTGCCAGATAATACAGATAGATTTCTCCAGATGTTTTTTTAATCCTATATGTTCCTGCGGCAAGTGTTGTTGTGTAATTACGGATATGATTAGACGGCGGCATCGAAACTTTCTGAATAGATGTCTCTGTGCCATCTACCACCTTCAATATTTCATAGCCATTACCACTTTCATATCGCCCCCTGCCTACAACATTCAGCGTTTGCTTCTGGTTAATTGTAAACTCTATATACGTATCAGTGTCCTTTATCTGAAAATGATAAGGCGTCTTTGCATTATTTATGGTCGGCGTCTGAGGACTATCCGTATTTCCATATTGATAGGAAGATCCCGGAGTCAATGTAAATACGCCGTCGGTTATATTTTTATCTTTAAATTTTGCATCAGCAACAATACCACTAATCGTTAAAGGAGCATTCTTAAGTATTGTTACAGGCATTGGCATATACCCAGGTACAGAGATGTCAAAAGTATAATATCCATTTAGGCGGGCATCGGAGTAAAAAGTGAATGTAACCTCGCCCTTATCTGCATCATAATCTTTTCTTTTCTCTCTGTATGGTCCAAACCATCTCAATTGCATGTTGTTAGTAAAAACAGTCATATCATCAAGATTTTTAATGCCATTATACAGAGTAAATTTATACTCATTATTATTTATCCATGGGTTTTCGTCTACACATACATTATAATAAACAGGTTCTTTTCCACTGCCTGATGGCTCAATATATTGTAAATTTGGAACTATCCAACTACTGCCAAAGTTATATTGAGTCAAACCGAACCGTTTTAAATCAATAGTCTTTGTTACCTCTTCCACATCAGTAGTAATTTTATATTTCAGAGTTATAGTTCCTGAAAGATCTGTATCTGCGTAAAAAGTCTGATTATCTTTATGAGCTTTAATAAGTGCATGATAGTAAAATTCCACATTACCTGTTCCGTCGCTTATGCCCACAGCTCTTTTCAGATTGTCACCATCCTTATCATTAGTTTTATCTATCTTTGCCGTCTTTCTCAAATGCAGCCAATCGTTTGTGTTTTCTACACTCCATGATGTGGCATTAACGGTTTTGCCGTTATAGTCCACCAGCCTGATCTTGCTTCCCGTTATTTCTACGAACGGAGTAAATGTTTCTGAACCCAATTCTGTACGCCATGTAGCGGCACTGCTCAAGCCATAACCTTTCAAGGTGAGATATACTTTATAATGGCGGTTACGAGTTACATTGTAATTGTTATATACAATCTCGTTGTTGTTGCCATAAGAATCCTCACCCAAAGCATAGCGATAGGTCACCGTGCGTGCATTGGTGCCATTTATCTCGTGCTTAGCCACCACCTCTATATACGTAGCATATTCTTTGGTGTCTGTACCAACCTTTTTATCGTCAAGCGATGTCATTGTTTCTATTATACCTTGGCGGTTTTCCGGCAAGTAAAAATACTTGTTCAGGGTATATATGTTCTTAGTATTGCCATGTAAGGCTGCTCCCGAATCATATTGATGCTCTATTTCAAACCCGATATCGCTATTAACCTCATCTGTCTCCACTTCATCTGCTCCTTTAGCCGCAGACTCTTCCCACAGATAATATTTATTGGGGATATTATAGAGTTTGACAGATTGCAGTGTCAGTTTTACACCTGGATACAAGTCCCATGTGTCAAAATGAAGCGACACCATGGCCGCCATGCGATATAGCTTGGCTGTGAGTTTTGCCTGAATAGTAGTGCTTTCGATTTCTATTTCTGGCGCTGTATAATCCGTTGGATTTACTTTATGCAAGCCGTATTGGTTTACTGCCTTGTCTATATCATTATCAAGGTCGGTCACTAAGTCATTGCCTGGAGTATCTTCTGCCTTGGTAAAGAAGCCGAACATTGTCTGATTCTTGCTTATGTCATCATTATCCCAGTCCAACTGAATATTGAAAAGAGCAGATTCTTCGGTGCCATCAGCAGGAATCTTACTATCATCAATGTTTGCTACAACGTATGCATGATATGTCCCTGGGTCAAGCGAAACTGTCGTTTCTACTTTCAGCGCAGTGTTGGCTGTACCATTTTGTTTTTTAACGAGCTTATACGTGCCGTCTTCCTCTTTTTTATAAAACAAGAGCCAATATGACTGAATAACATCTATCGATATTTCCGAATCAGTGAATGTTCGTGTTGTAGGCAAGATTGCATCCAAGCCCACAACAAGTTTTACATTGCCTTCCTGTCCGGTTGTTGTCTGCCAATCGTCCGTCTCTATATGCTCGCTGCATGCCGTCATCATCAGCATGCAGAGCATTGTGAAAACTGTCGTTATATATTGTTTCATCCCGATTATCTTTCTTAAAATTCTGGTCTTGCCGTTATATCTCCATATGGTGCCGGCATAATATATACAGCCTCGTCGAGTGTTTCTCCGCCTGGTTTGTCGATGTTCACCGTTATCTTATAGTGGTGGTTGCGCTGTATGCGGCAGAGGCGCTCGGCTTCGGTAATGTTCTTTTCCTTAAATACATTGTATATATCGCTTCCTCCAATCCAGGCTTTTACTGCAGTTTTAGCGTCTTTAGCATTTCCTGCCTTCACAGCTATTTTTATAAGTTCATTACATGCAACCTGTAGTTTCGTTCTGTTAGTTTCAGAACACGTCTCGTATGTATAGTATAAATAATTAATTATATATTCACACATTTCCGTTGCCAATTCAGAGTTGTCAGCCCCATCTGTATAGTTTATTCTGTCGCAAATATCATCTATCTTGCTGTTGAAATGGTCGGTGCTTTGATGAGCATCGCTATATTTCGGCAGACGGAAGTTTACCGGTACTTTATAAAAATATTCCTTTTCTCCATACGTTGCTCTCACCAGTACATGAGTCTGCCTATTCGGTATTATAGGTTCTTCTCTCGCCATGTTTTTATTGCTATCAAACCAATAGTTCGGATAGAAATAGAATGCGAAACTGTTGTTTTCTGCATCTATTAAAGATTCTGGATGATTGGTCATCAAAGTAAAATCCGTATTTTCATATTTGTCTTCTGCCTTATTATAAATTTCTGTCGTTGTGCTTTTATCTACATCGCCAATATTAAACAAAGTATAGCCTTTGGTATAGTTTTGGACTTTGTATTCCTTAATTTCAGAAGTAGTCGTAACCATTCCTGTTATGGCAACATCTCCAAGATAGATTTGTTTATTTGTATCTAAATTATAAACATAAAAATAAATTTCTATAGGATCTGTACTTCCGGATATTTCATTCACATCAAACTCAGCAAAAGATATTTCGGTTCCGGCATCTTTATCGCCATCCATACTATCTGAATCATCTTCTTTACGTAATTCTATGTCTTTTATGTTTGCTGTATAATTCCCACTTGAACTATAAAACGTAATTACTATTTTATAGTCACCACTACTTAACCCTGTAGATTTACTTCCTATTTTTGTTATATATTTTTGCCAATCTGATGTGTTTGGAAGGTCAAAAGTCTCGGTATATAACGACGTTTCGGAATTACCATTTTTTATTTCAAACTTAGCCTTTGCATCATCTCTTATTGTGGCAGATTTAAAAGACAACACATAATTACCTTCATTACTAACTGTAAAGCCTAATTCTGCTGTCTCACTATCCTTAAAGCTATCTAAGTTGCCATTTGATTCAGAATATTTACCACTCTGACCACTTTTCTGTTCATATTCAGAAATTTTAACAGATATCTTATCATTATTATACCTTTCTGGTATAAAACTCGTTGTTATTTCTTTTGTAACATCGCCTCTTTTTATCTTAATATCAAATTTACCTCCATTGGTACCTCTACGAGCAGCATAGAAAGAAAGTTTATTAGGTGTAAAATATTTTTCAGGAGTAATTGTGTATTTAATAAAACTATTATCGTTTGCTTCTGCATATTTAGTTGCAGGTTGATATATGTTTAGCGATTTGCTAATTTCTGTTCCTTTGTTGTCTGTATACTCAATTGTACCAGTACCAATGTTTTTTAAGCCTGTAACTGTAGTTTCGCTGGCTTGTAATTTATTTTGAGTATTTTCATCTGCCACAAAAAACTCCGCCTTGGCCATTACACGCTCAAGGTTGTTGAAATTCATTATCAGATTGTTATTGCCATCGGTGTTGTAGTTTTTTTCCCCCTCCATTACTTGCGACATGACAATACCATGATTAAGCATTTCTCCTGGGGGGAATGGGTCTGTAGAGGATACAGCAAAAAATGTATCGGCATTAGATGGATTGAAATCCGTTATTTTCTTGTCGCCATGGTCCTTAGGATAGTAGTTGGCAATAAGATATATAGCCACATTTTCGTTTTTAAGATAGTCTTTAGGCATCTGCCCCGTTATATCCCATGTGTACACACCGGTTTCTGATATCTCTGTCGTAAGATGCTTTAGCAAACCATTCTGATTGCTACCTTGCGTTTCAAATATCAGCAGGTCAAGCTTGGTTATCATGTTGTCATCATATTTCATGCCACGAGTCACCCCGCGTGTCATATCACTTTCCTCTGTAATATAGTCTGCCACGGCGCATTTTATCAATACTGCATTATGATACTGTTGTTCGGAAACGACAAAATCGTCTTCCGAGCACGATGCCAATGCAGCCATAGCAACTATAGCCAAACAGACATAAGTATATACGTTATATATCCTGCTAATCATTTCTTTCTTTTATATCTTTATTGCTTATACTGGTCGCCCCATTCGTAATAGCCCTCGCCATATTTTGCTCTCAACTGCTTCATGCGCACTCGAGTGTCTGTGCCGGGCCAGCGTCTGCCATCTTTATATTTACCGACAAGTTCTCCTTTAATGTTTTTATGGTTTGGCGGATTGATAACCACCTCACGCTCATTTACGCCATCAGTTGTAACAGTGATATATATATCTGTTTCTGGGCCACCTGTCACCTCCCATATCTTGCCCCAGTCTGTAAGTGCACGGTCAAAGACCTCCGGAGCGTATGGCACTCCTGTATCCGGGTCAATCTCCTTAGTCCAAGGGTGAAGGGTAACAACATCGAAAGAATACTCCTTATCACTTGCTCTGGCAGTCCAAACACCTCCATGTAATTTGAAAAAGTCTGTATTAGACAGATGCACCCTCCATACAGCTCCCTCCGGTGCTGAAAGCTTAAACACAAACGATGCTGTACTGGAAGCATTCCTCAACGCAAAGTGGTCGCCATTGCCACCACTCTCATATCTTGGGTTTAGCATAAAACAATACACCGCTTCTTTATCGCCGCCCTCACCGTTTGTATCGTTACGCGGTTTGAAGTAATCAACATGCGGGTCCAAATTCCATCCCAAAGTCGATTCTTCTATTACCCATGGCACGTTAGCAACAATGTTCATCGTGCCCGATTCGCTGATGCCAGTAATCGAGTAGCGGTAGATGTCGTTGCGTATGATGTCCCATTCGTTGCCTGTTATGTCTTTATATGCCTTGTCTTTGTAATCGGCAAAATAAATCAACGTTTCATCTTCAGGCCAACCGTCCACACCACCGCCATCTCCGCTGCCTCCATAGTTATTGGTACGCATACGCAGTTTCATGTATGCCTGCGGATTCTCGCTTTTGCTCATGTTGTCAAATTCCGGCACAAACATGATATGGCGGTCTGTGCGCTCTCCGCTTACAGCTAACTGATAGTTGCCGTTTGCATCCAATGCCTTATTTACAGACTGAAACACAAGGTCTGTAGCATTTTCTCCTGCAACGCTAGGAGTGATGATATCTGTTTTACTATCATCCTTGCTATTGCGCTTGGTGCTACCATCATCATATAAAGGAGCTGATGCTGCAAGATGCCCCTTTGTCATATAGTTTGTCAATGTAACCTTATCCAAATAGAAATCGCCATAAAGAGGGTCTGTCGATGGCAGTTCGTAGGCAACTTCCACCTTTGCCAAAGCTCTTAGCACGTCGATTTCTATTGTAGGTGTTACAGTGTTGCTGCCTGAAGGTGGTATCAGATTTGCCACTTTGCCTCCGAACATAGGAATGCGGGCCGTACGCTTGCTGTCGTCTGTCTCGTTTGCCTGTTCTATAAGTGCTTTGGTAAATCCAGCATCATAGCTGAATGTTACATTCTCTATCAGTTCGTCCAATGTGTCATAGTCGCTTTCAGGCAGGGTGCTGAAATTAGACTGAAGCATTCCGTTGATGTTGCAAAGGGCTATCAGTTGGAATTCTTGTGAAGCAACATCTTTATATTCAAGAGGTATCTTCCAAAGCACCCCCTCTACGTCATATATACCAGTTTCTCCACTTGGTGTTACTTTATGCAGGATAGCACGTTCTATAAGTTCTTTATTGCCATCTTTCTTATATACCAGCAACGTAACATCGTCTGGATTTATATAATTCTCTGCAGGTGTGCCTTGTTCATCTGCCTGAACGTTGCCATTATTATGATCTGGGGTCGCGCGTGTAAATCCGTTTCCGCCTGTAGACAGTACGATATGTACGGTGTAGTAGTCTACACCGTTGTTGCTGCGTGTCTGTTCGTCGTCTGACGAGCAAGAGAAAAGCAGCAATATCATTGCAAATATCAGTACTGTACGCATTAATGCCTAATTACTTTGAAATTCCAACTCCTAATTAGTTCGCTTACGCTCATCAGCTTCGCAGTCCTAACTCTTAACTCCTAATTCCTAATTCCTAACTCCTAACTCTAAAGGTCTGCATCCTGCAAAACCACTCGCCAACTGTTAATCAGTATATAGGCAGAAAGCCACTTGCTGTCGTCGTCGAGGAAGAAGGTCATGTTGTATTCGTCTTGACGGTCAAGATACTCCTGGTCAGTCCAGTGGGTCTTGTAATGACTCTTCACCAGCAGTAGATAGTCTCTTAATGGTATGCTGAACACTGTTTCGCCTGTCTCTCTGTTTCTCACTTTCAGGCGTGGCTGCTTGTCTGCCATTATCCTACCCATCGACAAATCTGCAATAACCACATTGGCTGTGTTGTTGTCGGACGATGCTTTCGTGGTTGTCTCTGTCATATCTACGCTGCCTTGCAATGTGTGGAAAGGCCTGTAGGTGAGAGCATCGTCTGGCAGCAACTGGTTGTCGTGCGCCATAAGCCCGTTGTCTTCGGTTATTGTAAATTCAAACTGGTCTGCCTTTATTGGTTCTCCACCTTGGTCTTGCAGCACTATCCTTATGGTATTGGTGTTTTTTACAAGCGGCATCACTACCGTAGGGTTCAGTTTGTCTTCTGGGTTTACTGGCAATGGATTTGTTTCCATGCCGTGGAAGAGTGCCATCAGCTCGCCCACCTCGTTAGTGGCAGAGCGTTGCATTCGGCATTTCAGTTGTTCGAGCGTTGTTTCTCCTATGATGGTCTGCGGCAGCGAGAATGTTGTGTTGCCAGCCATTCCGCACCATGCCACTACAGTATAGTCTGTTGGGCACCATGCCACTTGCATCTTATATCCATCGAGAGCCAGATGTGCTCCCTCGTCTGTCTGTTGGTATGCCAGTTTGCCGTTTTCATCGAAAGCATATACAGCCACGCTCTTCACCTGTTTAGCAAATGCGTCTACCTCCATCACGTTGTAGTCGTACTGGAAGTCGATATAGTATCTAACGGTACAGTCGCCATATCCGTTGTCGAGCACTTGGTCGCATGAGGTAGTTGCCAATGCCGTAACAAGCATTGTTGCGGAATATGCCAGCTTTTTTATTATCTTGCAAAAAGACATATCGTTTTTTGTTTTTGTTTTTTATTTAAAGGGGCGCATCTGCCGATGCGCTGGTGCGCCCCTTGAGATTGATTTGTTTATTGTTACTTCAAGTCAACGCTTTGGCTAACTACGCGATACTTGAGAATCTGAACTGTTGCAGAGATCGCACTATGATTGTCTGTTGGCTTCTCTGGGATGATTGGTTGGTCTGGATCTGTTGGATCTGTTGGAACATCTGGATTATCTGGACCATTTGGATCATCTGGGTCTGGATAATAAGGATCTGTTGGGTCTGGGGTTGGATCTGGAGTAGATGGATCATCATCATCATCATCTGGATCTGCAGGATTAGGAACTGGAGTTCCGAGACCTGTAATTGAATTAAGGGTTATATTATAAATATGATTACGTATTATAGCATAATCTGTCTCTTTATAAAGTGGTTCATGTTCAATCTTTGTGAAATAATAAGTCTGGCCACCATTATAATAATTTACAATTCCAATATTTGAATAAATGGCATTAATTATTGCTTGGTCATCACTTAACTCTGTATCACCATTATAATATTTTGTAGACGCAACCTTTTCAATAGTAACCAATGATTGCCAATTTTTAAGAACTTCTGAATTATATTCATATGTTGTTATATTATTATTCCATATAAGTTTCAAATCAGAAGTAGTTAAAGCAAGCTTAGTTGTTCCACCATCAGTTGATTTTTTTATGTTACCAAGATTCTTTAAAGCTTCAATAAAGAATGCATTCATTGCATTTGCTTGAGTGGTACTTGCAAAATCTTGTCCTCCCCATTGAATTAGATGCACAGGTTTGTCATCTGTTGTTTGCAAAATAGCAGCAACAACTAACTGGGTATTATTATTTTCGTCTGTGTTTTCAAAACAATACTTATCTACTGTATTTGCACTACTCCATGTATAATGTCCATACTTACCATCTACAGGTACATAAGAATTAGCCCAATATGAACGGAAATCAGATGCATCATTCCACCATCCTTCAGTTAGTGGAGTAGAACTTGCAGACACCAAATTGAATGCATATGTATTATTTAATTGTTTAATCAGATATGACTGCTTATTAGTATTATCTAACCACCAACCTTGAACAATTGGTTTAACAACTGTTGCTCCATCTTTTAAGGTTGTCTGATTAATAGTTGCAGCTACTGTAGACAATGAAACACGAGCAAAAACTCTCTCTACGGCAATTGTCACTGGTTTAGTTAAAGCATCTGTTCTTGCAGCATCTGCTGTTTCACCATAACCTATCTTTCCAGCTACTGGAGTTTCTTGAATAACAGTTGTACCATTAACATATACCGAATTACTCATAACTAGTCCATTAGCTTCATCACATGTAGCTAACAACTTGCTTTGGAGTACTTCTTTAAAAACAGATAAAGACTTACCATCAAGTTCTGTATGTAAAGCATCTGAAACATTCAAAACTGCTATAATATGTGTTGGCGCCTTTTCGTCTACAATAACAATATGATTATCGTCAAAGAATCGTTCTATTGTATTTCCAGTTCCAGGACTTGTAGTTTCTGGTGCATCTACTTTTACTGCTTTAATTTGTGTGTTTCCATCAAACAAATAAAAATAAGCATTTTTTACAACTGCTTCAGCACCTGTACCTGCCTGATAATATGTATCATTATCATTGGCACCATTCCATTTTGAATCTTCAGCTCTTGTAATATTACCTCCTGGCATTACAAGCTTCACCGCAATACAAGCGACACCGTCTTTACCTTCCTGACCGCTGTCAATTGCGTCATCATCGCTTGAGCAGCTTGCTAATGCTAAGCAAGCGAGTGCTCCAAAGAAATAGTTTCTTAGTTTCATAATTAAATTGATTTTTTAAGATGTTAATATATAAAAATTGTTTACATTCTCTTTTCCATTTCAGCCTTAGCCTGCTGAGCCTGCTTGCAACCGCCATCGGCAGCTTGCTTTATCAGCTGGTATGCCTGCTGCTTGTTGCCCTGCATCCATCGCAGTATGCCGAGGTTGCATTTGGCTTCGGCACTATCGCCAGCCTTCTGCAGATAACGCTCTGCCTGAGCGAGGTCTTTCTGCTGCAAGGCTATCGCTGCGGCATTGAGGTTTGCAGCCTCATCGTCTGGGAACATTGTTACTGCCGTCATAAACAGTTTGTTGTAGTCGGCACTGCCCGGTTCGTATGTCTGCGCCACACGATACATCTCCGCCTGACTGAGTTGTGCGGGGCGCGTCTTGAATATCTCCTTAGCTTCTTCTGTGGTGAAGTCGCGTATGGTGTAATATATGGTATAGTCGGAATGACGCAGTGCAGGATATATATCCTCCAGAATATCTTTCTTGTAGCATGCCAACTGCTTCAGTCGGTTGTCGCGTGCGTCAGGGCTCTTTATCGTCTTATCGTCGATAATGCTCAGTATCTGGTCTTTCTGCGGCAGACTGCCTTCAAGGATATGACGGCGCAATCCCTCCCAATCTTCAGGCTCGTAGCTTACCTTGAAGTCAACACCCTCTAAGGCATATTCTTCTACGATATACTTGCGCATGGTTTCCGCACGTCCGCTTGCCAGACGCACATTGTTCTGATAGCTGCCTTCCGGCGATGCATAACCCTTGATAGTGGCGTAGGTTATAGACACATTGTTGTCGCTGCGCACCGGTGCGATAGTAGCACGGATAGAGTCTAGCTCCTGCGGATTACGACGATATGTTGGGTCCAGTTCTGTGCGGTTTACTCGATAGTCGAGATATGCGCTGCCCTTCAGACTGTCGACCTTAACCGGTGGTGCCACTGGCGTGAGGAAAGCTATGTGGTCGTATGTTGGGAACGGGCGTAATATTCTGCCCACAGGTATCAGCAGTTCTTCTTCTTTTGCATTGCCGCATCCGCACAGTTCGGCATGCAGCATCAGTTGGCATTCCTCCATCCATGGTTGCATGTCGATGACAGCCGTCTGAGAATTGCTCTGCTCGGTATTGTTTTTTCTTCTATCTATCTTTACAGCATCGAGGAATGTTTTTGTCTGCTGTCGCTCCTGTATAATCATTCGTTTCCTGCCGTAATACACCGACGGAGCCAAAGCCTTGTTTTCGCTTTGTGCTGTAGTGTCCTTACATATAATAGGTGTTAGCGTGAGCATGCGGTTGCTTGAGAAGTTGAGCTTGTCAGTAAGCGTATAATCTATGCTCACGTACAGTTCGCCCTTGTCGGTGCGAGTCAGTTGGTGGCTGTCTATCCTTATCTTGTCGGCTGTAAGGATATCCTGTGCTGTGGCTGTCAGTGGCAGCAGTGTCAGGAGAGCTATGATAGTTCTTTTCATTTTCTTTTTTCTTATTGGGCTAATGAGGCTAATGGGACTTATGGGTCTTATGGGACCGATGGGTCTGGGATTAAAACAGATAAACCAGATTCAGGGCGAGCTTTGTCGGACCAAGATAGTTTTTGTTTCCCTTGTCGCGCTGTTCGCCACAATCGCCGCAATCATACTTCTTGTATGTGACATAATTGTAACCTAGTCCGATGGTTCCCTCTATGTTCCAATGTTCAGACAGTATGTGCTGGTAACCGTAGCTGATGCCGGCTCCATAGAATCTGCCTTTATATCTATACTTATCAACATCGTCGAACACTCCGAATGGCATGTCAACATTCCATGTATTGTAAGCTCCCCCCATAAGGTGCAACCCGAAGAAATGTCCATTGAACGTATCGCAAAGCCAATAGCGCAGTTCTGGCTGAATCATCAGAAGCTTATGCTGCTTGGTGTCAGAATGTTTGAATGGAGTATAATAGCCTGTAAGGTCGGCTGTAAATTTCTTGCCTAGCCCTATTTCCATTGCAAGGTTAGGCATCAGCAGCGCATCCAACGGCAGATTGGTCTTCAGCGCAACTTGGGCATGAGAAGCACAAGCTACACATAAGAGTACTATAACGGCTCTCAACCGCTTGTAAATTCTAAGTTTTAGTCCGTAATTAATTTCTAACATAAATATAAAAGAATACAAACACACACCTCGCTTTAAAAGCAAAGTTAGTGCTATAGGTTCTCAAATGTCTTTTTACTTACTTTATTATTACTTACTTTAATGGTAATGTCGAACTGCAAATTTATAAACATTATTTAATAATAATACAAGTACTTTATGCGATTTAGCAAAAATTAGTTAACGGGGGGGGGAGAATTTAAGGTTATTTAAGAAATAAAGAGCAATTAAGCGTCTAAAACCGCCATTTCAGTTGAACATCTATGTCTGTAAGGGATGAAGAGTCTATTTGCTGCAAACCGCTGCCAACGGTAGAGCGGTCGAAGTAATTGGTTGTGGCGGCCTTGGCGAGCAGCATCAGGCGGTCGGTAAGACTGATGCGGGCTAGCAACGAATAGCGAAGGCCATGACCGTAGCACATGAGCGACGACATGGTGTAGAGCATGCCACGCTCGGAAACATAGATTCGGCTGTCATAGTCGTCGGTATTGAAATAAAAGACAGATGCCACTGCCGATAAGCGCTTGCCGGTATAGCCTGCCGACTGTCCCAGCATATAGCCAAAGGAACTTCTACCAGCTGAATAGGCAGACAGGCTGAGGCGCGTGGTACTGCTGAAACCTTTTGTCTTGTAAGCCATTGAGAATCTTGACGTATGCGAATGATGATAAACCAGCGCCGACTTGTTTTCATTGTCACGCTGACGCATGCGCCAACGGTAGCGAGCAGAAAGAGTCCAATTGTTGCTAGTATAGATAGCGCTAAGCATATTGTCGAACGAGCGTGACGACTGCGATGCCTGATATTTTGGCCATGCGAAATAAGCAAAATCCGTGTATGCACTGATGCGCCAGCTACGCGACGGACGCCAGTCGGCACCCAGATATACCCCACTCTCATTCTGCACATTACCCCCATCGCTCATACTATTGGCATAAAGCGATGTATACCGATATGAATAGAAACGTTGCAGAAGCAGCATACTTACATCTGACGATAGCCTTACATTCAAACTGTTCAGCGTGGCAATTGCACCGTTGCCTGATATGGCTGTCTCGCCACCCAACAGGAAAAGTCGGTTGCGCCAACTATAATTGACGCCAGCATTCAGGAATCCGTAGCCCGTCGCATAGTGTCGGCGAAAGACTTGCTTGATGTCCGGCTGCAAAGGACGATTCAATGATGTATATACGGCTGTTGCCCCAATATGAAAGTCGGCATGGTCGTAAGCCAAGGCACCTCCTACTACCGTGGCATGGGCATTATGACGGCGACGCACCTCGCTGGGCGTGCGATGATAGTCGGAGGAGAGAATGGTGGCTATGGTGCCGTCATCGTTGAGAGTGGCATCGATGGCTCTGTAAGACGCAAAGGCTGTTGCCGTGAGGTCTGCCCCAAGAGACAGTGTTGCCGCCGCACCCTGAAAATAGTTGGCTTCCGAACGCGACGAATGCGGACGTATATTGTCGGATGTACGCCCTAAGGAAGCGAGCGTGGCCGTCTTGCCAAAACTCAGGTCGGTATTAACAACCAGTCCCTTGCCCATTGACAAACGATAGCGTCCAATGACCATATTTCGCAATCGCTTGTAGTCCTTCAACTGAAGATAGAACGAATAGTAGTCGTAACCCATATTTGCCGGCGATGAAAAGAATGGCTCGCCAGCATCTTGTGAACCTACAAATCCAAAACGCAAGCGGTTCTTGCTGTTGAAGTCGTAGCGGAACCAATGCTTGTACTTATAGCCCAGATAGCCGTTGCGGTCGCCCTTATGCTCATACATAGGCACCTTCAGAGCCGCTGTCAGTTCGTGGCGACCGCCATGCAAAAGAGATTTCAGCGTTATAGTGTCCTTCTGCTGCTCTTCCTCGCCTATATAGACAAAACATTTCAACAATGAAAAATACAATCTGCCAATAGAAGGAATCATGAGCAGTTCGCCCATAGAGCGCAGGGGGCGGTACCTGTCTATATATTCATAAAGGTCTTCCTGCTGCTGGTCGCTAAGGAAAATCAACTGCTGCAGTTCATCGGGTGTGGCAGTATTCAGATTTATGGGTTTCGCCTCCAGTTCGCTCAACGCCTCGTGCAGACGCTCATAAGATGTCGTCTCATGGTCATCGTCATCTGTCAGTTGCTCAAGATAATACTCCCACGACCTGTTTTCTTGCGCCCCAACAAGCATGGTGCCTGCAAGCACGATAGACAATAAGAAAAGAAGGCGCAGTCGTATCATAACACAAAGTTACAACAAAATATGTAAAATAAAATAAAATGTATGGTCATTTAGGCATCAAATGGAAAAATATAAGTACTTTTGCCAAGGATATGAGAATAATTATGCTGACGGCCTTATGCTTGCTCGCCACACTCGGAGCAACGGCACAGAACCAGGACAGTACAGCCTTTACGCCAATGGTAAAGGTTGGCAAGGTGATGTATGAGGGCGACAGCATTCAGTATCTGGAGATGAGCAATGTGTATGTCTATCCGCCGCCATCGTTCAAGAGCAAGCGCCAAGCTAACAGTTATATGCGCCTGGTGAGAAACGTGAAGAAGGTGCTGCCGATAGCCAAACAGGTGAACGCCATCATTCTGGAGACATACGAGTATTTGCAGACGTTGCCCACAGAGAAGGAACGCGAGGAGCACATGAAGCGCGTTGAGCATAGCATATTCAAGGAATATAAACCGGTAATGAAGAAACTCACCTACTCGCAAGGCAAACTGCTCATCAGACTTGTTTACCGTGAGTGCAACTCATCGTCGTATGACATTCTGAAGGCTTTTCTCGGTCCTGTGCGTGCCGGTTTCTGGCAGGCTTTCTCTTCCATATTCGGTGCCAGTTTGAAAAAAGAATATGACCCCGACGGCACTGACCGACTGACAGAGCGTGTGGTACTGATGGTTGAGGCAGGACAGATTTGATGAGGGATGAGAGATGAGGGCTCAATCCTCCCCATAAACAACAGCAACCACAGTCTGACCAACGGCTTCGAGCGTATTGCGGTCGATATGGTTCATATCGTCGAAGACAGTATGCCATGTAGACCCGAAACTGCTTGACGGGCAGTCGGCAATATACGGAACGATGTCAACCGTAGGGATATGGGCATCCTGATTTATAGCCACATGGTCGTCGGTGATATATCCTCCCGGAGCCATCTGGAAATAGCTGCCATAACCAATGCCGTGGGCGGCAGACCAAATCTTGTCGACAACAGCCGACGCATAGTCAACAGAAAAACCTTCCTTGTAGAACTTCGCTCCCTGTCCACCTACCATGTCGAGCAATATACCGAAGCGAGCCTTATAGTCCTGCTTGTGCGGATTGAGAGCCCAATACTGTGAGCCCAACGCCCAACTATTTCCCTCATCGTAGTGGTCGCTCCACTGTGGAATACCAGAATCCTCGGCATCAAAGCAAATGAAATCGATACCAATATTCAGACTGTCACTGGCAGTTATGAGTCGTGCCAGTTCGATGAGAACAGCCACGCCACTGGCACCGTCGTTGGCACCAAGCACAGGCTTTCGCCAGTTAGCACTATCAGGGTCGTTGTCTGCCCAAGGACGTGTATCCCAATGTGCACACAACAAAATCCTGTTGTCAAGCTGCGGTTTATAGCTTGCTATGATATTTGTGGCATTAACGGGTGTGCCGTCGAAGAGTTTCAGTGTTGCCTTCTGTCTGACAACCTCCAAGCCATACTGCTGGAACTTGCCTGCAATCCACTCCTCACACAAGTCGTGCGCCTCGCTGTTCATCGTGCGCGGTCCGAAAGAACACTGTGCTGCACAAAAGGCATAAGCGCTATCGGCAGAAAACACTGGCAACTGCAACTGTGGCTTTGAAGTTTCTGCTGTAGTATTTTTTTTAGTGCTTCCACAGCCAATGATGGCTAAGAGAGCTATAATAAGGTATATCTTTTTCATTTTTTTCTTTTTTTTATTGGGCGAATGGGGCTTATAAGGCTAATGAGACTAATGAGACTAATGAGACTAATGAGACCTATGAGACTAATGAGGCTAATAGGACTAATGTGCTAGGGAACCATCAGTCGCAAGAAGTTGCCTCCCCAAATCTTCTGTATGTCTTCTTCGCTATAGCGGCGGGCAAGCAGCATGCGGGTGAAGTTTATCAGTTCTGAACTGTCTGCCAGTCCGCAGATACCACCGTCGCCATCGAAATCGGTGCCAATGCCGACATGGTCGATGCCCATCACGCTGATAGCATGCTCCAAATGGTTCATGGCATCGAGGATAGTTGCCTGACCGTCTTTTTTCAGGAATCCGTTGTAAAGCGTTACCTGCATTACTCCTCCTTTCTGCGCCAGTCTTCTCATCTGTTCGTCTGTAAGATTGCGCGGATGGTCACACAACGAGTGGCAGCTGCTATGGCTGCACACTATAGGCGACCGGCTGATTTCCATTGCATCATAGAAACTGTCTTCTGAAGCGTGGCTTAGGTCAACAAGCACACCAAGCCTGTTCATCTCTTTTATTACCTCGCTACCGAAAGCGCTCACACCGCCGTGGCTTCTACATCCTCGGGCACTATCACAAATATCATTGTCGCCATTATGGCAAAGAGTCATATATACAATGCCGCGCTCTGCAAAATGGCGCAGTCGCTCAATACTGCCTTCCAGCGCCAGACCATTCTCTATGCCCAGCATTATCGACTTCTTGCCAGCCTGTTTGTTTGCCAGCAGATCGCTGCCATTGCGAGCCAATGCCAGATGAGCAGAATTGTCTGCCACAATATTTTCTATACGATTGAATATCTCGTCGGCATAGTCGGCCGGTCCCTTTATCGCACAATCATCAAGAGGACAGACAAACGGTTCGCCCGGCTTGGGCTGGGGCACGTAAGCCACCATTATCGTTGCATCCTGACGGCCGTCAGCCATCTTATGCAAGTCGACCAAAAGCTTTGGTTCGCGCGTTGCGAAATTCACGTCATGCGGAAAGAGCATCGGTGTGTCGCAATGGCTGTCTAAAGTTATTATCCTGTCATGCAAGCGGCATGCTTCATCATGTCGGGTAGCCTCAGCAACAAGCCATTTGAAAAGCGGTGCGCCGTCTTCTAAGCATTCAGGATGCCACTGGACACCCATCATTGGCTTATGCTCACTGCTCTCTATGGCCTCTATGATGCCATCAGCCGACATTGCCACTACACGGAAATGCGGTCCGGCATCTGACAAAGCCTGATGATGGAACGAGTTGACAGCCAGTTCCTCCTTATTATATAATGTACGCAACAGCGAATCGGGCGATATACAAACGGTATGCGTCGGTTCGCTACGGTCTGCATCTTGCGAATGCTTGACAGTGGCAACATCGCTGATGTCTTGTTTCACATGACCGTCCAATGCCATGGCCATGGTCTGTATGCCACGACAAATGCCAAGCATAGGAATCTGCCTGTTATAAGCCAATCGGGTAATAAGCAGTTCTGGAAGATCGCGCTCGCTATTAATGGAATGCAACTTAGTGCTTGGTTGCTCGCCGCAGTAGAGCGGGTTGTAATCGCCACCACCGCTGAGCAGCAAACCGTCGATGCTGTCGAGAGTGTTTATGATAACCGATTCGTCGCTGACTGGAGGTATGATAAGCGGCACTCCACCGGCTGCTAATACCGACTTATAATATGTATCAGCCAGTTTTGCCGTACCCTCGCCATAATTGCCTGTGATGCCTATCACAGGACGGCGCTCAGCCTCTGGGAATACGGAATATACCTTTTCTTTAAGTCGTGACTGCCAGTCGAAACGGTTCATAAACAAAATGGATATATTATTTCTTTTCCTTCGTTATCACGCTTGTGTCAACAGGAATCTCTCGCTTGATGCTTTGTTCGAGCGAGATAAGTGTTTCTGTGGCTACTACTCCAGGTATGTCTTGCAACTGACCGTTAAGCAAATCCATCAGCTGTTCATTGTCGCGCGCGTACAATTTAACAAGCATGGTATAAGGACCAGTTGTGAAGTGACATTCAACAATCTCAGGAATGTGCTGCAAGCGCTCTACAACATCCTTATACATACTGCCACGCTCAAGGTTTATGCCCACATAGGTGCAAGTAGAATAGCCAAGACTCTTTGGATTAACATCGAATCCGCTGCCCATAATCACGTTACCGTCAATAAGGTGCTGTACGCGCTGGTGGATAGCAGCACGCGATACACCACAATCTGCCGCAACATCCTTAAATGGTATACGGGCGTTTTTAGACAAAATACTGAGTATCTTTTTGTCAAGGTTGTCTATCTTATCCATCTCTTTTAATTGATTATTTTTGCATTTAGTTACAAAGTGTAAGCAAAAGTAAGCAAAAAACTTGATTCTGGCAACATTTTAAGTGAAAAATTAGCACTAAGGGTACAAAAAATGTGTAAAATGCTATTGCATATTTATACTATTTATGCGGTTTTTGAAGCAGTCACTTCACATACGTTTTTAGTGATGTGCCAGAACATTAAAAGAGAAATGCCAGATTTCGATGAGAGATCTGGCACTTCTCTCCCCGTGATCTGGCATTTCTCTTAAAACGGAGTATTTCCTATGAATAAAATAGGAGATTCAGGTATTTGTATATTTATTCAATTCCAAGCAACTCAACAGTGAATATCAGCGCACTGAAAGGCTTGATTGTTCCCATGTTACGCTCGCCGTAAGCAAGTTCGTATGGAATAAACAACTGCCACTTGCTACCCACAGGCATCATGCAAAGCGCTTCTGTCCATCCGCTAATCACCTGGTTGGCACCGAATACCAATGGTTCGCTGCCATGCTTTGTAGATGAGTCGAACACAGTACCGTCAACCAGCTTACCTTCATAGTGCACCTTCACCCTGTCGGTAGACTTTGGTATTGCGCCCTCGCCCATCTTGATTACCTTATACTGCAAACCGCTTGCTGTGGTCATCACGCCCTCTTTAGTCTTGTTTTCCGCCAAGAACTTACGTCCAGCATCGCGGTTGGCTCCAAACTCCTTCTCCTGCTTTGCTGCACGGTTGTAGGTGCGCTTGTCCATAAAGAGAGCTTCTGCCTTATCAGCCTTCATCACTGTGGTGTCGTTGGTCAGTGCATCAGAGAAACCACGATAGACCAAAGTGCTGATTATTGAGTCGGGAGTATCGGTAAAGTCCTTGGTCATATTCTGCAGCATCTGTCCCTTCAACTGGTTGGCTATGCTCATGCCAGCTGCGTATGCATTCATCGCCGGGTTCTCGCCATTGTTCACGATGTCGTTAAAACCACGGATGAAATCAGCCATATAAGCTGTGTCTACATTAAGTGTCTGGGTCAAATATGGCATAAGACCGTTGGTCAGTATCATACCGGCGGCATAGCTTAATGAGTCGGACGATGTAGCTATCTGCACCGGAGCCTTAGCCTCCTTCTTGTCCTTCTTCTTTTTCTTCTTTGCCGCATCAACAGGACAGAAGGCTGCACTTGCCAAAACTGCAAGAGCTATAAGAAATATCTTTTTCATTTTATGAATAGTCTATAAAAAAGAATTATGAATTACGACAGAGCAGACACGCCGCACCTGTCATAATTCATAACTCAATATTCGTCATTTAAAAACAATTTTTACTTCTCATCAACAATCTCAAGAAGCTCAATCTTAAACTTCAACATAGAGAAAGGCTTGATGAATTCGCTGCGCTCCTGCTCACCGTAAGCCAACTCCTGTGGAATGTAAACCTCCCAGATAGAACCAACAGGCATGTGTGTGAGAGCGTCTGTCCAACCCTTGATTACACGGTTGCAATATGTTTCCATTGGACGGTTGCGCTTGTAAGAGCTGTCGAAGATGCTGTCCTGAAGGTTACGACCCTCATAGTGGCACTTAACCTTTGATGTATCTGCAGGGATAGCGCCGTTTCCAGCCTTGATAACCTTGTAGAGTACACCGCTAGGCAACTTCTGTACGCCTTCTTCCTTCTCCATCTTTGCAAGGAACTCCTCACCAGCCTTCTTGTTCTCGCCGTAAACGGTCTCAAGTCTCTTAGCCTTGATTTCCTTCATCTTGATCTGAGCAACAGTGTTAGCCATTTCCATTGTCATCTTTGCACCCTTGCCTGTTGTTCCGCTAACGAAACCTGCCATGAAGTTCTTCATAGATACAGTCTGTGTAGAATCCTCACCGAACACTTCGTGGTTAATGCCTGGGATAATCTGAGTAGAAACCTGCTGACCGATCTGAAGACCTGCAATATAAGCAGCCTTCTTCTTGTCGTCACCAGCGTTAGCACCCTCGTTAAGACCCTTGATGAAGTCGTTCATATAAACAGTGTCGATTCCCATACGGCCGATGAGATAATCCTTCAGACCCTGTGTCTGTGCCAAACCGATAGCATAGCTCATTGAGTCAACATCGCTCTTCAGGCTTGCTGAAGGTGTAGAATTGCCGCAAGATGTAAAAGCTGCAGCTGTAATAGCCATAGCGGCTACAAATGTAAGTTTTTTCATTTTAATGTTTTAATATTATTTGTTATGAATTTTACGTAATATTACATCACCTTGATGAGTTCAACATCAAAAATAAGTGTTGAGTAAGGAGGAATAGATGCACCTGCACCAGACTCACCATAGCCCAACATGTAAGGGATGAAGAAACGATACTTAGCACCTTCCTTCATCAACTGCAGACCCTCTGTCCATCCTGCAATCACCTGTTGCAAGCCGAACACAGCCGGTTCGCCGCGCTGTACGCTGCTGTCGAACACAGTTCCGTCAATAAGGAAACCTTCGTAATGACACTTCACGCTGTCAGTAGCCTTTGGCTGCTTGCCGTTGCCTTCTGTCAGCACCTTATATTGCAATCCGCTAGGAAGTGTAACTACACCTTCCTTGCCAGCGTTCTCTTTCAAGTAGTTCTCGCCAGCCTCTTTTGCAGCCTTGCCCTTCTCTGCACGCTCAGCCTGCATTTTCTCTTCCTGCTTTGCAAAATATTCTGTAACAATCTTCTGTGCTTCCTGGTTTGTAACCTTAAGCTCGTTGCCTGCAATAACGTCTTTTATTGCTGCTGCAAAATCATCAATGTTCAAGTCGCTTGCACCCATCTGTGCCAACTGGTGACCAATGCCCAGTCCTAAAGCGTAACTCAGTTTGTCCATTTTTTCTTTCTTTTTAGAAATGTTATTTTAATAAAACGTGCAAATTTACGCATTTTATCCGACACAATAGACATATTTCGCTAAAAATTAGTATTTTTGTAGAGTTTTAATAATTATTTAAATGCCTATGAAAAAGATTGTTATACTTACAGGTGCTGGCATGTCGGCTGAAAGCGGAATAAAAACATTCAGGGATTCCGGTGGTCTCTGGGAGGAATATCCTGTAGAACAGGTGGCATCGCACGACGGTTGGCTGGGCAACCCTAGTCTTGTTACAGAGTTTTACAACAAACGCAGAAAAGAACTGTTGTCATGTAAACCAAACGAAGGCCATAGGCTTGTGGCTGAACTGGAAGAAAAATTTGACGTAACGGTTGTTACACAAAACGTTGACAACCTGCACGAGCGTGCCGGTTCGACAAAAGTAATCCACCTGCATGGCGAACTGATGAAAATGTGTTCTTCCAATGATCCAGAAAATCCAAGATACCAACAGACATTAACTGCAGACAACTGCTACGTGGAACCAGGCACACTGGCAGGCGACGGTTCGCTGCTACGCCCATACATCGTGTTCTTTGGTGAAGCTGTGCCAATGATTGAACCTGCCATAATCATGGCGGAACAAGCTGATATATTCGTTATAATAGGCACAAGTCTCAACGTATATCCAGCTGCGGGACTGGTGCGCTATGTAAAACCCGGAACACCTGTATATATCATCGACCCCAAACCTATAGACAAGAGCAACTGCACCACTGCCAAGCACATTATGAAAGGTGCATCAGAGGGCATGAAAGATTTGAATGAAATACTCAGTCAGTATCAACAATAAGTATAAATATTCCATCGATATTCTCTTTGCTATTGGTAGCCAACAACTACCAATGCATTGCTATTGTATTAAAAATAGTTAATATTTTGTCTAAAGAATCTTGCAAACAAGTTACTTATTACATTATTATAATAACTTTGTATCCCAAAATAAAGACAAAACACAAATTATTATTAAAATGAAGAAATTTACATCTTATGTAATGTCACTTATCGTGGCAGGTTTGACGCTTGTTTCTACTTCAGCAGAGGCTGAATCATTAAATGAGCGCCTTAGCAAAAGAACCCATTCTGGAATCAGGATGCTTGGTGCTGAAAAACTGACTCCACTGCAATTCCAGATGGAGAAGGCTGGTATGCCAATAATGAAGAAAGGACTGCCTTTGCGTGCTCCACAGGCAACTGCACATTTGCAAACAAATGCATGGGGATTTATTGAAGGTCCAGATGGATTGTGGTTATATACACAGACATTTGAATCAGCAAACTTCTACTATACAAAGTCTGTAATAACACTTTACAACAGCAAGCACCAGCAGGTAGGACAGATTACTGTCGAAATACCTGACGGAAGAAAGGTGAATGCTATACAGCCGATGAATCTTGTAACAAACAAGATGTTCGACAAGGATGAAGATACATACGAAGTGGCAATCTATATGCACGAAGTAGGTGAAATGGATGAGACGGGATTGCAAGTCGAGCAGATATACATGACAAAGGTATATAGCACCGACGGCACACTGGTTTATGAAAGCCGCGGTCTTGGCATGTTTGTTGACATGCAGCTGAACGAGTGGACACGCTACCAGCGTATGGTAAACGTACACAATCCTAACGACTACGACACTCTTACTGTTGACATCATCGCTCCTCCGGGATGGAATCCAGAACCCTATGTAGAGCACACATTCAAGATTCCATACGAACTGACAAACTACAGCGACGGCGGATATATCAGCGTGGCACAGATAGACAACCAGCCACACTATGTAATCGCTCACTATGAGAAGCCTTGGGCTATGGATTATGACATTACTACATTGGACCCAATCCCAACGCCAAACAACAAGTACATCCTGAAGGCTTACAACAAGAACTTCAAGATGGTTGACTCTCTAAGCGTACCGGTAGAAAAGTCTGACGATGCACTGTACCGCTTTGCTACATTCGGACTTATGTCAGACAAGGACGTATCAAAGAACTATTTCTCTAAGGATGGAAATCTGAACTTCGTAGTCAGTTATTACGAATACATGACATCAACTGATAGCTATGCCTACAAGTTTGTTGTTGTGGACAACAAGGGCAACGAAATCAAGACCATTGTTGATGATGTTACAGAGAGCTACTTCGAACTGTCAGACATAGAGGGACATGAATCTCAAATGGCTTTCATGCAGCAGATAGGCGACAAGCAACAGATATCAATGATTGACATGCCAAGTTGCAACGTTGCTGCCGTTATCCCTGCCGAACTGCACGGCGAGCAGATTTCAACAACACTCGACCGCTATCCTAAAGGCGACTCTTATCAATATGCCATAAGCATGGGCTATGCCATAGGCGATGAACAAGACAATGTGATAGCTCGTATTGGCTGGTATAACAAAGACTTGTCGTTCGACCACTTCAGCAGTTTCAATCTCGGACAGTATGGTCAGATGTTTAACCCGCTGATTGACAGCGATGGTCTTAACCCATATCTATTCGACACAGACGACGAACACGAGTTTGCATTTATCGCAAAGATTGGCAATCCGCTCAACGACAAACTGGACAACGTACTGTTTATTGCCGATGAAAACGGTAGTGTCATCGAACAATTCAAGGGCAATAAGAATATTGGCGACCTCATGACCGTAATGCCTATGAACACTAAGGGAAGCAACCCTGAACTTGCTGTGTTCTATTACAGTTACGACACAGACATGTACGACATGAACTTCTACAAACTGCCGTTCACAAAATTCCAGGGCGGCAAGGGCACTGCTACCGACCCTTATCTCATTGCCACTGTAGGAGACTTGCTGCAAATGAAGGGCGATTTGGATGCATGCTACAAGCTTGTTGCTGACCTTGACATGAGCAAGATGCCAACCGCTTGGACACCACTCAACGGCTTCAACGGCAAACTCGACGGTGACGGTCACAGCATCTCTAACCTCATCATCAACAGCAACCTCACACAGGTTGGTCTGTTCGGCAATATGGCTGAGGGCGGAAAAGTGAGCAATCTGGTATTTGTCAACCCAACAGTAAAGGTTAATGACGGAAACTTATTTGTAGGTGTTGTTGCCGGTATGGCAATGACCGACACCTTGCAGAATGTTCATGTATATGGCGCAAATATCATAGATGCCAACGGCAATGTTGATGCTACAGTCGGAGGTCTTGTAGGCCAGTCAACTGTATATGGCGAAATCTCTTCTTGCTCATTCAACGGAACAATAAATACTCCTGCTGCATCTGCATTAGGCGGTATCGCCGGCGATACACGCACAGCAACATTTGTTTTCAGCAGTACCGCTTCCGGCAAATTCACCGGCAAGAGCACATTGGGCGGTATCGTAGGTACAACAGGAACTGACGGTCAGGTGTTCGATTGCCACAGCGATGTAACTCTCACCGCTGAAAATACTATCGGCGGTATTGTTGGAAGCAATGGCTCACGAGCAGGAATCAACAGAAACTACGCCAAGGGTACTATCAATGCTAAAAAATCAAGCTGGAAGGGATTTGCCGTAGGTGGTATTCTCGGCCATATCGAAAGCGACTGGATGCAAACAGACACTGTCATCATCAGCGGCAATGTGTCTGATATGAAAATCACCGTCAACTCAGCAGGCGCTGCCCCTACATCTGCACATAGAATCATCGGCTACACCATTGCTGACGAAGAATATATGCCTGGAGAGAAGCGACTCACCGAGATTGGTCTTGCCAACAACTACGCTACAGCCAGCTCAACCATCAATGGCAGAACCATCACTTCTGACAATGCCAAAAGCACAGAGGGTGCAAGCAAAAATGCAGCCGATTATAATAAGGACTTCTTCGCTAGCATTGGCTATGCCTACGGCACAACAGCCGCAGCACCTTGGAAGGGCGAGAAGGGCATGCCTGTACTCTACTTCGAAAACAATCCTATGGCATTGCAGTTTGATGCTGCCAGCGCAATGATTGCAGAGGGCGAGAGCGGCAACCTTGTCATCACCGTTTACGGTGCAGATGCAAGCGAAATCAGCGTAACATCTTCCGATGCTGCCGTTGCCGAGGTTGAAATCATTGGTGAGGAAGAAAACTGCATCACCGTAAAGGTAACAGGCAAGAAAATCGGCAACGCTATTCTTACAGCCACAGCCGGCAACATTACAGCTACTTGCAACATAACCGTTGTAGATAAGTCAACAGGTATCGAAAATGTTGTTACAGGCAACACTGCTGTCGAGGGCATCTACAACATCAACGGCATGCGCCTCAACTCACTGCAGAAGGGTCTGAACATCATCAAGATGAGCAATGGCACAACCAAGAAGGTGATGGTCAAGTAAATTAGTAAACGAGTTAATAAGTTGACGAGTTGACAAGTTGACGAGTTGATAAGTTGACGAGTTGATAAGTTGATAAGTTGACAAGTTGACAAGTTCACAAAAAACAAACAATATGAATCTATTCAAAAAAGCCGCCTGTATCGTTGCAGCTCTCTGCATGGTCCAGGCGGCCTTTTCTATTCCAGCCGACCCGCACCCCAGAAAGGTAAGACAGGCTGACGGCACTGAGATTACGATTTGCGTGCGTGGCAACGAGCACGGACACATTGTGTTTACTGCAGATGGTCATCCGCTTCAGTATAATGAAGCGACAGCCAACTATGAGTATGCCACCATTACCAATGGCAAACTGAGCTGCAGCGGTATAGTGGCTGCCGATGCCGACAAGCGCACTGCGGAAGTTATTGAGTTTCTGAAGAGTAGCGGTACTGCAACCCAACAGTTCCTCAACTCAGAAGTTCAAAGACTAAAAAAAGAAACAGCAGAGAGTTCCTCTCGTAGAGGAGTCAATCGCCTGCTGATGAAGAACTTCCCCACCACTGGTTCTCCTCGCTCATTGGTATTGCTCATAGAGTTCAGCGATGTAGCGTTCACATCGATAGACAATCCGAAGGACTTCTACACACGCATGCTCAACGAAGAAGGGTTTACACACAGCAACGGAGCAGAAGGTAGTGCACGCGACTTCTACAAAGCATCATCGATGGGACTCTTCACTCCGCAGTTTGATGTTGTCGGACCAATCAAATTGTCTCAGCCACGCAAATATTATGGCGGCGACAGTCCGCAGCAAGATTACAACGTGGCAGAAGTCATAACCGAAGCATGTATGCTGGCAGACAGCGAAGTCGATTTCTCGCAGTATGACACCGATGGCGATGGCCTTGTTGACAATATCTACTATTTCTATGCCGGTTCAGGACAGGCAGACAACACCGTACTGAAAGAAGCCATCTGGCCTCATTCCTCAAATCTTGTCACCCCCCTTACGCTCGATGGTGTGCAAGTCAAGAGTTATGCTTGCAGCAACGAGTTGCGCTGTGCCACCGACGGCACATTGTCAACGGCAGGCATCGGCACCTTTGTACATGAGTTCGGCCATGTGCTCGGCTTAGTTGACCACTACGACTCTTTCTACAGCGGGTTCGTATTCCATCCCGGTTCATGGGATACCATGGCAACGGGTTCGTACAACAACAACGGCAACACGCCGCCACTGTTCACAGCCTTCGAGCGTTCTGAGTTGGGCTGGCTTGCACTCACCGAACTTGAAGTTGGCATCGACAGCGTTAGCCGTCTGCCAGAACTAACCACTTCAAACTTTGCATATCGCATATCCGTACCAGGTAAGCCGTCGGAGTATTTTGTACTCGAAAACCGCCAGCAACAGGGATGGGACCGCTTCCTCCCTGGTCATGGCATGCTGCTCTGGCATATAGATGTAGATACAGCCGAATGGGCAGGCAACTCTGCCAATGCTATTGGCAGTCACCAGCTGATAGATATTGTAGAGGCCGACAAGATACTGAGCGAGAATACACGCAATGCCGATGTGTTTCCTGGAGAGGCCAATATAAAGACTTGGAATGTGGAGGCTTGGAACGGAAGCACACTGATGACATTTGATGAAATAGACGAGACTGACGGCATGATAAAGTTCGTGCAGAAAGGCACGGCCTACAAGATGCCTCAGCCGACCGACATCACCGTCAGCAACATTGAAGACAGTTGTTTCACTCTCACCTGGCCTGCAGTCAGCGATGCCACATATTATATATTAAGCATAAGCAAGATAAATGCCGACGGCACGAAGACTGCTATCGATGGCTTTGACAGCAAACGCTTACTGAAACCGGGCGTCATCACTGTTACCGACCTCACTCCTCTCACCGACTATGAAGTGAGTATCAGCGCAGGCATAGGCAGCTATCTGTCTGAACCGCTAAGCAAGACAATACAAACCACTGAGATACCATTCCGCAAACTCAGTCCTGCCAATGTCCAGATAAGCGACGTGACGCATCAGTCGTTCCGCGCTACTTGGCAAGGCATCGACGGAGCCGACGGTTATCTGCTGTCGTTATGCAAGCACACCTATACTGCCACAGACAAGGGATACGACTTCACCGACAAGGCAGAGGGCATGCCGTCGCAATGGACAAGCAGCACCACCACCTATTCGTCTGTCAGTGGCTACTACGGAGCAGCGGCACCATCACTGCGCATGTCGGCCGACGGCGACTATTTGCAGATGTCTTTCCCCGAGTCGATGATAGACAAACTGACTTTCTGGTACCGCTCACGCTATGAAACAGGACAACTGATTATTGAGAAACAGTTAAAAGGCGAATGGTCTGAAGCTGGACGCCTGAGTCCAAGCACCAACGGCACCACTGCCAGCGTCGAACTGGGTGGAGCTGATGCCGTGCGCATTGTTTATTCTCGCGAGTCAGGCTACGTGGCCATCGATGATGTGGTGCTACATTGTCAGACCATCACCCGCATACCTGTAGAACAGTTTGCCAATAAGAAAACCAACAGCGCCACCACCTACATCTTCAGCGGACTGGAACCGTCTGCCACTTATGGCCTCAACATTTCTGCTACTCGTGGCGACCAGACTTCACTGGCATCATCAGAAAGCATAGTAACCATGCTTAGCGAGTCGGCGGGCATCAAAGACAATTATGAGGAAATCAAGAATAACGACAATGCCATTTACGACCTGCACGGCCGACGCATTGCCAATCCGAAGCGGGGCATATATATCCGCAACGGAAAGAAAGTAATATACTAAAGACTAACGCCATACTCTTCATATAAATTGTTTATCTTTGCATACGCGTATGAAAAAGATTATCATTACATATATACTTGTGGCCGTAGCGCTGGTGGCACTGCTGTGCTGGAGTTTCTTCTCAAAAGGTAAAGAAACAGGTGGACTGCCGGTTGTGAGCATTGTGATTCCAGAAGATGCTGCACCGGTGATACGCAACGAATGGACCGAAAATTGCAGCGTGAAGATATTCAATGCTGATGGCAAGAGAGTGTATAAGTCACCATACGCAGAACTGGAAGGTCGCGGGCATTCTACTGCCGATAAACCGAAGAGGCCCTACAACATAAAGCTTGACCACGAGATGCCCCTGTTCGGTATGCCAATGCACGACAAATGGGCACTGCTGGCAGGATTCTTCGACCATTCGCTGATGAGGAATGCACTGGGCACAGAAGTGGCAAGACAGACATCGCTGGCTGCCACCACTCCACAGGGGCGATTCGTAATTCTAGAACTGAAAGGCAATAAGGCCCTGCCTGAAAATGCACCAATTAACCAAGGCATATATTATATGTGCGAAAGGGTGAAGGACATGGTAGGCGATGAGACAATACTGCTGGAGTTTGACGCTTACGCCGTTAACGAAGACCAATTTACGTTCCACACCAACAGTGGTCTGCCAGTATCAATACGCAGCAAGAAGGATTTGACAATGAGGCAATTGGAAGAGGTGAAGAGAATTGTGAACGAGGCGGATGACAATCCTATAGAGCATATAGACTTCGACACCTTTGCCGACTACTATTTGGTACAGGAGTTATGCCAAAATGCAGAGCCGAACGGACCGCGCAGTTGCTTTATGCACTTGCTGCCAAACGGGAAACTGGCGGCTGGTCCTGTGTGGGACTTCGACCTGGCTTTCATAACGGTAGGCATCGATAAGGGCAACGACCTCAGACCGATGCGAAAGGCTGGCATGGATGGGGTTAGACTGCTCACTGCCGACTCGCTTTACAACGCCAATGCCCTGTGGTACGGACGATTGCTCAAAGACTCTGCCTTTGCTAAACACGTAAAGAACAGATGGCAAATATTAAAGCCACGATTCGAGAAACTGACTGCATGCATCGACAGCATAGACCGACTGATTCGCCCATTGGCAGAGGCTGACCAGAAGCGATGGAACACCGTAGAGCCAGCACGCTTTGACACCTGCACTACCTACGCGTCGGCAGTAGCTACGCTCAAGGCAAATTATATGAGAAGAATTGAGATGATGAGGGATAATTTTGGAAAATCTGAATCATCTGAATATTCCGAATAATCTGAATACTCAGAAAACTCAGAGTACTCAGAATTCTCTGATAACTTAACTAAAAATAAAACAAATAAAATTATCGCAATTGCGATAATTTTATTTGTCAAGATTCACAATCTTATATTTCTTTGTTCCAAGACCTATCTTCTCGGCATGATCGATAGTCAGCGTGCCGTGACGACTCTTTATGCGTTCTATCATCGCCTTGCTATCGTTGTGGGCTGTAGACGGAGTGTTGAAAATTATGTCAACACAAGCCTGGTCGAGTGCAACAGGGTCGGTAGAGGCAAGAATGCCCACATCTTTCATATTGACAGCAGCTGGATTAGCTACGCAGTCGCAATCTACAGACATGTTATTCATGACATTAATATACAGCACCTTGCCACCAAAATACTCGTGCACACTCTGTGCTGCAGCAGCCATTGAGCGCAAGAATCCATCCTGGTCTTTGGTATTCTTCCACATCCCTTGCAGCGTAGCCTGTTTTCCAGCAGTGTGAATGTAAGCCTTTCCATTAGAAGAAGCTACACCTATGCTGGCATTCTTCAGCACACCACCATAACCGCCCATCGGATGTCCCTTAAAGTGGGCCAGATTTATCATCGCAGTATAGCGTGCAAGATGACTACCCACGATGTTGTATTTCAGATACGACTTGTCTTGTACTGGTATGCGCATCTCGCCGTCTTCATCCATCAGGTCGACAGCAAAAAGCGAGTCATAACCATGTTCGTGAACAGTCTGCCAGTGAGCAGCAAATGTGTTTCGCTTGCCACCGTAAGCCGTATTACACTCTACGATAGTGCCATTAACTTCATCCACCAAGTCCCTGATGAGAGTTGGCCTCAGATAGTTAGGGTTGCCAGCTTCGCCAGTACTGATCTTCACTGCCACACGTCCGTTGAGCTCTACACCCATCGCCTTGTAAATATTCAGCAACGCCTCTGGCGTAATCTCCTTTGTGAAGTAGACCTTCGACTGTGCCATTGCTGACAATGATGCAACAAGCATCAATGCCAATAATTGTAGTTTTCTCATAATTTTCTTTTGCTTTTTATTGTTTGTAATATTATACTTATCCTGCCGACTGCCCTTTAAACAGCAGTCGGATGCAAAGTTAAATAAAATTGCCGACAAGTCATATACTACAATTATAAATAAATCAAATGGCAATATTTTTTTCAAAAATCACAATTCATAATTAAAAAATTTGGCGGAATGCTATTTTTTTCATACCTTTGCACCCGCTATAAGCCCAGATGGCGGAATCGGTAGACGCGCTGGTCTCAAACACCAGTGGGGCAACCCGTGCCGGTTCGACCCCGGCTCTGGGTACTGAAAAAACCTCTTAATCTTTCGATTAGGAGGTTTTTCTTTTTTGGGGTGAGTTAGGATTATTATTCTATAATTTCCCAAAAACCGCCTTTGTCGGGACCGACACGACGGAGATATTTACCACGCATAGCTTCGATATTACGGTAAATTGAAGTTTCGCTAATTCCGACATTATTTGCCAAGTCAGCTCTTGATATATACGGGTCTTCAATCATCAGTTCTAGTATCTTGATTCGATTAGCTGTTAATGTCTCTCCTAATGCAGCTGCCTTTTCTCTCAACTTTTCTGTGACCTTGCTATGATTTTCTGCCACCTTTTCTGCTACCCTATTGTGGCTTTCTGCTACTTTTCTACCGTTTTCTGTTACGTTTCCTGTTCGCTTCTGTACGTTTTCTGCTACCTTGGGCACTGTAATCTTCAGGATGAACTCGTCAGTTCTGAAAGATGGAACATTTGCACCATTGGCCTCTTGCTCGCGACAGATACGATCAAAGCCCTCACCGAACTCCTTCACGAAGTGATATGCTTTGAGGAAGGCTGCTATCTTGGGATTACGAGAGAAATGGGTGTGCCGGATATTATTGGGCTTCACTTGTCCAGGGAGTTTGCCCGGAGACTCGAACACCAATCGATCATCAAACATTTTGATTTGTATTTCCGTACCCTTGATGTTGTAGGCCCGATGGCAGCAAGCGTTGACAATCATCTCTTGAATAACAAATTCTGGATAATCACGCTTTGTCACGAACTGAGCATGTTGTCCCAAAAATGTATGCTCCCGGACTTGGGTCTCAATAAACTCAATCGTCTTCTTTATCTGGTTCAAGATGGTTCCCTCAAATGTAACATCCTTGATGACGTTCATCTCTGCGCCCACCTTCTCGTCAACACCCTCGTATCTGATGAAGCGAGTACGGGCGCGAGGAAAGAACTTCTGGGGATACTTACCAAAGAGAAGAATACATGCTGTGCTTACATCCTCCTCACCTTTGAACTCCAGTCGAGCCTGCTCACGCTCGGCAGAGCTGATGCGAGCATCGCTCTGCTCTCGTTTAATCGCAGCCTTCTTGTTGGGTCTCACAAAACCATTGTTCTCTCGCAAGTATTGCAATGGGCTTTTCCCATAGCCGACCAATTTGGCATAGTCGGCAACTGCATCCATGTCGATGTCATCGATGGTCGCGCCGTACACTGCAGTATCTTCGTAGTAGCGTTCCCCTTTGTCGTACATCAGTTGCACACGCTCATCAAACGTTAGTTTCCGGCTCTTATCGCCCACACGCATAAAGGCTTCATCAGCTTGGTTGGTATGAAGGCTCGAGCTGGCAGGAATCTCCATCAACAAGATACGGTTCTCGTTCCCATCCTTATCTGTGCAAGGCAGGTACGAACAAGTCACTGGAACTGAAGGATTGCAGAAATCAAACGGCACACGCAGCAGTTCGTTCAACTTCTCCGTATGCTGGTCAACCCCTTCAATCTTCCGAGTTTTATCCGATACCCCAATGGCTATTACGCCACCATCCGCATTGGCAAATGCCACGATGGGCACAGCCAATGCCTTCGGCTCTATTTGAATGCTTTTGCAGTCAAATGTTTGGTCTTCCTTACGGGTTGTTATTTCTTGTATGGTCATCTATCTTTCATTATTTAACACCATTTATCTAAATAGTTGAGCTCTATACAACTTTACATTTTGTTAATTCAATAGCATTGTTTGTTGAGAGGTATTAATGATTGTCAGGAAATAATTTATGTCAATCATTTCCATGTCCCTAATAATAATTACCTCAACCTTACAAGATTTACGAAATCTTCTTTCTGCTTATTGAAATTCACCCAATCTTGCGGAAAACCATAGTTTACACATAAATCATCATACAATTCATCTAATTTTGAACCATCTGTAATATCTGCAGCTTGTTTGATTACATTTAAGAATCCAATCTCCGTAAACTTGATATTGGGGAATTTAAATGGCAATACTCTTTTGTCATCCAAAGCCCATGCCGCTCCCATTTCATTCTGACACACTTCGCTATTTCTGTAATTATCAGAAATCATACAAATAATATAATCGCAACTTTTCATGTTATCAATAATTTCTTTTCTGAAATCATTGCCTGTACGAATTGCCGTATGGTCTAAAGTGCAGAAGATATCACTTCTATGAAATCCACAGCCAAGTCTTAATATTTTTTCAATAAATTCCGCTACAATTTGTTTGTCTTCTGAGGAATGACTAATAAAGATTTTTCGACCTAAATCATTCCTTGTTTCTGAGTCTATTATATAATTGACAAATTCATCTATAGCACTCTGGTGAACCACTGGAGTTAGATCATATTGACTAATATGTTCTCTCAATTTGGCTGTAATGTATGGATATTTATTTTCAATTGTCCTACACAAAGATAGCAATAGATTCTCAAAATATTTGTTTGCTCCTATCACAAATATTACAATACGATTATTTTGTAATTGCTTGTAATACTTGATATTTTGATCCGAGAATCTTTTACACTCCTCTGCTGCTTTTAATATAATATCTTTCATTTTTGTATTTGTTCATCTATATCATTTTAACTTCTCAGGGAAATCAATTCTTCTTCTTTTGATGAAACAGTCAAATCATTGGGGAAAATTTCTATAAACATAGAGTTGTATAGAATCTTCCTTCCTTTAGTTGTCATAGGAAACAATACGTTGTCCGACAGATTTAAAGAAGCTATCTTTGAAAGATATGGCGTAAATGTATCCTTATTATAATCACTAATTGAATTTCTTTCCAATATGTCTGACATGATAGCTATTAACGCCTCAAAGCCAATTGTTGATTGCAAGACATTTTCTGGCTTGTTCTGTGTATTGTATTCCCATAAATTCCCGAAAATGCTACGCACAGAATTGAAAAAATAGAAGAGACAGTCGGATATTTCATAATCCTGATTATCTGCGTAATAAATTCTAAAAGGAAGAAATTTTTTCACTTTTTGGCTTCTTAAAGCCTTTCTATCTCTAAATCGATCATTTTCTGATTCTCTGATAGATTCAGAAATCATAGATACAATTCGTTTAATCATTGTAGATTGGGATAAAGGAGGAACAAAACTCTTGTCATATGTATTTCCATACAATTTGATTCTTTTATAAAACGGAGATTTAGGATGAGCGTTTAATGCCAATGTAACCTCCAGGGCAGTTTTATATGGAGTATCCTTGTCTGATATTCCAAATAAACTATAGACAAGGTCTTGAGACACGCGCTTCTGTGTTCTATTAATTGTTGAAAATATCATCGCCTGATACTCCAAACTCTTGTCTATAAAACAAGAAATTACAAGTTCCATAGCAAGCAAGTTTTCTAATTTTTCTTTAACTTGCTCCTTTTCATTACCTATTGATTTTACTATAGAAGATTGTAAACGTTCAATCGCTTTTTCTATACCCCTAACCCTATGTTGTCCGTCTATAATTGTAACATAAACATTAGCATCTTTATTCCCCCTTTTTGCATCCGCAACTTCTTCAAATACAAAATCTTCAAAATAGATAGAAATCATACCATTTTGGAGCTCCTGATGATGTATGACACTTGTAGGAACTCCTAGTACAATATTTGTAGGAAAAGTTGCAGTATTGTCGTTTATTAGAAAATCTGCTATTTTATTTGCCCTAGTATCGTCAACCCTTCTTTGAACCTGATCGTTATAAATAGGCTTTTCATCCTCATCAAAACCTACAATTAAGCGATTTGTATACATTGTATATTCTAATAACTCGCCTATTTTTGCTTTGCCAATTATGAAATCCTGTCCATTTTGAGTAACAGGAAAACCTTTAATTCCAATCTTTGCCATGTTTTCTTGTTTCCTTTTTTATCTTTTCTTCAAAAGAGCTATCGTTTAAATCTCCATTTTCATAATTAGCAATAATCCATACGCACCACGAGATTACCATACAAATAATTGGCAGTATGGATAATCTAAAAACATATGACACGATACTTATTCCTAAGGGGATAAGTATAAAAAAGAATATAGTAACTTCTATCAAGCTTACTTTCTTGTTCGTTTTGTTTGAACTTTGAAGTATGGGAATTGTAGAAGGTATTACTAAAGCTAAAGAGTAGGATATTATATTCTCTGTTATATTCCATGCTGGTGAATCTCGCATAAAAAAGTCAAAAACAGACAGAATTATACCTAATCCTCCTATAATTACAACCATTAGGACAAAGTGTAAAGTAAAACTTGTACACCATGGTTTGCATAGCCTATGCCATAGCTCTTCAACTATGTTCATTTCTCTGGGATCAACTTTACAATTCATATGCCTATTTTTTTTCTTTCCAATATTGAGCAACATCAAACACTTCAGTTCTTGGATATTCTTTCATATTAGAAATCGCTTGGCCATTACAAAGTTTTTCCAAGTTTCTTATGGCAGTATTCCCATCTTTTATAGTCAATCCCAAGAATTTATTGATTGCTTTGGTGTTTGCCATATCATTAATGGGTAGCAAGAAAGAAGTTTCACATTCCTGAGAAAAATCAAAGTTTGCGGTATTGTATTCTGCTATTCCTTGCGAAAGCAAGAATACTGATACACCATAAGAGCGTATCTTTCTAAGAATAACCTCTAATATCTCTAATGATTTTTTCTCGCGGAACAAATCGTGTGCCTCATCAATCATCAAGACATAACGCATTTCTCTATAATTGTCATTTACTTCGGTACTTCCCATGTTAGAGAAAACGTTGAAGATGTAATTGATAATGAGGAAAACAGAAGTGAAACGGACAGTACTATCCAGTTCTCCTGATAATGATAAATAGTAATTGTTATTCAAAAACGAACTTGGATTATTAATCTTTGAAGCAAATAGCTCGTATTCACTAAGACGGCCCATAATTTCTGTCAGCGTATCTCGATTGTCCCCAACTCGTTCAATAATGAGATCATATACTTGTTTCAATGAAGGATAGTCGCCACTTGTTTGCTGAATAAAGGCCTCTTGTACAGCATCCTTCAAAGTTTGTTGCTGCTTCTTACCAATATTTGAATATTTGGCAATTATGTCAACAAACTTATTGATACCGACCAATTTGTTTCTATCATTGATATTATCAATAAACGAAAGGGGATTTAAAGGGAATGGAACATCGGGGGCATTAATACAAGTAGTATGGGTCTCTGTAAAGAAATCTTCCATTTTTTTCCTGTCTTCCGCAGAAATGCCTTTAAAATCCAAGAATAGGAAGTTAACCTGTCCTTGCGTTTTAGTTACTAACTGGCGTAAGAACTCCAATGCAAATTGTGACTTTCCCGAACCAGACTTGCCCGCCACAGCAATGTGCTGATTATTGTATATTTTCGTATTGTTAAAGCAGAATGTGATCGGCTCCTGTGTTTTGGGATTGTATCCTATCTTGATGTCTATCGGACCGGTGAAGGTCGTTTTGTTGATATGCTGGTTATTGTTCTTAACAGCATCAAGTGGAACGGGGACATCTTCGATAGCATCAATACCTTTTCCCAGATATTCAACTAAGAAATCAAAGAAAGTATATTGGGGACGATTCTCAAATAAATAGTTGATTTGTTCCAAACCATGGTCAATGTGAAGCTTAACATATTTAGGAATCAACTCATCATTTTTGTTTATTCCATACGCTTGACATATTAGTGCAACATAAAATTCTCGGTTAGCTGAGTCAAACAAGATATGTTCCTTATATTCCTTGCCTTGAGAATCGTAGACATTAAATTCATTCTGCTTGAACCGTTTGCCAGTTGACAGAGAGAATCCCAACGCTACGCGTGCAATAATGTTCTCCTTTGCTCCACCCGGTAATTTCTGTGTAAGGTTGGAAACAATGGCCTGATTTGCTGCCGAAGTTTTTATATTTATCTGCATATTATTGTTGCTTATAATTGTCAAATAGTCTGTTCGGCTCAACTTCCATGAAACGAGAGCCATTCTTTGTATTCTCGATCAGATATGTCTTCTTCACATATTTTTCTATCAAGCCATACTCATCTTCCGTTAACTCTTTCATCAAAAGTGGGAAGAGAATAACTTGCTTGGAAACATTGGGATAGAACTTTGTCAAAATGTTCTGACTGTGATTTATATCAAACTTTTGCATTGGACTGTCAATAAAAACAGGGAAATCCAGTCCAGTTTCCTCCACCAATGCACCAAGCAGCGCAGAGGCAAACATTTGACGCTCACCCATAGATAAAATGCCTTTATCTATTTTCCTGCCACTTGCATCAAATAGGTTGATGTCTACATCCTCCCCATTTCCTTGGATATCCACAACCACATGGTGAACCAAATCTTTTTTATGTAAAAAGCTTGTTAATTTTTCCTCTAGCCTTTTCTCTAAAGCTTTTTTCTTCTCGTCCTTAAAACGAAGAAGAAAATGCTGTATAGTTTGGATAAGAAGGGTGGCCTCTTCGTCTATGGCCTTGTTCTTTGCAGAAACATCAATTCGATCTGAAAGAATTTTCTTTTTTTGCTTTGCCGCCTTGATTTCATCTTTCTTCCGTTCTATTTCGATATTCAAACGTGCAATTTCTTCTTGTAGTTTAGTGACCTCTCCTTCTTTTCCTTCTTTCTTTAGGCGCAGAGACTGAATGTAGTCACTTTCTGCATTTTTTTCTGCTTCTCTGATTTTCTTCTCTATTGAATATAATTCTGCTTTTGCTTTGGAATACTTGTTGAAGAGTGATTCAAACGAAGTCTTACACTCCTTTATCTTCGTAAGAAGTCCAAGGAAATCATCATATTGTAAATCTGTAAAGTCGTGTAGTGTTTGAAACGACTCAAATTTCTCAACATCAATACTATTATAAAAATGTTTGAGGATTAAGCGCTTGATTTCTTTTTCATAAAAGTTTCTGACTTTTACATCAATAAAACCATTAAAAGAGTCACGAGCTTTATCGAGATCATTCAATATTACATCTGTTTTTTCTTCTATACCTTCCAACTGCAATTTATTCTGACGGAATGTCTTTTCATCTTTTAGTTGTATTGAGACTTCCGAAAGAACATTGCCTGCGAGGCCAAAAGGAATAAAATTATAAAGGTCCTTCAATCCATCCTGAGCTTCTGTAACTTCTTTCTGATATTGTTCCTGCTCGCCCTTCAATTCATTAAGACGTTCAATGCTCATTAAGTCTCCTTCACGGATAAGTTTTTCTTGCAGTTCGTTACATTCGTATTTCAATAGCGATACTTTTTCTTGATATTCTATGATATGACTATCACAGTCAGAAATGTATTCTTCGTCTGTTGCTATTGAAGCAAGCAATTCATTAAACTCCTTCTTGTCATGTGGTTGCGCTGCATCTCTGCGATAGTCGTCTTGAAGTTTTTCTAGCTCATTTTTCAGCTCGGCATATTTCTGTATTCCTAACACTTGTGAATATGCCTGACTCAATTCTGCACGTTGCTTAGGAGTATTCACCTGAGCAAATGATACTATCTTTTCAGCATCAAAGAAGAAGAACTTTGCTATTTCTATAGGAAGGATATAGTCACGAATAAACATTTCCTCCTCGTCTTTATCACTGAACAAATCACTAACCTTACCATCTATGAGGATCTCCAACTCATCTGAGGTACTAGTGGCTCTGTCGTACGAACGGACAATAGTTATCTCTGTGCAAGTGGTATTGGGTATCTCAACATTGGTAAATGTTACGGCAACTGAAAACCTCGTTTCACCATCTTGAGCAGCATAAGAGTTCAGACTGTTACCTATATATTTGCTATATGAACCCTTTTCGTCAATCTCTTTCTTGTAGAGTTCATCAACTTTCTCCATATTCTTGCCATAAAGACACCATACAAGAGACATCAAAAACGTTGTCTTACCATAACCATTATTACCGCTAACAATGATTATGTTCTGCTCGCCGTCTGGGGTTAAATCAATTCTATTTTTCCCTCGATAGATGCGAAAGTTATTCAGCTCAATAGACTTGATAATCATTGCTTCTTACTGTTTAAGAATTCTTTCAAACGTAACTCGATTTCATTTTTCAAACCACGACGACGCTGCATCAGCGACTTACTTTTCTGGAGAAGCAGCAGCTGTTCAATCAGTTCGCCTTCGTCGGGATTATTCTTGCAGACCTCGCGCATAAGTTCTGCTTCTAACTTGTTCTTCTCGTTCTCTTCCATACTGAAAGACTCTTTATAAATTGAATTGTATATTTCTGACACCTGATAACCGAAGTTAAAGTCGCGGTACCAGTTCACTTGAATAGCAATCAGTTCTTGATCTGAAATCAGTTTAATTTTAGGGTCCCGTTGCTGTAACTCATGCTGAACTTCAAGTAATCGGCGAAGGATTTTTGCCCGATAACTGAAAATGTATGGCCCCATGTCGTTTACAGCGCGACGTCCATCACGACGGAATGGCATCCTGTTTTCTATCACATTTCGTTCGGAGTCCAATTCTATACGGAAATCGTAGAGGGGCTGCATCCACTCACGGCCATTTTTAATGAGCGAGCGCATCGATTTGTCGTCTTTGACAACTGTGCATATCCAACAGCCAAAGCGACTTTGACCGCAAGATCCGTGGCTCTTGTCTGTAACAACTGTGGGACATTCATAGTCATCAGCGCTGGCATCCAAATAGATGTTAAAAAGTATCTTGTTGTCAAATCCCCAGGGGCAAGGTATGGCATTGATGATATACCAGACCTCTTCCAACATCAACTCCTTTATCGGGGCATATACGTATGTATTATGCAATATTGTGTGGTGGGTCAGTCGCTGCCCATGTATTTCGTGTTTCTTTATGGATCTCGCACGAGTCGCACTCTCAGCTTTTCGTGTACCAATTAAGATAATAGCCTCACCACATTCATCTACCTGTTCAGTGATGAATCGTGCTGTAGGCTTTATCTTCATCTTATCAGTACACCAACGGAAAGCAGTGTTTGGCACGGGATATCCCTTACCAATGACATTAACCCAAAATGAGTCTTCAAGTTTTGGCACCGTCTTTCGAACGAAAATTGGCAAATCTTCCTCACGAGCCGTCTTTTCTATTTGAGATAATACATCATCAACATATGCGGATATGATTGGATTATCAACCATTGTGTCGTTACAAACCACATATATGGAGCGCCTAAGCTGAAATGGAACTATTTTTTCTTCTTTGATTTTCCTAAGAGCAAGCCAAACTAGTGTAAGTAATACCGTGGAATCCTTACCTCCGCTGAAACCAATAATCCAGGGGCGGTCGGTCACATCAGCATACATATACTGGTCTAGAATCTCGTCTATTATGTATTCTATTCGTCTATTCATTAGTCATCCTTGTTCAAAGTACTAACAAATTTTTTATTTAGCAACTCATCTATTTCAACGTTAAGTAACTTTGCTATTTTAAGATATGTCTCCATTGGAGGCTGACAAGCGTTGGTGCACCACTTTGAAACCGTAGTAGGAGCGCAGCCAAGTTGCTCTGCCAACCATTTGTTCGTTCTCTTTTTCTCTACAAGCACCACTTTGATGCGATTTATTTCCTTGTCCATAATGGATAATAGATTATATATGGGTACAAAGGTACTAATTTCCTTTGGAAATCGGTTGTTTTTGCCGCTTTATTTTACTATTGAGTTCATCTTATTAGCTTTTTTCTCACTTTATAGGCTCAAAAAGGCAGTTTAATCTATGAGTTTGCTATATTTGCGCAACATGACTAAACTTATTTTTCTTTCGCCAGAACAATGATGTTTGCTGGCGAAAGGAAAATATATCTTCTCTTTTCGCCAGTAAATGAATCAATGCTATAGGTTGAGTGCTGGCAGGCTGTTGATGGCATCCTCCTTCAACTTATCAACGGCACGGGTGTATTTCTCGGTGTGCTTCAAACCGCTGTGGCCGAGTAGGCTGGCAACGGTCTTGATGTTGGCACCGTTGTTGAGAATGTTCACGGCGAAGGAGTGGCGAGCGCAGTGCCAGCTGATGTGCTTGTCAATGCCGGCACGTTTAACCCATCGCTTGACGGACTTACAGCAGCTTTCGTATGATGGGAGGTTGAAAACGAGGTTCCGGCTCTGGGTACTGAAAAAACCTCTTAATCTTTCGATTAGGAGGTTTTTCTTTTTTGGGTGCTTCAGATGAATTAAGTAGTCAGGAGTTGTCTTCGGGAGTTCAGGAGTGTAGGAGTTCAGACAATAGATTCAGATGCAACCAACTCGTCAACTTATCAACTCGTCAACTTATCAACTCATATACTCATATACTACTCCATCACCATCACACGCATTTCGATGTCGTCAACGGGGCGGTCGCCACGAGCTGTGGCAGCCTGCTGTATCATCTCTACAACATCCATACCCTCTTCTACCTCGCCAAACACAGTGTATTGTCCGTCAAGATGTGGAGTGCCGCCAACGGTTGAGTAGATAGCGCGCTGCTCGTCGGTCATGCCTGCCCCTTGCACCTTTACCTGTGCCTCTGCCTCAGCAGCCAATTTCTCCTGCAGTTCCTGAAGTCCTGCACGGTTACGCTCACGACGCATCTGCATTATCTCGTCGTGATGCTCCTTTGCCAATGCGTTGAACACCGTCTGCATCTGCTGCATCTCCATCTGCTTTGAGAACTGACGAAGCTGTCCTTCGTTATATACTTGTCCCCAAACGATGTAGAACTGCGAACCGCTGCTACGTCGCTCTGGGTTCACCTCGTCGCCTTGGCGTGCAGCTGCCAGTGCCCCCCGCTTATGATATAGTCCGCTCTTTATCTCAGCCTCAATGGTATAGTCGGGACCTCCCACACCGAGCATCTTTCCTGCCGGTGCACCCTTTGAATCTGGGTCACCGCCCTGAATCATGAAATCCTTAATAACACGATGAAACAGTGTTCCGTCATAATAGCCCTCCTTTGCGAGTTTCACGAAGTTGTCGCGATGCAGCGGAGTTTCGTCGTATAGGCGCACGGTGATGTCGCCAAATGTTGTCTGAATCCTTACTTTCATAGTCATAAAATATTAACTGAATGCAAAAATAGAGAAAATTATTGAGAAGAGCGCATTGACAGTCAAGAAAAACACCACGCTATTTGTGTCGGAGTAAGGAAGAAATAGAAAGAAGGAGAAAATATAATCAGTAGTTCTCAAGAATGCGTCTGAGGTTTTCGCGCTCCCTCTCTTTCTTCGACATTCTTTTTCTTTTGGGAAACAGTTTTTCGAGTACTCCAAAAATATTTATGCCGATAGTCATAGCACCCGACTGATTACGCTGAAAACTCTTTGTTGCCTCAAGCCTGTTGTCTATAGGCATCATGTTTTTAGGCATCGTTATCTTGAAAGCTATCTGCTGTTGCCTGATGCTATCGTTTGGCTTAACCATTTTCTTGAAATCAGGTTCAATAGGTTTTAGCACTTCCCCCTCTGCACTCTTATCAGCAATGGGCATATTGCGCACCCACTCCTCGAAGGCACGTTCTATCGAATCAACTCTTGCCCTCTCCATTTCCAGTTTTCGGGAATCACCCTTTCTTGCAGTAAGTGTGTCCGCCTCCTTTGTCTGTCCGAAAGCAAGAGAAGGAATTATGAGCAATGCTGTAATAGCCAATAGATGCAAAAACATTTTGCAAAATTACTCATCTCCTTCTCCCCCCTATGTTAACGTTCTATTAAACAATCTTGTATTTTGTTTAATGTAACTATTCTTTGATTATTTTAAAGGCTCTATTCGAAAAACTGGGTGAATGCCTTTACGCAATAGATGTGGTCGATGACGCTGCCCGTCTCGCGACAGCTGTGCATGGCGAGAATGCCATTGCCCATATCAACTCCGCGAAGAGGAATAGACGAGGCAAGGATGTTTCCTAAGGTACTGCCTCCTGCCACATCGCTGTGGTTGACAAAGCGCTGACATGGTACGCCAGCCTTGCAACAAATCTCCGAGAAGACGGCTGCCGATACGGCATCGCTGGCATACTTCTGCGCAGCGTTAAACTTAATAACAGGACCGCCGCCGAGCACTGGGTGGTTGGTAGGGTCGTACTTCTCGCTGTAGTTAGGATGCCATGCGTGGGCATTGTCGGCAGAAACCATGAAGGCACGCTCCACCGCCTGATAGAATGCTTCTTCCGTTCCGCTCTGTGCCAAGGCAATGCGCTTGAGCATCATGGCAAGGAACGGGCTGCCTGCTCCCTGCTTTGTCTGCGAACCGGTTTCCTCGTTGTCAAAAATGGCAAGCACCTTTGTTGCTTCTGTCTCTGGCGAGGCGATGAGTGCCTCCAAACCGGCATAGCACATGGAGAGGTCGTCGAGACGACCGGAAGAGATGAGTTCATTGTGCACTCCAAAGGTGCAGGCGGGTGTGGCATCAGCGAGATAAAGGTCGAAGTCGAGAATGTCGGCTGCTGTCACCGGCTGTTGCTTGCTCAGTTCCTCGCAGATGGTATTCATCAGGAGGTTGCCGCGCTCCAGTTCACTTGTCACCATGCCCAGCAGCGGGAGCACGTCCTTCTGCTTACTGAGTTTCACACCGTCGTTCACCTGTCGGTTGAAGTGGATGGCGAGGTTACTGATTTGCAGCAGTGGGCGCTTGATATGCAGCAGCAGGGTCTTAGGATTCATCGGGTCGTCGCCCTTGATGATTACCCTACCGGCGATGGTCAGCGGACGGTCGAACCATGTTGACATTATAGGACCGCCATACACCTCGGTGTTCAGTTTCACAATACCGCCCTCGCACAATATCTCGGCATTAGGCTTGATGCGGAAGGTGGGCGAGTCGCAATGGGCACAAATCATGTGAAAGCCACTGTCGGCAAGTGGTTTATTGCCTATATGGAAGGCATATACCGACGAGTCGTTTTTCGTTACATACAGTTTGTCGCCTGCCTCCACCTTTCCAATAGGCATCTGCGGGTCAATGCGGCGATAGCCTGCCGCCTCCAGTTCGTTAACGATGTTCTGCACTGCCAGGAAATTCACTGGCGATGCATCGAGAAAGTTTAATAGTCTTTTTATCATATATATATTTTTTTAGGTCGCTGCGTTTGTAGGTTTTAAGGTCGTAGCGCTTTCAGGTTTTAAGGTTTTGAGGTCGCTGCGCTTTTAGGTGTGAGCCTCACAACCTTACAATAACCTTACAACCAGTCCCGGCCGGGTCTTTAAATTCCATCTCTTTCCTTTTCCGCTCAATGCAAGGCGAGCAGCGGGAGCGTCGGTTGTACGACAGTCATGAACGGTGAGACTTACAATCCCGCCTTTCTTCCATGCCATGTCGAGCTTATATCCGCCACGGATGCACACGCCCTTGATACTTCCGCTTTCAGCCCATGCGGCAGGCAGTGCCGGCAGGAGCGTGGCTTTGGTGTGGGTGTCGTCAACATAACTGCTCTGCACCAACATCTCCATCACGCCGGCACAACCACCGAAGTTGCCGTCAATCTGGAATGGCGAGTGTGCGTCAAGCAGATTAGGATAAGTGCCGCCACCCGTGCGTCGTCCTGGTCCGCGATAACCATCTGGAGAGACATATCTGAGCAACACTCGGTAGGTGTGATAAGCAGCATTGCCGTCGAGCAGTCGTGCCTGCAGGTTCACTCTCCAGCCGGTGCTCCAGCCAGTAGTCTTGTCGCCCTTTATCTCAAGCGTGCGCTGACAGGCAGCAGCCAGTGCCGGTGTCTTTGCCACGCTGATGTGATGACCCGGATATAGTCCGAAGAGATGCGACTGATGGCGGTGCTGCGGGTCACTGTCTTCCCAGTCGTGATACCATTCCTGCAGATTGCCCTTCTTGCCTATGCGGTATGGCAGCAGTCGGTTCAGTGTCTTACTGATGCTGTCTATATACGACTTCGGCTCGCCCAGCAGCAAAGCCGCCTTGCGCGTGTTGTCCAGACACTCACGTATCATGGCTATATCGGCAAATCCTCCATAAACGGTGCGTCCTTTATATCCCTCAGAAGTTACGTATATGTTCTCTGGCGATGTGCCTGGCGCAGTCATCAGGTAACCATTGTGCTCTACAAGCCAACCTAAACAGAAATCGGCAGCACCACGCAATGCGGGCCAGGCCTCTTTCAAGAAGTCAATATCCTTGGTATAAGCATAATGCTCCCACAGGTGTGTGCTTATCCATGCGCCGCCCATTGGCCAGTTGGCCCACGACGGGTCGCCGCCATGCTCACCCACGGGGTTGGTCATAGCCCAGATGTCGGTATTCTGTCCGAGGTTCCATCCCCGTTGCACACCGTAGTATGCCTGTGCAGAACGTCTTCCTGTGACAGGCAGTTTCTGTATGAAGGAGGTCAGTGACAGGTGCATATCGCCCAATCCTGCCGGCAACGAAGGCCAGTAGTTCTCCTCTACGTTTATGTTGCTGGTGTAGTTGCTCGACCACGGCGGCAGCAGACGCTCGTTCCAGAGTCCTTGCAGATTGGCAGGTACGCCCGGTGTGCGCGAACAACTGATGAGCAGGTAGCGGCCGTAGTTGAAGTAGAGTTCCTCGAGGTCGGGGTTGCTTTCGTTTTTCTCGGTATAGTCGCGCAACTGCTGGTCCGTTGTCTTATTCTTTATCTCATCAGAGGTTGTGCCCAAATCAATAGATAGTCGGTCGTAGTATTGCTTATAATCGTTTACATGCCTATCAAGCAGTTCATCGAAACTCTTGCTGGCAACCTTCTCTATGCGTGCCTCAGCCAGTGACTTATAGTTGCGCCCTTCCTTCACCGGGTCTTTGTCGGCACCGTTAAAACTAGTAACGTTGGTGATGATAATCATTGCCTCACTCACATTCTCCAGTTGCAGTTCATCGCCGTTCACCATTCTCACCCTGCCATCTTTCGGTTCCACACTCACAATAGTGCGGAAGTGTATGCCTCGGTTGCTGTCGTACTGGAAACTGCCCTGTCCCTTAGAGTAACTCGGACGACTTGTCCATGCGGCATAACCGTCGATAGTCATCCTTGCCACGGTGTCGCGCTGTGTCTCTGCAGCAATATGATGCGTCAGCTGGCAGTGATAGCGCAAACGCTTATTCAGTTTCTTGCCATCTGCCGCTCTCAGGCGCATAACGATAACCGAGTCGGGCGCCGATGCAAAATACTCACGCTTGCCTCCATCATAACTTACCGTTGCCACGGCACGGGAAATGTCGAGTTGGCGATTATAGTCTCCCATATGGGGGAGGTTGGAGGGGGCCGACAGCGTTATCATTCCCAACGGCTGATAGTTCTGAGAGTAATGTCCCTGAACGTTGCGTTGCAGTCGGTCGGCAGTCTTGTAATCCTCACTGAACAAAGACTTGCGAATCGGTTCTATCGACTTATACGCCTCTGGCGAATACACTTCCTTGTCTGGTTCTCCCGTCCATAGTGTGATGTCGTTGAGCGATATTTTCTCCTCTTCAATACCGCCATATACCATTGCCCCGATATTACCGTTGCCTATTGGCAGCGCTTCCTCGAAGAATGTTGCTGGCGTGTTGTAGTGAAGCACATCCGATTGTGCACTACTATAGATGCTACTACCTAATGCGATAAGCAGTGCTGTTGATTTTAATATATTGCTGTTGTTCATATCTGCTTTTATTGTCAAGAGTATCTTGGTTTCTTTATTATCTCTCCCATTTCACTCTCTTTGGCGCATCCACCTTAGTTCTCACTTTGCCATCAGTGCCCTTCTCATGGCGTGCTCTTAGAAATCTCTCTCCATCCTCATCCAGTCAATCTCAGGCATTGCGCCATGGTCGTTGTACATGCGTATGGTGTTGCTGCCTTTCTTCATTTTGGCAGTGAATGTTATTTTGTTGTCAGTCATATCCTTTGCCTTGAAATACAGTCCTGCGCCATTGTTAACAGACACATACAATTCCGCCTTGTCCACAAAGGCTGGACAGCAGAGAGTAATCTTGTAATTGCCAGCCTCATCACAGACTACGTTGTTCCATTTTAGGTCGTTATCTGGTCGCCAACCAAGGTTCTTCACCTTCATTCCACCGCTGCACTGACGGTCCTCAGCATAATAAGCCGTACCAGTGGCTTCAGCGTTGTATAGTTCCTGATAGCCGCTGAGATAAGCCGTCTCTGCTTCATACAGTGTGCGTGGCAGTCGCTTGGTGGCTGTCAGCTTGTATATTCGACAACCGTGTGCTGGGATGAGGGCCAAGAGGGCGCTTGAGCCAGAGGCTTTATACAATTTAGATTTTTTGGAAGATTTATCCTCCTCATCCCCATAAGAAATGCATTCCTTGCTCATTACATCGCCGCCCAGCTCAATATCCGCATAGTTTATGCTTATCTCCTTTGGCTCATCTGTGGGATTATACAGAGCCACGGCGCGAGTTGTTCCACCCAGTTCAATGATGTCCTTCACCAACACGTATGTGCCCTTCTCCATATAATGCTTAGCCACGTATGCCTGCAGTCCCAATGGGTCTTGGTTCAGACTTATCAGTTCCTTGTTGGTAATCAGTTTTAGTGTGGCCGGCTTCAGTGTTGTCAGGTCGCAACCTATGAGCAGCGGACTTGCCATCATGCACCACAAGGCAAAGTGTGTATGGTCTTCCTCTGCCGACAGCGTGCGTCCCACCTCCAGCATGTCCATATCATTATAATGACCGCCACCGGCATATGCTGAGAGATAGAGATTCTGCTTTATGATGTCTCTCACCGACGACCATTGCGGACGGATGTCTCTTGACATTCTCCACGACTGCGCCACACTGCTCACCCATGTGCCTGGATAGTCCCATCTGCACACATTCATGCGCACATCAGTGCGGCCTGTGTTCAGTATTGCCTGGCGGATGGCGGTATATCGCTCACGCGGGTCGAGCGACAGATAGTCGTGATTGCCCGTAGAGCTGCCACCGCAGAAATCTATCTTTATGAAATCAAATCCCAGTTCCTTGAAATACATGTCGGCATCCAACTGGTCGTGCCCATAGAAGCCCACCCCTTTGGCTATCGTGTCGTTATCATACTTGCATCCGCATGTATTTGCTCCGGCATCGCTGTATATACCTGCTTTCAGTCCTAATGAGTGGATATGGTCTGCCACAGGTTTCAGTCCCTTTGGAAATCGTGTTGGATGTATCAGCAACCGCCCTGTCCTCCCGTCGCGGCCACCAAAGAATCCGTCATCGATATTAATATATTTGTATCCAGCATCTTTCAGTCCGAGAGCCACACAGGCATCAGCCTGTCGCATAATTAGCGAGTCGCTGATATTCACATGATACGTGTTCCACGAGCTCCAGCCCATGGTTGGCAGTTCGCTATTGCCAGTTGTCTTGTCTTCAATCACACTTCTGAACGGACAAGCAGGCAATCCCTCCGAATTAACAAGGTTGGGCATTGCCGTCTCATGCCATCCCAATCTTATATATTTAGGTGCTGTAACATCAGGATGATAAACCCTCACTTGGTCTTTGCCTATTATCTCTGCAATGGCAGGACGGAAAGCATTGCCGTCAGCCGATACCTCAAACCATCCAACAAGCTTGCCGTCGTTTGTTTTCAGCCCATCGCCACAATGGTCAAAGTCCACGATGATGGCATTGCCTTCACTTCTGCTTTCCCTGAATCGCGGTCCCGACCACACAACAGAATCCTGTGCGTAGGTCTTTGCCAGTGCCACGCGTGCCAGTCGTGCACCTACCTCCCATTTATATGATGGATGTATATCGCGCAGGTCGTCAACCAAATCGCTCACCACGACATACTCGCTGTTGGGTATTAGTTTCTGTGCCTCCATCTGATTCTCCTGAAACAGAGGCAGACTTTCCGCTGTCGTTGCATGGTCAGCGTTGCGGTGCATACGGTCAGAGTATATATGCGGAGCCAAGAGCACATAATAGAATGGTGCATCCTGCAAACCAAACTCATTGCGCCAGCGCATGGCCATAAGCCGGAACTTCTCGGCATACAACCTGTCGTCTATGCCGCAGTTGTTCTCGCCCTGATACCACAGGAAACCTTTTATGCCAAAGGGCACAATGGGTTTTATCATCCTGTTATAGAGGTCGCCAGGAGCAACACCACGTATGCGCCCGCCATTTTGTTCCATCACATTGCCAAACACAGGATGACCGTCATATGCATCTTTTGGTGTCCATGTCTCAATACGTGTGCCACCCACTGCCATGGTGATTATGCCTACAGGCACATCCAACTCCTCCTGAATCTTCTTGCCAAAGAAATAACCGATTGCAGAAACGTTTGGCAGACTCTCTCCGCTTGCCTCATGCCATGCGCCACGTCGCTTTCTGCGGTCAGATACAAACACCCTTATGTTGCCGTTGGCAGGCTTCTGCAACTCCTCCGCTGCCAGGTCGGTTCCTTTTTTAGGCAATGCAAACTGTTTTGGCAGTCTCATCTGATATGCCATGTTCGATTGTCCGGAGCACAGCCACACCTCGCCAACAGCCACATTGCTATATACAACCATCGTGTCGCGTGTGGAGATGGTTAGCGTATGACTCTTTCCGTCGGCACTCATTGCTGGCAGCATCACCTTCCAGTTGCCGTCTTTGGCTGCTCGTGTGCTCCATTTTTTCTTGTCAAATACCACCTTGATGCTCTCACCTGGAGCTGCCTTGCCCCAAACGGGCACAGGCTGTCCTTGTTGCAGCACCATGTTTGACGACAGGATAGCGGGCAATGCAAAACTCTTTTCGCCGCCTTCCGCCTTACATACGACAGAGAGCAGTACGAAGAATAGAAATATTGACAGTTTTTTTAGCATAACGTAGTTTGTGTTTATAGCTTTATTTCTTTATAGTCCTTAATCCACTTCACACCCTTTGGTGCGCTGATTTTTGTTGTCATTTGCAAATATAGCGATTTTATTTCAGTAATAAAAGAAAAGGGAAATAAAAAAGCCGGCTGAACGCTTTCAGCCGGTAAAACAAAAGAATTGCTAATAACTAACTTAAAAAAATCTTATATTAAGAAGACACAGGAAGTTAAAGGTAGATATGCCGCTTTCTGCGGCGAAGATAAAAGACGTTACTTTGTATATGTCAGCACCTGTCATCTATCTCCCTTTATCTTCATCAACCTCCCTCTATCTCCATCTGTTAAAATCTACCTGCGTGGCATCGGTCTGCCCTGACGGTGGCAACGGCAGTTGCACTTCTTGATATGCTTGCCTACAGCCTTGCGCCATGCCTTCTCGCTCTTATATTTCTTGTTTTTCATATCTCTAAAGCAGGCACATGGTCCGTGACCGCGATGCTTGTCGTTCTTATGCTTAACAACTACGCCAGAGTGATGGTTGCCTGTACGGTGAGGCGGACGTGGGTCGCTCTTAGCTGAGATTGTGATTACCATTGTCATCATCATCACCAAAATCATTGTCATCTTCTTCATAACTTTTTCTCCTTATACTTTTAATTGTTAAACCTATTGTTTGTTGTTCACATTGCAAAGGTCGGCATTTTCCACGAGCCATGAAAAAGAATATCCCTAAACGTAAGGCGGGAAATCCCTAAACTTTCGTAGGGATTTCCCGCCTTTATAATGCTTAATCAGACAACTTACGCAAGTTTCACTTGCTTTATAGAAGTAGATAGAGGAAGGGAGATGAAGATAAAGGGAGATAGATGACATGTGCTGACATAGACAAAGTATAGTCTTTTATCTTCGCCGCAGAAAGCGGCATATCTTCCTTTAACTTCCTATATCTTCTTACAATGTGAAACTTTGGTTAATTATTCACAAACTTCTTACCATTCTTAATATATATGCGTCCCTTCTGCATGGTCTGCACCTTGCGGCCCATGAGATCGTAAACAGCATTGTCGAATGCTCCCGGCTGCTCGGTGATGAACACGTCGTCGATGCCTGATGTCTGCTTGTTGGCAAAGTCAGTGACACGGTTGTAGAGGTTCTTAAGCGTGAGAATCTCGGTTGCAGAAAGTGCCCGGTCGTAGATGAGCAAGTCGTCGTAGCATATGTTGGCCGAACCCCAGAACGAACCGTAGCCGAAATAGAGGTCAGGACACTGCTTTATGAAGTCAACAATCTCGTTGTAGTCGAACGCATTGCGTGTGGCGATATCCTTTCCGTTCTGACTGCCTGCATACTTATACGCCGAACTGAGCTTGCGTGCTCCATCCACGTAGAGAGTGATGCCGTTGGTGCGCGTCAGCGTAACGGTTATCTGCACCCACTTTCCCGTTGGTAGGTAGTTTGTCTCGATGGCTGTCGGATGATTTATGTCTATCCAGTTGCCCTTATTGTTGTTATAGCCATAGTAGGCATTGCCTGTCATGTAGAGTCGTGACTGCTCAGATGTGTTGAAGAACGACCATATAGCATCCCAGAGGTTCTCGTCTTCGCACTTCAGCCAGAATGCCATGGTCATGCCGTCGGTCATGTCCTTGCCATAAAGAGGATTGACAAACTGAGTATAACTGCAGTTGCCTGCCGCACCGAAATACTGGTGATAGTAGTTGCCAAAGCGCATGCTGTCTTGCTCTGCTGCCGGCAGTGTGCCCGTGCCGTTCTTCTTCACCACTGCCTTTTGTTCCGGATTATAAGCATTTACAATAGCTGTAGAGTCGAAATCATAGTAGGCAGCAATGCCGTTGAGATAAGGCGAGAGGTCGGCAATGTTGTTCTTCTGAACGGTAACATTCATCGTGTCTGCCCAGAAGTAGTCGCCAAACGACATCTTCACATTCAGTTCCACAGGCACATCCTCAGTCAGACCGTTAGGATTATAGTGTCCCTTGCTTGAGAGAATCTCTGGATTGCTTGATTTCCACTCCAGTTTGATGCCGTCGCTGAGCGGTATGTTGTAGAGATAGAGGTTTGAATAGACGGTCTGCTTGTCCTTCACTGGCATGGCTGTAGTGTTTATCTGCTTTGCCAGATAGTAGTCGTCTTTCATCTTATATCCCCAAACGTTCACACCCGAATTGCCGCAGGCAGTGAAACAGAGAGCCTTGATGCTGGTTGGTTCCATCTTCTGCTCTACCATCACACCGTAGTATATCAATCCGTTTATTTTCACCTGTATGTAAGAAGTACCCTCTTTCAATGTCCATGTGCCTGAATAGGCACCGCTGATGGTTCCGTCTTCATTGAACAAGATAGTCTTTGGCAACACCTCCTCACCATTCTTGTGATCCATAGAGTACTTATGTATAAGTATCTGATACTGCCCAGGCACATCGGCCTTGTCGAAGACCATACGTGTGCGGATGTCCTCATCAGTAATCGTCTCGCCGGTATATTCAAACGGAGCAGCCACCAGCCAGTCGCGCTCATTAAGATACAGTTGGTGAACCCTCACCTGATGTCCCTCGGTACCGTCATTGAAACGGGTGTGATAAACGAGATATGTCTTGCCGTCGTCTGCCGCAATCACAGAGTTGTGACCCTGTGCACGCTCGCCAAGTGTCATGAAGCCCCAGTCGTCATAAGGACCGAGCAGTTTCTCGCCTCGCGTGTCGCAGTTGACACCGAAGTTAAGTGCATAAGACGAATATATGGCAGAACGACTCTGAGTGTCAGTGTAAGGTCCGTTAGGATTCTTTGAACGGAACACGCGCATCTCATAGCCGCCCTTTGCATCGAGACCGCCGTTGGTAACAAACAGATAGTAGTAGTTGCCTATATGCTCGATGTAAGAACCCTCGCCAGACACATAGCGTCCGCCGGCAATCTTCTTTCCGAAATAAGGGTCGCTGCGCACGTCGTCGCTGGTGCCGTTAGTTGAAGGATAAGTTACGTCGTAGTCGCGCAAACCGGTAGCCTCATCAAGCTCTATAATCCAAATGCCGCCGCTCCATGAGCCGTATGCCATCCAGAGCTTACCCTCCTCATCGAAGAACACGCTCGGATCGATGGCGTGTGGCCAGCGGTTGCCCCAAGAGCAGTTGTATCTGCCAGGAAGCGACGACTGCGTGCCCAGCACGAGTTCGAGGTCGGTCTTCTTGTACGACACATTGGCATTATTGTCAACATTGAAACCAGAGATAATCACCGGTCCCTGATATTCGTATGGTCCTTCCACCTTGTCAGAGGTGAGCAGTACGATACTTGAGTTCCAACGCAGTCCGTTGATGCTCAGATACTGGCACCACTTCTTCATCGTAGGGTTCCAGATGATGTCGGGCGCCCACATATTGCCGAACACACCGCCCCAGTTGTTGCTGCCATGGGTAGGGATGCATGCCGACCACTGGTAGGCGTTGAATGCAGGAAAATCGACCTCTGCCCCGCCCTTCTTTATCTTTTTTACAACGGGCGTAACCACTGCCTGGTCATCGCCGGCGTTGTTGTTTGAACCCACCTTCCATGGCGCACGCAACGACGACCAGTTCTGAAGGTCGGAGGTCTTAGCCACTCCACGGTGGGTACCGAAAATGTAATACTGCTTACTCACGGAGTCGTAAGTAACCGAGGGGTCGTGAACGGTGACGTGCCTCAGCGGTTTGTCTGCCGAATACATTGCCTTTGCCTGCTCAGTGGTCAGTTGTTTTGTCTGTGCAGATAGGGGTTGTGACAGCATCGACGCACATAATGCAAGCGCCGACAGGAGTCCAAATCTCTTTGAGTTAAAATATTTCTTCATCGTTAATAGTTATTTCGTATGCTTAAAGTGCAAAAGTACTAATTAAAATGTATAACCGTGCCTATACCTTATTTAAAAATATTTAAATAGATTATTTAGTTCGTTTATATTTTGTATTTTTGCAGAATGAAACCATACCGAGAAATAGAAACCATAAGCGAGGTGAAAACATTACTGGCAAAGGGAGGCACCATAAGCCGATGTGCTTTCCTGGACATTAACTTCAAAGAATTGGAAGTGACCGGCAACGGATGCCGCTTTGAGCATTGCCTGTTTATGGGGTGCCGTTTTACAAAGGAGATGAAGGCACAGATAGACGGAACCAACCTTGTGTTTTCTCATATTGATGTACCTTTTAATGCTTTCCGCAACACGCTTTACACAGCCGAGACTCTTTACGAGGGCTATGAGCTGGGCAATCCAGACAGTTATAAGGACTGTTTCGACAACAAGGTGTACCAGCACTATCTGCGCATGGGCAAGACCGCCACAGATGTGAAGGAGACTTTGGCACGCACGCTACACGACCGCGCCATCAGCGACAGCGTTCACGAACTGCTATCGCAATACGACGAGCGGCGCATCATAGGCATCATGGGCGGTCACGGACTGCTGCGCACCGACAAGACGTACCGCAAGATAGTGTATATAAGCAAGCAACTGACTGAGCTGGGCTATCTGATGGTGAGCGGCGGCGGACCAGGTGCCATGGAAGCCACGCATCTTGGGGCTTGGATGGCTGGAAGAACGGAAGATGATGTTGAGCAGGCACTGAAGATTCTCTCTACCGCTCCGTCGTATAAGGACCGTGAATGGCTGGATACGGCGATAAGAGTGATTGATAGTTTTAGGAGTGAAGGAGTACAGGAGTGTAGGAGTGTAGACAATAGTTTGGCAAGCAATCCCTCATCACTCATCTCTCATCTCTCATCACAATCTGCCTCCCTCGGCATTCCCACATGGCTTTACGGCCACGAACCGGCAACGCCATTTGCCACGCACATTGCAAAATACTTCGAGAATGCCATACGCGAAGACAGCATCCTGACCATAGCCAAGGGTGGCATCATCTATTCGCCGGGCAGTGCGGGCACGATGCAGGAGATATTCCAGGATGCCGTGCAGAACCACTATCTAAGTTTCGGCTATGCCAGTCCGATGATATTCCTCGACACCGACTACTGGACAAAAGAAATGCCCGTCTATCCGCTGCTGCAACAGCTAATGCAGAACGGCCGCTACAAGAACCTCATATTGTCCATAGGCGATGAAATCGAGGAAATTGTAGAGTCGGCTCTTGTTTTCTTAAAAGAGAATCAATAACAATAGAACAAATAATCATGGAAGAAATGAAGATGGAGAACGGTTACGTTGTGACCGAAGAAGAAAGACCTTATGCTGAGATAATCAATAGCGGAGCTATGCTTCAAGCCGTTAAAGAGTATAGAGAGGCGACAGGTGTCGGATTGAAGGAGGCAAAGGACTACATTGATGGTTTGGCAGAAAGAATGGGTAAGAAACCTGAAAGCAAAGGCGGTTGTCTCTCAACAATGCTGCTCCTGATTGCGGGTATCACTGCACTGATTATGAGTCTGTAATGCACCCCCTGAACCTAACACCTATGAAAACAGAATATGAAAAGATGAGAAGCGAAGAGTTGTATTGCTTCGCTGACCCTGAGATAGACGAGAGCATAAGGAAATCGCAGATGCTCTGCGCACGACTCCGCACAATGTCGGTGCACGACAGCGAATACCGCCCGCTCATGGAACAGCTCATTCCAGGCTTCCCCAAGAGTGCATGCATCTGTCCGCCTTTCCATTGCGACCATGGCACAGGCGTAAGACTGGGCGAAGGGGTGTTCATTAACTACAACTGCACAATGCTCGACGGTGCATATATCACCATTGGCAATAATGTGAAGATTGGACCCGACTGCCACTTCTATACGCCCAACCACCCTACCGACTATGTAGAGCGTCGCAAACCACAAGAGACATCGCTGCCGATAACCGTAGGCAATGATACGTGGATAGGAGGAAACGTCACCGTTTGCCCTGGCGTAACCATAGGCAACCGCTGTATTATAGCAGCAGGAAGCGTGGTTGTACACGACATTCCAGACGACTCCCTTGCAGCAGGTAATCCTGCAGTGGTGAAGAAGAAACTAAAATAAGTTATCAGACTAATTAATTACTATACATTACTATTTTATGAAAAAACTATTGTTGATAGCAACACTGGCCTTGTCGTTAGCGGCAAGTGCACAATATCAAGATGTAAGAGAAAGAAAAGTGGGTGACAACCGCCCATTAGCAGAGTTTGTCAACCAGCATGACGTGCTGTTTAACGACGGATGGAAATTCCAGCTGGTGACTAAAGACAACAAAACAACCGACTTTGCCTCGCCACAACTCGACGATAGCCAGTGGCGCACACTCGACCTGCCACACGACTTCCAGTTTGAGCAGCCTTGGACAGAGGGCGGTGGCGGTGCGCGCGGCTTTAAACCGTCGTGCGAGGGATGGTACAGAAAGACGTTCACCGTGCCAGAGTATTGGCAGGGGTTGAACGTGAAGCTCGACTTCGGCGGCATCATCTATCTGGGAGATGTATATATCAACGGCACGAAGGTGGCTTCTACCGACTATGGGTATGTGGGACTGGAAGCCGACCTGACCAAGCATCTGAAATATGGCGGTGAGAACGTGGTGGCGGTATATGCCTCTACGGGACCGAAGAAGGGTTCGCGCTGGTACACCGGTGCCGGCCTCTTCCGCGACGTGCGCCTGCAACTCGAAAACCCTACGCATATTGCGAGGCATGGGGTGTATATAACTTGTGAAGTTGACGAGTTAACAGGTAAACAAGTTGACGAGTTGAGTGCTTCAGGAGTGAGGAGTGAGGAGTTAGGAATTAGGAGTGAAGAGTTAGGAATTAGGAGTTCGGGAGTTCAGAAGTTCAGGAGTGCAGACAATAGCATGACAAACAATCCCTCATCCAATTCTTCGAGTATAGTAGCCCCTCCTTTGGAGGGGGTGGGGAGGTTCCTCTCAACTCGTCAACTTGTCAACTCGTCAACTAATAATCTCATCTACCTCAACATCACCGCCACCGACAGCAAGGGTCGCATAGTACCAGAATATAACGAACCGCTGACGGCTACCGTTGAGGGCGGGGCTACACTCTATGCGCTCGACAACCACGACCACTATACAAGTGAACTGTTCCACAACGTAAACACTAAGAACATGAAGAACGGCAGAATGCAGGTGATACTGCGCCGCAGCAACAAGCCGGGCAAGATTGTGCTGAAGGTTGCCACTCCATCGTTTAAAAAGAAAATTACTATCCTCTGATGAAATACAGCAAACTACTCTGGCTTCTGGCTATGGCATTGGCCGTGCCTCAGATGCTATGTTCCCAGACCGACGGCAACAGCCACTATATCTATTTCGCCAACGGCAACGTTAAGGCTTTTCCAAAGGAGTATGTAAAGGAACTGGACAATGACGGCGGGAGGTGCACGATAACTCTTGTCAACGACAGCACCATATCGTGGAACGCAAGCGAGATAGCCGAGATAAGCGATGTGAAGCCCGACTACCCGCGCTTCACGTTCTTTGAACTGAACGACAAGCACAACGACCAACTGGTCAGCGATGTGGAGGCTACGATAACCGACGACCGGGTGACGGCTTCTGTCGGAGGCATCGGCAAGTGGCTCACTCCTACGTTCGAGATGGACAGCAGTGACGGCATAGCTTTCGTGGGCGGCAATCGTCAGACAAGTGAAGAGTCGCGACTGCGCTTTGCCGGACCTGTGGTTTACACCCTCTCGCGCGAGGGTCATCAGCGGCTGGCGATGGAAAGGGTGAGCAACGGCGAGACAACGGCAAGGGAGATTAGCCTGAACAAAGACATGCTTTCTACCAACGCTCCTACGAGCCAGGAGGGCGAGGGACTGGACATGATGCTCGACGGCAACACCAGCACCTTCTTCCACTCTACATGGTCGGCAGATAAGGTGTATGAGGTGGACCTCAACAAGCAAGTATATATCTCCGTGACCTTGCCAAAGGCTGTCAGCGACATACAGTTTCATTATGTCGGTCGCCCCGGAACAAGCAAATACAACATCTTTGAATGGAAGATTGAGGCGTCGAACGACGGCAGCAGCTGGACAGAGATAACAACGATAAACGAGAGCAACGGACTGCCTACCGAAGGCAACGGGGTGGCTTATACCTCGCCAACGATATCGCTCGGTGCAAAATACTCTCACCTGCGCTTCACGGCGGTCAAGGTGGGTTATAAGAACTACCTGTGCATCAGCGAACTGAAACTCTATGAGGTAACAACCTCCAACAGCGAATATGCCTTCCGCATGATGCCGCTGGGACGCGATGTGACGGTGGATATCGACTGGCTTGCCGACCGTGCCGAAAGCGTGCCGCGCATAGACATCAACATCGACGGCGGACAAATGGTGTCGAGCAAGGAGTATTATCTGAATGCGCTCATCAAGATACAGGGGTTTGGCGTATGGCCAGACTTTGAAGACAGTGTGCAGATAAAGGGACGAGGCAACATCAGTTGGAACGAGGGCGAGCCTTACGCAAAGAACCCGTACCGTTTGAAGTTCGGCAGTTCGGTGAAACCGTTCGGCATGAAGAAAGGAAAGAACTGGAACCTCATAGCACAGGCGCAGAAGGGTTCGATGATGACCAACGTGATGGCGATGAAGGCAGCACGACTGGCGGGCACGGCGGCGGCAAACGACATCATACCCGTTGACCTCTACATGAACGGCGATTATCGCGGCAGCTATATCTTCACGCAGAAGGTGGGACTGGCGAACAACAGTGTCGACATCGACGAGACGGCGGCAGCACTGCTCGAGCTCGACCGCTACTACGATGAGACTTATAAGTTCAAGTCGGCAAAATATGCCTTGCCTGTAAACATCAAGGAACCTGATTTCTCTGAGGGCGAGACGATGCTCACCTTCGGTCAGGTGCAGGACGACTTCAACAGTTTCGAGTCTGCCGTTTACAACAACAGCCACTTCGAACGCCTCATCGACATGGAGATGCTTACACGCTTCATGCTTGTAAACGAACTGGTGCTTAACACCGAACTGGGACATCCCAAGAGCATCTTCCTCTATCGTGAGAACATCAATCACATGTCGAGCAAATATACCTTCGGACCGGTGTGGGACTTCGACTGGAGCTTCAACTACGAGGAGAACAGGACATACTGCACCAGTGGGGCGACAAACAACATTCTCAATTACCAGACTTCGCGCCCCGGCTGCAAGTTCTTCACAAAGCTGTGGAACTCAAGTCCGTGGCTGAAGCACGAGTACGGCAAGCTGTGGAGCAGTTTCGTGAACAATAATCTGCAGGAACTCATCGACTATGCCGACGACTACTATGCCTTTGCCAACCAGTCGTTCAAAAAGAACGCCACGAAATGGAGCGACGGCGCCAACTACGACAGCAACGTGGCAAACATGAAGCAGTGGCTCAAGACTCGCGCCCTCTACCTCTCATCCATCTACCCTCTTCCGTCAACCGCCACCCCATACACCTTCGGCGACATCAACGGCGACGGCATCATCGACGATACAGACGTGCAGCTGCTGGCAAACGCCATCGTCTCACCTGATGGCAATGCTAATAGCCAGTTGGCAGACATTGACAGCAACGGCAGTATTACGGCAAGCGACGTGGCATGGCTTTGCGACATGGCAAACAAGCCATCCGTAAATCTCGACCACCGCGACAGACCGGAAATGGCAGCCAACAATCTGACTATGGACATTGAGCAGAGCGAGGCAGCCGGCACTTGGCACCTGAATGTCGGCATGAACAACACCGACCCCTTCATAGCAATGAGCATGAAGGTGAACCTGCCTAACGGAATAATTGTGAAGAACTCACAAAACGGCATTATGGCAAATGAACGCTTGGCATACGCCCACCAGATAACCGCAGGACAGAACGGACAGACATGGCAACTGCTGGCATACTCGCCAGCAAACGAGTATTTCCCAACTACTACAGGCGGTCTTTTTACTGTCACCATAACCACCGACGAGACAGCAAAAACAGGCACCTACCCTATCAGCATCACCGACATAACGGCGGTTAACGGCAATGGCATCGAGACAAAACTTCCGCAAACCGATATTGCCCTCAACGTTACTGAGACAGGAATAAACGACGTAACCTCCGGTCCTGCCATCACTACCTACTTCACGCTCGACGGCAAACAGCTTCAGCAGCCACAACCTGGCATCATCATATGCCGCAAGCTCTATCCCGACGGTCGTGTAGAGGTGAAGAAAGTGAACTATTAAAGAGAGACAGGCATAGCACGACACCCTGTGACACATTGTGATACCTTGTGACACCTCAAAATGAGGTATCACACTACAATTCATTGTTTACCAAATTGTTAGGTAAAAAATGTGATACCTCAAGCAAAAACAACAGAAAATTCAAGAAACACAATATGGCACAATCTATCAACATGCTTTCATACTTTGCAAAACGGCCTTTCAGCTTCCTAAAATGGCATCTCGAAGTTCCTAAACGGCGTTTGACTTTTCCAAAACGGCACTTCAAATTCTAACGCGGCCATTGGGCCATCGTAACCATATCGGTTAGCAATCATAACTGCATCACTTTTGATGGCTAACTGATATGGTTTCTGATTTCAACGATATCAAACTAATCCTTTTTCTTGAACTCCAAATAGGCAAGGTAAACCAAACCTAATCCCACAACAACATCCACAACATTCCACATCACTCTGCCAAGTGCTAACTTTATGAATGGTTGGAACATTAGAGCGAGAGCACCAAATGCAAACGCCAGCCCCTCCCGCTCCTTCTTATAATACTCGAAAGCGAAATAAGCAAAAGCAAAAGCCGCCACAAACCTCACGAAGTTATAATAGCCGTAAGGCATGTCTGCCAGGCAGAGAAATAGCAACAATGCTAAGATTAATCTTATTGTTTGTTTCATCTGTCAATAAATCAATTATTTACCAAACATTAATATTATCAATATCATATACAGCATTCTTAATAGAATCCTCTAGTTTAGGGAAGAATCTGTATCCTGTAATCCTTTCAACCTGCCTGATGGTGTTTACATAGAAGTCCTTTTTCTTGTTGCCATCAGTATTTCTGCATATAAATCCAATACCTTTTAATTGGTTAGGTTCTACGCATAACACAACCTTAAAAAACGCCTCTGGAACAGGCATTTCATTTTTCCCGATTTTCTCATGTACCTGACTTTTTAGAAAAAGAGGTCCACAAACTACATATACACATCCATATAGTTTTGCCCATTTCCTACATGCCATTTCTATTTCTTTCCAGTCACCTCTATTCAGATTAGGATTTTGGGGACACATATTAGACAAATAATAAGTTTCATCTCTCCCCTTATAATCCCAATTACAATCGCCTCCCGGACACATATGTCCCCTGTCATAGTCAGACGATGCATAATCATCAAGAGTTGAACGGATTTCTATCGGCAAATCCGGATCCTCTTGATAATCATTAAAAAAATCTTTTGGTTTTTTCAAAACATGTTCATCAGTTAATTGCCACATAACCCAATTGGGTTGACGTGTGATTTTATTGTAAGATGCCGTATAGCAATACCTTTCCAATATTATGCTTGGTATCGTATCTGAAATCTCTGGATATCCCATATCGTCAAGCGTACTCCAAGTAGCACGCTTTTCTCTAAGCTCAACTTCATTTCCACCATACTTCTCTGCTGCACGTTTATAGCATCCATTGCATGAATGGAGTGTTAGGGTTGCTAATACGAATAGAATAAACAGTTTCATTAAAATAACGATTACGCTCCAATGGTTAAAAACTTCTAAAACTTTAAAATCTTACCAATACTAACCAGTTTTATATAAGACTTAATTTAGAGTCATAACTTTATTAGAATCCTTCTATCTTCTTAAAAAGTTTCCAGACGGGTGCCGTTTTATAAGTGAGCAAACTCCCCTTAGGAACCCTTAACTTGCATTTTGCTCTATTTTTACTCAATAAAATCATACCATCGGACAACGGTGTTTTGTTTGCATAACATGTAATTTCTTCAAGAGCCCTACATTCATCAAATGCAAACAACCTAATTATTCCGATGTTCTCTCCTAATGTTAGAGACTTCAAATTAACACAGTATTCGTATTTACAACCGATTATTACTCAATATTTTATAGATAATAAGTCAGAAATATGGTTGTTATTTTTAATTGCACATTCTAAAAGGTGAAGATTTAACGCTTTTATTGATTATTAACTCAAAAAGGACATCAACTTGGGTCG
>JAFQQY010000038.1 GCA_017410365.1 Prevotella sp.
AATAACAATCCCTGAACCTAATTCCTCCCCATTGGGGAGGTTAGGAGGGTTAAATTAAAATAGATTATGGAAAAGAAATATATCAAACCAGAGATTCAGGTAGTAGAAATAGAACTCCAGCCAATGATGGCAGCATCAGAACCATTAGATGTGTTGTCTAGTGAAACAAATGATGTAGACCGTTCAAAGGAGCATACATACAGTTTTGATGTATGGGAACTTGACGAAGAATAAGATATAATAGAACACAATAAAAACTCCGCTGCCCAATCCGAGCAGCGGAGTTTTTGTCTATTGTGGAAATAATGGTTATTCCATGTGAGTAGCAAGGTAAACAACCTGTGTTGAGAGATATTCCTCGATACCGTGCTTACCGTCTGCACCACCGATACCGCTCTTCTTAACACCAGCATGGAAGCCCTGGATAGCCTCGAAGTGTTCGCGGTTGATGTATGTCTCGCCGAACTCAAGGTTGCGTGTTACCTTGGCTGCAATGTCGATGTTCTTTGTAAATACAGAAGAAGCAAGACCATATTCACAGTCGTTTGCCCATGCGATAACCTGATCGATATCTTCGAACTCGATGATTGGCAGTACAGGACCAAATGTCTCTTCGTGAATGATGTCCATGTCCTGAGTACAGTTGTCAAGCAATGTGGCAGGGTAGAAGTAACCCTTGTCGCCTACCCGCTGACCGCCACAGAGAACCTTTGCACCCTGAGCAATAGCCTTGGCAACCTTTGCCTCTACGCTTTCGAGAGCACGCTTCTCTACCAATGGACCCATATCTACGCTGTGGTCTTGGCATGGGTCGCCAACCTTCACGGCCTGGAACTTCTTGAGCAGAATCTCTGTGAATTCCTTCTTGATATCCTTGTGAACATACAGACGCTCTGCATTGTTGCAAATCTGACCGTTGTTACCGATGCGGCTTTCAAGTACCCACTGTGCAGAAGCCTCAAGGTCTGCATCTGGGAATACGATAGCAGGAGCCTTGCCACCCAACTCAAGAGAAACCTTTGTGATATTCTTTGATGCAGCAGCCATGATGCTTTCGCCAGCGCCAACACTACCGGTAACGCTTACGATGTCAATCTTTGGACTACCAGCCATTTCGTTGCCGATAACAGAACCGCGACCAGTAACGATGTTGATGACACCTGCTGGCAAGCCAACCTCATCAATTACCTTACCAAATTCAGTACAGTTTTCTGGAGTAATCTGTGATGGCTTGATGACGATTGTACAACCTGCAATCAGAGCAGCACCAGCCTTGCGAGCGATGAGGAAGAATGGGAAGTTCCATGGCAGAATACCAGCAACAACACCGATAGGTTTCTTTGTCAGCATGATAGTTTCGCCACGGCGGTCGCTAGGGATAATCTCGCCCTCAATGTGGCGTGCGAATGATGCCATATAGTCGAAATACTCTGCAGTAACGTCAACCTCTACGCTTGCCCATGTGAGGGTCTTACCTTGTTCGCGCATGATAATGTCAACGAACTCGTCGCGATGCTTGCGAACACCGTCAGCAAGTTTCTTCAGCCATGCAGCACGCTCGATAGCAGGTGTTGCGCCCCATGCCTTCTGAGCAGCGCGAGCAGCGTCAAGAGCTTCGTTGACGTCTTCGATTGTTCCGTCTGGCTGACGGCTGATAACCTCTTCTGTTGATGGGTTTAATACGTCGATCCATTGTCCGGATCTGCTTTCAACGAACTTGCCGTTGATGTACATTTTTAAATCTTTCATATTCTTTCGTTTTAGGTAGATATTATTCTTTGTTTCAAGAAATACAATTCATCAGCAAAAATAAACAAAAAAAACGAGATTGCAATATACAATCCCGTTTTTTATGATATTTTTTTATTTTTAGCAACCTTTGTGTGTCATTATATCCAAAACCATATCGTCGGTCTGCCTCATGGCATCGGCTCCAATAGAGGTCAGGTTGTGAATGCTACGGTCAACATCGTCGTCGATAATGCCTTCGGCACTGGTAACGCACTTGCCCTCCATTGAAAGCAGCGACGACAATATTGCGGTAGAGACGCCAGATGCAATCTTCAGTGAGCAACTTGGTTTCGCACCGTCGCAAATCATACCTGTAAGGTTGGCAATCATATTCTTTACAGAGCGGCAGATGCGCTGATAGTCGCCTCCCATAAGGTATGTTATGCCGCAGCTGCTTCCTATTGATGCAACAACACATCCACACAATGCTGACAACTTGCCAAGACTTTGTTTGATATAAATCGCTGTCAGGTGACTAAGTGTGAGAGCGCGAATCAGTTCTTCTTCCGTATTCTCGTTCTCAATGGCATAAACTGCTACTGGATTGGTAGCGCAGATGCCTTGGTTGCCACTTCCAGAGTTGCTCATCACAGGTATCATTGCTCCTCCCATACGGGCATCGCATGCTGAGGCAGTCTTTGATATGATGTGTGAGAATATTGTTTTGCCGAAAATTCCCTGACTCATTGGGCGGTCGATGGTCTTGCCCAGATTATGGCCGTAGTTGCCTTTTATAGCAGCTTCTGCTGCTCCCATGTTATATGTCATGGTTTCTTTCATGAAAGCAATCTCGTCGAGTGGGGCAGTGGTGGCAAACTCGTGAACCATCTGCATGTTGAGCATGATGTCGTTGTCCTCAGCCTCTGCAGTGGCTCCGCTGCGCTTGTCAAGCAGCACATTTCCGTTCTGTTCAAGATAAACGAAATTAGTATGACTGCTTGCAATTATGGCCTTCGACATTTTGTCACCGTTTGTACATGTTATTTCTATGTAAAGCTTCTCGCTTATGTCCTCTTTCAGACTGATGTCGATATGCTTGCCCCCAATATAACGCTTGCCCTCTTCTAAAGATTCAGGGGTGAGGTCTTTCAAAACCTCCAACTGATACTCAGATTTGCCAATCAGTGTGCCTAATGCGATTGCTATTGGCAGTCCAATCATTCCAGTACCAGGAATGCCCACTCCCATTGCGTTTTTGAGTACATTGGCACTCAGTTTTACGCAAATCTTCTCAGGCTTGGAATATAGCAGTTCTGTGGCCTTGGCTGTACACAAGGCTACAGCCATCGGTTCCGTGCATCCCATGGCAGGAACAACCTCTTTATGTATTAGCGTTATAATCCGCTCTCTTGTTTCTTTGTCTAACATGGTGGTTATTAATGTTTAATGAATCGTTTTTACTTCCTGAAGTTGTTCAAACCTTGTTTCAGGAAGTTTACGTATGCCTCAATGTCTTCATCGTATGAACGGCTTCCAGCCAAAGGCTTACCTTGGTTGTCGAGCAACACATAGAATGGCTGTGTGTTTGCACCAACCTTTGTGCGCTGCAGGTAGCTCCACTTGTCGCCAACGGTGCGCAAGGTGCGCTGCTGTCCGTTTTCTGTTACCTGAATAGGTTCTTTGAGCGGAGTCTTGTCGTCAACATATAATGAGATAAGCACATATTCCTTGTTCAGAATATCAGCTACAGTAGGGTCGGTCCATACGGCGGCCTCCATCTTGCGGCAGTTTACGCAACCGAAACCTGTGAAGTCGACCATTACGGGCTTGCCATGGCGTATGGCTTCTGCCATTCCTTCTTCATAATCAGTGAATTCAGCCTCTACGGCAACTTTTTGCAGATTGAAGTCCTGAGTGTTCATCGGTGGAGCAAAGGCACTGATAGCCTTTAAAGGTGCGCCCCATAGTCCTGGAATCATATAGACAGTAAAGGCAAGTGAAATCATACCGAGGAAGAATTGTGGCACGTTTGTGCGGTGCTCTGGTTCATCGTGCGGGAACTTGAGCCATCCCATCAGGTAGATACCCATCAGTCCGAAGATTACAATCCACAATGAGATGAACACTTCGCGGTCGAGTATACCCCATCCGTAAGCAAGGTCAGCAACAGAAAGGAACTTCAGAGCGAATGCCAGTTCAATAAAGCCAAGCACAACCTTGACAACGTTCATCCATCCTCCTGACTTCGGGGCAGATTTGAGCAGGCTTGGGAACATGGCGAAGAGCGTGAATGGAATGGCCAGTGCAACTGCAAAACCAAGCATTCCGATAGTCGGAGCAAGTATGCTGCCTTGTGTTGACATGGTAACAAGCAGTAATCCGATGATAGGTCCAGTACATGAGAATGATACCAATGCCAATGTGAATGCCATGAGGAATATGCTGAGCAATCCTGTCGTACTCTCTGATTTCTGGTCAATCTTATTGCTCCATGATGAAGGCAATGTTATCTCGAATGCACCGAAGAATGATGCTGCGAATACAACAAGCAGCAGACAGAAGAATATGTTGAACACGGCGTTGGTTGACAAGGCGTTAAGCGCGCTGGCACCAAACAGCAATGTGACGAGTACGCCAAGTGTAACGTAAATCACAACGATGGAAATACCGTAGGTTACGGCTTCGTTGATAGCCTTGCGGCGGTCTTTGTTGCGCTTCAGGAAGAAGCTGACTGTCATCGGTATGATTGGCCATACGCACGGGGTGAGCAATGCGAGGAAACCTCCTATAAGGCCTGCAAAGAATATGTATGCAAGCGAATAGTCAATCGGACTCTCTTCGTAAGTCTTCAACTCGTCAATGACAGGTGCCCAAAGGTCGTTCGCACCGTTGGTGTCAGATGTGGCAACGGCAGCAGTGTCAACTTTTGTCGTGTCTTGCTTCTCCTCGGCCTTTGTTTCTTCTACAGCAACCTTAACCGGCTCTTCTTTTGTTTCTGGTTTCTTTTCTTCTGTAGTAACAGGCGATGTGCCTTTCTTTACCAATGATGCCTGTGATGGCGGTAGGCACATCTCGTCGTTGCAAGCACCATATTCAAGATAGCAGTCAATGTCGTATGTTGGTTTTGTGAACTTAATCTTCTGAACAAACTTGGCGCTGTTCTCAAAGAATCTCAGGTTCATGCCGAACATGTTGTCAAACTGCTCTATCTCTTTGCCTATAGGTTTCAGTTTGCCTACGGTCTCAGCACCATCCATCTTGTTGGCAATGAATGTGGCTGATATAGGGCCGTCGTTGCCCAACTCTGTAGAATAAAGATGCCATCCTTCGTCAATGGTTGCTGTGAATACAATCTCAGCCTCATTGCCCTTAAGCATATTAAGACTTGTGGTAAACTTAACCGGATCAACCATCTGCGCCACAGCAGATATGGTTGTAGCTAGGAAAAAAAAGAATAATAATGATTTTTTCATTATGCTATTATGTGTATTTGTTTTCTGTCTGCAAAATTACTAAAATAAAAGCAAATAACATGCAACCGTTAATGTTATTTGCTTTTATTAGTAGAAAAAGTATATTTAATGCGTTGGCAAAAACTTAAAAAATAATAATCATTTGCATGATTCCAAATTTTAGTGGCATCTATGGTCGTCCTGGACGCCCGCCTCCTCCACTAGAATTACCTATGGCTAACGCCGATGTGGCTGACGATAAGTTGGTGCCGCCAGTGATGGTCCCGTCTGTATTCAAACCGTTCCATGTAGAACCGCCGTTCACGCTTACGTCATATTTCAAAGTATAGTTTTGGCTTGCAGGCATTCCATTCGTGGTAATATAAACTGCCTTGCAATTAGTTTCAGGGACTTCGAAATAAAGAAGTCCAGTGCCGGCACTGTTGAATAATCCTATCCTTCTTTTGCTTACAGTTGCTGAATATGAAACGCTGGCTTGTTTGGATGAAGAGGAAGTAGCTGCAGTGCTGCCGCCTATGCCTACAACATAACCGCCATTTATAAATATGCTGTAACGTTCAGCTGCATCAATAGCGCATTCTGGTGAGGATGCTCCAATGGCAATAACTTTACCGCCGTTGATATATATGTTTTGATTCGCGTCGAGGGCATCGTTTTTTGTGGCTTGTGCAAAGAGCTGGCCGTTGTTAATCGTGAGATTCCCTTTGCTATTGACACCATCGTCGTAGGAAGTAATAGTTATTTCGCCGCCATCAATGTTAAGGACACTTTTGCTTTCAATACCTTCGCTCCCTTCTCCGCCAGTTGCCTTGACATTAATAGTTCCTCCGGTTATAGTTAAAATACCGTCGGATTTTATTCCTTTGGCTGACGAACGCAAACTGCTGCTGTAAGTGTATCGGGTGCCAGTTGTGGTTGCGCAGATGGTTCCTCCAGCAATGGTAAGTTCTCCATCGCTACTTGCTCCTTTGCCACCAGTTCCAGAACTTTTAAGTGTCAGTGAACCGCCGTCTATTACCATATTGCCATTGCTTTTCAGGCAAGCTGATGCTTTGGTGTCTTTCTCTTCTGTATCATATATGCCGTTGCCAGAAGTCGTAATAGTGTATTTGCCCCCACTAATAGTCATTAATCCTTCGCATTTTATACCTTTTGCAGCTGCGGACGTGACATTAATGATAGCTGTACCGTCCCCTAAAATTACTTCTCCGTTTTGTTCATCAGTAGCATCATCGGTAGCGGAAACAGCAATGCCTTCGTCTGCCACTCCGTCTATATGGAGAGTGCCGCCTTTCATGTGGAAATACTGATTGATGTTCATGCCATCGCCCATGGCGCGATTTATTGTTATATTGCCAGTCGTTTTCTTCAACTCGACATATTCGTCGCCCCAAAAAGCGTGTTTGGTATTACCTGTGATAACAAGCGAACCGCCGCCTTTGAATTCTGTATGTCCGTTAACCATGAAGCAACCTTTATGAGAACCGTTTGAAGCATCTGACAGTTTTGAGGTCGTACCTTCTGTCAATTCTACGGTTATTCGTTTGCCGTTGCGAATGTTTATGGCAGCACTGTCATTGCTTGTTAATTCTAATCCCTGCAGTCTGATTGTGGCTTTGAACTCTCCATCCATATAAAATGAACCGTTCTGGCTCTTGCCACTCAAGATGTAAGTAATTTCTTGATTAACGTCGGGGTCTTGAAGTATGCAGACATTTGCACCGCTTATTTTAGTTGTCAACAATGTTGCTATATTGCCGGCAATGGTGATCTTGGGTGTTTCTTCTTGATATTCAACATATACGGTGTTGTCTTCAACAACAGAGTCGTCAACATATATGCTATCAATGTTTTCTGTATTGAAACTTATCCCATCGATGGTTACAGTTTTGCCGCCATTGCTGTAGGGCATTTTGTCAGCTTTTGCTGTAAATGCAGTAGTTATGCTACCTTTGCAGACATACATAGTTTGTGCCGTGGCAGAAATAAACAAGGCACATAATAATATAATAGTTGATAGTTTTTTCATGGAATTAGTATTTTTGAAATGTCTTCATCAATTTTTAATATATATGTTCCCGGCTGCAAATTTAAAATTATAGTTTCATTCGCTTTGCAAGAATGGAAGTGGCCGATTGACATTCCTTTTATGTCTGAAATGGATATATTGGCGTGAGAGGCTAACTTGATAGTTATAGTCCTGCTTTTTATGTTTACTTCCGCATTGTTGGAGTGCAGTTTGTTGATGCTTGCAGGCAATGTCTGCGAAAAGTACATACTATGGAGAGTGGATAATGGCAAGGAAGTGATGCCGTCTTCTGAACTTGCGTTTATGTTAACCGAATCGTATGTAATTCGTAGGCCATTACCCTTAATGGCGATTTCATTTCCATCTGATTGTTTTAAAATCAGATAGTTGTAATTTAATGCATTTGTTGTTATGCCCGCCGACAGCAACAATGATGCTAATAAATATCTTTTCATCCTGTAATAGTTGTAAGTATAAAATATAAAATATTATGGTAAAACTCTATACGAGTGGAAGTATATCGCGTCTAGTGTATATAAAACATTAACATCTAAGACATTGTTGATGCCTTAGATGTTAATGAAGTGTATTTTTTTACTCTTTAATCTTGTTCAGCAGGTCTTCTGCAGCCTTGCTGGCCTTCTCTTTAGCCTCGCCTATTTTTTCTTCTGCAGCATCTGCTGCTTTCTCTTTTGCTTCGTCAATTTTTTCTTTGGCAGCATCTTTGGCATCCTCAACAGCTTGTTCTGCTCCATCCTTGATAGATTCGCCTGCGGCATTTACTGCATCTTCAATCTTGACAGGAACATTTACAAAAGAGTCGATTAGTTTGCTGACAGCTTCGTCACCACCAGTAACTTCCTTAATCTTGTCCGCGTTCTCATCGATGAAATTCTTTATCTGTTCCTGATATTTCTTTGCAGCTTCGGTGTCACCCTTAGCAACAAGTTCAGCCAATTTCTCAACGGCAGTCTGTATTGCTTCGCCAATAGCCTTGCTGTCGCCAGCTTCAATCTGCTCTTTGAGTTTGTCAACTACACCTTTTGCTGCCTCTGCAACTGTGCTGATTTCTGTGTTCTCGTCAGCTGGTGCTGCATTCTGCGTCTTGTTGCCGCATGAAGTAAAACCAATGGCTACGGCAGCCATTGCCATAATGAAAAGTTTCTTCATAATTTTTTGTTTAATGATTGGTTATAATTATTACGCTACTGCAAATTTATGCATATTTCTTATGTCTCCATTAAATTCTTGCAGTATTTTAACGTTATTTTGTATAAAAATACGTTGTGATGCAGTAATCATTCTCTATTTTATTTCAGTAATAGTTCTACAGGGCAATGGTCACTGCCCATTATGTCTGTGTGAATTTTTGCGTCTGCAATGCTTCCGGCTAATCTTTTTGATGTAACGAAATAGTCGATACGCCAGCCTGCGTTCTTCTGTCTGGCTTGGAATCTATATGACCACCATGAATATGTTATCTGTTCGGGATAAAGACTACGGAATGTGTCAATGAATCCACAGTTGAGTAGTGAGGTGAATTTCTCGCGTTCTTCATCTGTGAAACCAGCATTACGTCTGTTGCTCTTTGGATTTTTAAGGTCAATCTCTTCATGAGCAACATTTAGGTCTCCGCATATTATCACTGGCTTTTTTTTGTCAAGTTCAACTATATATGCCCTGAAGTCCTCTTCCCATTCCATTCTATAGTCCAATCGTTTTAGACCATCTTGAGAGTTGGGGGTGTATACGGTTACAAGGAAGAAATCATCCATTTCCAATGTTATAACTCTTCCTTCGTGATCGTGCTTGTCTATTCCCAATCCATACGAAACATTCAAAGGCTTGTGTCGTGTAAATATGGCAGTGCCAGAATAGCCTTTCTTGTCGGCATAGTTCCAATACGAATTATATCCATCAAATTGCAAATCAAGCTGGCCTTCTTGCATCTTTGTTTCCTGTAGACAGAAAAAATCAGCGTCAAGGTTCTTGAATATTTCACTGAAACCCTTGCCCTCGCAAGCTCTCAGTCCATTTACGTTCCATGAAATCAGTTTCATCTCTTATGGTATTTCTTGCAAAAGTAATAATTATTGTTTATATTTGCAAGACTTAATGCAGGTAATTCGTCATAATAAAAAAAGACATTGCTTCTATGTGCAATGCCTTATCAATTTATTTGTGGGTGGTGATGGATTCGAACCACCGAAGTCGAAAGACAGCAGATTTACAGTCTGCCCCATTTGGCCACTCTGGTAACCACCCGTGATTCCATTTTTTTTATATGCTTTTTTGAAATCGGATGCAAAGGTAATAATAAAATGGCTAACCACCAAATAATTTTACGAAAAAAGCGGAACGACTTATAGTCCTCCCGCTTTCATTATATCAGTATTTATCCTGATGTTATTAGAACTTAGCCATTTTAATTGCATCTATTGCACATTCATCGCCTTTGTTTCCTAGTTTACCGCCGCTTCTGTCCTTGGCTTGTTGCAGGTCGTTGGTGGTCAGCAAACCGTAGATAACTGGAGTCTCGTTTGTTGCATTAAGATGAGCAATGCCTTGAGTAACACCTTGGCAGATGTAATCAAAATGAGGAGTTTCGCCACGGATAACGCAACCGAGGATGATTACGGCATCGTACATTCCTCTCATAGTCATCTGATGTGCACCATAAATGAGTTCAAAACTACCAGGTACAGTTCTGACGTGGATATTTTCTGGTAATGCCCCATGCTTTTCCAGTGTCTTTACAGTACCTTCGAGCAATGCGCCTGTAATCTCAGGATTCCATTCTGCTACAACTATGCCAAAACACATGTTGCTAGCATCAGGAATCTTGCTGAAATCATATTCAGAAAGGTTGTGCAGTGCAGTTGCCATTATTTAACCTTTGCTCTTTCGATGTACTTGTCAATAGTCTGATACTGCATAGAGTTGTAGTACTTGTCCTTAACTTCCTCGTACAGTTTCAGAGCTTCGTCCTTCTTGCCTTGGCTTTCGAGAATTTCGCCAGCCTGAATGAGGTATGTTGGAGAAAGACTATTGTTGTCAGCCATGCTCGCTGCCTTTTTCAGTGTTTCAACAGCCTTGTCAAGCTGCTCAAGATGTGCGTATGCATTTCCGAGAGCGCCGATTGCTGCAGGACTAATCATCTGGTCGTCTTGTGTGTCAAACTTCTCTAAGTATTGTGCAGCTTCTGCCCACTTGTCTAATTTTGCATAGCAAAGACCAGCATAAAGATTTGCAAGATTGCCTGCCTTTGTGCCGCTGTATTCGTTTGCAAGTTTAACGAATCCCTGATAGTTTATGCTATCACCGTTGAGTGCCTTTTCGTATTGCTCTGCTCCGAAAAAGTCCTGACCTTTTGCTATAGCTGTGCTTGCTTTATCCTCAAGTGGCTTCTTGTAATAATTATTCCAAAGCACAAAACCTGCGACACCAAGTACTACAGCAATTAAGAAGATAGTAATAACCTTTGCCTTTTTTTCTATAAAAGAAGGCTGCTGTTCAAGCTGCTCTTCAACTTTCTGAGCAGCGTCCTGAATTTTATTATTTGCCATTATTTAAATTTGTTTATTTCTATGAGTTGAAAATTTGCGACGCAAAATTACTGAAATTATTGGATATAGTGAAATTTATTACAGACTTTTTTCGTTTTTGGGTGAAAATCAGTTAACTTTGCATATGATTTAGCTATGTTCGGCAAAATTTATTGTGACAAAATGTTTAATACAAAATATGATACTTCAAAGGCTTTCTATAATTAATTATAAAAATATCAAGACGGCGACACTTAATCTGTCTCCCAAGATAAATTGTTTTATAGGAAGCAATGGAGTGGGGAAGACCAATGTTCTTGATGCCGTATATTATATGTCGTTTTGCCGTAGTGCACAAAATCCTATAGACTCACAAGTAATACGCCATGATCAGGATTTCTTCGTGTTGGAAGGTCTCTATCAGAAAGGTGACGGAACAGAGGAAAGTGTCTATTGCGGTATGAAGCGTGGTACTAAAAAGCATTTCAAGCGCAATAAGAAAGAATACAAGCGTCTGTCTGAACATATCGGACTCATTCCGTTGGTAGTAGTGTCGCCCTCAGATTCACTTCTTATTGAAGGTGGAAGTGAAGAGCGTCGCCGTCTGGTAGATATGGTTATATCGCAATATGACCGTAGTTATATTGAAGCTTTGAACAGGTATAACAAAGCTTTGCAGCAACGTAACTCTTTATTAAAGATGGATGAAGAGCCTGATCCTGATATAATGTCTATATGGGAAGAACAGATGGCAGCAGAAGGTGAGGTTATATATTCTAAAAGGAATGCCTTCGTTAATGACTTAGTGCCGATATTCCAGCGTTATTATCAGAATATTTCATCTAATCGTGAGTTGGTTGGGATTAATTATGTGTCTCATTGCCAGCGAGGTAGACTTTTAGATGTGATACGGAAAGATAGGTTTAAGGATAGGGCAGTTGGGTATTCTTTACATGGGGTACACCGTGATGATTTGGAATTTACATTAGGTGCTCATCAGATGAAGCGTGAGGGTAGTCAAGGGCAGAACAAGACTTTTGTAATAGCACTAAAATTGGCTCAGTTTGATTTTCTAAAACGTACAGCAGCACAGACAACACCATTACTTCTGCTTGATGACATTTTTGACAAACTAGATGCCTTGCGTGTTGAACAGATTGTTAGACTGGTATCTGGTGATGAGTTCGGTCAGATTTTCATAACAGATACTAATCGTGACCATTTAGACCAGATTTTGGCTAATAGTTCTCATGACTATAAGATATTTAATGTTGAAGACGGAGAAATAGCGGAAAAAGATGTTTAAGCGAGATGTGAAATCCATCAAAGACCTTGTGATGCAGAGTTTGCGTACTAATGGTCTCGAGACGCCTCTTCTTCAGAAGCGCCTAGTTGAAGCATGGCCTGTTGTCGCGGGAGAAGTTATTGGGAAATATACACAAAATGCTTATATTCGTAATCAGACTCTTTTCGTAAATCTTACTAGTCCGGCCTTGCGTGCCGACATGAGTATGCGTCGTATTGAATTTGTTAAGAAACTGAACGCATATGTAGGAAGTCAGGTTATTGTTGATATCAGGTTTTGCTGATTTGATTGTCAATTGCAGATTATCTCATTCATCTTTATATCAGTGCATTCGGTTGGCACGTTGTCAACCATTTGAAACGGGAAGCAAATACCTATTTTATATATGCTTGTCATCTTTTCCAATAGTCGGTCGTAGTACCCTTTGCCTCTTCCTAATCTGTTGCCATTGTTGTCGAATGCCATTCCTGGAATAATAGCCAAGTCTATTTCTGAGTAATTTGTATAAGGCGTTCCATAAGGTTCCATGATATTGAATGCTCCTTTGTTGAGAGAAGCATTCTTGTTATATTCACATATAACCATATTCTCATTGTCTATCACTTTGGGCAACAGGATTGTTTTGCCCTCAGTCTCACAAAGCAATTGGTGGGTGCAGACCTCGTCAGGAAGCGAATGGTATAACAAAACTCTCTTTGCTGTTTTGAATGCAGGATGATTCTTTATTTTTTCTATAACAATAAACGACAATTCATCCAACTGTTGCTGGGTGAATTGTCGTTTCTTTTCGCGTATTATTTTTCTTAATTCGCTTTTGTTCATTCTTTGTCTTTCTTATTTGACACAGTCGAGTCTGGTGCTTGAGGAAATGCCTTACGCTCTTTAAATATCTCTTGAGCTTTAATTATAGTCATGTCGTCAAGATTGATATATTCTGTCCAAGCCTGTTCGTCAAGCATGTTGTAAATTATGCGGCTATGGATAAAGAGTTCTAGCAGTTTGTATGACTTTTTAATCATCAGATTGCGTCGCTTTAAACCATTGTTTTCTGCATAGCGCACAAACTTGTCGACCATCTTCTGCTTGTCCAAATACTTTGACAGCGATTCCATGCTATCGTATTTCTTCATCTCTTCACGGTTTTCGTCTGTATATTCAAACGCAAACTGAATGATTAGTCCGCTTATACTGGCTTCTTTATAGTAAGAAGTGACATCTGTGGTATCTTCTGCAATAAAGATATCGGGAGTAATACCGCCTCCGCCATAAACTGTTCTGCCTATCGTTGTGTGGTATTCTGGTCCAGTATGCTTTATGCTGTCTTGATTGAAGAATTCACCATGTTCATATCTGTTTATAAGATCTTCTTCGTAACTCTTGTCGGTTCCTGATGTATATGGTTTCTGAATGCATCTGCCAGATGGAGTATAATAGCGGGCCACTGTCAAGCGGATTTGAGAACCGTCGTTGAATGCCATGGGCTGTTGCACCAATCCTTTGCCAAATGAGCGCCTGCCAATAATTGTTCCTCTATCGTTGTCTTGTATGGCACCGGCCAGAATCTCTGATGAAGAAGCGGAACCTTCGTCAATGAGCACTATCAACGGAATATGCTGGTAACTGCCATTGCCGTCGCTTCTGAATTCCTGTCGTGGCGATTTCCTTCCTTCGGTATATACAATCAAGCGGTCTTTAGCTAAGAATTCATTTGCAATCTGTACTGCAGAGCCAAGATAACCACCAGTGTTGCCACGAAGGTCAATAACAAGATTGTCCAGCTCTTCTTGCGATAGCAGTGCCAAGGATATAAGCAGTTCTGCATAAGTGTTTTCTGCAAACTTCTTAATCCTAATGTATCCAGTATTATCGTTTAGCATATATGCAGCATTGATACTCTTTTGGGGAATGTCGCCACGGGTAACGGTGAAGAATCTTTCTTTTTTCTCCTTATATCTGAGTACACCGATTTTCACTTTAGTGTCTTTCGGTCCTTTCAGCTTTTCCATCGCACTCTTGTTGGTTACAATTTTGCCAACGAAAGCACTGTCGTCAATACTAACTATTTTGTCGCCAGCAATCAGACCCGCACGCTCAGCAGGTCCATTGCTAATGACTCCTTGCACGTGTATTGTGTCTTTTCTTATGACAAACTCTATGCCAACACCAGAAAACGAACTTCTCAACTCATCGTTGGTCGCTTGCACGTCTTTTGCTCCGATGTATACAGAGTGTGGGTCAAGCTCAGACAATATCTGTGGCATGGCCTTCTCAACAAGGTTGTTTATGTTAACCGTATCTACATATTGGTCGTTTACAATATGCAATAGGTTGTTCAACTTATTGCTATTTGAATTTATTATACTGAGTTTGTTCCCTGAGAAATGGCTCGTGTAGAACATCCCGATAAGAATGCCCAGTATAACACAAACAGCCATAATCAGTGGCATGAGACGATTTGATTTCTTAGGATTCATTCTTCGTCAGGGTTTAGATATTCCACTTCAATGTTCGCTCTCTTTAGCAGGTTGATGCCGTCTTCCAAGCGATATTTCTCTCCATAAACCACTCGCTTTATTCCTGCCTGAATTATCAGTTTCGCGCATTCAATACATGGCGATGCTGTAACATACAATGTGGCTCCGTCACTGTTGTTCTCGCTACGAGCCAGTTTTGTAATGGCGTTAGCCTCTGCATGCAGTACGTATGGCTTTGTCACGTTGTCCTCTGTTTCACAAACGTTTTCAAAGCCACTTGGCGTTCCGTTGTAACCGTCACTTATTATCATCTTGTTCTTTACGACCAGTGCTCCCACTTTGCGTCTTTGGCAGTAACTGTTCTCCGACCATATTCTTGCCATACGCAGGTAGCGCAAGTCGAGTAGATGTTGCTTCTCGTTTTCCATTGTCCGAATTATTTTATATCTTGTTCTTTAATCGGGTTTCAAACCTTAATCTTTAATCCCTAATCCTTCACCTTTTTTATTCCATTTCTCTTCAGCAGAGCATCGATGGTTGGCTCGCTGCCGCGGAAATTCTTGTAAAGTGTCATTGGATGTTCTGTTCCTCCCTTGCTCAATATGCAGTCGCGGAAGCGCTGTGCTGTCTTGCGGTCGAATATTCCGTTTTTCTTGAACACGCTGAAAGCATCGGCATCAAGCACCTCTGCCCATTTGTAACTGTAATATCCCGCAGCATAACCGCCTGCCATGATGTGACTGAACTGCACTGTCATACAGGTGTCTGTCAACTGAGGCAGTACCATTGCCTTTGCCCAAGCCTTCTTCTCGAACGGTATGATGTCGTCGGTAAACTCATCTTTCTTTGTATAGTATGCCATGTCAAGCAGTCCGAAACTTACCTGTCGCATACATCCGTAAGCCGCCATAAAGTTGCGGCTCTTTACAATGCGCTTGATAAGGTCGTCGGGTATCGGCTCGCCTGTCTCGTAATGGAATGCGAATGTGCGAAGGAACTCCTTCTCTACGGCGTAGTTCTCCATAAACTGTGATGGCAACTCTACGAAATCCCAATATACGTTGGTGCCGCTCAGACTGCTGAAGCGTGTGTTGGCGAATATTCCGTGCAGTGCATGACCGAACTCATGCAGGAATGTTTCCACCTCGCCCAGTGTGAGCAGTGCAGGTTTCTCCTCGGTTGGCTTGCTGAAGTTCATCACCAGACTGACATGCGGACGCACGTTCACTCCCTTGCGATCAATCCATTGTCCCTGATACTCGGTCATCCATGCTCCTCCCTGCTTTCCCTTGCGTGGGTGGAAGTCGGCATAGAGCACCGCCAGGTAAGAACCGTCTTCATCGAATACCTCGTATGCCTTTACGTCAGGATGGTAAACGGGTATCTCCTTGTTCTCCTTAAAGGTGATGCCGTAAAGCTTTGTGGCCAGACCGAATACGCCGCCGATAACCTTTGACAGTTCAAAATATGGGCGCAGCATCTCAGCATCGAGATTATATTTCTTCAGTTGCAGCTTATGCGAATAGTAACTGAAGTCCCAAGGCTGCAGATTTCCAGCCTTCTTGTCCTTTGCATCCTTGAGTGCCATCTTCGCAATCTCCTCCACCTCTTTCTTTGCTGTTGGCTTGTATGCTTTTATCAGACTGTCCAGAAGGTTATAGACATTGCGTGTCTTGCTTGCCATGCGATGCTTCAGCACATGGTCGGCATATGTCTTTGAGCCAAGTAATTGTGCAATCTCTCGTCGCAAGTTGATAAGGCGCTTGCAAATATCGAGGTTGTTTTCAGTGTTGTCCTTTATGCACACCGTGTTCTTTGCCATGTACATCTGCTTGCGCAGTTCACGGTTGTTTGCGTAAGTCATGAACGGACCGTAACTTGGATGGTCGAGCGTGAACACCCATCCTTCCTTGCCTTGTTCCTTGGCAGTCATAGCCGCAGCCTCACGCGCCGTTTCGGGCAGTCCGTCAAGGTCGTGTTCGTCGGTGATATGCAGAGAGTACGCCTTTTCCTCCTTGAGCAGGTTCTGTGAGAATTGCAGCGACAGCATGCTTGCCTCTTCCGACAGCTTGCGTAGCTTCTCCTTGTCCTCATCACTGAGCAATGCTCCGCTGCGGGCAAATCCCTCATATGTATCGTCCAGCAGGCGCTTCTCTTCTGGAGTCAGTCGGCGATGATGCAGATGAACAGCCTTTATTCGCTCAAACAACCGTTTGTTCAGTCTCATGTCGTTTGCATGCTGTGTCAGAATTGGTTGTAGCTTCTGTGCCAGAGCATCCATCTCGTCGTTGGTCTCAGCACTCAGCAGGTTGAAGAACACCGTTGATACCCTTGACAGCAGGTCGTAATAGCCGTCAGGGTCTTCATCCTTATTTATAATAGTGTTGTCGAAAGTCGGTTTGTCAGGGTCGTTGATAGTCTTCTCTATCTGTTCGTTGTCGCGCCTGATACCTTCCATGAACGCCTCTTCATAGTCCTCAAGGCGAATCTTGTCGAACGGCACTACGTCGTGCAGCGTATTATATGGTTCAAAAAACGGATTCTTCCTTACTGTCGTTTCTTGTTCTCTCTCGTTCATAATCGTTTTTATCTTAATTAAAGATGCAAATCTTTTTATTGTATTTTCTTATCCAGTTCCCTCCCCTCGGGGAGGCTAGGAAGGGGCTTCCCTCATCCTTCTTCCCATCTAATCAGCTTCTCAAGCTGCGGAATCTCTATCCGTCCTCTTTTCAATACCAGTAAGCCCTCGTCTTGCAATGAGTTGAGTGCCCTTGATATGTCAAGACGACTGTCGTTCAGTTCCTTGCCCAACTGTTCCATCAGGATATAAATAGTTTTCTTGCCGGCAGGATACTGTGAATGAGAAACAATGAATCTTATTATACGCTTTCTGAGGTCTGCCGACTGATGTTGCCATGCAGCCCGCTGCAACTTATGTATATGCGAAGTGTATAAGTTCAGTAGATTCAGACGGAAAACAAGAAAACTCTCTCCCAGTTTCATTACCTCCTTCTTGTCTATAGTCAGTAATCCTGTTGTACATTTCGCAGTGAATGTACTGTGATAGCGTTGGGTTATTCCAAATAAGTCTTCCGGTTGTATCAGGTAAGGGGCATTAATCTCTTCTACTACGGTGTAGCTATGGTCGTCTGATATGGTCTTTATTTCTATCGTTCCATTTATAACGAAAATGAAATGGTCGCATCGCTCGCCCTCTTTCACGATGTTCTTGCCGCTTTCTATCTTTATGAAGTTGAATTTAGTGCGCGAAACAACTTGCATAAGTTCATTATGACTCATGCCTTGAAACAGCGGAAACTGTAGAAGTTTTTCGTATAGCTGAATTGTTGCCATTCTTATATGATTCTTTTGCTATATGTTTTCGCTTTGATACACTTTCAACTCACCGTTGTCGTCTGCATATATGAAATATACCATTAGCTCAGGATGCTTTTCGAGCAGTTTCTTTGCCTTTTCCAATCCCATTACCATGAACGCTGTAGCATACGCGTCGGCTGTAGCGCAATTGTCAGCCAGTACTGTTGCAGACAATAGACAGTGTTGCACAGGATAGCCAGTGGCTGGGTCTATGGTATGTGCATATTTCTTTCCGTCTTTATAATAGAAATTACGATAGTTGCCGCTTGTGGCCATTGCCTTGTCCGTCACGTTCAGCACCGTCTGAAGTTCATTGCTCGTGCTCAGCGAGTCTTCCGACGGTTTTGTCACCCCAATCTTCCATGGCTTTCTCTTGTCGCTGTTGCCGCTGGTCACAATTTCTCCGCCAATCTCCACCATGAAGTTCTTTACTCCGCGACTGCGCAGCAGGTCTGCCACCACATCACTGCCATATCCCTTAGCTATGGCACTGCAGTCAAGTTGGATGCGTGGGTCTTTCTTTATCAGAGTGCAGTCAACGAGTTTCACCTTCTTGTAGCCAATAACCTCTTTCAAACTGTCTATGGCCTCTGGGGTAGGGGCTACGCTTGCCGTATAGCCGAATCCCCATGCGTTTACCAGTGGCGCAACGGTGATGTCGAAGGCACCGTCGGTCTGTTCAGAAATCTCTTGCGCCAATGTGAACACCTTGGCAAACATGCTGTCTGTCTCGAAAGCCCGGTTGCTGTTTATCTTGCTTATCACCGACTCCTTGTTGAACATTGACAGCGAAAGGTCAACCTTCTGCAACTCGGCTTTTATCTGGTTGTGCAGATTAGAATCGCATTGGTATGTTATGCTGTATGTTGTGCCAAATATGAATCCATTGTCGTTATGATAGGGAGCATCGTTTTGCTTGCTCACTATCAGTATCGAACCGACAATCAAAAATGTCAGGAATGGCACCTGCCATAGCAGTTTTTTCTTGTCTCTCATCTCTCTAAATATCAATCGTCACATTGAAGTTTGCTCCCAACCTCGTGTCGCCATACTTTCCAAAACCCGGAATGTACCATGTGTTGCCGGCGCTGCTGTCCTTATGTGCAATGCGACGCTTATACCTAACGTTCCATCCCAAATGCAATGGTCCCCATATTTTAGAGTCTATGCCGAAAACCACCTCTATCCAGTGCTGGTTGCAACTTTCTCCCTCTATATTAAAACTCGCCATGTTGCCCCACACTGGGTCTTGCATCTCATTGCGTGACATGTCTACTTTGTAAGTGGTAAAGGCATATCTTATTCCTCCATAGAAATGGTTCTCTGAGTTCTTGTTCTTCAGCAGGTTCAAGTCGCAGCCTATTCTGAAATATGGTGCGCTTGTTTCGTAGCTGATGCCAGTCACCTCATCGTTCAGATGCTCAGCCATGCCATATCCCAATTCAAATATCGGGAAATACTTGTTCTTCAGATTCAGTCGCAAGGCAGCCTCATATTCACCGTAATCACTCAGTTGCATGATTATCGGACCGGCTATGTCAACAGAAATCTGCATGCCTTTAAGCAGAGGCATGGTGTCTGCCGGGTTGGTTATCTTGTTGTTTTGAGCATACGCACTGCTCCCAGTCATTAGCACGACAATGCTAACGACGATTCTTGAAATATATGTGGAAATGTTCTGTCGTTTGGTCATAGTCTACTAATGATTTGTTTATGACAATAGAGTCGATGGCGTAATTCGTTGTTCTCACTTCTTTTATGTCGTGGAAGAAAGAAACCTGGCAGTCAACCGATTCGAAATGTGGAGTGTTGTCTTTCTTTATATAAACGGTGTCGATAGAGTGCCAGCCAATGTTACCCACTTCAAAATACAGTGTGTCCTCAGCATTGCTATAGCTTATTGGCAGACTGAACGAAATGGTATTCACGCTTTTGTTCAGCAGCACAGTATCGTTGCCTTCCATTCGTGCTGTTGATATGGTCAGCGTGTCTCTCAGTGTGTCGACGCCTAGTCCGTTGGCCTTCTTCAGATTGTAAACTGTAAATACAGAGTTCTGCACCGGACAATCTATTGATGTACAGGCAGTCAATATGAAGAACGAAGAATAAAGCATGATGAACACTGCTCTTAACCGTTTCAGCATCTTCTTCTCTTCCTTCTTCTTGTTTATTTCTTTTATCACTCTATTCCTCATCCTTATTATATTGTATAGGAATCGGGCAAACTCCCAACCCCTCACTCCAAACTCCAAACTCCTAACTCCTCACTCCTAACTTTTAACTCCTCACTCTAAATAGTCTTCTCAATCTGATACTCGTTTCGGTTCTCAGAACTGCGGCTAATCAGGTCGCCAATGAAACCGAATAGGAAGAACTGTGTTCCGATAATCATCATTGTGAGTGAGATGTAGAAATACGGAGAGTCTGTCACCAGTCGTTGCTGTATGCCACATGCCAGTGCGTACAACTTGTCTGCTCCAATGATTATGGCAGCCAGAAAACCAATGATGAACATTATTGTGCCCAAGAAACCGAATACGTGCATTGGCTTCTTGCCGAAACTGCCAAGGAACCACAGTGTAATCAGGTCAAGGTATCCGTTCACGAAGCGGTTCAAACCGAACTTGGTCGTACCGTACTTGCGTGCCTGATGCTGCACCACCTTTTCTCCAATCTTGTTGAATCCGGCATTCTTTGCCAGGTATGGTATATAGCGATGCATTTCTCCATACACCTCGATGTTCTTCACCACCGCCTTGCGATAAGCCTTCAGTCCGCAGTTGAAGTCGTGCAGATTCTTTATTCCGCTTATTTTTCGTGCTGTAGCATTGAACAGTTTTGTCGGAATGGTCTTTGACAGCGGGTCGTAACGTTTCTGCTTATATCCCGACACAAGGTCGTAGCCCTCTTCCTTTATCATGCGATACAACTCCGGTATCTCGTCGGGAGAGTCCTGCAGGTCTGCATCCATGGTAATCACCACGTCGCCTTGAGCCTGTTCGAAACCGCAGAATAGGGCAGGGCTCTTGCCGTAGTTGCGACGGAACTTGATGCCCTTCACGCAGTCAGACTTCTTGCGCAGTTCTTCAATCACCTCCCATGAACGGTCGGTAGAACCGTCGTTCACAAATATCACTTCGTATGTGAAGTTGTTTTCCTTCATCACTCGCTCTATCCAGGCAAACAGCTCTGGCAGCGATTCGTCCTCATTATACAGAGGAATTACAACAGATATATCCATTATTTATTCTTTTTTTAGTTGACAAGTTGATTTAGTTGACAAGTAGACGAGTTGACGAGTTGACAAGTAAACAAGTTGATAAGTAGACAAGTAGACGAGTAGACAAGTAGACGAGTAGACAAGTAAACGAGTTGTTTGTTGATGAATTCTTCACTTTTCACTCTTCATTATTCGCTCCTAACTCCTCACTCCTCACTCCTAACTCCTCATTCCTCATTCCTAACTCCTCACTCCTAACTCTTCTTCACCGCCGCCGCAATCGGCAAGCTGAGTACAGTTCCGATGATAAGGTTCACGCTCAGGTAATTCAGAGCATAGTCAATGGCTCTTGTCTGCGACATAATCTTAAGACTTTCGTCCATCGATTGTTTTAGACCGTATGCCTCTATTATCTTTTGGTTTTGCGGTTCGTTCATCATGCTGGCTATTTGGTTCATGATGTGCCCGTTGTCTATGAACTCAAAATAAACATATTGCGCTACGGCAAAAAGCAACGCTGCATAAAAGAAAAGCAGTATTGTATATGCCATACCTCTTTTAAACGACAACACTCCGTCGCGCGCATAGTCTCTGAACTTGCGCACTCTTGAGGCTGCGAAAAAAGGAGAGCAGACGGCTATAAGCAAGCCGCCCATCATCAGCATGGGGTTGCTCATGCCAATCACGTAGCATGCGAAGCTGATTATCCACATCACTCCAAGCAGTGCACTGTCGATGCGTGCAAAAGCTTTCAGTTGTTTATATTCCTCTGGTGTCATTATTTATGATAATTCAACTTTTTGCAAGCTCCGCTTGCCTTGTAGATAGAGGTAGTAAGATGAAGATAGAAGAAGATAAATGACATTAGTTTTGCTGCAGAACACCCCGCTTGCAAAGTATCGTCCTTTATCTTCGCCGCTAGAAGCGGCATATCTACCTCGTATCTTCCTATATCTTCTTAGATATGCGGGACTTGAGTTAATCATGTATAATCCGCTGCAAAATTACGAATTTTAATTCATTTATAGGCATTAACGTGCAAATAATTGAGTGTGAAATGTTAAAATCAAATAATTCTTTGTTCTTCGTTCTTCTATATTCATTTTATTTATTACCTTTGCACCCGCTTACAAGATATGGGTAAGTCTTGTACGGCCAGCTCCCTTCGAATCCTCCAGGACGGGAACGTAGCAAAGGTAGTTGGTTGTAGCGGCGCGATATAAGTAGCTTGCCCACCCGCCTCTTTAGCTCAGTTGGCCAGAGCACGTGATTTGTAATCTCGGGGTCGTTGGTTCGAATCCGACAAGAGGCTCAACAGAAGGACATCGTTTCGGTGTCCTTTTTTTGTTGCAACTTTTTTGCATTCTCACTCGTCTAATATAGTGTTATGGAATACGTACTCATTGTTTTGGCAATACTTTTTGCCTTGATAGGGTTGGCTGGCGCTGTGCTGCCGGTGCTTCCCGGTGCGCCGATAAGCTATGGCGGCCTTTTGTTGGTGTGGCTTTTGGATGAATCGAAAGTTTCTGAAACCTCCCTTTGGGTGATGGGTGTGCTGATGGTGGTTGTTACTGTGATAGACTATGTAGCCCCGATATGGCTAACAAAAATTGGCGGAGGAAGTAAAAAAGGTACCGTAGGTGCAACCATAGGCCTGGTTTTCGGATTGTTTTTCATGCCCTGGGGGCTGATTCTGGGACCTTTCCTCGGCGCTTTGGCTGGCGAACTGTCCACATCCTCATCGTTTGGTCATGCTTTGAAAGTAGCTTCGCTCTCATTTGTGGCTTTTATCCTAACCGCAGGCTTTAAGGTTATTTACGGTTTGGCGGCCCTTGTCATGGTAGTTTGGGCATTGTGGTTTTCATGATAGGGTTTATGGGTCTCATGGGTCTTATTGGTCTCATTGGTCTTATTGGGTTCATGAGACTCATTAGCCTTATGGCCCTATAAATCCCCAACAATATTCATCTCGCGCCAGTGGTGCGCCTTACGGTATTTCTCCAGAGAGGCAGCCGGAACGTGTATCGTTATGTCCTTGCTGTTGAATATAGCCGTCAGTTCCTGTGGTTCTGTAGAGTGATTATACACGTGCTTCAGGCTTTTGCAATAATAGAAAGAATATTCGCCGATAGTCTTTACTGATGCTGGTATATGTATTTCTTCTAGTGAAAAGCATTCCCAGAAAACGCCTCTGCTGATTGTTTTCAGTGTCGATGGCAGACTGATGTTTTTCAGACTGTCGCAGCATGCAAAGGCATCGAGCTCAAGTGTTTCAACGCCTTCTGGTATGGTCAGCGATTTAAGATTCCGGCATTCAGCAAACGATGCGTGTCCAACTGTTTTCAGGCTCTTGGGCAGTTTTAGGTTTCTTAATCCTGTTCTTTTGAAACTTCCGAATTCTGTCTTTACGATTCCTTCGGGAATTGCAGCAGTAACTAAGCTTCTGCAACCGTAAAAGGCTTCTTCGCCAATTCTTCTGAGGGTGCCTGGCAAGAAAGCACTTTGCATGATCCTCTTGTTCTTGAATGCAGAATCGGCAATGGCAGTAGTCAAGTATGTTTTGCCGTCTATATTTATATGTCCTTCTATGTAAAGATTCAGTTCGTCGGCAAATCCGATTGCCATGCAGGTGGAGCTGTCTTCCGATGTTATCATATAGTGTACCCCGTCTCTTTTAAGGTCGGTTTTTGCCTCCAATGCCAGTGCTTTATATTCTTCTGTCGTCTGAAACCATTGCCAACCTATTGTCGCTGCAATTATAAGTACAAGGCTTATGGCGGCAGCCCATGCTATCTTGCCTTTCTTGTTCAGTGCTTTCGTCAGTTCGTCTGTTGTCTGAAAGCGTTTTGTCTTGTCTTCGTTAAGACAACGTGCCATTATCTTTTTCAGTTGCTTTGACAAAGTGGCGCTTGCCTTCTCCTCGATAAATTCCAACAACTTGCCCACAGCATAGATATCCGTACGTGCGTCTATCCTGTCCTTTTTGTCCTCGCATATTTCTGGGGCGCCAAATCCTTCAGTCGCTTCTGTTGTATAGTCGTTGCTGTCTGTAAGACATCCACCAAGGTCCACCAGCCTCACCTCGTTGCTGATTTGTGTTAGCATGATGTTCTCCGGTTTCAAGTCGCTATAGGCTATGTTCCTTCTGTGCAGTTCGCCCAGTGCCACAAGCAGTTGCTTGAGCATTCTTTCTGTATTGCTGTTGTTTTTGAAATACTCAGGCTCTTCCTTTATCTTGTCGGCAATGTTCAGTCCGTTTACGTGTTCTGTAAGCAGATATAAACCGTTTTCATCCTCGTTGATTGTGATGTATTTTACTATGTATTTGCAGTCGGAGTTCCTTCCCACGTCAAACTCCTTGTACATAGCCATTTTGTGCCTTAGGTCCTGTCTGTTTTCTGCGCTCAGTTGTTTCTTGAAATACTTCTTGCCGCCGATATATACAACCGACGTTACCGACTTGCCGTTTGAAGACTCTTGCTTGTCGCTTGTGCTGATAAATTCAGATGTGACCATTGTGTTTTTAGACTGGCAATTATTTCGCAAAGATAATCAATCTCAATGATTCATGCAAGCATACTATTTGACAATCTCATAGTCTATGCCCTTGATCTTCCCGCACAGGTAGTCGCATGGCTCTTTTATGCTGCCGCCTTTGATGTTTCTCAGTAACAAAGGCTCACCTTTAATAAAGGCTTCGCAGTGGAGCGTCATGCCCTCTTCCAGTTTGCTGTTCTCTTGTTGCATAACGGTAAACATGTCGGTGTCGCCCTCATGCCTTAGCCTAACGGTGCGGTTTGGGTACCATCTTATTTCGATGGTTTCTCCAGGCTGCATCAGAAAGCTGTGCTGCTGGTTTCTAGTTACATACTCGCTAGAATAATCGTCCTGATTGTCAAGATAATTGCAGAAGTCTTCCCAGTTATTATGTCCAGCAAATACAGCCAGCACGTTAAGTGAGCGTACCTGTGGGTTTGGACTTTCGTTTTTCAAGTAACCCCAGAAGCGTTTCAGGGTAGTGGGGCTTATGATTGTTTTCGTCTTTTGGTATATCGATTCCGACAACTCGGTAAAATCGCTGTGCGAATACAATTTCCTGCCGGCAATTTTCTCTACAGCTTCTTTCAGATTGTCGTAATACTTCTCGGTTTGACTCATCATTTAGGCTTAAATCTTAAATTATCTGCAAATATAGTTATTTTCCGTGATTGTCGTGCATCTTTTTATGATGAAAACGCTAAAATAGCAAACAAGGACAAAATGGACAAACTTTCAGGGCTTACATATTATTGTGGTTTGTGAGTCCCCCACAGGCTTTATACGCAAAAGCGTAGGCTTTATTTTGCAAAAAGCGCACATTAAAACAGCAGCCACAATATCGTTCGAAATCAGTAAGTGGCGCACTTACTGTCAGTCAGAAGGCCAAAAACTGCCAGTCAGAAGGCCAAAAACTGTTAGTCAGAACGCCACTTACTAAAAACGGACGGCAGACAAAAGAACAAGAAAGCCATGCAAATCATCTTTAACCCAAATCGTTCATTAGACCGTAAATGTGATATTAAGAAATACTTTTTGCACTTTTGTCTATTCTTTTTGGCATATTTTTCATGTCTCTTCAGTCGTATAGCCCGCTATACTCCTTTAGAACACATAAAAAATCT
>JAFQQY010000039.1 GCA_017410365.1 Prevotella sp.
AATTAATATTTTTTTTTTGCAATTATAATAAAAATGATTGAATAATGAAGAATGATGAATGAAGAATTTTGATATTAGAGGGCTGATGGGGTTAATGGGGCTGATGGGGCAAATGAGGCAAATGGGACCGATGGGGTAATTTGACAGATGGGGCGAATTGGGCAAATGGGTCTAATGGGACCTATGGGGCTGGGATAGTGGGTTAATGAGAGCCTTTTAAGATTATATATACAATAACGGGGGCGCCGATGATGGGTGTGATGGCATTGAGCGGAAGGATGCCTTGCTCGCCCGGTAGGATGCAAAGCAGATTGCAAAGGAGGGCTATGATAGAGCCGATGAGAATAGTTGTGGGGATAAGCACACGATGGTCGTCGGTTCGGATGAAAAGACGAGCAATATGAGGAACAGCCAGACCGATGAAAGATACAGGACCGCAGAATGCAGTGACGATGGCTGTAAGAAGTCCTGTGATTAACAGAAGTCCATTTCTGACACGCGTGATGCTTACTCCCAGATTCTCGGCATAACGGTCGCCAAGCAAAAGGAGGTTGAGAGGTTTTATGAGCATTACAGAACCAATAATGCCAATGAGACATGTGGCAGCAAAGAATGGCATCTGCTGCATGGTAACGCCTCCAAAGTTGCCAAGTCCCCATACGAGGTATGACTTTACACCCTCTTCAGTTGCAAAGAAATTAAGCAGCGAAATGGCAGAAGATGACAAGTAGCCAATCATGATGCCTATAATCAGGAGCATGACATGATTGCGCACGATGGTCGAGAAAAAGAAGATAATGGCCATGACCCCCATGGCACCGATGAAGGCGGCTATGAAGACGGCTGCAAAACCTGTGAAAGAAAATGCCCCGGCACTGATGCCACCGCCAAGGAACAAGATGACAAGTGCAACGCCAAGGCCCGCACCACTGCTGATGCCAAAGATAGAGGGGTCCGCAAGAGGGTTGCGGAATGCCGTCTGGAGCATGAGACCACTGACAGCGAGCGCTGCACCCGACAGCAACGCCGTGATTGCTTGTGGAAGTCGTGAGTTGAGAACAATGAATTGCCAGCTGGTCTTTTGCGCTTCGCCACCACATAAGATGCTGACAACCTCGCTAAAGGGGATGTCGATAGCACCCAACATGATGTTAAGGACGAAAAGCAATGCTATTATAATGATGAGAGAAAGCTGTTTCATTGTTCATTGTATGTCAATTGCCGGTCAAGGGCTTGTAATATCTTAGGCTGTCCAGTCCGTTGATGTCAGGATGAACTATACTTATTATATCGTTGAGATGATAGTCGGGGCGGAATGGTGACTCTTCGTAAAAGAGGCTCGTTTCGACATTACATCCGTAACACTGATGATTTCGGAATGCCTGTATCTGAGAATAACCGTGGTATTCGGAAAGCAACTCCTTGTAGGTAATCGCGTGCTTGCTGTCGTAGCGGAAAAGCCAGACATCAGAATTGCCTGCCCGTTCAAGTACCGTCTCGAACGGTAGCGACAGACTGCCGCTGTGCATATCGCTTGCGAAAGGGTAGGAGGCATTGGCATCAGAAAGCATCATGCCTATGGTGCTATGTCCGCCTGGAACATACCACACGGAACCTGTTTTCTTGTCCATAATGACTGAGCGACCTTTCGGCATACGGCTAGCCATGTCCTTTAGTGCTGTATAGCAGCTGTCGACAATGGCAAAAAGAGAATCAGCCTCGCGGGAAGCACCGAAAAGCAGACCATAGAATTTCATCCATTCAGCCCTGCCAAGTGCTGACGTTTCCATATAGTCGGCACATTCAATAATAGGAATGCCAAGTTCTGACACTTTTCCGTAGCCGCCACTATTCTCAAACGGTGAGATGAGCAGGGCGTCAGGAGCCGTGTCGATAATCTTCTCGATGTTTGGACTAAGCGCACTGCCCACATCGGCAATAGTACCGTTGGCACATTGCTGCTGAATGAAAGGCAGTTTGATGTATTTCAAATCAGCCACACCGGCTATAGATTGCTGTTTGCCAAGGTTAATGATGAGGCTGCTGTGGACTGACGTAAACGGCAGACTGCGAGTCAGTGGCACAGAGACAATAGTTCCCTGAGGAAGATGGTCTGTAGCAGCACCTTTAGGCACTAGCACATAGGTGTGAAGTATTTCGCCCTTATTCCACGGGTCTGATATGTTGGCAACGGTATAGTCGTCGTATCTGACAACAGAGAGCAGTTCGGAATACTTAAACCTAAGTGTATCGCCAGATTCACTTGTTGCTGGAACCTTGCCTCCGTTGCAGGAAACAGTCAGTAAGGCTACTATTGCTATGGATGTAAACTTTATTAACCTATACATTATTTGCTATAAAAAACCATTTTGCTCGGAATGTCGCTTGTCCACATGTCCCATTTGCAACTGCCATCAGCGCTGAAATGAAAGAGTTTGCCTGACGACACGTAATTCTTGGCATCGGTGATGAAAAGTTCGCGCTTGTCAGGAGTGACAATGATTCCATACGGAACCTCTATCTGTTTGAAACTCTCGTTATTAAAAATAGTTGTCGGCACCTGTTCTTGCGTTTTGGTATTGATAATGCCATAAGACACTTTGTTGCTCATGGTGGCGTTATCCCATTCTACGCCAAAATAATATAGAGAGTCGCCAACAATACACATATCAGAAACGGCAATATCCTTCTTGTTGGAAACTATAAGGTTTCCAGAAGCATCTTTATTCATGCAAATCAGTGAAGGACCTTTGTCGGCATAGTTGCCACGCGATGTTACCCACAACTGATTGTTTGAGTCCTTACGCATGCGGTGGAGATTAACCTCTGTGTCAATATCGGAAACCTTTTTAAAAGATGTCAAGTCGATGGCAGAGATGACACGGTCGTAGGTAGGGTAGCGATAGCCTCCGCTACAAGCGACATAGAGCATATTGTCGATAATGGCCATTTCTTCAGGCTGATAGCTAACAACAACAGAGTCGACCTTGTTGAAGTTTCGTGTGTCAATCTTGAAAACCGTGCCCAGCTGCACATTGTCGGCTGCCAATGGACCGACATAAGAACTGATATAAGCATAATCGTCGTTGAATGTGACATACCGGCAATTGGTAACATCGATTTTAGCAATTCGCTTGCATGTCTCAATGTCTAGCACCTCAACCTTGTTGGAGCCATTTACCACAACCCACAACTGGTTGCCATAAGCCTGCATGTCGCTACTGGTATCGCCAAGTCCCATGACAATATCGGGGTTGCTCTTCTCGAAAATGTTCTGAGTATATTGTGATGAACTGAAATCGATGAAGTCGACAGCAGCATTGTTGCTGCCCCAATTGCCTTCGCACATAATGTATAGTCCTTTGATTTCAGTCGCAGGACTGATGACTGGGTCGTTTGTCTGGTTGTCAGAATCGTCGTCGCTGCATGCTGTGAGCATGGTTGCCATCATAGATAACAATAATAATGTCTTTTTCATATTCTAAATATTTTATAATTCATAATTAATGCCAATTGAATAGTTGCGTAAGGGCATAGGGAAGTTTCTCACAACGTCGTACTCCTTGTTGAATATATTGTTGACTTCCGCCCTGATGCGCATGATGCTTCTGCTAATTCTTATCGTGTGCGACAAGGCGAGGTCGCTGGTTTGCCATGCCGGCATTTCGTTACGCTCGATATTCTCCTGCTGGCTGTAGCGCTTGCCTGAATATATGGAACTAATGGAGAGTTCGGAATTGCGATATCTGACAGCTAAGATGCCACTGCCACTATGGCGTGGCGTGTAGGGTAATTGGTCTTTATAATAAGATGTGTTGGTGTCGGTTACATCTAACGCCTTTTGATATGTGTACTGAATACGTGCATATATGCTAATGTTTCTTGTAGGCACAATGCTCGTTTCTGCAGTCATGTCGACCCCGTGGATATGCACTTTGCCAAGGTTGAGCATCGTCCACCGGAACTGTGTGCCTTTAGGATAAGCCACAATCTTGTCGTCTACAGTATTATAATATGCGTCCGCCTGGACCCTAAACGACGAGAAGAGCCTGTTTATATTCTGTTTCTCGAATGTTGCACCTATATTATATTGTATGGCAGACTCTGGTTCCAATTTGGCATTGCCGATGTCGACATAGTAAAGGTCGTTGAATGTGGGCATGCGGAAACTTTTCTTTGCAAACGCACGTAGAGAAATTGGAATATCGTTGAATGGTGTCCAGTTGATGAATATGGCAGGAGTCAAGGCGGAAGTATGTTCTGAGGCGCTGCCAATTTCTGTTTTGTCATTTATGAATGTGCCTAGCAGGCTACCTTGTATTTTTAGTTTGTTGAAATCTAATGCAGATGCTAAGGATATAAAGCTGCTATATCTACTTGGAAATGCGAAGTTGTGGATGTCAGAGTCGAGCTTGTTCCACTTGAAATCATAACTAAGTGATATGTTCCAATTGGACAATATTTCATAAACGTTTGCTGTAGAGATATATAGCTCGTGGTGCTTATAGTTGTTGTCTATGAGCATTCTTGTCGTGTCGTTATTGACATAGCGAGTGTCGTAGTAGGCATATTTAGCAAGCAGTCGAGTATTAAATCTGCTGCCTATGCCTTTTTGTATGTGGCCTTGTATGAAAGTGTTGTGATCCCATTGGCGCTCCCCTCTAGCCCATACGTTGCTGGCAATGGCCCCAGGAATCCCCCTCTCTGAATGGTATGTGTAAATCTTCAAAGAGCCAGTAGTACTGTTTTGCATGTTCAGATATAGATTCGCCTCTGCACGCAATGACTTTATGTCTCCGTTTTTGCGGATGGCTGTGGTGTCATAACCGGCGCCACTATAGCGGAACTTATATTTGCCAGTTGATGTTATAGCCTCGGCATTGAAGGATGCGCATAGTGCCTCAGACAATCTCTGCTCGTATAATGCAGAGAGGTGGTATGTGTCGTAAGAGGCAACCTTTGCTTTGAATCGAAGATTAAAAGGATCTGTTTTGCTGAGTTGTGGTCGGCGAGTGCGGATGAATACAGCTCCTGCATTACTGAAATCGCTTGCTGACAGGAATATGCTGCTCTTCTGTCCATTAAACAAAGAAACCTCATCGACATTGTCTAATGAAAATTGTCCAAGGTCAATCTGTCCGTTTTGAGCATTGCCCAGTTGTATTCCATCGTAGGAAATTCCAAGATGCTGACTGCCCAAACTGCGTATGTTGACGGTCTTTATACCTCCAACACCTCCATAGTCTTTAATCTGAAGTCCAGAGAAATGGCGCAATGCGTCTGCCACGCTTTCGCTGCCCAGTCTTTCCAGCTGGTCGCTATTAAACTTCTGTGATGGTGATGAGTCCTTGAAAGCGGTTTTGGAATTTACAACCACCTCGTTTATATATAATGTAGTATCAGGCCTACTGCTAAAAGTAGATAGGCTGTCGTCAGAATAAACCTGAAACACAGAGGCGGATAATGCTGCCAATGCCAGAATCCTCTTCATTAAACAATAATTATAATTTAACTTACCACAACGTCCTATTCCTCGAGGGCGATGAAGATTAACTCGGCAATGGCAGGTCTTCTGACTTGTTGTCTGGTATCAAACGTCTTCCCGAAAAATGTCAGTGACTTATGTTTGAACCGAAAAGGACAATTTACAGCAGCGGGACTGTCGGGGATTCACACCTCGTTCCCTTTTAATCACATGAAAGTGAACCAATGCGAATGCAAAGGTATTATATTTTAGGGAAGAATAAAGAATGAAGAATGAGGAATGTCGATTTGTTAACCTTATTTAACCCAAATCGGTTGTTAGAACGTAAAAATGGGTTGACCTAAATCGGTAGGACGTAGAACTGATATCAAACGCAGATCGATCCGGAGGACTGCTTGACAGACATTTGATAAAAAAGCAAGCTGCCCCTCGTGTAAAATGCCGAGGAGCAGCTTTTGAATATTAGAGAAATTTGTGTTGGTTGGTTAATTTATACTATTCCCTGGGCCATCATTGCCTTAGCAACCTTCATGAATCCGCAAACATTAGCACCCTTCATGTAGTTGATATAGCCGTCGGCTTCTGTACCATACTTCACGCAATTTTCGTGAATGTTAGTCATGATGTTATGCAACATCTCGTCTACTTGTTCTGATGACCAGCTGAGGCGCTCAGAGTTCTGGCTCATCTCAAGACCAGATACAGATACACCACCTGCATTTGAAGCCTTGCCTGGAGCATAAAGGAGTTTGTTGCTCAAGAAGATATGTATAGCCTCAGGAGTAGAAGGCATGTTTGCACCCTCGCTCACGCAGAATACTCCGTTGTCAACAAGCTTCTGTGCTGCCTCGCCATTGATTTCGTTCTGTGTAGCACATGGCATTGCGATGTCTGCCTTTTCTGCCCATGGCTTCTCGCCTGCATGATAAACTGCATTTGGATATTCCTCAACATATTCCTTGATACGTCCACGCTCAATGTTCTTCAGTTCCATGATGTAGTCGAGCTTCTGGCGGTCGATACCATCTGGGTCGTAGATGTATCCGTCTGAGTCAGACATGGTGAGGACAGTTGCACCCAGCTGCAAGCACTTTTCTGCTGCATATTGAGCCACATTACCAGAACCAGAGATAAGAACCTTCTTTCCATCGAGTGTAAGACCACGAGTCTTGAGCATTTCAACGCAGAAGTATACATTACCATAACCTGTTGCCTCTGGACGGATAAGAGAACCACCAAACTCACGGCCCTTACCTGTAAATACACCAGTAAACTCGTGTGTCAGTTTCTTATACATTCCGAACATGTAGCCAACCTCACGACCACCAACACCGATGTCACCTGCAGGAACGTCCTCGTCTGGACCAATGTGGCGATAAAGTTCAGTAACGAAAGCCTGGCAGAAACGCATTACTTCTGCCTCGCTCTTTCCGCGTGGGCTGAAGTCTGATCCACCCTTACCACCACCCATAGGCAATGTTGTAAGTGAGTTCTTGAATGTCTGTTCGAAAGCAAGGAACTTCAAGATACCTAGGTTTACAGATTTGTGGAATCGGATACCGCCCTTGTATGGACCGATTACGTTGTTATGTTGTACACGGTAGCCCATGTTTGTCTGTACGTTGCCCTTGTCGTCAACCCATGTTACACGGAATGTGATTACACGGTCTGGAATGCATAGACGCTCAATAAGATTTACCCTGTCAAATTCTGGATGCTTATTATACTCCTCTTCGATGGTTGGGAGTACTTCGCTTACTGCCTGAATGTATTCAGGTTCATTAGGAAATCTTCTTTTTAAATCCTCTACAACTTTTGCTGCATTCATAATCTTTTTACTTTTAAAATACTATTTATAAATCTATTTATTACCTATTTTTTTTATTTAGAAAAGGTTTCTTGTTGCCCTTTCCTGTTTTGCGGTTGCAAAGGTATAGTAAATTTTCTAATCTGCAAACATTTTATCAAAAAAAAATAGCAAAAAATTTCTTTTTGCTATTTTTTCGCTGTTTTACTATAAAAATGACACTAAAATTCAGTTTAATGTGTTATTTTGTTTTACAGGTCACTGTAATCTGGACTAAATGTATCGCCATCATTTATCCTGCCACTGTTAAGACCTTTCTTCAACCAACGTACACGCTGTGCAGAGGTACCATGGTTGAAAGCATCAGGAACGGTATAACCTTGTGCCTTCTTCTGCAAATAGTCATCGCCGATTTTAGAAGCTACGTTCAGACCTTCCTCAATATCGCCGTCCTCAAGTGAATTGAACATCTTATTGTCGTGATATGCCCAAATGCCGGCAAAGAAGTCAGCCTGAAGTTCTAGGCGTACACTAATGCGATTGCTTTCTGTCTGGCTAACCTGGCTCATCTGCTGATGCGCTTCGTTAAGTATGCCCAGCAGGTATTGTACATGATGGCCAACTTCATGTGCAATTACATATGCATAGGCAAAATCGCCATCAGCGCCCAACTGCTTTCGCATCTGACTAAAGAAAGACAAATCGATATATACACTTTGATCGCCAGAGCAATAGAATGGTCCGGAAGAAGAGGTGGCGCCGCCGCATGCAGACTGTACGCTACCTGTGAAAAGTACAAGGCGAGGCGGTTCGTATGTACGTCCCATCTTCTGGAACTCCTTACTCCATACATCCTCTGTTCCTGCTAAAATCTGTCTAGAGAATTTTGCCAGTTCTTCCTCTTCGGCTGTCGGTTCATGTGTAGCACCCTGACCTTGTTCTGTTAGAATGCTACTCATGTCTGTGCTTTCCAACACGCTTAGCGGATTACCGCCCATGAGCCAAGTTATTAATGCTGCGATAACAATACCGCCAATGCCAATACCAGCTTTCTTTCCTCCACCCATACGGCGGCGGTCGTCAACGTTGGTACTTTCTCTTCTACCATCTAATCTCATATAATAATAATTTTTTAGTTATTGTTTTCTAATTCCTTTTTCAAAAATACAGATGTATATCCTTTGCCGCATGCAGCTACTTCCTCAGGCGTACCTGTTGCCAATACAAGCCCTCCGTTACGTCCACCTTCCGGTCCCATGTCGATTATATGGTCGGCTAGTTTTATGACATCAAGATTGTGCTCTATGATTATTACAGTATTACCCCTGTCGACAAGCCTTTTAATTACATCCATAAGAATCCTTATATCCTCAAAATGGAGACCCGTAGTCGGTTCGTCAAGTATGTATAGTGTCTTGCCTGTATCTTTCTTGCTCAGTTCTGTAGCAAGTTTGATGCGTTGGCTTTCTCCTCCAGACAGAGTAGTGGAAGGCTGCCCCAACTTTATATATCCAAGGCCAACATCTTGTATCGTTTTGATCTTGCGAAGTATGTCAGGAATGTTCTCAAAAAACTCTACAGCCTGGTTGATGGTCATATCGAGAACATCGGCAATCGATTTGCCTTTGTAGCGCACTTCAAGCGTCTCCCTGTTGTAACGTTTTCCGTGGCAAACCTCACATGGCACCATCACGTCGGGTAGGAAGTTCATTTCTATGGTTTTGTAACCATTGCCAGAACAAGCCTCGCAGCGACCACCCTTTACATTAAATGAGAAACGTCCGGGTTTATAACCTCTCATCTTTGCTTCAGGCAGATTAACGTAAAGAGAACGGATGTCGTTGAACACGCCAGTATACGTGGCAGGGTTGGAACGTGGTGTTCGTCCCAACGGGCTTTGGTCGACATTTACTACCTTGTCGATATTCTCAACGCCTTCTATGCCGCTATAGTCCATAGGTTTTTTCAATGAACGATAGAAATGTTGGCTTAGTATGGGCTGAAGCGTTTCGTTAATGAGTGTCGATTTTCCAGAACCGCTGACTCCTGTAACGACAATCAACTTGCCCAACGGAAACTCTACATCAATATTTTTGAGATTATTGCCAGTTGCTCCTTTTATTATTATTGATTTGCCATTGCCTTCACGACGTGATGCCGGAATCTGTATGGAGTCAACTCCAGTGAGGTAACGAGTTGTCAAGGTTTGTGCATCTGATGCTTCAAGCATCTCTTTCGGCGTGCCCTGATATACGACTTTGCCACCTTTCCTTCCAGCAAAAGGTCCGATGTCGATAATATAGTCGGCTGCCAGCATCATGTCTTTATCATGCTCAACAACAATGACTGTATTGCCAATGTCGCGCAGTTGCTTCAATGAGGTTATGAGCTTCTCATTGTCACGTTGATGAAGTCCGATGCTTGGCTCATCTAATATATATAATACATTAACAAGTTGTGAACCAATTTGTGTGGCCAGTCTTATGCGTTGGCTTTCACCTCCAGACAAACTTGACGAATGTCTGTTTAATGAGAGATAATCAAGTCCAACCTCCATAAGGAAACCTGTTCTTGTTCTTATCTCTTTGAGTATTCCTGTCGCAATCTGCTTTTGTTGACTGTCAAGATGCTCTTCAACTTCGTTTAGCCATTGCATGAGGTCGCTTATGTCCATTTCTGCCAACTGTGCAATGTTCTTGTCCCAGATGCGGTACGACAATGCCTCGCGGTTGAGTCTTTGCCCCTTACATTCCGGACATTTACATACTGCAAGAAACTGGTCAGCCCATTTCTGTCCGCTACTGCTGTCATCATTGTCCATGACATTTCGCAAATATTTTATTATGCCGTCGAAAGAAACGAAATAGTCGGTAGATGTGTGAACCAACTCTTTGTTTATTCTTACGTTTTCTAACGAACCGTATAGAATCTCATAAAGGGCCTCTTCTGGTATATCGCAGATAGGAGTCTTGATGTTGCATTCGTATCTCTGCAATATGGCATCTATCTGCCAGAAAATCATTTGGTTCTTGTATTTTCCTAAAGGAATAATTGCACCATCATAAATGCTTTGTTCCTTGTTTGGAATTACTTTCGAAAGGTCTATTTCGTTGATTACTCCAAGACCTTTACACCGGTTACAAGCACCTTGAGGCGAATTGAAAGAGAAGTTGTTCGGTGCTGGGTCGCTATATGCCATTCCTGTTGTAGGACACATCAGGCGTTTGGAAAAATATTTTGCCTCATCGGTTTCATGGTCGATAATCATAACAAGACCGTCACCTTGCTTCATGGCAGTATTTATAGTCTTCTTCAATCTTTCGTTTGATGTAGCAATTCTATTGCTATTACCGTCAGGAAGAGCCAATCTGTCTATAACAACCTCAATATTATGATTCTTATATCTGTCTACCTTCATTCCACGTGTGATTTCCATCACCTCGCCATCTACGCGTATATGAAGATAACCTTTGCGACGCATGCTTTCAAAGAGTTCGCGGTAATGACCTTTACGACTTCTCACAACAGGAGCAAGTATCAATATCTTGCGTCCGGCATAGTGCTCTTGAATCATCTCGACAACCTTCTCTTCGGTATATTTTACCATTTCTTCGCCAGTTGCGTAGCTGTATGCCTTACCGGCACGGGCAAATAGCAATCTGAAGAAGTCGTAGATTTCTGTCGTTGTACCTACAGTAGAGCGCGGATTCTTGTTGGTTGTTTTCTGTTCTATGCTAATAACTGGACTTAATCCTGTTATCTTATCGACATCAGGTCTTTCCATTCCGCCGAGAAAGTTTCTAGCATAAGCCGAGAAAGTCTCAATGTATCTGCGCTGTCCTTCTGCAAAAATTGTGTCGAAGGCAAGCGATGACTTGCCAGAACCAGACAGACCCGTGATTACAGTCAGACTGTTTCTTGGTATTTCTACGTCTATATTCTTTAGGTTATGAACCCTTGCTCCCCAGACGTTTATCTTTTCAGATTCGTTTTTCATGGATTAGTAGTGCTTCCCCCTTCCTCAGTATAGTCTCTAAGCAGATTGACATCACGCTTAATATTATATTTTCTTCCGTCAGCACCTTTGGCTTTTACCAATACGAAATATACGCCGGCTGCCACTTCTTTTCCTTTGTAAGTGCCGTCCCATCCTCCGTTCAAATCGGTCCAGTCGTATAGTTTCTGTCCCCATCTGTTGAAGATATATGCATGGAAGTCAATAATGCTTTTATGGTTTTCTTTCGCTTTGTATATGTCGTTGATGCCATCACCGTTAGGTGAAAATGCATTAGGCATTTCAAGTAGGCTGATACTGATGCTGACTTTTATAGTCGATATTAATTCGGCATCGGTAGAATCGCTGTAAGCTACATAAAGAGATACTTTAGTTGATCCGGACTCAACAAATTCGAATGATGTCTCTTCTTCATATCTTATCATGAAAGGTTCTTCACTCCCTTCTTTTGTAAATCTCCATTCATAGGAAGGGGTAACACCTTCATCAAGATTAGAAGGGTTTGCCTTAAATGTAACAAATAGCGGAGCTTGGGCATCGTTAATTACGTCTGTGGCTTCCATTGGCTGTTCGTCAACTGTATAATAAGCCGTCGGATTAAAGTCAGCCAACAGTTCAGATGGTATTATCGCAAATATCAATGCAATTAATAAACTCTTTATTTTCATTTTTCTAATGTTATAATGTGCAAAATTACAGAATAAAGTTGATTTATCCACTCTTTTTTGTTAATTTTGTAGGCGATTATTGAAAATATTAGAAATATGAAAATGTTTATAAGATATATTTTTGTGTTCGTTGTTATGCTTTTTGTGTCAGAAATAGTATTGGCTCAAAGCATAAAGATTCGTGAAGTGCACAAAGTAAAACGCAAGGAGACTATATTCGGTATTGCCAAGTCATACGGAATAAGCATAGAAGAACTGATGGCTGCAAATCCGGAAATGCGTAGTCCGGGATATGAACTAAAGAAAGGTCATAAACTAAATATCCCATATAAACAGGAAATAGTAGAAGTTAAGGAAGATACTGTTGCAGAAGAACCGGTAAAACCACAAAAGACAGACATGCGACGTCGTGCTATCAGATTAGGTGTAATGTTGCCTCTGAATAATAGCGATGCCGACGGTAGAAACATGGTAGAGTATTACCGTGGTGTGCTGATGGCATGTGACAGTTTGAAGTTAGACGGAATATCTGTTGATATACATGCATGGAATCTGACACAGAATATGGATGTCAATTCTGTATTGACAGAAGAAGCAGAACAGTGTGACCTGATTGTTGGTCCATTGTATTCCAAGCATGTAAAGCAAGTAGCAGATTTCGCTGTAGAGAATGACATTAAGGTGCTTATGCCTTTTGAGATAGAAACCAAAGAAATATACACATGTCCTAATCTGTTTCAGGTTTATCAGAATACAGTAGATTATAATTCTACGGTTATTAAGCATTTTCTTGACAAGTTCAGCAATCATCATGTTGTTTTCATAGATTGCAATGACCCTACCAGTGATAAGGGTGCGTTTACAAAAGAACTAAGGACAAGACTTGAAGGACTTCACAGAACATACAACATAACCAATCTTAATTCGAAAGAGTCTGATTTCAAGAAAGCTTTTAGCCTTACTAGTCCTAATGTCGTTGTGCTTAATACCCAACACTCATCACAACTTAATGTTGCATTTGCCAAACTTAATACGCTTACATTGACCAGTAATGATTTGATTATCTCAATGTTCGGATATTCAGAATGGATGAACTATACAAGTTATAATCTTGATAACTTCTATAAATTCGACACATATATTCCATCAACATATTATCTGAATCCACTGTCTTCACGAACAACTCGTATGCAGCAAAAGTACCGTTGGAATTTTAAGACAGACATGAGTGGTAAACAGCCTTATTATGCAATAACAGGTTTCGACCATGCATATTATTTCATTAAAGGGCTAAAAATGTATGGCAACAGGTTTGATGGCAGATTTGGTGCTGTCGGTTATACCCCAGTCCAGACCCCATTGAGTTTTGAGAAATATGAAACTGGCGGCATGCAGAACAGAAGCATTCTCTTTGTTCATTACACTCAAGGACACAGAATAGAGACTATTAATTTTTAAGAACATTTCAATTTCAGGCATCATAAATGACTGTAAATAATATTTTCAGATTGAACATTCGTGGATTCCGCAAATTGTTGTTTCTGCTGATGTTGTTCGGTACGATAACATCCAAGGCACAAATAGGTGATCATCGCAGTGAATTAAGCATCGGTATAAATGGCGGATATGTGATGAGTAATGTCGGCTTTAAGCCAGAGATTCCACAATTGATGAATGGCGGTATTACAGGTGGTTTGACTGTAAGATATACTTGTGAGAAATATTTCAATAGTATATGTGCTCTTGTCGGTGAGGTTAACTATACCCAGATGGGATGGAAAGAAGATATCTTAACTATTGACGACGGTCCTGTGATTAACAAGTACACAGGAGAACCCGAAGAGTTTAAGAGACAGCTTACATATATACAAATACCAATGTTCGCCCGCTTGGGTTGGGGACGTGAACGAAAGGGATTTCAGTTCTTTTTCCAGGTCGGCCCCCAGTTTGGTCTTTTCCTTAATGACAAGATAACCAGTAACTTTGACTACGAGCAAAGGAATATATCCGACCGTATAGGTGCTCAGCGCGCAGCTGTACAGGATACCCTTGCCATTAAGAACAAGTTTGACTACGGCATCGTTGGCGGCATCGGTATTGAGTATTCTCACCCGAAGGTAGGCCATTTCATGCTTGAGGGACGTTATTATTATGGATTGGGAGATATTTATGGAAATAGTAAGCAAGACTATTTCGGTAGAAGCAACAACTCTGGCATAATGATAAAACTATCATATTTGTTTGATGTAATGAAAACCAATAATTCTAAAATTAAATAATTATGTTTGAAGGACAACCTAAAGGACTTTATGCGTTGGCATTAGCCAACACCGGCGAGCGTTTCGGTTATTATACCATGCTTGCGGTTTTTGCTCTTTTCCTAAGAGCAAATTTTGGACTTGAGGCTGGACTGGCAGGAACAATCTACAGTTCATTCCTCATGTTTGTTTATTTCTTCCCGCTTATAGGTGGAATGTTGGCAGATAAGTTTGGTTTCGGCAAGATGGTGACAATCGGTATCACCATTATGTTCGGAGGCTATTTATTGCTCTCTCTTCCAATGGGTGGTGATACTCTTGCGCTCATTGTCATGTTTGCGGCGCTTGTGCTGATTGGTTTTGGTACTGGTCTTTTCAAAGGCAATCTGCAGGTTATGGTAGGAGACTTGTATAATGACCCTAAATATGCAGACAAGCGCGACTCTGGATTCTCTATTTTCTACATGGCTATTAATATCGGTGCTCTCTTTGCTCCTACAGCTGCCATTAAGATAATGGAGTGGGCACAAAATGACCTCGGTTATAGCGTAAATGACTCTTATCATTTTGCTTTCGCAGTGGCATGTGCTTCGCTGATACTTTCAATAGCAATCTATTTCCTTTCTCGTCCATTGTTCCGTCATGTTGAGGGTGGAAGCAAGAAGGATGGCAACAAGAATGCTAATGTTGAAATGGAGAAACTTTCACCAGAAGAGACCAAGCAGCGTGTTGTTGCTCTGTGCCTTGTGTTTGCTGTGGTTATCTTCTTCTGGATGGCATTCCATCAGAATGGTCTTACACTGACATATTTCGCTGATGAGTTCACTTCTCGTTCTTCTGAGGGTGTTGAGGCACTTGCCTTTAATGTATGGAACCTTGTATGCGTTATCGTTATGGTTTATGCTGGTTTCTCACTCTTCCAGGGTAAGACAGCCCAGACTAAGGTAATATCAGCAATCGTTTTCGCAGCAGCTTTGGGTATCATTATCTGGCAGTATATGTCACAGGAAGGTGCTGTTAAGGTTAGTGCACCTATCTTCCAGCAGTTCAATCCATTCTATGTGGTTGCTCTTACTCCAATCTCACTAGCTATCTTTGGTGCTCTTGCAAAGCGTGGCAAGGAACCTTCTGCACCACGTAAGATTGCTTATGGTATGATAATTGCAGCTTTGGGCTTTGTCGTAATGGCTGTTGGCTCTATTGGTCTGCCTGAGCCACAAACAGAAATTGTTAATGGTGAGAAGGTCGCAATGCATGTGGCTGATGTTACTCCACAGTTGCTTATCTATACATACCTTGTACTGACATTTGCAGAGTTGCTTCTCTCCCCAATGGGTATTTCGTTTGTATCAAAGGTAGCACCTCCACATCTGAAGGGAATGATGATGGGCGGTTGGTTCGTAGCCACTGCTCTTGGCAATCAGCTTGTGATGGTCGGCGGTTTCCTCTGGGGAGGTATTCCTCTGTGGATTACATGGACAGTATTCATAGTTCTGTGTATATTGTCGGCAATCTTCATGTTTGCTATGATGAAACGTCTTGAGAAAGTATGCTAACGCTTATTCTCGCATCATTTCTTACATTCGTAGAACTGAACTGCGAGAACCTTTTCGACTGTCGTCATGACAGTTTGAAGCAAGATACAGAGTTTATGCCAGAGTCTCTGCGGAAATGGACACCGTGGAGATACTGGCATAAATTGAATAATATAGGTAAGGAAATCATTGCATGTGGCGAGGAAAATGGTGATTTCCGTATTCCTGATTTGGTAGCACTTACAGAAGTAGAGAATGATAGTGTCATGCATGACCTTACTCGCAGGTCGTTGTTGCGTAATGCCAACTATGAGTATGTCATGACAGATTCTCCAGATGAGCGTGGCATTGATGTCGCTTTGCTGTATTCGCCTTTTACCTTTTCATTAATAACCAGCAAATACCATAGGATTGAACCTGTTGAAGGCATGTCGCCAACCCGCGATATTCTATATGTCAAGGGCAAGATTATATCAGGAGACACCCTTCATGTTTATGTAGTACATGCCCCAAGTAAATATGATGGTGAAAAACGGACTCGCCCATATCGGTTGGCGGTAGCAAATGTTCTCAATAAATCAATTGATTCTCTGAGAACAATTAATAAGGATGCTCGTATATTGATAGCAGGCGACTTTAATGAAACATCAGCAGAACCGTCTATCATAGCTATCAGTGAAAACGATTTACATAACCTTACTTCTACAGCCAAAGGTTCAAATGGAGCTATGGGCACATATAAATATGACGGAATATGGCAATCTATTGACCATGTGTTTGTAAGCAATTCTTTGAAAAACAATGTCGTATGGAGTAAAATCTTTGATGCTCCATTTCTGTTGACTGAAGATAAACGCCATTGCGGCGTCAAGCCGTCTAGAACATACAACGGCATGCGCTATTCACAAGATGGTTTTAGCGACCATCTGCCTTTAGTCGTTAAACTCCAGTTTTAACGATACAAATTTGTTTTTTAGGTATAATTCATAATGTTTATATTCGTAATATCAGATATTTTTAATAAATTTGCAATCTAAAACTATAAGCTAACTTATGGATGCAAAACTGATATTAGGTTTTTTACGAGATATAAAAGCTAATAACAACCGTGAATGGTTTCATGAGCATAGAGATTATTACGATGCTGTGAGAAAAGAGTTTGAAAGTGGGGTGGGAGCTTTGATTGCAAGAATCTGTACATTCGACCCGACGATAGCTCACGTTACAGTTAAGGATGCGTCATATCGCTTTTATCGCGACACCCGTTTCTCACCAGACAAATCACCATATAAGCGCCATCTTGGTGCATATATTGCTGCCCATGGAAAGAAATCATTTCATGGCGGATACTATATTCATTTGGAACCGGATAATTGTTTCATAGCTTGTGGTGCCTACTGTTTGCCGACAAATATTCTTACAGCATGCAGGAATGAGATTATGGCGAATACCGATGCGTGGTTAAGCGCTGTAGAGAATGAAAGTTTTCTGGAGTTCTACGGAGGAGAAGATGATGCCACAATGGATAGTTCTAAAGGGTTTGGCTTGGAAAAGCTTAAAACTCGTCCGTCAGGATTCCCCGCAGATTATGAATACATCAATTATCTAAGAATGAAAGACTACTGCTGTTGGCATCATGTTGATAATGACTTCTTTGGCAAAGCCAACTGGCTTGATGACGTGGAGCAGATGTTCAAAGCTGCCAAGCCGATGCTTGATTTTACCAATAGTGTGATTGACGATTATGAATAACATATTAAAATATCTATAAAATGAAAAATCTGACTTTAATTCAACTATTGCTGGCGGTCTTATTTATACCGACTAATGGTTATGCCGCTGATGAACCGGAATGGAAGAATCCGGAAGTAAACCAGCAGAACCGTCTCGAGAGACGTGCTAGTTTCTTTGCTTTTGAGAATGAAAAACTGGCTCAAGGCGCAGACAAGACGAAGTCTTCTCGCTACGTATCACTCGAAGGTATGTGGAAATTCAATTTCGTAAAGGACTACACCGACCGTCCTCAGGATTTCTTCAAACCTGTTTTTGATGATTCAAAGTGGGTTGACTTCCCTGTTCCTGGACTTTTTGAGATACATGGATATGGCGACCGTATTTATAAGAATACATCATATTCATGGAATACCACTTTCCAAAGCAACCCTCCATATATCGGTGAGACAAACAATTATACAGGTTCATACCGTAAGACAATTGATGTGCCTGCCGATTGGAAAGGTTCTGAAATATTCATGCATGTAGGTTCTGCTACAAGCAACCTTAAAGTTTGGATTAACGGCAAATATGTTGGCTATAGTGAAGACGCAAAAATAGCAGCAGAGTTTAATGTAACTAAATATCTTAAGCCCGGCAAGAATCTTATAGCCATGCAGGTTATGCGTTGGTGTGACGGTTCATATCTTGAGGACCAAGACTTCTGGCGCTTTACAGGTATAGCAAGAGAAGTATATCTGTACTCAAGACCTAAGACCCATGTCAACGATATGACCATCGGTCAGGATTTGGTGAATGGATATAAAGACGGTAAGCTCGACGTTACTCTCGACATTGCCAACGGCAAGCGTGCCACTGTTGACATCCAACTTCTTGATGCTTCAGGTAAGATGGTAAAAGAAGTTAAAGGTTTGGCAGGCATAAATCAAAAGACTCAGTCATACACTATTGAAAATGCCAACCCATGGACTGCAGAGACACCTTATCTATACACACTTAATATAACTCTGAAGCAGGGCGACAAGGTAGTTGAGGCTATCAGCCGTAAAGTCGGATTCCGCAATATCAAGATTGAAGGTGCTCAGTTCCTTATTAACGGTAAGCCTGTTCTTATCAAGGGAGTAAACCGCCATGAACTTGACCCAGATGGTGGATACGTGGTAAGCGTAGAACGTATGATTCAGGACATTAAGATAATGAAGCAACTGAATGTAAATGCAGTTCGTACTTGTCACTATCCTGATGACCCACGTTGGTATGACCTTTGCGACAAGTATGGTCTTTATGTTACGGCTGAGGCAAACATAGAAAGCCACGGTATGGGTTATGGCGATGCTACATTGGCAAAGCGTGCCGACTTTGAACTTGCTCATCTTGAGCGCAACCAGGCCAATGTGAAGATATTTAAGAACCATCCTTCTATTGTTGTTTGGAGTCTTGGCAATGAAGCCGGCTATGGTCCAAACTTTGAAAAAGCATACGATTGGATAAAGGCTTATGACGCAACTCGCCCAGTTCAGTATGAGCAGGCACGCCAGAATGGCAAGACCGATATTTTCTGTCCGATGTATTATGGCTACCATGGTTGCGAAAGCTATGCCAAGGGTGACAACCCACGTCCGCTGATACAATGTGAGTATGCTCATGCGATGGGTAACTCTATGGGCGGATTCAAGGAGTACTGGGATTTGGTACGCAAATATCCAAAGTACCAAGGTGGTTATATCTGGGATTTCGTTGACCAAGGTCTTCGTGACAAGAGTCCAATTACGGGAAAGGAAATATTTACATACGGTGGTGACTACGGACGTTATCCTGCTAGTGACTACAACTTCTGTTGCAATGGTATAATTGCTCCAGACCGCCGTCTTAATCCTCATGCATACGAAGTGCAGTATTACTATCAGAACGTATGGATTACAGACAAGGGGTTGAAGGATGGAAAATTTGAGGTTTACAATGAGAATTTCTTCAAGACTCTTGACGACTTGACACTGGTTTGTGTCGTTCAGCCTATTGATACAAATAGTGCATATGTTGTTACCCAAGGCATCGACATCAATAACATTAAGCCACAGGAACGCAAACTTCTGCAGTCTTCACAGCTTAAAGAGGCAATAGCACAATATACATCACAGTATTCTGACAAGGAGATTGTTGTAAACTTCTATTTCAAGTCAAAAGATGCTCAGCCATTAATTGACAAGGGGCAGATTCTTGCAAAGCAGCAGTTCGTAGTACAAGAATATAAGTTCCCACAAGTTGCAAGCCAACCTACATCTGTTGACAAGGAAGAAACTGTTTCTTATATTGCCATGACAGCTGGAGGAACAACGATGACCGTAGGCAAGTGGACAGGCTGGATTGATTATCTCGATGTAAATGGCGAACCGATGTTGCTGGACCGCCGTTCTATTACTCCTGAATTCTGGCGTGCGCCGACAGACAATGACTTTGGTGCAGGCTTGCAGCGCCGCTTTGCTGTATGGAAGAACCCAGAGATGAAGTTGAAGTCAGTAACAGCTAAAGACAATCAGGTGGTTTCTGTATTTGAAATGCCAGCGGTAAAGGCAACTCTTACTATGACTTACACAATCACAGCCGACGGTGAGGTCATCATAAGTCAGAATATGGACGCCAACGAGCAGGAGAAAGTATCAGACATGTTCCGTTATGGCATGCAGTTGCAGATGCCAAAGTCATACGACAAGGTTATGTATCATGGCCGTGGACCAATTGAGACTTATGCAGACCGTAAGAATAGTGAGTTTATAGGTAAATACGAAGGAAACGTGAGTGAACAGTACTATTCTTATATACGTCCACAAGAAAGTGGTAACCATGCTGACATTCGTTGGTTTGGCGTGTATAACAGCAAGTCTGGCAAAGGTCTTAAGTTCTATTCTGTAGCGCCGATGGAATGCAGCGCGCTGCCATATCTCGTAGAAGACCTTGATGATGGATGGACAAAAGATAAGTCATGGGGCCGTCATAGTGGCGACTTGATAGAGCGTCCGCTTACTCAGGTTCACATACAGCAGCACCAGCAAGGTCTGGCATGTGAAAATTCATGGGGCGCATGGCCATTGCCACAGTATCGCATCCCTTATAAAGACCGTGAATTCGTATTTGTTATTAAACCATTTGATGCAAACAAATAAACGGTTGATAGTTATCTGCACTGTGCTGCTGCCATTATTGGTGGCAGCACAGTCTCTTTCTGTTGTTATTGACAACAAGCAGCAGAAATTTCATAAACAAATCCCTGCTGCAAATTATAGCGGAATTACCAATATCGGAAACAATCGCTTTGCCTTAGTTGACGATAAATCCACTGACGATGGTTATTATATCTTTCAGATAAATATAGATGATGCAACAGGCATGATAGAAGACGTTGTTAACGAAGGATTTGTAAAAACATCAACTGGCAATACCGACCTTGAAGGAATTGCATACGTACCTGACAAAGATAGTATATACACCAAAGGAGAGAAGCACACAGGAATAGAATCTTTTACATACAACCAGCATACGCATCGTTTTTGGACAACTACAGAAGTGCCTCTACCTGCCGACGGTAAACCCGCAACTCCTCTTAACCCAGTCAAGAATCTGCTGCGTCTTGTTTCTTATGACGATGATATGAACAGAGTGGGAGAGTATCTGTATGAAATGAATGTGCCGGAGGCAAAGAAAATAGGTAGTAACTATGTTTTTGGCGTAAGTGAACTGTGCGCTTTAGACGATGGTAAACTCTTGGTGTTGGAACGTGAGTTTTATGTTCCCAAATTGAAGATAGGCGCATGGTGTAATTGCAAAATCTATATTGTTGACCCTCTAAATAAACGTTCAGATGCTGTTCTTGATAAAGAACTGCTATGGTGCCAAAAGACAAAGATGACTCTTTTCGGTCGTAAGCTTGCTAATTATGAAGGAATGTGCATCGCTAAAGCCAATGAAAACGGCAACATTATTCTTCTGCTTGTTGCCGATTCACAACATAGATACAATGGCGTCATGAAAGATTGGTTTAAGACATTGGTGTTGCGCAGGAATGGCACAAACTAATACCTTGATTCATTCAATCATTTAGCGTCTGCTATCTTTCTGCTTATTCTGTTTACCAAACGTAAGTGATAAGTTCGTTTGCTGCCAGCTTTTGAAGTGGTATCTACGGTCCAACTAAAGCTTGATTTCGCATCATCGCACAGATAGCGCACGGCAGCATCATTCTCTAAATCTTCACCGAATTTTAGTACCGTATATTGATTAGTTGCCAGTGTCTCGTTTGTGGCAGAAAGATTGTCTATTCCTATTGAATTAACAATCAGTTTAGCCTCTTCTTTTGTAGGAATCTTCCAATCTTTAAGACCGTCTTCTGTATATGATGAGGCTATGTCGTTTGCCATATTCGGAACTTCAGAATTGTATGCCGATGAAATTCCCGACCATTCAGACAAGCTTAGCAATATGATATCGGCAGAGGTTTCTGAAGTGTATTCTATGGCTGCCACAAGATGATTGTTCCAGATGCTTCCTATTTCAGGCATCTCGCTTATTTCATCATCGTCTTCTTGTTCGTCTTCATCATCACTTCCGAATGTGAAACTTATTTCTTCTGCCTTGTTCCATCCTGCCAACGATATTACATTGTTGACGCTGAATCCCTGTTTGAAACTGCCAACCATGACATAAGGCGTATTAGCATAAATAGCACCGCTGTGCGTATAACCGAAAGATTCATGTCCAGCAGGAGAGACAATGCTTATGGTCATGGTAAGTTTGTTGGCATCGCCATTAGGCAGAACATAGAATCGTGTAGATGACCATGAACCGTTGCTCTGTCTGTCAAGATTAACGGTAGCGGTAACATTTCCTGATGTGGCGCCAATGAAACTTAATTCGTTGCTTAGCATTGACATGCTTACGCTTACCTCAGTTGCATTATCCGGTATGTCTGTCAGCGACAAGTCGAAGGCGGCAACTTGGTTGTAAAGTGTTATCGTGGCAGTTGCATTCTGTGTTACCATCAAGTCCGTACTTCCCATTTGTATAGGAACATCTAAATAGTTATCGGAGGGTAGGGTGACGATATCATTAAGCGATTTGATGTCAGGCATGTCGCAATCTTCTATGCCTCCTATAGCTACTATATGGTATGCACCGGCATCCAATGCGAAACTTGTCTTGGTTGCAGCCGTCTCTACTGTTGTCTTTTTAACGGCATTACCTTCGCCGTCGAATGCTATGATATATAAAGGATATTGGATTTCAGAGTCAGAACGAGTTATTATGTTTACGTTGTTGTTGCCCTCGCTCCCCGTGTTTATATCATCTAAGTCAACTTTCTCACAAGCAGTAAATATGATTATTGCTAATAGAAATATAAATCTTGATGGCAGTAGTATGATTTTGTTTTTCATATTGTTCTCATTGTTATTATCTGCAAAGATAATGATTATGTCTGTAAGTTTGTTATTTTTTTGCCTAATTTGTCTGAATATTTTTTGTAGATGTTGCCGTTTTGTTAATTTTGATTACTTTTGCAATATGCAAAATATCCATATCTTTGAAAGATACCCGCTGTTGCCTGTGGCGTTGTTCCTGATAATCGGAATACTGTCAGGAGTGGGACTAGTGGGAATTGTAGTTCAAGGACTATGGATTGTCATGCTTGCTGTAAGTGTTCTGTTTGCCGTCTTTGCCGTAAGGTTCCGCATCATGCAGACGGTGCTTATTCTCGTGTCAGTATTCTTCTTAGGCTGTTTTCTTGGCAATAGGGCAGAACAGGGAAAGCATGCCGAACTCTCTGATGATACATTATATTATAAAGGTGTGGTGAAGACAGAACCCAAAGTTCATGGCAAGACTATACGTTTTGATGTTTTGTTGACAGAGGGAGAACTGGCGGGAAGGTGCGTCAGGCTAAGTGTTTTAAGAGATACCATAGGAGGAAACTACAAATCATTGAAGCTTAACTGCGGTATTGCCTTCAAGACATGCCTAAAGGAACCATCTAATTTTACCGATTCAAATTTCGATTATGCCGATTATCTGCTCAATCATGGCATTATAGCGCAAGGTTTTGTCTATTACGACAATTGGAAACTTGAAAAACCAGATTTGCAACACCTGCCATTAATAGATAGGGCACAACTAAATGCACATGTTGTTAGGCGCAATATATTAGACAATCTGAAGGTAAGCATTTTCGAAGAAGATGTCTATGCCATAATAGCAGCCATGGTCATGGGCGATAAGAGTGCGCTGACTAAAGAAATGCGAAATACTTATAGTCTGACAGGAGCGTCGCATGTTTTGGCATTGTCTGGATTGCATTTGGGCATCATTTACGCCTTGTTGTCGTTTGTAAGTTTCCGTCGCAGATTCAAGTATTTTGGAAGCACCTTGCTGATATGTGCCATTTGGGCGTATGCTTTCCTTGTAGGCATGATGCCTTCCGTTGTCAGGGCTACGCTGATGTTGAGCATAATGACATTCGTCGGTCTTTCCGGACGTGCTCCACTGTCACTTAATGTCCTTTCGTTAGCGGCAATAGTCATGTTGTTATTCAATCCGCTCAATATCTATGACGTAGGATTCCAGTTGTCATTCCTAGCCGTTGCCTTTATCGTTTCATTTCATAAGCATGTCAACCCGCTCGTTCCTGTTGAGTACCAACAGAGGCATCGTCTGGTGCGCTGGCTTTGGCAACTGGCTTTGGTTTCTTTTCTTGCGCAAATGGGCACGATGCCAATTGTTGCATATTATTTTGGCAACATACCTTTATTGGCGTTAATAAGTAATTTTGTTGTCATTCCTTGCACTACGGTCATTCTTTATCTTTCCGTAGCACTAGTACTATTCGGTTTTGTGCCGTTGTTTGGTCAGGCCATAGGAATCGTGCTGTCGTTTGTCGTTTCCGTCCAAAACGGTTTTCTGGCAATGCTTTCAGTACTGCCATACGCATCTATACAAGACGTTGATATAAATATGATGCAGGTCGTAGTCTCTTATTCAATTATTGTTTGCTTGCTCTTAGCCAGCATCATTGCCATTAAACATAAATGTCAGAAGAGTGACGGCCGATATTGGGTTTAATAATCTTTTATCAGTTCCTTGATAACCTCGCCTCCAATCAGAAGTCCAGCCGTTGCGGGAACAAACGAATTGCTTGCTGCTATCGGACGTCCTTTTTCGTTCATCTCTATTGTTTTGCACGAAGGTTCTTCCTCGCTGTATAATACCTTCAGATTGGAAATGCCTAGTTTCCTTAGCTTCTTTCTGATGATTTTTGCCAAAGGGTCTACCTGTGTCTTTGAGATGTCTGTTATTCTGAATGCCGTAGGGTCTACTTTGTTGGCTGTGCCCATGCTGCAAATCAGATTGACTCCAAGTTTGTTGCACCTTGTTATCAATTCTATTTTTGCCGATACCGTGTCAATGCAGTCTACCACGTAGTCGTATATGCTTAAATCTATTTCATCTGCATTGTCGGGCAAGTAAAACATTCTGTGCTTTGTAACCTTGCAGTTGGGATTGATGTCCTTTATGCGTTTCTCGGCCACGTCGACTTTATATTCTCCGATAGTGCTGTGCAATGCAATTATCTGTCTGTTGATGTTAGATGCACATACTGTATCGTTGTCTATGATGGTGATATTGCCGATGCCGCTTCTTGTCAGAGCTTCAACAACATAACCGCCGACACCGCCAACGCCGAAAACCGCAACGTTACAGTCTTTCAGATGATTAACGGCATCACTTCCAAACAATAGTTCTGTTCTTGAAAACTGTTCATTCATATTTTGGACATCGTTTTTATGAAAACAAAAAACCTTAGAACGATTGTCCTAAGGTTTCTCTTGTAGTGGATAGGGGAATCGAACCCCTGTTTGATGCGTGAGAGGCATCTGTCCTAACCCCTAGACGAATCCACCCTGATTTTGTTTTCGGTAATTGAATCCTCAGCGGAAGCTGGGGGATTCGAACCCCCGGTACGGTTACCCGCACGGCAGTTTAGCAAACTGCTGGTTTCAGCCACTCACCCAAACTTCCTTACCGGTTGTTCGTGTTACCGAAGCATTTTCTCTCAAATGCGATGCAAAGGTACATGTTTTATTTTAATCCTCCAAATAATCTGCTGCTTTTTTTCATTTTTCGTGTCATTTTTGTTTGTTTGCAGCCCAAAAAGATAAGAGTGATGGCTCAAAACCATCACTCTTGTTGCGTTTTTACCTTTTTATTACCTTATTTCTGAGGAACATTTTCAAGCACGTCAAGAAGATGGTCCCATACCATTTGGACGGTAGGAATAAGCAGTCTTTCTTCTGGCGTATGTACAAATCTTAGTGTAGGACCGAACGAAACCATGTCGAGGTTAGGGTAGCGCTCAGAGAACAATCCGCACTCCAAGCCTGCATGTATGCCTTTTACGATAGGTTTCTTGCCGAATAGTTTTTCATAGCTGTCAGCAACAAGCTTTGTCAGTTCGCTGTTTGAACGCATCTTCCATGCCGGATATCCGTCGCTGTGGCTCACCTCAGCACCTGCCAGTTCGAAGCATGCACGAACGGTGTTGCACATGTTGTCGAGATTAGACATTACGTTACTTCTCTGACTGGCAACAATCTTGATGCTGTTGTCATCGGTTATGATGCTTGCTATGTTGCTTGATGTCTCAACCATCCATGCGAGAGCCTCGTCCTGACACATTGCGTATATGCCGTTGTCTACTGCCTGTATCGCTCTGATGAAGTTCTTTGCTATATTGTCTGGTACAACGCTTTCAGCATCGGCGCTTCCCATGTTGAATTCCATTTTTGTGTCTGTAACATGGAACTCGTCTTCCACCTCGCTTGTGAATATGTTCCAATCCACTCTGATGGTTTCCTTGTCCTTGTTTGGCACGGCAATCACAAACTCGCCGTCTCTAGGAATGGCATTGTGCATCTTGCCAGAATTGAATCTTGCCAGTTTGATGTCGGTCTTCTGCATTTCCTTGTATAGGAAACGGCCAAGAATCTTGATTGCATTGGCACGCTTTTTCTCTATGTCGTCGCCAGAGTGTCCGCCAACTAAGCCTTTTATCGAACCTCTTATAAAGAAATAGTCGCTAGGGGCGTCGGTCTTCTCAAAATTGAACTTGGCAGTTGTTGTGCGTCCGCCGGCACATGAAACGAATATCTGTCCCTCGTCTTCAGAGTCGAGATTGATAAGCATGTCGCCGTTCATGAAGCCTGCCTCCATGCCCAGTGCGCCAGTAAGTCCTGTTTCCTCGTCTCTTGTAAACACACATTCTATCGGTCCGTGCTTGATGTCAGTTGAATCCAGTATGGCAAGCTGTATTGCCACGCCGATGCCGTCGTCAGCGCCAAGGGTAGTGCCCTCTGCTGTAAGCCATTCTCCGTCTATATAAGTCTTTATTGGGTCGTTGTCAAAGTCAAACTCTATGTCCACCAGTTTGTCGCACACCATATCCATGTGGCTCTGCAGGATTATGGTCTTGCGGTTTTCCATGCCCTCGGTTGCAGGCTTGCGAATCAGCACGTTGCCCGTAGCATCGACCACGGTTTCCAGATTATGGCTCTCGCCCCAGTTCTTTAGAAATTCTATCATCTTCTCCTCGCGCTTAGATGGGCGTGGAATGGCATTGATTGTTGCGAATTGTTCGAAAACGCATGCCGGTTTTAAAATACTTTTATCCATTATTTACTCTTTTTTATTATATGTTATTTCGATAATTAATTAATTTACATTACCTTTGTACCCGCAAAGTTAATGAATATGGTCGAAATTCTACTATCAACGACGTTAATTATTGCTATAAGCATGCTTTTTTTATGCGTAAAAGTTCTTTTTCGCAAGGGTGGTCGTTTTTCTTCACAGCATATTCACGATAGCGAAGCAATGAAAGAAAGAGGCATCCATTGCGTAATGGAGCAAGACAATGAACAAAGAATAAATAATATTAATAATAGAAGAAAATATGAAAAAGAACATTCTTGCCGCAACTGCACTAGCGGCTGTAGTTGCTCTGGCATCATGCAACAACTCAACACCACAAAATGATACTCAATCGGCTAATGCAGAAGCACCGGCTGGTGGAATAAAGATTGCTTACATTGAAGTTGACTCGCTGATGTCGCAGTACAATTTCTGCAAGGAGTTTACAATTGAACTGCAGAAGAAGAGTACCAACGCCCGCAACACATTGAACTCAAAGGGACAGCAGCTGCAGAAGGCTGTACAGAATTTCCAGCAAAAGCTTCAGAGCAATGGTTTCTCAAGCCGCGAAGAGGCAGAGCGCGTACAGGCTGCTATCCAGCGCCAGGAGGCTGACCTCAATGAACTGCAGGGTCGTTTGGCTGCCGAGCTCGACACAGAGACAGCAAAGTATAACACCGCTTTGCGCGATTCGCTGAAGGGTTTCCTAGATGCATATAATAAGGACAAGAAGTACGACATGATTCTTTCAAAGGCTGGCGACAATATCCTCCTTGCCGACGAAAGATTCGACATCACACAGGATGTAATCAACGGATTGAACAAGCGCTATAAGAGCACATTCAAGAAAGAGGAAAAGAAGTAATATATAGCCTCAGCTTTTTAGCTTTAAGGCGATATTTTATAATAGCACCATTTACCCTTGTGTAAGTGGTGTTTTTTTTTTCTTATAGTTAGCACTCCTAAATGCATCACTTTTGATGCCCAAATGGTCCAGTTACGATACCCAAACGGCCTAGTTACGATACCCAAATGGCCTTTTACGATACCTAAAACGCCCTTTTACGATACCTAAAACGCCCTTTTAGAAATACCAATCTTTATTACCTGATTTTGTTAAAATTACTAAAATGCGCCGAAAAACGGGCAAAAAATGTAGGATTGAAATCCTCCTACACTGCACTTAACAATCTATGACTTAATGCCTTATATGCAAAAATGTAGGATGTATGAGAAAATTGATTTTTTAAAATCTAGGGATATAATTTTGTAGATATACTTCTTTCTAGGGATTTTGGGATTTTAAGGATTTCTGTTATTTAATTATTCAATCCTTCAACCGCACCACTTTCATCTCAAAAGTAGTGCTGTTTTGCCTTGTAAGGGGTGCGGTATTCAATTGCAAATTGTGCGGTTTTGATTTTAGTCATCATTGTTGGTATTTTCCATGTTTTTCTCGTATGATTTCCATTTTTCAAATCTATGTATTATTAAAGTGAAAAACATCTTTAAACCCAAATCGGTCATTTAGATTTTAGTGCGTTTGTCTTGTTATTTTTGAGAAGATTTTTTATGTGTTCTAAAGGAGTATAGCGGGCTATACGACTGAAGAAACA
>JAFQQY010000004.1 GCA_017410365.1 Prevotella sp.
CGTTAAGAAACAATAAAAACGTTAAATCTTCACCTTTTAGAATGCGCCCTTAAAGGTTATGACCATATTTCTGACTTATTACTCGCAAAATATTGAGTAATAACTGGTTGTAAATACTCTCTTTGCAGAAGCCTAACCTCTGTAACCATCCCTAATAGTGTTACAAGCATTGGCTATAATGCTTTCTATTATTGCCGCAGCCTAACCTCAGTAACCATCCCTGATGGCGTTACAAGCATTGGCGGTTATGCTTTCTATGGTTGCCGCAGCCTAACCTCAGTAACCATCCCTGATGGCGTTACAAGCATTGGCGAAAATGCTTTCTCTGGTACAGCTTGGTATAATAATCAGCCAGATGGCTTAGTATATGTAGGTAAAGTGGCATACGGATATAAAGGAACAATGCCAAGCAACACAAGCATAGAACTAGCGGAGGGAACTTTAGGAATTGCAGGTGGTGCTTTCTATTTTTGCCGCAACCTAATCTCAGTAACCATTCCTAACAGCGTTACAAACATTGGCGCTTATGCTTTCAGAGAATGCAGTAGCCTAGCCTCAATAACCATCCCCAACAGCGTTACAAGCATTGGTGGTTTAGCTTTCGATTATACAGCATGGTATAATAATCAGCCAGATGGTTTGGTATATGCAGGTAAAGTGGCATACGATTATAAAGGAATAATGCCCAGCAACATAAGCATAGAACTAGCAGAGGGAACATTAGGAATTGCAGATTATGCTTTCTCTTATTGCCACGAACTAATCTCAGTAACCATCCCCAACAGTGTAATAAGCATTGGAGGATCAGCTTTCGGAAATTGTAATAAAATAGAAAATGTTTATTGCTTTGCAGAAATAGTGCCAACAACAGTAAGTGATGCTTTTTACAACTCCTATCCAGAAAATGCTACATTGCACGTGCCTGCAGCATCGATAGACAGCTATAAGTCAACGGTTCCGTGGAGTAGCTTTGGAAAAATAGTGGAGTTAGAATCTTCAAGCATTGACAATATTAAAACATTTCCGTATAATGTGGTTTATTCTCATGGCACAATAACCGTAACAGGTGCTGATGATGGCACAATGGTAGAGGTATATGGCATATCTGGCACAAAGCTTGGTGAAGCAAAGACAGCCTTTAACACGGCAACAATTCATACTGATGCACAAACAGGTAGTGTTGTGATAGTAAAGGTTGGCAACAAGGCGATTAAGATTAGGATTTAGCCTCACCCCAACCCCTCTCCTTGGAGAGGGGCTTTTTGTTCTTCTGTTTAAAAACCTTATGCCCTTGTTTTCTTTTGTCATAAATAACTTCTGTCTTTAAATCTAAAAACAGTAATCTCAAAAAACATATATATTATTTGCCTTCTCACAAAAAAACTTTTATCTTTGCATAACGAATTATAAATTGTGTATAAAGTATTAGGAAAATAATTATGAAAAGACAGAAATCTTTGTTTGGCACGCTTGCCATGCTTCTGTGCAGCATCACGGTAAATGCGCATGACTTTACTGTTGGAGGAATATACTATAACATCACATCGGCAAAGGAACTAACCGTAGAGGTAACCTACAAGGGAAGCTATAATTCTGAATACATGGAATACGGCAAGGAGGTGGTCATACCAGAAACGGTGGAATATAAAGATAAAATCTACTCCGTAACAAGAATTGGCAAGGATGCTTTTGCCAATTGCAAAGAATTGGAAGACATAACAATACCTAACAGCGTGGTAGGCATCGGAAATCTTGCTTTCTATGCTACGCCTTGGTATGACAATCAGCCTGACGGTCTGGTTTATGCAGGCAAGGTGGTTTATGAATACAAGGGTTCAATGGCCGAAGGCGCTATTGTAAAGCTAAAGGAGGGAACGTTGGGAATAGCTGATTTTGCTTTTGCCAATATCAGCAGCTCCTTTTCTATTGATATGCCAAATAGCATAGAAAATATCGGAAAATATGCATTCTATAATTGCCCAGGATTGCCATCCTTAAGCTTGCCTGAAAATCTTAGAGAGATAGGAGAATGTGTCTTTTCGGGTTGTACCTCATTGAAGTCGGTGGTCATTCATGACAGCATTACCAGCATTGGCAATGAGGCGTTCCGCTATTGCTCGGGATTGGGTTCTGTAACAATAGGCAACGGTGTGAAGACAATAGGTGAGTATGCTTTCGATGGTTGCTTCTTGAAATCCATGACTGTAGGTACGGGCGTTATTAAAATAGGGGCATGGCAAACTATGCCTTACAAAACGATATGGCTTACGGAAACGCCGCCTAGCGGTTATGTGAACTTGAAAGGTACGAGGAATTATGTTCCTAACAGACAGTATGGTAACATCGTGGATAAAAAGATTTATAATAACCTGAAATCATTATTCGAGGTGGATGGCGTAATCTATGTACCCGACAACTCTGGAGAAGCGGTTTGCGATGTGATAAATTGCAGATATGACAGCGTTATAACAAGTGTCGTAATAGGCGATTCCGTAGTTTATAATGGTAAGGCCATGGCTGTAAAAGACATCAATCCATATTCTTTCTATTTCCTTGATTCCTTGAATAATGTTCGTGTTAATAACAAAGGTCGCATATACGATTATGCATTTGTAACGGGTAGCATAACCGATGTTATAGTTGGAGATAGCGTGAAAACCATCGACAATGCAGTTTTCAATGGTTGCTATTATATGAAAACCATAACCTTAGGAAGCAATCTGATAAGATTAGGTAATTATGCTTTGGCAGGTTGTGAACAGTTGGAAGAAATAAAATGTAATGCCATCACACCGCCAACATGTGGTACAGATGCGTTATTTGGCATAAACAAATCAAAATGCAAATTGATAGTTCCGCAGGGTTGTTTAGCAGCTTATAAGGCAGCAAACCAATGGAAGGAGTTTGTCAACATTTCTGAGAACAAGCAAAATACTGGTATATCAGGCGTTAAAGACAAGTCTTTGGATATCAGGGCTAATGGCGGCACTATAACCGTAACAGGTGCTGATGATGGTACTATGGTAGAGGTATATGGCATATCTGGCGAAAAGCTTGGTGAAGCAAAGACAGCTCTAAACACGGCAACAATTAGCATCGGTCAGCATGCTGATAACATTGTGATTGTTAAGGTTGGCAACAAGGCGGTGAAGATTAGAAATTAAGAATTGAAAAATTACTCGCTGAAGCTCATCAACACGTGAAGGACTGAAGTCAGAGAAACAGATGAACGTAGTGAATAATTGAAAGATTGAAGAATAATGAATTTCTTAAGATTGCATATAATCATAATGCTCTTGATAAGCACATCACTCTGTTACTCACAAGAGAAAGATTCTTTGAGGTTACGTCAGGAGTTCTCTGTAGGAATAGGGGCTAAATCTCTTGCCGATGCAATGATAATGGTTGGTACATTTGGAAAACATGATCCGGGGCCAGAAATGCACCTTCAGTATTTGTATAATGTGAACAAATGCATAGGTTTAGGTACTTTGGCTGTTTTTGAATACTCGAATTGTAACTCATTGGCTACTTTCAATGCGGTTGCTCGTTTCTATTGGTTCAATAAACGACGTTTTGCAATGTATTCAAAATTGGGGGCAGGAATATGCCTTGGAATAGAAGATGAAGAGATTATCCCTATGATTAATCTCATGCCTATCGGCATAGAAGTTGGAGACAGTAAATGGCGTTTCTTTACAGAGATTCTCCCTCTTGGAACCATAGGAATATTAAATGGCGGCATAAAATATTCATTTTAAGAATGCCGCGACTAGAATCCGAATATATTACTAATCAGTTTAGATATAGAAATAATTATGATGAGACTTTTCTGTTGATGGCATTTATTACAACATAAAAGTATATATCTTTGTGTCTAAGTGTTTTTTGAAGAATTGAAGACTGCGAAGCAGATGAGCGTAGTGAATGATTAAAGAATAGAACATTTTCATTTAAATCTTCTTCATTCTTCATTAATTTTAGTAACTTTGCGCCGAATTTTAGTATACTAAACGATAAGATAATGAATATTTCATACAAATGGCTTAAAGAATATGTAGATTTTGACCTCAATCCCCAACAGGTGTGCGAGGCGCTGACATCTACAGGTCTTGAAGTTGGTGCTTTGGAAGAAGTACAAAGTGTTAAAGGAGGTCTTAAAGGATTGTATGTGGGCAAGGTGCTGACATGCGACCTCCATCCTAATTCAGATCATCTTCATGTAACAACTGTTGACTTGGGGCATGACACCCCGTCGCAGATTGTTTGCGGTGCTCCTAATGTTGCTGCGGGACAAAAGGTTATCGTGGCAGACTTGGGTTGCGTGCTATATGATGGTGACAAGGAGTTTGTTATAAAGAAATCAAAATTGCGCGGCGTTGAGTCTTGCGGAATGATTTGTGCTGAAGACGAGATTGGAGTGGGCACAAGCCACGACGGCATTATCGTTCTGCCAGAAGATGCAGTAGTAGGAACACCGGCAGCAGAATACTATAATCTTGAAAGCGACTGGTTGATAGAGGTTGATATCACAGCCAACAGAACCGATGCGTTGTCGCATTGGGGAGTGGCACGCGACCTTTATGCATGGCTGAAGCAGAACGGCTATGAGACATCTTTGCACCGTCCAGACTGCTCTGCATTTACCGTTGACAACAACGAACTGCCTATAGAGGTGGTAATCGAGAATCAGGAGGCTTGCAAACGCTATGCATGCGTGAGCATTACCGACTGTGAGGTTAAGGAGAGTCCTGATTGGCTGAAGAACAAGTTGACAACCATCGGTCTGCGCCCTATAAACAATATCGTGGACATTACCAATTATGTGATGATGGCATACGGTCAGCCGATGCATTGCTTCGATGCCGATATGGTGCTTGGTCATAAGATTGTTGTAAGAACCCAGCCTGAAGGAACAAAGTTTGTTACCCTCGATGGCGAGGAACATGTTTTGGGTCAGCATGACTTAAGTATCTGCAATGCTGAGGAACCAATGTGTATCGCAGGTATCTTCGGTGGCAAGGGTAGTGGTACATACGAAACGACACGCAATGTGGTTTTGGAAAGTGCTTACTTCCATCCTACATGGATTCGCAAAAGCGCCCGTCGTCATGGCTTGAGCACAGATTCTTCTTTCCGCTTCGAGCGTGGCGTAGACCCTAATGCAATAATATATGCTCTGAAACAGGCTGCTATATTGTGCAAGGAACTGGCAGGCGGTAAGGTGTCGATGGAGGTTTGCGACGTATATCCACAACCAATGGAAACGGCTAAGGTAAATCTTGAATACGATTATGTAAACACATTGATTGGCAAGGAGATACCTGTAGATACAATCAAGAGTATCTGCGAGAGTCTGGAAATTAAAATCATCTCAGAAACAGACAAGGGAGTGGAGCTTGATATACCTGCATATAGAGTAGACGTACAGCGCCCATGTGATGTTGTAGAGGACATTCTCCGTATATATGGATATAATAATGTGGAGATACCGACACAGTTGAAAGGTTGTCTGGTTGTAAAGGGTGCAGAAGACAAAAAGCACAAGATGGCAAATCTCGTAAGCGAACAGCTTGTAGGTTGCGGTTTCAACGAAATAATGAACAATTCTCTTACACGTGGTGCTTATTACGAAGGTCATAATGCATATCCGACAGAGAATTGCGTGAACATAATGAACCCACTTAGCAACGACCTCAACGTGATGAGGCAGTCGCTGCTGTTTGGCGGTTTGGAAAGTATAGAGTATAACGTGAAGCGTCAGAATGGAAATCTGAGATTCTTCGAGTTCGGCAATGTTTATAAGTTTGACCCTGAGCGCAAGAATGCAGACAATCCGATGGCTGCTTACAAGGAAGACTTCCATCTGGCTCTTTGGCTTACAGGTAAGCGAGTGGAGAACAGTTGGGCGCATGCTAATGAAGACAGTTCTTATCACGAACTGGATGCTTACGTAAAGAATATACTTAGCAGAATTGGTGCACAGCCAGGCATGTTGGTTAGAAAGAAGTCTGCCAATGACATCTTTGCAGCGGGTATCACAATTGAGAACAGAGGCGGCAAGCAGCTGATAGAGATGGGTGTGCTGAGCAAGAAGGTACTGAAGAATGCGGATATAAATACACCTGTATATTATGCAGAACTGAACTGGACTGCTCTCATGAAGCTGGTAAGCAAGAATCGCGTGCTGTATTCGGAGATTTCTAAGTATCCTGCCGTTAGCCGCGACTTGGCGCTGCTTGTTGACAATGGCGTAGAGTTTGCACAAATCGAACAGATAGCGCGTCAGACAGAGAAGAAACTCCTTAAGTCTGTAGAACTGTTTGATGTTTACGAAGGAAAGAACCTGCCTGCTGGCAAGAAGAGCTATGCTGTCAACTTCATCTTGCAAGATGAGACAAAGACTCTGAACGACAAGATGATAGATGCCATTATGCAGAAGTTGATAGCTAACCTGACAAAGCAGTTGGGCGCGGAACTGAGATGAGTTAGGAGTTAGTATTTAGTATTTAGGAGTAGACTTATTGATACCTAAGGATTCAAAAGAAATATATTAAAGTCGAATAAAAATATATAGAAACATTAAATATGGGAAGAGCATTTGAATATCGCAAAGCAGCGAAGCTAAAGAGATGGGGCCACATGGCCAAGACATTTACTAAGATTGGTAAACAGATTGCTATTGCAGTAAAGGCTGGCGGACCAGAACCAGATATGAATCCTGCATTGCGTGCATGTATTGCGAATGCAAAGCGCGAGAACATGCCAAAAGACAATATTGAGCGTGCAATCAAGAACGCTATGGGTAAGGACCAGAGTGACTACAAGGAGGTTACTTACGAAGGATATGGCCCTCATGGCATTGCTGTTTTTGTAGAAACTCTGACAGACAACACCACACGTACTGTGGGTGATGTTCGTTCTGTGTTCAATAAGTTCAGCGGAAATCTCGGTACACAGGGTTCACTGTCATTCCTTTTTGACCATAAGAGCGTGTTTACTTTCAAGAAAAAGGACGGGCTTGATATGGACGAGATGATTCTCGACCTGATAGACTACGGCGTAGAGGATGAGTTTGATGAAGATGAAGAAGAAGGTAGCATCACTATCTATGGCGATCCAAAGTCATTCGGTGAGATTCAGAAGCATCTTGAGGAGAATGGTTTCGAGGTAACTGGTGCTGAGTTTACACGTATTCCAAATGACTTGAAGGATGTTACACCAGAAGAGCGTGAGACAATCGACAAGATGGTAGAGAAGCTTGAAGACTTCGACGATGTTCAGACCGTATATACAAATATGAAACCCGAATAACGCTAAGAACTGACAATCATTATAGAGAGACAGGCGGGTAATTAAAGTTTATCCGTCTGTTTTTTTATGATATTTACTTTAATAACAAATGAAACATATTCTATATAATACCCAGGGAACATGCTCGTCGCAAATAGACCTTACTGTAGACGAGAACAATATAATAAAGCAAGTGGTTTTCTTTGGCGGCTGCCATGGTAATCTGCAAGGCATAAGCAAGCTCGTTCAGGGCATGCATGCAGATGATGCCATTGAACGCCTGAAAGGGATAAGATGCGGATATAAGTCAACCAGTTGTCCGGATCAACTAAGCAAGGCTCTGGAAAAAATAAAGGCAGGGGAATAAACTCCTGCCTTTAATATATATCCTAATGACCCGTTGGGGCTCGATTGCTTTTCACCGTTTGTAGTCAGCTTCGGTAAATGTATGCTCTACAAGTATTTTGCCTGTTGACTTGGAGTAATAGGTATAAGAAAAACTAAAACCATCATCCTTGTATGCCTTGAGGAAGGTAGTGTTTCTTAGCTGATTAATCAAAATGTTTCTTGCACCCTGAAGATTGTCAATGTTGTCAGCATTGCCTGAGAGGGTGTAATAATAGTGTATGGTACGAGTATCCGGCTCGTATGTAACGCTGTCCTGAACCGTAAACCGGTCAACATAGGCAGGACAATTCTTTTTCGTATATTCAGCCAATTCCCTCTGGCATCTTTCTTCGAGCGATTCCTGACAAGATGCTAATCCTATAGCGAGGATTGTAAGAAACAAATATTTTATAGAGACGGTTGTCTTCATTTTTCTTCTTGGTATGCGAAACTTTCGCTGTTAATAATTTGATTGCAAAGTTACAAAAAAAATAACAATAATTCATTTATCTCGCTATTATTTCGTTTTTTTGTACTATCTTTGCGTTTTAAAAAGCATATTGATAAGAAATGGACCATATAAGAAATTTTTGTATTATTGCTCATATAGACCACGGTAAGTCAACACTGGCAGACAGGTTGCTTGAATTTACAAAGACTATTCAGGTAACAGGTGGCCAAATGCTTGATGATATGGATTTGGAGAAGGAACGTGGTATAACGATTAAGAGCCATGCCATCCAGATGGAGTATATGCACAATGGAGAGAAATATATTTTGAATCTCATTGATACTCCAGGACATGTCGATTTTTCGTATGAAGTATCACGAAGCATAGCAGCCTGCGAGGGTGCGCTTCTTATTGTTGATGCCACACAAGGTGTTCAGGCTCAGACGATAAGCAATCTATATATGGCTATTGACCAAGACCTTGAGATTATACCGGTTATCAATAAGATAGACATGCCTTCGGCTATGCCAGATGAAGTTGAGGACGAAATAATAGACCTGATAGGTTGCGACCGTTCTGAAATTATCCGTGCCAGTGGAAAGACCGGTGAGGGCGTAAGCGAAATATTACAGGCTGTTGTAGAACGTATACCACATCCAAAGGGAGACCAGACAGCTCCGTTGCAGGCTCTTATTTTCGATTCTGTGTTCAATTCATTCAGAGGTATTATAGCATACTTCAAGATAGAGAGCGGTGTAATTCGTCAGGGCGACAAGGTAAAGTTCTTTAATACCGGAATGGAATATACGGCAGATGAAATCGGTGTCTTGAAAATGGACATGATACCTAGGAAACAACTATCGACAGGAGATGTGGGTTATATCATCAGCGGTATTAAGAATTCAAAGGAAGTAAAGGTAGGTGATACAATTACTCATATAAGCAATCCATGCCAGAAGGCCATAGAAGGATTTCAAGAGGTTAAGCCAATGGTCTTTGCTGGAGTTTATCCGATAGACCCTAATGATTATGAGAACCTTCGTGCTTCGTTAGAGAAGCTGCAACTGAATGATGCTTCGCTGACATTTATGCCAGAATCATCTGTAGCGCTGGGCTTTGGTTTCCGTTGCGGATTCTTAGGATTGTTGCACATGGAAATTGTTCAGGAACGTCTGGACCGTGAGTTTAACATGGATGTGATAACGACAGTGCCTAACGTTTCGTATATGTGTTATACAAAACAGGGCGAGGAGAAAGAGGTACACAATCCATCGGGACTCCCTGATGTGACCATGATAGACCGAATAGAAGAGCCCTATATAAAGGCGTCTGTTATCACTGCCGCCGATTATATAGGTCCTATAATGACATTATGTCTTGATAAAAGAGGTGAGTTGATTGACCAACAATATGTAAGTGGAAATCGTATAGAATTGCATTTCATGCTTCCGCTAGGTGAAATCGTGATTGATTTCTATGATAAGCTGAAGTCTATAAGCAAAGGATATGCATCTTTTGACTATCATATTGATAGCTTCAGACCTTCAAAACTGGCAAAACTGGATATCCTTCTCAACGGTGAACCTGTGGATGCCTTGTCTACCCTTACTCATCAGGACAATGCTGTGACATTCGGAAGAAGAATGTGCGAGAAGCTAAAGGAACTGATACCAAGACAACAGTTTGACATTGCAATCCAGGCCGCAATAGGTGCGAAGATTATAGCACGAGAAACAATTAAATGTGTACGTAAAGATGTAACTGCCAAGTGTTATGGCGGTGATGTAAGCCGAAAAAGAAAATTGCTTGAGAAGCAGAAAAAAGGAAAGAAACGCATGAAGCAGATTGGCAATGTCGAAGTGCCTCAGAAGGCCTTCTTGGCAGTACTCAAGCTGGATTAATTGATTAATGAATGACATTGTAATATAATAAAGAAATCGAATAACATGAATAATATAGCGCTAACAAAACGTGACATAGCACGCGAGCTTGCCCGTAGATATTCTACGATGACGCATGATGAGCTGGATATGCTTGAAAGCGTACTTGTACCGATGAAGTTCCAGAAAGGTGAAATCATTCTAGGGGTAGGTGATGTATGCACTAATATTTATTGGATACAGAAGGGACTGGTAAGACAGTTCTACTATAAGAATGGAAAGGAACTGACAGAGCACATGGCTGTAGAAAACAGCATAGTAATGAGCATCGAGAGTCTATTTAAGGAAGAGCCGACTCGCCTGCAAATCATGGCATTAGAGCCTACTATTATCTACGCTATGCCTAGAGCGGCTTTGGAGCAAGTGGCAATGAAGAGTGTTAATATCCAGATATTATATAGAAAAATATTGGAAGAGTCATTGATTCAGAGCCAAGTACATGCCGATATGCTACGTTTTGAAACAGCTCAAGACAGATATACTAAATTGGTAAAAAGACAACCGCAGCTGGTGTTGCGTGCCCCTTTGGTATATATTGCAAACTATTTGCAGATGACACCGGAAACATTGAGTAGGGTAAGAACAGCAGCTTTATTGGAAAGCAGACAATAACACACACATAACAAATTTGTGTATATAGCCAACTGATAATCATTTCAGTTGGCTATATTTTTTATTAGTATTTGTATTATTCGTTCAGATGTACGTCCGTCCCACCTGTCAGGAAGACTACATGTCTTCCAGCGGCCATCAACCATAGTAGATACATATTCCGACAATTTATCAGGATCTTCGCCTACAAGAATGTTTGACCCTTGCTTCACTGTTTCTATATGTTCTGTATAGTTGTTAATCGTAATGCAAGGAATACTGTTGAATGTAGCTTCTTCAGCAACATTGCCAGAATCAGTAATGATTCCTTTGGCACGTGAAGTAAGATAGCCAAACTCAAGGTATGAAAGTGGTGCTGTTGTTATAATGTTTTTGTATATCGACGTAATATCGCCTATTGCCTTGCTAGCATAATCTCGCAGTGGAGCTATTATAGTTGTCGATTGCGCAGCTTTACTGATATTGGAAATGATTTCGTGTAGATTATCCTTGTCATTGAGCAGCGCTTTTCTATTTATGGTCAGAACAATATAATCGTTGTCCTTTATGTTGTTTACATGCAAGACGGCTGGACGCTTGAAGTGTGGATAGTTGTAACGCATGGTGTCCATAAGAATATTTCCTACCATGTAGACATTTGACATGTCGGCACCCGAACGAGTTGCAATATAGTTTGAACTTGCTCCCGCTGTAAAAAGCATATCACTTAAACTGTCTATTACAAGGCGATTGATTTCTTTAGGCATGTTTATGTCAAAAGAACGAGTACCTGCTACAAGGTGGGCTAGTTTGATGCCACGTTTCTTTGCAACTATGGCAGCAGCCATTGTAGATGCCAAATCGTCAACAACGATAACGATGTCGGCAGGGCTGGTTGTAAGGTATCTGTCAAATTCAGACATCATTTTGCCGGTCAACTCTACAAGACTTTCATGTTCTACCCCTAAGAAAACATCAGGTTGAGGTATCTGCAGGTCTTCGAATAATGATTTTTCTAATGTAGAGTCATTTTCTGAACCCGCATATACTAATCTGTAACTAATGGCATATCCTTCAGAACTCATTCTTATGATTGTTCTGATTAATGGTGCAACCTTAATGAAATTAGGTCTGGCTCCCGCAACAATACAAATGTTTAACATAAACTTATGACTGGTTTTCTTTCTTTTTCTTGAGTTTGTCAAGTTGTCTTTTTGCATCTAAAGCATCAGGATACAATTCTAATGCTTTGCTGTAATTTGCAATTGCAGCTTCTGTCATATTCTCTTGCTCGCACTCCTTTCCCATTATGGTATATTCGGCAGCAAGACGTTTAAGGTAGTTGTCACGTTTTTGTATTTCTTCTTTTAAGTATTTTATCTCTGACTTCTGAGAATTTATGATGCCTAGCTTTCTACGAATATATCGTTTGGCAATAGGTTTCTCAATGTCGTAACGGCTGTGTATCGCTAAAAAGAAATTATTTAGGAAATCATCAAAATCACATTTGTCAAATGCTTCAACAGCCATTCTGTATTCTTTGTCGGCCTTGCTTTCATTGATGGCACGTTGCATGATGTGCTGATTGTTATATTGCTCGGCAAACCGCAAGACTTCTGCTCTTACAAATATATCTGACTGTCGTATAGGTTCTTGCAGACTTATTCCTTCAAGCGATATACAGCGGCTAAGCGCCACATAGGTCTGACCGCCGGCAAAAACACCGCCGCTTAAGTCGATGTTGACATTGCGGAATGTTAGTCCCTGGCTTTTGTGTATGGTTATTGCCCATGCCAATCGTAGAGGGAACTGTGTATAAACTCCCAGCAGTTCCTCTTCTATCTTTTGCTCCTTATCATTAAACTTATATCTTATGTTCTCCCATACTACCCGTTCTACATCATACTCATTTCCGTCTTCAACAACAACGCTTATGATGCCTTCTTCCTCATCAATGCCACTGACAACCCCCAGAGTGCCGTTAACCCATCTCTTGTCTTTGTCGTTTTTGATAAAGATTACTTGTGCACCTGGTTTAATTTCCAATTCCATGGGGGTAGGGAGTGATGTCTCAGGGAAGTCTCCTTTTATCTTTCCATGGAATATTGACGGACTACCTTCAAGCTGTGCCAGCCGTTGTTCGTTGATATAGTCGACTGTATCTCTTCTTGAAGCGAGCGTGATGACAAGGCTCTTGTCTCTTACGTTTATGTTTGCATTAACGCGTGAGTTCAGCTTGGATATGTCACTGTCGTTGGCATTGTTGCTTCTTATTCGGTCAAGAATATCAATAAATGTACTGTCGGTTTGCCTGTACACTTTTCTCAGCTCAATACTTACAAGTTGAATTTCTTGGAAAACCTTTGCCGAGAAGAAATAGGAAGATGCATAAAAAGGCTGAAGCAGCCTGCGGTCGTCTTCTCTTACTACAGGTTCCAACTGAAAAATATCGCCAACCAAAAGTAGTTGCTTGCCGCCAAACGGTTCGCGCATGTTCCTGCAATATATTCTCAGAACCTTGTCTATAAAATCAATGATATCTGCTCTAACCATACTTATCTCATCAATGATAATCAATTCAAGTTCCCTGATGAGCTTTGAATGGTTTGAACTGTATTTTAATGTCTTACGAATATTACGCGGACTATATTGGTTGTCATTCGGCAATAAGGGATGAAATGGCAATCTGAAGAAACTATGCAGGGTGCTTCCGCCAGCATTAATTGCTGCTATGCCAGTAGGTGCAAGTATGACGTGCTTTTTCTTTGTGTTCTTGGATATGTATCTTAGGAATGTAGATTTTCCAGTACCGGCCTTCCCCGTTAGAAACAAAGACCGGTGAGTGGTATTGATAATCTTATTGGCAGCAAGCCATTCTTTATTATTCTTATCTAATTCCATTTGTTATTGTAGAAATAGCTAAAGTTGTTGTGATATATATTCCATTACACCTTGATAATCATCGGCATTTAACCACTTGACATTTGGGTCACGTTTGAACCAAGTAAGCTGTTTTCTTGCGTATTTTCTTGTGTTTCCTTTTATTCTTTCTATAGCTTCTTCAATAGTACACTTGTTGTCTAAATACTCGAATATCTCTTTATAACCAACAGTATTTAAGGCATTTAAATCCTTATGACAATAGAGAGCGCGGGCTTCTTCAACAAGGCCTTCATCTATCATCTGGTCTACTCTAAGGTTTATCCGATTATATAGTTCTTCTCTTGGTCTGTCTAATGCTATCTTTATTATTTTAAATGGTCTTTCTTTTTTTATTTTTTTTCTGTATGATGTATATGTCTTGCCCGTTTGATAACATATTTCCAAACCATGAATCACTCGTCTGGTGTTTTTCTTGTCAACAATATTATAATATTCAGGGTCTAACAACCTGAGTTCTTCGCATAATCTCTCAAGGCCTTCGGATTCAAGTCGCATTTTTAAATTTTCTCTAACCTCGTCGTCAATTGTGGGAATGTCATCAATGCCATTGCAAACAGCATCTATATACATCATGCTGCCACCAGTTAATAAGGCGACATTGTTGTCTTGTGAAGAAGAATCTGAAAACTGTTGTTTGAGTATTTCTAATACATCGTTCTCAAACATTGAAGCACTATAGTAATCTGTTAGTTTAAGCTTACCTACAAGATAGTGCTTTACTTCTGATAACTGCTCGTCTGTAGGTGAGGCAGTGCCGATTCGCATGTCTTTGTAAATCTGACGGGAATCAGCATTAATAATAGGTATACCGTAATGTTTTGCAATGCCAAGGCAGAGGGCGGTTTTGCCCACTGCCGTTGGACCTGTTATTACGATGAGCGTATTCATCTTAGCGAATGATTCCGCGCTTTGAATTCTCAATGAAAGAACAGATATATTCTACTTCTTTTACTTCTGGATACTTGGCGCGTGCTTCTTGTATACCGTCTTTTAATATGCCATTTGCATATATTGTGCGGTATGCATCGTGTATCTGTTCGATAGTCTCGTTGCTGAATCCACGGCGACGGAGACCGATAATATTAATGCCACAATACTTGGTTGGTTCTTTACCTGCAATAATATAAGGTGGAATGTCCTGACTGAAACGGCATCCTCCCTGAATCATTACATATCCGGCTATGCGGCAGAACTGATGAACAAGTACGGTAGAACTGATAATAGCATTGTCCTCTACAACAACTTCACCGGCAAACTTTGTAGCGTTACCAACAATAATGCCATTGCCTATTACGCAATCGTGGGCAACGTGAACTGTTTCCATCAAGAGGTTGTTTGAACCTACAACTGTTTTTCCTGCACTTGCAGTTCCACGACTGATGGTAACATTCTCACGGATACTGTTATTATTGCCAACTTCACATGTTGTCTCTTCACCAACAAACTTCAAATCCTGTGGCTTGGTACTTATGCTTGCACCAGGAAAAAACTCATTGTTGTCGCCTATACGTGCACCTGTATGGATTGTTACGCTGTTATATAGTTTATTGTTGTTACCAATAACTGTATTCTTGTCTATATAGCAAAAAGGACCGATGATATTGTTGTCTCCTAACTTTGCTTCTGGATCTACATAAGCTAATGGACTAATCTGATTCATAACTTGAAAATTCTATTTGTTCTTAACTATCTGTGCAGTAAACGAAGCCTCTGAAACGATGTGGTCGCCTACAAAAACATATCCCTTCATAGATGAAATTCCATGTCGTACAGGTGCAAGAAGGTCAACCTTGAAAAGCAATGTATCACCTGGAACAACCTTCTGGCGGAACTTCACATTATCTATCTTCATGAAGTATGTTGACCATTTCTCCGGTTCTTCAAGTGTATTGAGAACCAACAAACCGCCACACTGTGCCATAGCTTCTATCTGAAGTACGCCAGGCATAACAGGTTCTTGTGGGAAATGGCCTTGGAAGAACGGTTCGTTGCTTGTGATGTTCTTAACGCCAACGATGCTTGTAGCTCCCAGTTCAATAACCTTGTCAACCAGTTGCATAGGATAGCGATGAGGGAGAAGTTCACGAATACGGTTGATATCCATTACTGGAGTCTCATTTGGGTCGTATATAGGAGCCTGAACTTCATATTTACGTATCTCCTTACGCATTTGACGGGCAAACTTATTGTTGATAGAATGACCTGGACGTGTGGCAATGATGCGACCCTTGATAGGTTTGCCAATCAAAGCCATATCACCAATAATGTCAAGCAACTTATGACGTGTACATTCATTATCCCAAACAAGAGGCTTGTTCTGGATATAACCTAATTCATTTGCGTCTCTGTGGTCAACGCCAAGGTTGTCTGCCAGTTCGTCAAGCTGTTCTTGTGACATCTGTCTTTCGTAAATCACAATTGCATTGTCAAAGTCACCACCCTTGATAAGGTTTGCCTTAAGCAAAGGAACAATGTCACGTACGAATACAAAGGTACGGGCAGGGGCAATCTCAGTTACAAAGTTTTCTATCTTGTCAAGCGTAGCAAACTGACTACTGATAAACTTTGACTCGAAAGAGCACATGGTTGTAAGACTGAATTCATTGTCTGGCAGGATAGTAATGCAAGAACCTGTCTCCTCATCCTTAACCTCTATTTTCTTTCTTATGACATACCAATCTTTTGGCGCATTGAGTTCTTCAATACCAACCTCATTTATTTTCTCGATATACTTGATTGCACTTCCATCAAGAATAGGGAACTCAGGACCATTTACCTGGATAAGACAGTTGTCAATGCCTAATGCATATAAAGCAGCAAGTCCATGTTCAACAGTTGATACACGGATGTCACCTTTGCCCAAAACTGTTCCTCGCTGGGTGTCAATCACATTTTCTGCTATGGCATCAATAATAGGCATACCATCCATATCGATTCTCTGAATCTTATATCCGGTATTCTCTGCTGCAGGATTGAATGTAACGGTAAGACTCAATCCCGTATGCAGTCCTTTTCCGCAAAGAGAGAAACTGCCCTTTAATGTCTTTTGCTTCATTTTATTGTCGTTTTATTATTTATTTCCTTTTAGTTCATCAAGTTGTTTCTGCAACTCGTTGATTTGTTTATACATGTCAGGAAGTTTCCTGAATATGGCCTGTGACTTGAAATATGCTTTAGGCTCCATAGGTGGAGTACCGATAAGTGTCTGGTCGCCCTTGATATTGCCAGGAACACCTGATTGTGCACCAAGGAATGTCTTGTCGCCAACAGTGATATGGCCAGCAAGACCTACCTGACCTCCAAACATACACCAAGAACCAATCTTTGTGCTGCCTGCTATACCAACTTGAGCAGACATTACTGTGTTCTCTCCAATCTCTACGTTATGTGCAACCTGAATCAAATTGTCAAGCTTAACGCCTTTTCTGATTATTGTGCTTCCCATAGTAGAACGGTCAATACATGTATTGGCACCAATCTCTACATTGTCTTCTATTGTAACAATTCCTATCTGTGGAATCTTTGCATATCCCTCTGTGTTTGGAGCGAATCCGAAACCATCAGCACCGATGACACTACCAGAGTGAATCGTAACTTCATTACCCAACTTACATCCTTCATAGATTACTACATTTGGATAAATCTTGCACTTTTCTCCTATCTTGACATTATCACCGATTGTGGCATGAGGATAAACCATTGTGCCGTTTCCTATTACAGCATTGTCGCCAATATATGCGAAAGCACCGATATAAACATTTTCACCGATTGTTGCTTTAGGAGATATGAATGCCAGAGAGTCAATGCCTTGTTTCTTAGGTCTTGCAGCATCATACAATTGAAGAAGCTTTGCCACACATTCGTATGCATTGTCAACACGTATAAGGGTAGTGTTGACTGGTCGTTCCAGCTCTACATCATTGTTGATTAAGACAATACTTGATTGTGTGTCGTAAATATAGTGTATATATTTAGGGTTGGAAAGAAAGGATATCGCACCCTTTGTTCCTTCTTCTATTTTCGCAAATGTATTAACAGTGGCGTTAATGTCACCTTCAACTTTACCGCCGATAAAATCAGCAATTTGCTTAGCTGTAAATTCCATTATTTTAAATATATATTATTTAATTTTGCAAATATAAGAAAAAAACTTTATATACGTTGATAACAAAGGTAATATTTTCGTATTTTTTTGGAAAGTAGTTGCACATTCAGCAGTTCTGATGCCTCTGATATATCTTTTGTCTCGTCATTTTTGAATAGTATTGATATGTTGTCATCGTCGGTATCATACATGTCTTTCTGTATCGTATCTACGCTCATCATGTACTTTCTGGCATCAGCTTCTTCGATGTTCATCTTGACTGAGATGTCTTTGCATATTGAATCAACTCGCTCGTCACTCACGGGTTCGTCGTGAACTTCCACCTTGAATATCCTGCGGTCAATGACATCTGTTGCAAGTGTAGAAAGAATCACATCATCGCTGTGTTTCCATACCTTCAAGGCACTCCAAATATCACTGTCGTCCAATTCTTCATACATTTTCAATGTTTCTGGGTTGTCAGCGAAACATGTTGAATCTATATTATTGCTTAGGAAATAGAGTAGGGAGGGGGTGGCAAATATCTTATGACCTTGAATTACTAATTCTTTTGCTCTCATCAGGGCATTGACCAATACCTTTTCATAAGCCACAGCAGTCTTGTGAAGATACACCTGCCAGTACATCAACCGTCTTGATGTTAGATAGTTTTCTATCGAATAGATGCCTTTTGATTCAACCACGAGCTGGTCGTCCAGAACATTAAGCATCTTGATTATGCGTGCACTACCTATATTGCCTTCCGTAACACCGGTATAAAAAGAATCTCTTCTAAGATAATCCAATCTATCCATGTCCAACTGACTGCTAATGAGTTGGTGAAGAAATTTCTTAGGATATTCGTTTTTGAATATCTTTATTGCAAGATTAAGGCTATCGCCGAGGTCATGGTTTATCTTTTCCATCATCAACAAGGAAATCTCTTCGTGTGAGATGCCCGATATCAGCGTATGTTCAAGAACATGACTAAATGGTCCATGCCCTATATCATGCATGAGGATGGCTGCTTGTACAGCTTCAGCCTCACTATCAAAGATAAAATTTCCCTTTTGTTGTAATGATATTATTGCCTCGCTCATAAGATGGAATGCACCAACAGAATGCTGAAAGCGTGTATGGCGGGCACCTGGGTAAACAACTGAAGCAACACCCAACTGACTTATTCGAGTTAGGCGTTGCATCAATGGGTGTTGTACTATGTTAAGTAATAATCCTCTCGGTATTTTTATGAAACCGAAAACAGGGTCATTAATTATTTTTGAATCGTTCATTTGATAACTCAAAATAGAACTTTCAACAAGTTGCTATCTAAGTATGTGGATGTTAGATTAAAAAATATTCTTCAATTCTACAGCCATCTCTTCCTGCAGTTCCTTTGCCTTTTGTGCTGCCACTTCGGCAAAGTCGGTACCATTGCTTGCATAGATTATGCCTCGTGAACTGTTAACAAACAAACCGCAGTCTTTATTCATTCCATACTTGCATACCTCCTGCAGACTGCCACCTTGTGCACCTACACCTGGAACAAGAAGGAAGTGGTTAGGAACAATCTTGCGAATATCTTCGAACATCCTGCCTTGTGTAGCACCTACAACATACATCATGTTCTCGTCATTGCCCCATTCCTGACTCTTTCTCAATACCTTTTCAAAGAGACGTTCACCTTGAGGGTCCTCTGTAAGTTGGAAGTCATGACTTCCCTTGTTGCTTGTCAATGCCAACAGAATTACCCACTTGCCTTCGTATGCGAGGAATGGACTCACGCTATCCTCACCCATATAAGGCGCAACGGTGATAGAATGGATGCCGTATTCTTCAAAGAATGTCCTTGCATACATTGAAGAAGTGTTGCCGATGTCACCGCGCTTGGCATCTGCTATAATGAAATGATTAGGATAATTCTCTTGCAAATACTTGATTGTCTTTTCAAAAGAAATCATACCCTTTATGCCGAAAGCCTCATAGAACGCGAGATTAGGCTTGTATGATACGCAGTATGGAGCAGTGGCATCAATAATAGCCTTGTTGAAGGCAAATATAGGGTCTTCATCTTCAAGAAGATGCTGAGGTATCTTTTTCAAATCAGTATCAAGACCCACGCAAAGAAAACTTTTCTTTGTCCTTATCTGTTCTATTAATTGTTGTCTGTTCATAACCTTAAATATTTCTCTTGTGAATACTTCTATTGCTTAGAGTTCGTTTTCTTTCATTCGTTCAGCATTCTCTGCAACGGTAAGTGCGTCAATCATATCCTGAATGTCACCACCCAAGAAACCTTGCAAGTCATGAGTGGTGTATCCGATGCGATGGTCTGTTACTCGTCCTTGCGGGAAATTGTATGTGCGAATCTTTGCACTACGGTCACCAGTAGAAACCAAAGTCTTTCTTCTGCTTGCTATGTCGTCGATATACTTCTGATGCTCTTTGTCGTAGATGAAGGTATATAGTCGTGAGAGGGCACGCTCCTTATTTTTAGGCTGGTCGCGTGTCTCTGTACATTCAATAAGAATTTCTTCTGTTTCACCTGTGTTTGGATTCTTCCACATGTAGCGAAGTCTTACGCCAGATTCTACTTTATTTACATTCTGACCACCTGCACCTGAAGAACGGAAGGTATCCCATTTTATCTCACCTTCGTTGATGTTTACCTCAAACTTGTCTGCCTCAGGCAAAACGGCTACTGTAGCTGCAGATGTTTGCATACGACCATTTGATTCAGTAACAGGCACACGCTGAACACGATGTACGCCAGATTCATATTTAAGTGTACCATAGACATTATCGCCGCTTATGGCAAAATCTATTTCCTTGAAACCGCCAACAGCACCTTCGTTCGCACTTGTTACACTGATGCTCCATCCCTTAGAATCACAGAATCTCTTGTACATCTGGAAGATGTCACCTGCAAAAAGACATGCTTCATCTCCACCAGTACCAGCGCGTATTTCCATCTGAACGTTCTTGGCATCCTCTGGGTCTTTAGGTACAAGGGCTATCTTTATCTCTTCTTCCAACTTCGGACGGAGTTCCTCATTGATGGAAAGTTCTTCTCTTGCCATCTCTTTCATTTCCGGATCACTCTCGTTCGTTAGTATATCCTTTGCTTCAGTAATGGCATTAAGGCAATTTATGTAACGTTTTCTTACGTCCATAATATCACCTAAGTCCTTGTATTCCTTAGTTAGTTTTACAAACCTCTTTTGGTCAGCTATTACGCTTGGGTCTGTTATCAGAGTAGAAACTTCCTCAAAGCGTGCCTCAAGACCGTCTAATTTTTCAAGTATGCTGTTGTTTTCAGCCATGTCAATTATTTTTAATATTCAAATGTTCCAAATTCAGATTTAATAGTAAGACTCTTCTGTCCTTCTTCGATATGTCCAATTACCTGTGCATCGATATTGAAAGACTTGCTTATTGCTATAACTTTTTCAGCAACCTCCGGTCTCACATATATTTCCATGCGGTGTCCCATGTTAAACACCTTATACATCTCTTTCCAATCAGTCTGACTTTCCTCATGGATGATTCTAAACAATGGAGGAACAGGGAACATGTTGTCCTTTACAACCTTGCAGTTGTCATTAACGAAATGCAATACCTTTGTCTGAGCGCCACCAGTACAATGAACCATTCCATGAATCTCAGGACGAAGTTCATCAAGAATCTTTTTGATAACAGGTGCATAGGTTCGTGTAGGAGAAAGAACAAGTTGTCCTGCATTAATCGGTGAGCCCTCAACATCTGAATCCAAATGATAGTTACCGCTATAAACAAGTTCCTCTGGAACGCTATGGTCGTAGCTTTCTGGGTATTTCTCTGCGAGATATTTTGCAAAAACGTCATGACGTGCACTTGTCAAGCCATTGCTGCCCATGCCACCATTATAAGAATCTTCATAAGTAGCCTGACCAAATGAAGCCAAACCTACGATTACATCACCTGGCTGTATGTTTGCATTGTCTATAACATCGCTTCTCTTCATACGACAGGTAACTGTAGAGTCAACTATGATTGTACGTACAAGGTCACCAACATCAGCAGTCTCGCCACCAGTAGCATAGATTCCGACACCCATCTCTCTCATCTTGTTCAGCAATTCATCCGTACCATTGATAATGGCAGAAATCACTTCACCTGGAACAAGCATCTTGTTGCGTCCAATGGTGCTTGAAACAAGTATGTTGTCAACAGCACCAACACAGAGGAGGTCGTCTGTATTCATAATGAGAGCATCCTGCGCAATGCCTTTCCATACGCTCAAATCGCCTGTTTCTTTCCAATACATATATGCCAACGATGATTTTGTTCCAGCACCATCGGCATGCATGATATTGCAGTATTCAGGGTCTCCACCTAAGATATCAGGAATAATCTTGCAGAATGCTTGGGGATACAGACCCTTATCTATATTTTTTATAGCATTATGAACATCTTCTTTTGCTGCGCTTACGCCGCGCATCATATAACGGTTGCTTTTATCCATAATATAGTATTGTTTTACTTTTTTCATTAATTAGTCATTAGAATTCCAGAACTCCCAACCGGCAAATGCCTGAAGAAGCAGCATTTCAAGTCCGTTCTTTGTGCTTGCTCCATAATGAGCACCCTTCTTCATAAAGAGTGTTTCGTCAGGATTATATATCAAATCATAAAGAATAGTATGGTTGTCCATGGCTTCATAAGGCAGTTCTGGACATTCTTCACAATGGGGATACATGCCGCAAGGTGTACAATTAACAATGACGTTGTATTCTTTTATTACCTCTGGGGTGATATCCTTATACTGTATTGTGCCAGGACGCTGATACCTGCTAACGAACAAAGTATCCAAACCCAATGACCTCAATCCATAGTCAACAGCCTTTGAAGCACCGCCGGTACCAAGTATCAAAGCTTTCTTATGGTATCTCTCAAGCATGGGTTCTATACTTTGGGTAAATCCGATTACATCAGAGTTGTAACCTTTAAGTGACACACCATTACTGTCATGAATGACTTTTATTACATTGACAGCCCCTATAGCTCTTGCCTCAGGACTGACACTGTCGAGGAATGATATCACCTTTTGTTTGTATGGAATGGTAACATTGAGTCCTTTAAGGTTTGGATTGGAACTGATAATCTCTGGCAACAAATCCAAGGTTGGAATCTCAAAGTTCTCATAAACGGCATCTATGTTCTCGTCAGTAAATTTCTGATTGAAATAACTGATTGAGAAGGAGTGCTCCAGAGGATAGCCTATTAAACCATATTTGTCCATAACTATATCAATATCTATTTAGTTGCAAAATACATGGTACATATACCGAACGTAAGTCTCTTGAATGATGTTTCACTGAACCCGGCTTTCTTAAGTATCTCCATCATTCTCTCACCTTGTGGAAAAGCTTCAATAGATGCTGTGAGGTAGGAGTATGCGCTGTTGTCTTTTGATATCAGTCTGCCGTAGATAGGCAAAAAGGTATGTGAGTAAATCTTGAACAACTGTTTCATTGGGAAACTGACAGGAGTTGTAAGTTCTACAATACTAAGATGTCCTCCTTTCTTAAGCACACGGCACATCTCGCTAAGTCCTTGGTCAAGTTTTTCAAAGTTCCTTATTCCAAATGCAGCAGTAACCGCATCAAAAGAGTTGTCATCAAAAGAAAGTTTCATACAGTCTTCTTTAGCAAAGGAGATAATACTGTCAAGTTTAAAGTTCTTGACTTTTTCCCTTCCAATATTCATCATCCCTTCACTAATGTCTGTACCGATAAGTTGTGATGGTTTTAGCATCTGTGCAGCAAGAATGGCAAAATCGCCTGTTCCAGTAGCGATATCAAGAATAGTGGAAGGGTGGTAGGGTTCAAGCATTTTTATAGCCTTCCGTCTCCATCCCTTATCAATATTCCATGACAAGCGATGGTTCAGCTTGTCATAAGAGTGGGCAATCTGGTCAAACATCAGTTCAACCTGTTTGCCCTTACCCTCGTTTTCGCTATAAGGCTTTATTTCTTCTTGCTTGTACATTTCGTTACCTTAACAGTTCTTCAACCACTCGCTTACATTCTTCTCAATTCGAGCTGCGATGTCGCTATCTTCTGCTGCCTTGTCAAACTTCTCGCCTGTGATGTTCTCGTAGAGTTCTATGTATCTCTCGCTAACACTCTCGGCATATTCATCAGTCATTTCTGGCATAGTCTGTCCAGGTTCATTCATGAAGTCATGTTCAATAAGCCACTGACGTACAAACTCCTTAGACAACTGCTTCTGTGGTTCACCTTTTTCAAACTTCTCTTCATAGCCATCAGCATAGAAATAACGGCTTGAGTCTGGTGTGTGAATCTCGTCAATCAGGTAAACCTTACCATCGCGCTTGCCAAATTCATATTTTGTATCAACAAGGATGAGTCCCTGTTTGGCTGCAATCTCCTGACCACGTGCAAATATCTTGCGTGTATAGTCTTCCATAACTGCATAGTCTTCTGCAGAAACAATGCCCTGTGCAATGATTTCTTCTTTTGAGATATTCATGTCATGACCTTCATCTGCCTTTGTAGTAGGTGTGATGATTGGTTCAGGGAAACGCTCGTTCTCTCTCATTCCATCAGGAAGCTTTACGCCACAAATCTCACGGCATCCATTCTTGTAGTCGCGCCATGCTGAACCAGTGAGAATAGAACGGATAATCATTTCTACACGAAAACCTTCACACTTCAAGCCTACTGTTACCATTGGGTCAGGGGTAGCAAGTTTCCAGTTAGGGCAAATATCTGTAGTTGCATCAAGGAACTTGGCAGCAATCTGATTGAGAACCTGTCCTTTGAAAGGTATTCCCTTAGGAAGTATAACGTCAAATGCAGAAATTCTGTCGGTTGCAACCATTACCATGAGGTCGTCGTTAATATTATAAACATCACGAACCTTACCATGATAAACACTCTTTTGACCATCGAAATGGAAATCTGTCTTTGTCAATGCTTTCATAACTATTTATGCTGTTATATTATTTTGTTTTAATTCAGATTTTGAATTGTCATACTTTTCGTAGGCATTCACTATTTTAGTGACTAACTTGTGTCTTACTATATCCTTCTGGTTTAGTTCAACAATTCCTATGCCTTCAATATCAGTAAGAATCTTCAGTGCTTCCTTCAGGCCGCTCTTCTGTTCCCTCGGAAGGTCTATCTGGGTCATGTCACCCGTTATTATCATCTTTGTGTTCCATCCCATTCGTGTAAGGAACATTCTCAGCTGTGCATTTGTAGTGTTCTGTGCTTCGTCAAGAATTACCACAGCATCGCTCAAAGTTCTTCCGCGCATAAAGGCCAAGGGCGCAATCTGTATGATTCGCTTTTCCATCATGTCTTGCAGTTTTGCTGCAGGTATCATATCTTCAAGAGCATCATACAATGGTTGCAGATAAGGGTCAATCTTGTCTTTCATGTCTCCTGGAAGGAAGCCAAGTTTTTCACCTGCTTCAACGGCAGGGCGACTCAATATGATTTTCTTTATAGCCTTTTCTTTCAATGCCTTTACTGCAAGCGCAATGCTAAGATAAGTCTTTCCAGTACCAGCCGGACCAACTGCAAATATCATGTCATTGTTGTTGTATGCATCAATCAACCTTTGCTGGTTCTCGCTTTTTGCCTTAACAGGACGCCCGCTGACACTATATACAAGTACACCTTCAGGGATTTCGTCGTTTGTTCTGCGACCTTTGACAATATCAAGTATGTCTTCCTCCTTTAAAGTGTTGAATTTCAGCACATGCTTTCTCAGCATTTCAATGCTTTCTTCAAACGCACACATTTGTTCCTCATCACCTAAAACACGTATGACGTTGTCGCGTGCTACGATTCTTAATTTGGGAAACAGAGCCCTTATCATCTGCAGATTTCCATTGCCAACGCCATAAAACACCACAGGGTCTATGTCCTCAAGTACTATATGTTTCTCTGTCAATTTGATATATCAATTTAATTATTCTGCAAAATTACAGAAAGTTTTTTAATATCTTGCTACTTTTTCTTAAAATAAGACTATTTATTCACAGTCAAGTGGAAACAGCCTTGCTTTATCTCATACTTAATATAACAGCGTCCTTGTTTGCGGAAATCTCTAAGTACCTCGCTCAAAACCCATTTCAAGGTGTCGCTTCTGACAGCTCTTTGACTTGGTCCTTCAGGGTCTTCTACCGTAATATATCGGTTGTAGCAGATGTCTACGGTAGTACCAAACAGGTGGCAACTGTTCTCTGTGGCATTGGTGTTGTGCTTTTGAAGTTTTTTTACGTCGTCCTTAGTTCTCATGACACTCGTGACAATGAACTTATGAAGCGGAATGCCTTTCACATAGAGGCTGTCGAAGAAAGCTTTTCCCATGTCTTCAAGCATAACTGCAGCGCTAGGTACGAGGTAGGGAATGCTTCTGGTTAGCGGATCAAGATGATAGAAAGAATTGCTTCCGATGTATACTAACTCGTCCATTTTTTGTTCAGCTTCTTCACGGTTCTTAACAGGTAAAACACCGTTGCGTCTAGCGGCTTCCAACTGAATGTCGTTGTTGTCTGGGAATGTGTTGCGATAAGATGGTACGCTGTATATCGGATGCTTTTGGCTGCCTTTTGTTACTTTTGACTTGTGTGTATACAGTGTGTTGCTGGCAGATACTTCTTCACCATTGCTTACTGCAGATTCTGCTCCACTATTACCTATGTCTGGAACAGTAAGTCTCACAATTGCCAATAATGCGACAATGATGAAAAACAGTCTTATATATTGTTTTTTTCTTATTTTGAACTTCATAGAGAATTTTTAAAATATCTGCAAAGTTACAAAAAATAAGAATATTATTTTAAAATATAATTAAAAAAGTTTGCCGCACCATTCCTTTTGAACAATGCGGCAATAACTTTTAATGTTGTTTTTATTAAATATCGTCTGACATGTCACTTGCTTCTTCATCCGGATCTTGCTCAATCTCGAATGTTGTACGATAGTTGTCCTCGTTCATGTCTTCGTCATCGAATGATGATGGCTCATCTATCTCATCGTCAAAGTCTTCGCTGTCATTTTCGTAGTTGTCATCATCTGGCATGTCTTCATCGCTCATTGGCTTGTTGGCAAAACGTAGGCGTGGTTTTTCTGCCTGAGGTTTCACCTTTGCGAAAATGGCCTCAACCCATGTTCCCTTTGACACTTCAAGCACCTCATAGCCGTCTGCGACCTTCTTTTCATACATTCCGCCCGGTTTGTGAAGCCTGTCTTTAGGCAATGTGGTCGTAGAGATGTCGAACGCGCTTTCAATAATGTCCTGAATGCTTTGTGACAAAGAATCCCATCCTCCGCCGAAATTCCTGTCAAGTACTTCGATGAGCTTAGCTGCTGTTATGTGTCCAATGTTCTCGTAGCTAAGGTCGGTCACTCTAGTTATAGGCTTCTTCTTAATTGCCCATATGATATTGGTATTATCGTCAACCTTTATCGGACCGACTTTATAGCCGAGTTTCTCATACTTGCTTTTCAGTATGGCCGAGTCGTCTTTCAGCTCCTCAACGTTAAATGCGCTTCTTATTATGCTTGCATAGTGTTTCATGTTGTCCTTTATTTCTCCTTCTTTCTCGGCACTATCTAACATTCGGAATATGTCATTTTCCTGTATATCCCAAACGTTGTTCTTTGTTAATGTCTTAAAAGTCAATGCTTTCTTGCTATTTGCTTCTTTCATTTCTTAATGTGTTTTACTTTGTTTCTAATGCAAATGTATATACTTTATTTTTTATTCACAAGTTTTTTCTGTTTTTTTTTATGTTTGCTGTTTTTTTCGTACCTTTGCCTTCAATTATGTCACAACCGTTAGCAGAGAGATTAAGGCCACGTAACCTTGGTGAATATATAGGCCAGAAGCATTTGGTGGGAGAAGGTGCTGTCTTGCGCAGAATGATTGACGCAGGACGCATCTCGTCGTTCATACTTTGGGGACCACCGGGTGTGGGCAAGACAACGCTGGCTCAGATTATTGCCAATAAACTAGAAACGCCATTCTACACGCTGAGTGCTGTAACCAGTGGTGTTAAAGATGTGCGCGAGGTAATAGACAAGGCGCAGCGAAATAAATTCTTCAACTCGGCGTCACCTATTTTGTTTATAGACGAGATTCATCGTTTCTCTAAATCTCAGCAAGACTCTCTTTTAGGAGCCGTTGAAAAAGGTGTGGTTACATTGATTGGTGCAACGACAGAGAATCCTTCTTTTGAGGTAATCAGACCTCTTCTCTCCCGATGTCAGTTGTATATACTGAAGTCATTGGAGAAAGAAGACATGATAGAACTTCTTGAAAGGGCTATATCCACAGACCTGATTCTCAAAGAACGCAATATAACTCTTCGAGAAACAGATGCCATGCTTAGATATAGTGGAGGCGACGCACGTAAGTTGCTTAACATCCTTGAACTAGTTGTTGAGGCAGAACAGAGTCAAGACGTTGTCATAACAGATGAAATTGTAGTAAGCCGGTTGCAGCAGAACCCTCTTGCCTACGATAAAGACGGTGAGATGCACTACGATATTATCTCGGCATTTATAAAAAGTATCAGAGGAAGTGACCCCGATGCTGCATTATATTGGCTTGCCAGAATGATTGAGGGTGGCGAAGACCCTAAGTTTATTGCCAGACGTTTGGTCATTAGCGCTTGTGAGGATGTAGGGCTGGCCAATCCCAATGCGTTGTTGTTGGCTAATGCGGCCTTTGATGCAGTGCATAAAATAGGTTGGCCTGAAGGACGTATACCATTGGCAGAGGCTACGGTATATCTAGCTACAAGTCCGAAGAGCAACTCTGCATATCTCGGCATAGACAAGGCGCTTGAAATAGTTAGGCGAAGTGGCAATCAGCCAGTACCTTTGCATATCAGGAATGCACCTACAGAATTAATGAAAGAATTAGGATATCATGATGGCTATAAATATCCTCATGACTATACTGATAATTTTGTTAAGCAACAATATATGCCTGATGCGCTGAAGAATGAAAGAATATGGCATGCCCAACACAGTCCATCTGAAGAAAAACTCTATCAAAGGATGTTGGCTTTGTGGGGAAATACGAAAGAGTGAATTTATAAGACAGATAATATAATAGCCTCTGCTGGAGGAAATGGATGAAAAAATATATGAAAATAGTAATATTAGATGCATACTCAACTAATCCCGGCGACTTGTCATGGGATGGTTTTAAGGAATTTGGCCAATTGGAAATCTATGAACGCACGCACCCTAATGAAATCGTATCGAGGTGTTTAGATGCCGAATGTGTTTTAACCAACAAGGTGGTTCTTGATAGTAATATAATCAGTCAGTTGCCTAATCTTAAGTATATAGGTGTATTGGCTACAGGCTATAACGTTGTAGATATAAAGGCGGCTGCCGAACATGGAATTATTGTAACTAACATACCGTCGTATAGCACAGACAGTGTGGTACAGATGACATTCGCACACATTCTTAATATCACAAATCGAGTAGGTGATTATGCCAATGCCAACAGAAAAGGCAAGTGGTCGTCAAATGTTGATTTCTGTTATTGGGATTCGCCGCTTCACGAAATAGCAGGTAAGACCATTGGAATTATAGGCTTGGGTAAAATTGGTATGAGAGTAGCCAAGCTTGCCCGCTGCTTTGGAATGGATGTTTTTGCAATAACAAGCAAGCATGCTGCCGATTTGCCCGATGGTATACAAAAGACAACACTTGACGGTTTGTTTGGTGTAAGTGATATTATTACTTTACATTGTCCATTAACCGAAAAGACGCACGGGATGATTAATTCTAAGGCACTGGCCAAGATGAAACCTGGTGCCATTCTCATAAACACAGGCAGAGGACCGCTTGTCAATGAAAATGATGTGGCAGAGGCTTTGAAGTCAGGACATTTAGGAGCTTATGGTACTGATGTCATGTGTTGTGAACCGCCGTCAGCCGATAATTTGCTGTTCGACGCACCTAATGCCTTTGTTACTCCTCATATAGCCTGGGCGACAGTTGAAGCCAGAATTCGCTTGATATCTATCGCTGTAGACAACGTCAAGGCGTTTGTAAACGGCAAACCAATAAATACAATACATCCTTAGATTTATGAATATCGAACTGCCTGTTACCATTCCTCAGATAATTGAGTTTATGGGAACTTTCGCTTTTGCTATTTCCGGAATCCGACATGCTGCATCTAAACGCTTTGATTGGTTTGGCGGTTATGTCTGTGGCATTGCTGTGGCTATCGGTGGAGGTACGATCCGTGATGTTATGCTTGGTGCTATTCCGTTTTGGATGACCAATCCGATCTATATTATCTGTACCGCTATGGCCCTTCTTGTTGTTATCGTTTTTTCAAAATATATGCAACGCCTTAACAACACTTGGTTTGTTTTCGACACATTTGGATTGGCACTTTTCACCATCGCAGGTATACAGAAAAGCCTTGAGTACGGACAACCATATTGGGTTGCAATAATAATGGGATGCATTACAGGTGCTGCTGGTGGTGTTATACGTGATGTGTTGCTGAACAATGAACCGGTAATATTCCGAAAAGAGATTTATGCCATGGCGTGTGTGTTGGGTGGTATTACATATTGGTTGTTTGCTCGCAACGGTGTTTCTGTGGAAATATCAGCCTTATCAAGCTTTCTTGTTACATGTATGATACGCTTCTTGGCTGTTCGTTATCATATTTCTCTGCCTAGATTAAAAGGAGAAGACGATTCAGATAATTAAGACGCATGCTTTGCCCATTGCAAATGGGCCATTTGGCACTCTTAAACGGCCCTTTTAGCATACCTAATTGGGCCTTTTGTTATTTTAAAAGCTTTAATTATGTGAATTTAATTTTGTTTTTCCAATTATATAATGTATTAATCGGATTTTTTATCTAAATTTGCAAAATATATTATAATAAACTACGAAAACAATGAAAAGAATCATATTTATGTGCGCAGCATTGCTTCTTGCAACATCACAATTGTTGGCTGGTGGAAAACTTGATTTGAAAAGCATTACCTCCGGACATTTCCAAGGTGAACGGTTGGCAGAAGTAAAGCCATTGGCTGATGGAGAAACCTACGCCCAAATAAGTAGAGACGGCAAACAAATTATCAAGTATTCGTTTAAGACAGGCAAACAAGTCGCTGTATTATTTGATGTCGCAACTGTTCGTGGTGATGTCATTCCGCGTATTGACGGTTATATTATGAGTCCTGATGGGAGACGGATGTTGATACAGACAAATACAAAACCTGTTTATCGACGTTCGTATACAGCCGAATACTATATTTTTAGCATCGAAAACAATAAGATGGAACCTCTGTCAAAAGGTGGTCCACAGCAAACTCCGCTCTTCTCGCCCGATGGACAACAGATAGCTTTTGTTAGAGATAACAACATTCATCTTGTAAAGCTGCTTTATGATAATGCTGAAAGTCAAGTGACTAAAGATGGCAAGTGGAACGAAATTATCAACGGTATCCCAGATTGGGTAAATGAAGAGGAATTTGGTAACAACCGTAGCATGGTTTTCACAGCAGACAGCCGGCAGATATGCTGGATTAGATATGATGAGTCTAAAGTGAAGCAATATTCAATGCAGATGTTCAAAGGATTGAATCCAGCAATGGAGCAATATGCCGGTTATCCTGGTTTCTATACTTACAAATATCCGATTGCTGGAGAGCAGAACTCAACGGTATCGGTCTATAGCTTTGACATAAAGTCGCGCCAGACACGCAAGTTGCAGGTACCATTGAAAGAAGACGATTATATACCACGTATAATTATGACCAGCGACCCAGCCAAGGTGGCCATATATACAATGAACCGTCATCAGGACGAATTGAACATATATATGGCAAACCCTTTGTCTACATTATGTAAGCTTGTCATAAGCGAGAAAATAGACAAGTATGTCAGAGAGTCATCCATTTCATCTATTAAGATTACTGACAACCATATACTTCTGCCAAGCGAGCGCTCGGGATTTACTCATTTGTATCTCTATAACCTTAATGGCCAGTTGAAGCGTACAGTAACGTATGGAAACTATGAAGTTAAAGATGTTTATGGATATGACGAGGCAACAGGCGATGTTTATTATGCCGCAAACAAGAATGGCGTAGCAGAACAGCAAGTTTATGTTGCTAGAGCAAATGGCAAGACAGAATGCATCAGCGATAAAGCAGGTACAAATAGTGCTATATTCAGCAGCAACTTCAAATATTACATAAATATATGGAGCGACATGAATAATCCTAATGTCTATACACTTAATGACAATAAAGGAAAACTGCTTAAGACATTGTTAGACAACAAGGATTTGAAAGACAAGATGTCGCAATATGTTCTTGGCCCACGTGAAATGTTCTCATTCACAACTTCTGAAGGAGTGAAGTTATATGGTTGGATGGTAAAGCCTGCTGACTTCGATTCACAGAAGCGCTATCCAGTAATTATGTATCAATATGGTGGACCGGGCAGTCAGCAGGTTCTGAACCGTTGGTCTATAGGTATGTCTGGCCAGGGTGCCATATTGGAGCATTATCTTGCACAGCAGGGATATGTTGTCGTTTGTGTAGATAATAGAGGGACAGGCGGTAGAGGTGTTGAATTTGAAAAGTGTACATATCTACGACTGGGAGAAAAAGAGGCCCGCGACCAAGTGGAAACAGCCTTATGGCTTGGAAACCAGTCTTATGTTGACAAAAACAGAATAGGCATTTGGGGATGGAGCTATGGCGGATGGAATACATTGATGAGCATGAGTGAGGGACGCCCGGTTTTCTGTGCAGGAGTAGCCATCGCACCAGTAACAAGTTGGCGTTATTACGATACCGTCTATACTGAGCGTTATATGCGCACACCAAATGAGAACCAATCAGGTTATGATGAGGTGAATCCAATGGCACGAGCATCACAACTAAGCGGTGAACTGCTAATATGCCACGGCATGGCTGATGATAATGTTCATTTCCGTAATACAGCTGAATATACCGAGGCATTGGTTCAGGCAGATAAGGATTTCAGCGAGTTGGTATATACAAATAGGAATCATAGCATATTTGGTGGCAATACGCGTAATCATCTGTTCCGTCAGGCTATCAAGTTCTTTAATAAAGAAATGAATAATAAATAAAAACAATATAAAACTAATTTAACAATGAAGAAACTATTATCGTTTTTTGCTCTTGCTGTCATGCTGTTCCCAATGACAGCTGATGCAGCAAAGAAGAAAGTAAAGAAGCAGGAACCTCAATTGTCAACGATAGAGATAATTGAGAAAGTAAACAATCAGTGGCAGGCCACACATAAGCCTGAGGTAAGGGCATTCTGGGACGATGCCGCTTATTTCACAGGAAATATGGAGGCTTACAAGCTTACAGGCAATGCCAAGTATCTTGAGTATAGCGACAAGTGGGCGCGCCACAACAAGTGGAGTGGTGCAAAGGAGAAGGACCAGTCAAAGTGGAAGTACAAGAACTATGGCGAAGGTCAGGACTATGTCTTGTTTGGTGACTGGCAGATATGCTTCCAGACCTATCTCGACATGTATGAGATGAATCCTGATGCCTATAAGATAGCACGTGCCATTGAGGTTATGGACCGCGAATGTGCCATGAAGGAGAACGACTTCTGGTGGTGGGCAGATGCCTTGTATATGGTGATGCCTGTAATGACAAAGATGTACAAAGCAACCGGCGATGTCAAGTATCTTGACAAGTTGTATGACAATTTCTTATATGCTGACAATCTGATGTTTGATAACGAAGAACATCTGTATTATCGCGATGGCAAATATATCTATCCTAAGCACAAGACATCTAACGGAAAGAAGGACTTCTGGGCACGCGGCGACGGTTGGGTGCTGGCAGGACTTGCAAAGGTACTCGCCGACATGCCTACAACATACAAGCACTATCCGTTCTTCGCACAACGCTATCGTCAGATGGCAGCTGCTGTTATCAAATGTCAGCAGAAGGAAGGCTATTGGACACGTTCAATGCTTGATGCCGACCATGCTGAAGGACCAGAGACAAGTGGCACAGCATTCTTTACATACGGTTTGCTGTGGGGTATGAACAACGGAATGCTTGATAAGGCAACATACCAGCCTGCAGTTGACAAGGCATGGAATTATCTCACAAAGACAGCTCTTCAGGCAGACGGAACCGTTGGATATGTTCAGCCAATCGGTGAGAAGGCAATCAAGGGACAGACCCTTTCAGCAAAGAGCGTTACCAATTTCGGAACTGGTGCATTCTTGCTTGCTGCTTGCGAAAAGGTTCGCTTCGACGATGCGTCAGTAAAGCCTGCAGACAAGAAGGCGTTTACTGTTTCAGTACGCAACGACAGCGAGTCTTTCCGTCAGGAGGTTGTTGAGATTGATGCTAATGCTGTTTATGCTAAGTTGGGCATCTCTGGCGGTCGTCAGTTCCAGGTAATCAATGCCGTAGGTCAGGAGGTTGCATATCAGATTACTTACGACGGCAAGGTGCTTATTGATGCTGCCGTTCGTCCATGTGGTGTTGCTCAGTTTACAATTCAGAAAGGCACTCCAAAGACATTCAAGAACACTTGTTATGGTCGTATGTATCCAGAGCGTGTAGATGATATCGCATGGGAAAACGACCGCACTGCTTACCGTTGCTACGGACCTGCTCTGCAGCGTAATAATGAGAAGGCATACGGTGTTGACGTATGGTTGAAGAACACTCCAGAACTTGTTGTTGAAAACCGCTACCACATCGAGCATGGTGCAAAGCAGAGAATAGCAGAACTGAAGCAGACAAATCCTGCTGCAGCAGATTCGCTGAACAAACTTACCAGCTATCACTATGACCTCGGCAACGGTTTGGATTGCTATAAGGTTGGTCCTACACTCGGTTGCGGTACACCTGCATTGATGGATGGTGATAATATCATCTTCCCATACTGCTATAAGGAGTATGAGATTCTTGATAATGGTCCATTGCGCTTCACAGTAAAGTTGGTTTACAATCCTGCAACAATCAAGGGCGATGCTAATGTAGTAGAAAACCGCATCTTGAGTCTTGACAAGGGTAGTAACTTCAATAAGATGACTGTTTGGTATGATGGTTTGACACAACCTGTTGACATCGCTTCAGGTGTTGTTATCCATAGCGAAGACCTCAACAGTGTTGTTCTTGGCAAGAACTATGTTCACTATGCAGACCCAACCGACAATCCTAACGGACAGAACTTCCAGATTTATGTAGCAGCGCTGTTCCCTAACGGTGTAGATGTAACAAAGAAAGTTATGTTTGAAACACCGTTCAGTGGCAATGCCGGTCATGCTTTGGGCATCAAGAAGGGTTATAAGAGTGGCGAGCGTTTCACTTATTACTTTGGTTCTGCATGGAGCAAGTACGACTGTCGCAATCAGAAAGAGTGGCAGGTACGTATCGATTCATTCCTTAACGGTTTGAACCAGCCTCTCGAAGTTGAGGTTAAGTAACTTTTTTAGAAGATAAAGGAAGTTAAAAGAAGATATGCAGCTTTCATCTGCGAAGATAAAGGACGAATGTTTTTTCTAAGGAGTTATGTCTTCTATCTCCATCTATCTTCCTCTGCCTCCTTCTATCTTCTTCAATAAAAAAGTTAAGTAACACGATATTACTGAATGAAAAGAGCGATAATAATTGGCGCTTCTTCCGGTTTGGGATTTGAAGTAGCTAAGATACTAATAAATGACGGGTGGCACGTAGGAGTGGCCGCCCGTCGCTTTAGTTTGTTGCAGAAACTGCAAGATATTGCCCCAGAGAGAGTATGTGGAGAACAGCTCGACGTTAACGACACATCAGCTGAAGAGATGCTCATAAAGCTGATTAATAGAGTAGGAGGGTGCGATTTGTTTTTCTACGCTTCAGGCATAGGCAAGCAAAACCCGCAACTGGAAGCTGCCGTTGAGTTATCTACCGTAGAAACCAATGCCATGGGTTTCACTCGCATGATAGGGTGCGCCTTCAGGTATATGTCAGAACATGGCGGCGGTCATATTGCTGCTATCAGTTCCATCGCAGGAACCAAGGGCCTTGGCATAGCACCTTCATATTCGGCAACAAAAGCATTTCAAAATACATACATGCAATCATTGGAGCAGTTGGCAAACATGCGCCAGCTGAATATACGTTTCACCGATGTACGTCCTGGTTTTGTTGCTACAGAGTTATTAGGAGAAAATCCCAAATACCCTTTGCTCATGAAAGCAGAACCTGTTGCCAAAAGCATTGTCAAGGCAGTATATGCAAAACGCCACAAGGTCGTGATAGATGGTCGTTGGAGCATCATCACCTTCTTCTGGCGCATGATTCCCGATTTTATCTGGAGAAGACTTAATGTCCGTTAGTCAAACAAGTTACCGTCACTGTTCTGGTCGAGCGTCTGTGCTAACTTGTCAATATTGAGACTACGTGCAGAGGCATCAACAATATCCTTATATATTCCACCTTCTTTATATAGTGAGTCGGGATTTCCGCTTTGCTCAACTCTTCCGTCTTTTAATGCATAGATGATATCGCTGTCGATAATCTGCGATATGCTATGCGATATGATGATGACAGTGCGGTTTTTCTTTATGGCATCGATGCTCGCCTTAATCTGTTCTGTGGCTATGGCATCCAGACTGGCAGTCGGTTCGTCAAGGAAGATAATAGGCGGGTTCTTCAGGAACATACGTGCTATGGCTATGCGCTGCTGCTGTCCGCCGGAAAGCTGTTGCGCTTTTGAATTGAAACCGTTAGGCAGTTTCATTATCTGGTCATAGATATATGCTTTCTTTGCAGCTTCAACCACTTCTTCAAACGTAGCGTCCGGCCGTCCGTAGCGTATGTTCTCTTCTATGCTGCCATCAAAGATATGGTTCTTCTGTAACACCATGCCAATGTTGTTGCGCAAAAACTTTGTGTCATATTCTTTTATGTCAACACCATCTAGTTTTATCGAACCGCAATCAGGTGAGTAGAACTTCACCAATAGGTTTAGTATCGTTGATTTTCCGGCTCCTGAAAGTCCAACAAATGCCGTTATCTTTCCGCTCTCTATGCTCATGTTGATATCATGCAATGCCTTGGTCCCGTTCGGATAAGTAAAGTCAACATTTGAAATCTCAAAGTTGCCTTTTATGTCTTTCGGACAATACTTGCCTGACTCTTCACGCTCATCGTCTGCTTCCAGAATGTCAAAGAATCCTTCAGCATAGATTAGCGCATCATTCATCTGGTCGAAGATGCGTTGCAACTGCGTAATTGGTGCTGTTACATTTGCGAAAAGCATGACATGGTACATTATCTTTCCAATCGTCATGCCTGGATATTCTATAAGTACAAGATAGGCTGTAAGGATTATTATCAGCACAGTTCCGACCTGGCGAACAAAACTTTTCCAACCGTCAAAGTAGAATGATGTTTTCCGCACTTGCATCTGATTGTCTGAGAATTCCGTCTGAAGCTTCCATTGCTTGGCGCTTTCTATTTCTTCTCTGTTGAAAGACTTTATTACATTGATGCTTTCTATGATGTTCATCACGCCATGACTCTTCTGTTCACGGTACTTTCTCATATTCCTTCGCCAGCCCTTCAGCTTTCTTGCTTGTCTAATGGTTATCCAGATATAGATGGGAACGATGAAGAGGGCGGTCAGACCTACATAGAAGTTTGCTGCAAACATCAGAATCAGTGCGAGTACAGCACTCATGAATAACGGCAACAGGTCTATGAAGAAATTCTGTACTGTTGACGAAAGACTGCTAACACCCTGGTCTATTCGTGTCTGCAGTTTCCCGGTTTCATTATCCTGACCGGAAAAGAACGCCATACGATATGTAAGCATGTGGTCAATAACCGCTTGCGACAGGTCTTTTGACACGTTTATTCTCATCTTCTCGCCGAAATAACTTTGGGCGTAAGTGATTATTGAAGACAGAATCTCCTTGCCTAAAAGAATAATGCTGATAATTGTCAGGATATGTGCCGCTTCATGCCACACCAGGTTGTTGTCAATAATCAGTTCGTTGATGGCATCAATTGTCCTATCCAAAACAACAGCATTGATTTGTGCTATGAACGAACCGATAAAAGTAAGTATAAGCGTTATCACTACCAGCCATTTATATGGCTTTACATAAGGTTGTATTTTTTTGAAAAGCAGTATTAAGTTCATGTCTTACTTATTAATGTCGGCAAGTATCAAGTTATCAATTAATAACAAAGTTAATACTATATTTCATAAATCAGAAAGGAAATTTATTGAAATTGTTGAGATTTAATATATTTAACTTTTATCGTCGATACAGGAATAATACACAAAACCGCATGTGACTCCTTGTGATACCTTGTGACACCTTGTGATACCTTTTAATGAGGTGTCACACATGTTACATATTGATACACAAACCGTTATATCGATTTTGTGATACCTCGAGCAAAAATAACAAAATAATCAGAAAGACAACATATCCAACATGTGCTTACAGCTTTCTAAAACGCCCTTATAGGCTTCCAAAACGGCACTTTAATTATCTAAAACGGCCATTGAAATTTTCAAAAGGGCGCTTCAATTTTCTAACTATGCCGTTTACACTTCATAACCGATGCATTTACGCATCGAAAGTGGTGCAGTTACAACAGTTAAATAGTGCAGTTATTTTTTTATCAATAATAATTCCTAATTCCTAATTCCTAATTAAAAAAAATTACTATCTTTGCAGAAGATTTATAAAACGAAAAATACAATTATGAAACAAACTATTCTTGTTACAGGTGGTACGGGCTTTATCGGTTCGCATACAACTGTTGAACTGCAGAATGCAGGCTATAATGTGGTTATTGTTGATAACCTTTCTAATTCACAGGCAAACGTTGTTGACGGTATTGAGAAGATTACAGGCATCCGCCCTGCATTCGAAGAGGCTGATTGCTGTGACTTTGCTGCAATGGAGCGTATATTCAACAAGTATCCTAATATAGAAGGTATAATCCACTTTGCAGCAAGCAAGGCTGTTGGTGAGAGTGTTGAAAAGCCATTGATGTATTATCGTAACAACTTCGTTAGTCTTATAAATCTTCTGGAACTGATGCCAAAGTATAATGTTAAGGGTATCATCTTCTCTTCAAGCTGTACTGTATATGGTCAGCCTGCCCCAGAGAACCTCCCTGTAACAGAAGACGCTCCAATCAAACCGGCAGAGAGTCCATATGGCAACACAAAACAGGTGAACGAAGAGATAATCCGTGACTATATTAATAGTGGGGCAGACATTAAGGCTATCCTCCTTCGCTATTTTAATCCTATCGGTTCTCATCCAACATCAATAATCGGCGAGATGCCTAATGGTGTGCCGCAGAATCTTATTCCATATGTTACCCAGACAGCTATGGGTATACGTGAGCAACTGAAAGTCTTTGGCAATGATTATGATACTGTTGATGGTACCTGTATTCGTGATTATATATATGTAGTAGACTTAGCTAAGGCTCATGTTAAGGCAATGACCCGTGTGCTTGACACAGACAGCGACAAACTTGAGGTATTTAATGTTGGTACTGGTACTGGTGTTACAACAAAGCAGATAGTTGACGCTTTTGAGAAAGCTACAGGCGTGAAATTGAACTGGGCATTTGCCCCACGTCGTTCAGGTGATATTGAGAAGGTATGGGCTGATCCTAAGAAAGCTAATGATGTACTGGGCTGGAAGGCTGAGGCCACCCTTGAGGAGGCACTGAAGTCTGCTTGGGATTGGCAGGTGAAACTTCGTGAAGACGGAATACAATAAAGTAATAATGTATTAATATTGTATAAGGGCATCAGAAAAGATGCCCTTAATCATTTGTGTTTATTTTGTTTTGGCAATAATCAATCTTAGGCTATCTGCATTAGTTCTGGTTTTTATCCATTCTTCCAGTTTTCTGTGTTCGATGCTGCTTATTGTTTCATCTTTCTTGTGTTCAACTATTGCTGTAATATAGTTTGTGGTTATTGTTGTGTCTATTTTTATTTCTGTAGCTGGAGCTAATGCTATTGTACTTATGTTAGGAAACAAAATGCTTATTTCTTTTCTCAGTTCATTGCTCATTTTCTCGTATTTGGTGTAGTTGTTCAGCTGAAGCTCTAATGTTTTTATCTGTCCTGCCTGCGCCAATAGTTGTTGTGTGTTGGTCTTAGCAGTTGTCTCGTTTTGCAATCTGCTTATTATGATGCTATCGTTCAGACCACCTTGGATGATTGATAATTTATAGTCTTCCAAATTGTAGTTTGACAGTTTGGCTGTAACATATTCAATTTCCTTGCTGCCAATCTCCTTTCCTACGGCAGTTATGGTCAGTTTTTTGTTTTTAGTATCTATGTTGTTGGATATTATTTGTGTGCCGCTGAATGTTAGCTCATTCTTTATAAAATGGTTGATGTTTGATTTCAGCATGCTTTCTTTAACTATATTCACAGTCATGAATGTAGCAGGAACCATAGTTAAGACAACAATGGCTATTATGTATTTTCTTACTCTCTGATGATTGGGGTTTTCTGTAATGCTATTGGCTGTGAACTTCAGCATCTTTACACCAATATATGTAGACATACATATAAAGACTGTGTTTATGAAGAACAGGTAAAAAGCCCCCATAAAGTAGTAAATGTTGCCGATGGCAATGCCATAACCGGCAGTACACAGTGGTGGCATAAGGGCTGTGGCAATGGCTACACCTGGAATAACATTGCCTTTTCCTTTGGTTGATATAGCGAGTATGCCAGCAGCTCCTCCAAATAAGGCAATAAGCACATCATAAAGGGTTGGCGAGGTGCGTGCCAACAACTCAGATTGTGCTTCATTAAGTGGAGTAAGCAGAAAATATACAGCAGCGGTAATAATACTTATTATTGTTGCTACAAGATAATTTTTAGCAGAGCGTTTCAGCAGTTCAAAATCATTGATGCCAATGGCCAACCCCATGCCAATAATAGGTCCCATGAGCGGTGATATAAGCATGGCACCAATAATGACTGCTGTAGAGTTAACGTTTAATCCTAAAGATGCAATGAAAATAGCAAATACAAGAACCCAGAGATTTGCTCCATGAAAGACAACGTTCCTACTTATTTCCTTTATCGTATCGCTTTCATTTTCTTTGTCTGGCATAGCATTAAAGTATCCTTTTACTATGTCGTAGATCTTTTTGAAGTCAGTGTTCATAATACTTATTTTATTGTATTACGCAAAAATACAAATTAATTCTTGAATAAAGGTTTTTAAGTCAATAATATTTTTAGATTAAGATATATTAGATATCAATAAAAACAAATCGAGAAATACCAAAGTATTCCCCGACTTATTTCTTATATGTTTGTTTTATTTATTTCTCAATGCTGCAATCGACTCTTGTAATGCTGCAATCTTCTCCTCAGAGTCGCTCTGTTTTTTACGTTCCAGTGCAACAACAGCCTCAGGGGCATTAGCCACAAACTTCTCGTTGCTCAGTTTCTTCTTGATGCCATTAAGGAAACCTTCCAAGTGCTTCAACTGAGCTTCCATCTTAGCTATTTCTGCCTCTACGTCAATCATGTCGCCAAGTGGAATAGCAAACTCATCGGTGCCAATCATAAAGGCTGATGCGGTAGAGTCTTTTTCTGCCACCACATTGATAGCACTTAAATTGGCCATCTTTGTAATCACGCTATTGTACGCCTCAAAGTTGTTTGTGCCAACAGCTTGCAGATCAAGTTTTTCCTTTGGTGCGATGTTCTTTTGATTACGAACCATACGCACACCGCTGACAATCTGTTTTACATTTTCGATGTCTGCAGCCAACTGATTGTCAGTCTCTGTTGGTTCTGATATATCCAACTTGTCACGCATGATACTTTCACCTTCGTTGCGGTCGTAGATGTGCTGCCACAATTCCTCAGTGATGAATGGCATGAATGGATGTAGCATCTTCAAGAGGTTCTCAAAGAAACGTAGTGTAGCGTCGTATGTGGCACGGTCAATAGGCTGACCCTTACCATCGATGTATGCAGGCTTAACCATTTCGAGATACCAACTTGAGAACTCATCCCAGAACAGGCGGTAAACTGCCATCAGAGCTTCGCTGATACGATATTTTTTGAACAAGTCATTAAGCTCGGCATTTGTCTGCTTGAGTTTTGCTTCAAACCATTCTGTGGCAATTTTGCATTCTGCTGGTTGCTCAATATCGGCCACTTCCCATCCCTTAACCAATCGGAAAGCATTCCATATCTTATTGTTGAAGTTACGACCTTGCTCGCAAAGGCTTTCATCGAAGAGGATGTCATTGCCAGCTGGTGCTGAAAGCATCATACCCATACGCACGCCATCGGCACCAAACTTCTCAATCAGTTCAATTGGGTCGGGTGAGTTGCCGAGTGACTTTGACATCTTTCTACCCAGCTTATCACGAACAATTCCAGTGAAATAAACATTCTTGAATGGCATGTCTCCTTTATATTCATAACCAGCCATAATCATTCTTGCTACCCAGAAGAATATAATATCCGGACCTGTTACAAGGTCTGCTGTAGGGTAGTAGTAGTTTATCTCCTTGTTGCCAGGGTTGTTGATACCGTCAAAGAGTGATACAGGCCACAGCCATGAAGAGAACCATGTATCAAGTGCATCCTCATCCTGGCGCAGATCTTCTTTTGTGATGTTCTCAAATCCTTCTATCTTGTGTGCTTTCTCCAATGCCTCATCTGCATTGAGTGCAACAACAAACTTCTCTTCTTGTCCTTCTGCTGTTGGCAAGAAGTAAGCAGGAATTCTATGACCCCACCACAGCTGACGACTGATACACCAGTCCTGAATGTTCTCAAGCCAGTTCTTGTATGTCGTCTTATACTTTGAAGGATAGAACTTCAACTCGTCGTTCATAACAGGTGGCAGTGCAATGTCAGCAAAATGCTGCATACTCAAGAACCACTGCATGCATAAACGAGGCTCTACTGCTGTATCAGAATTACGCTCAGAATATCCAACTTTGTTGTCATAATCTTCAACTTTCTCTAAAAGTCCTGCTTCAGCAAGGTCGTTGGAAATCTTTTTCCTTACATCCATGCGATCCATGCCAATATACAAACCGCCTGCTTCACTTATTGTTCCGTCAGGATTGAAGATGTCGATTGTCTCAAGATTGTGCTTCTTTCCAAGCATGTAGTCATTGGTATCATGAGCAGGTGTCACTTTAAGACAACCAGTTCCGAACTCAATGTCAACATAACGGTCTTCTATAACAGGAATCACTCTGCCAACAAGCGGTACGATAACCTTGTGCCCCTTCAGCCACTGGTTCTTTGGGTCTTTGGGATTGATGCACATTGCTGTATCGCCCATGATTGTTTCCGGACGTGTGGTTGCTACTACAGCATAATAACCCTTCTTGTCCTTGTGTACTACATTGCCTTCTGCTGATACATCTATATTTTCAGCATCGGCTACATAATACTTTAAGTGATAGAGTTTTGATTTCTCGTCACGATAGATAACTTCTTCGTTAGAAAGAGCAGTCTGAGCCTTTGGGTCCCAGTTGACCATGCGAAGACCACGATATATGAGACCTTTGTCATAAAGGTCAACAAAAACTTTCAGTACGCTTTCAGAACGTTTTTCGTCCATTGTAAATGCAGTGCGGTCCCAGTCGCAGCTTGCACCTAAGCGACGCAACTGCTTTAGGATAATACCGCCATGCTCATGTGTCCATTCCCATGCATGCTTAAGGAACTCGTCACGTGTGAGGTCACTTTTCTTTATGCCTTCCTTTGCCAATTTGTTTACAACCTTTGCTTCAGTTGCGATAGAGGCATGGTCTGTTCCTGGTACCCAGCAAGCATTCTTGCCTTCCATTCGTGCACGACGAACAAGTATATCCTGGATAGTGTTGTTGAGCATGTGTCCCATGTGAAGCACTCCAGTAACGTTTGGTGGTGGGATTACAATTGTGTAAGGTTCCCTGCCATCTGGCTTGCTACTAAACAATTTATTGTCCAGCCAGTATTGATACCATTTGGACTCCACTGCTTGTGGCTCATATTTGCTAGCTAATTCCATCATTATATTGTGTTTTATTAATTTCATGTAAAAAACGTTGCAAAATTAATAAAAAAATATATGAAAAGTGCAAGAAAGCATGATTAAATGCAATTCTCTCATAATCTTTGATTATGTATGCTTAAAGAATGTCGATAAGGTTCTTGAATAGATTAAATAAAAAAGGGAAGACTGAGCTTCCCTTAGTGATTGTATGTGATTCCGTTGGGACTCGAACCCAAAACCCTCGCCTTAGAAGGGCGATGCTCTATCCAGTTGAGCTACGGAACCTTTAAATCGGGTGCAAAGGTATAAAAAATATAACAGATGTGCAAATTTTTTGTGTATTTTTGTTTCCCGATGCTCTGAAAGTATGCTATTTCAATAACTTAATCAGTTGTAAACTTAATATAAGTCCTATCATCAAAAGAGTTGTTGCCAGCCGTGAAAGCTTTTGTCGCTTTAAATGTACCAATATTCAGAGGGTCAATTTCTTTTTGTCTTGCTAGTGCCTTTTCTGATTCATTAAGCGTAGGCATAAGAAATGGATAACCGTCTGTGGCAAGAATAATAGTATTATTATGAGATTCCAATGCGATGGTCTTAACACATTGCATTGGAATAGGGAAGCCATCTATGACAGAATAAGTAATGTTTTGATTTTTCATCGTTTCTATCATTTGAGGTATAATACTAGCCCTTCCAACATCGTTTTTCATGATGGCTTCTATTGTCTCCTCACCTTCATCGATAAGTCTTCTAATTATTTCAGCCCGTTTTGAAGCCAGTATGTCTTCATAAGGTTTGGGATTGTCGTAGTATGTGTTGTCTATTAAACATTTACAATCTCCAATCATCCAGATTTCGTTATGATAACGACTATATATGACGCAACTTGCAGCCATTCTTTTCTCTGGATTATTTTCAATCTCCTTTATGATATTATTAGGGTAATGACTGAAAATAAAATTAGTAACACCATCGCAGAATGTGTTTAGAGTAATTCTTGGATTGCATTGCTTTATAAACTTACAAATCAGCAACATACAATATTGTCCGTTACTATAGTCTTTGGAGATGTTTTCAGCACTTTTGCTTGTGCTGCCGTCTATTACTGCAATGAAATTATCCGTTACGACGATTCCGTCCTCGTTGCCTTTCGTAGGGTTTTTGGGTGTTGTGTTTTGTTCTATTATTGTCATGCTTAACTCTTTCGTGACCGTATTGTTTCTTTTGAGTTTGATATGAACAAAGTTCATTTATCATATCAGCTCGTCCTATGCGTCTCAGCGATTGCTCAATCCCTCTTCGTTCTTCAGGTTTGTACCAAAAGAAATACTGGCGTTGTGCAAGTTTCTCTTTCTGTGATTTCGCACAATACACCTGTTCCATGGTGTATGGGTTGAATCCGCTATACCACGTTTCTGTACTAACCGTCATAGGTGTTGGGGTAAAGTCTTGTACCTGTTCTAATTGAAAATCAAGTCTCTTGGTTGTAATGGCGAGTTCTGCCATATCAATCTCAGTACACCCAGGATGACTACTAATAAAATATGGTATTATCTGTTGATTCAGATTCTCTTCTTTGTTTATCTTATCAAAGATTCGTTTGAAATCGAAGAACTGGCTGAATGAGGGTTTTCGCATTAAGTACAATACCTTGTCGCTTGTATGTTCTGGAGCAACCTTAAGGCGTCCGCTAACGTGGTTCTTTATCAGTTCACGTGCATACTCCTTTGTAGACCTGTTCGTATTGTCATCATTGCTATGATGCAATATAAGGTCGTAACGAACACCACTTCCTATAAAACTCTTTTTAATTTCCGGAAGTTCGTCAACAGATTTGTATATATCTATCAGAGCCGTATGGTCTGTATTTAGATTCGGACAAACCTTAGGATGAATACAACTGGGTCGTTTGCATTTCTTGCATATTGACTTATCGCGTCCGCCCATATTGTACATGTTTGCAGAAGGACCGCCAAGGTCAGAAAGATATCCTTTGAAGTCAGGCATTGCAGCCACTTTTTTTACCTCATTGATAATACTTTCTTTAGAGCGACTGCTTATGAATTTTCCTTGATGTGCAGATATTGTACAGAATGCGCAACCGCCGAAACATCCTCTGTGTATGTTCACAGAGTGCTTTATCATGTCATAGGCAGGTATGCGTTTGTCCTTATATTTAGGGTGGGGTAGTCTTGTGTATGGAAGGTCGAATGAAACATCTAGTTCTTCTGTTGTCATAGGAGGATAAGGTGGGTTTACCACAACATATTGCCTACCTGTCTTTTGCAATAGTCTTTGCGCCTCCATCTTGTTTGACTCTTCCTCGATATGCTTAAAGTTGCTTGCTTGAGCCTTTTTGTCCTTCAAGCATTCCTCATGACTATATAGCAGAATGTCATTGCTACTGATATTTCCCTCTATATCCTTTGCTTCTGCCAGATACACTGTTTGAGGTATGTCTGTGATACTTTCAAATGGCACACCTTGCTCCAGTTGTCTGCAAAGTTCTACGATAGGCTTTTCGCCCATACCGTATATAATCATATCTGCACCGCTGTCACACAGTATACATTTCCTCAGTGTATCTTGCCAATAATCATAATGGGTTAGTCTTCTCAAAGACGCCTCAATGCCACCTAGAACTACAGGTACATCAGGATATAGTTTTTTTAGAATTTGTGAATATACTATTGTAGGATATTCAGGTCGCATGTCATGCCTTCCATCTGGCGAATAAGCATCTTCTGAACGCAAACGCTTGTTGGCTGTGTATTTGTTGACCATAGAATCCATACATCCCGGTGCTATTCCGAAAAACAGCCTAGGTTTTCCTAGTTTCTTGAAATCACGGAAGTCTCCATGCCAATCGGGTTGTGGAACTATAGCTACTTTGTATCCATTTGATTCCAGAATACGACCAATCACGGCTGCACCGAATGAAGGATGGTCGACATACGCGTCAGCGCTAAACAATATGATATCAACCTCTTCCCATCCGCGCAGATCCAATTCTTTGCGAGTTGTCGGCAAGAAGTCTGTTAGTCTTGGCATAATTCTTTCCAATTAATATATAGTATAACCAATTGCTGCAACCCAAAAGCTTTCATGTTCTGGTGGTATATAACATCAAAGCAAAGGTTCAATAGTTCCTTGTCGTTACCATTTTCAGATTCAAGTAATGAGCGTATGTTAAGTTTTAGTTTCTCTAAAACCAGCTCGTCTATGAAGCCATTACTATCGATGAGGTCTCTGAACAACAGATACTTATCAATAGTCATTAAGTGTTCTTCACTTATTTCTATGCTTCTTGTTCCAGATTGATTTGTTTGAATCTTGTACATAATATGCTATAGTTGTTTATTATTCTAATAGAAAATTCAATATGCCTCTCATCATAGAATGCTGCTTTTGCGTATCTTTAATGCATTCAAATGGGAACCCCATAGTGAATGTTCTGTAATCATTACCTTTATATGCTACAGCAGCATCATATCCATCATTATATCTTAATACAGGAAAAGCGTTTCCCAAAGCTGTGAGATTGTCTGGTGAGTATGCTGCATAATGTTTTTCATTAATCGTTCTGTAGAATTGAATTTTAGTTCCCATACCTTCAACACTCTCACTATGCGAGTTGTTGTCGCCAGCAAATCTGCACTTTAAAATATTACCTATAAATGCAGTCTCTGCATTATTGGTCATATCGCTTGCTACATGTGTTCCACTAACAAACAGATTACCTCCATTTGTTGTATATATTTTCAACATCTGTTGCATCAGAGGGGTAAATGTTTTATATGCTACCAGACTAAAACCATCGTTACGTTCTGACCCTATTACAAGGTCAGCCATTTGGTATTTTGATAAGTCTACCATACCCTTCTCAACAGCTTTGCTTGAACAACTGACTATATTATATTTGCCTGCTGAGAATATAGCTTCAGCATGTGTACGCACATAATCTTGATTGTTTCCGGCTATTATCATGCCAGTAAAGTCGTTGTTGCTCCAACCCAGTCCTGACTCATCCTCCTTACCCATGATTGTTGTGTCAAAATTAACCTGTCTGCCAACCCATCCTGCTGTAGGGCCTAATGTAAGACCAGGGTCTTTGTCGAAGTCAAATCCTTGTTCTGTTTCATTATGACGCACCTCTGGTGCGGCCAACCTATGAAATCCGTTAATAATAATCACGCTTTTAATGGCTTCTGGATTATATGATGCGCATAAAACCTCTGTCGGGAAACTCTTTCCGCCTTTATTTGTCGCTACCACACGGAAACTGTATAGTTTGTTTGGCTCAAGATTTATTTCATATTTGTTCTCCCCTTTAATGTAGATACCATTGTCAAAGCCAGTACCGTCGCAACTAGTGTAGACAATATATCCTGTTGCCTTTGCCGTCTCTTCAAACAGGTCTGTTGTGGCGTCCCATCTTAATACACCCTTACCATTGTTACCCATTTCTATTCTGAAATTATCAGGAGCAAGCGGTGTAACTGTATATGTTTCATTGTGTTGCTCGCAAACATATTTCAGAATAGTTTTGTATATTGACCTTGCCAATGTGAATTTGAAGTTCGGGTCTTGACCGAAGCGCATATCGGGGAAGTTCTGATGCGACAACATCTCAAATATGGCACTTGGAACTTCCGGCATTCTTGATTCGGAATAGTTGCGGTCGTAGATCTGTCGCTTGTTCCATTTACCATACTTATTTACTATGTCCGTACAGGCATTTGTCAATAGTGCATCGGCAAAGTCGCGTGAGGCTAGACGTGATATTCCAGAATGAAGCCAACCGTCCTTGTGTCCTGTTGTGCAGATGCTTAAAGAACCAATAAGACCCATGCCGTCTTTAGCATAACCGGCATCACTGTGTATGCCCAGCGACAACTCTATGGGTACTTTAAGTCCTGTGGTATCTGGCATATAACACGATCCTCCGCCAATGTAGTTAGTCATAAACGAACGTGTGTTTATGTCGTCGGAATAATCGTCGGTGCCATTTCTTGAACTATAGATGTCGTAAGGCATACCTGCCCATTGAGCATAATATCTGGCACCTTCAAGTGCTCGGGGCATGCCGCTTGTATGTCCCTCACGTTCAATGTTGCCCATGCCTCCTCCGAAACGCACGGCGTCTGCGGTTACAACACCTTTGCTGTTGCTAAGATTGGTCAGCACCACACGGTTTTGTTCGTTGCATCCCTCGTCAAACTCATGAGTACCCAAATAAACCCAAGTGCCACCACCCATTTGCTGGTTCACTCTATATTCCGTCGGTATACCCTTATGCCATACGATATATTGTGCGTCGTCAATACTATTCTTTAGCGTTTGATAGCTCACATATATGGCATATTTGCCTTCCTCCTTAAATGTGGGCTGATATGAAATCATGCTATATTGTCCCTTCTTGCTTGTTGTCTTAGCCATTCTTGCTGTTCCTGCTTGGAAGGGATTCTCGCCGTCAAGATATGTACCGCCATGATTGGCAAATCCATTAATATCAGTTGTTTGCCAGTTATTCTTTACGTTGACCTCAAGATACCTTACACCTTGTTTTCTGTCGTTGTTATCAACAATTATTTCGTTCTTTTGTATGTCGCGCTCGCGAGGAGTAAAAACAACTGCTCCCGCGTTCTCTAACATTGGGATGAGGTAGGGCACAACGATAGTAGGTGTAAATAAGTCTTCGGTGGTACCAAAGAGCTTTGGTCTTTGCCATTTCCATGTGCCTTTGTTCCAATCATAAACCATGCCATGGCTTGCCCATAATGATATGTGCCTATTGCTAAGGCCTTGCGTAATATCATTAGGCGCAGATACATTGCTTACCCATGGTTTGCCGTCATACTTAATGTCCTGCCATGTTCGTGTAGGGTCATACATAGTGGAGATACTGTTTGGAACAAGTATCTCAATAGGATAACCATTAACAGAAAGTTCAACGCTATATTTTCTATATGCCTTGGGCAGAAGTTTTAAAATGTCTGAGTATATCTTGTCTACAGCCTCAACGGTGAAACTCTGTTCCGCAAAATTACTTGTAGCCTCAATATTTATCTTATCCTCCTTTGTATTTACACTTAAATTCTTGAGACGCGGTTTGGGTAATATTTTCTGCTCTACAGGAGTGTAGTTTGCAAAATAACGTTTAAGACTATTTCGGAGTTCTGCCGTCTGACCGTTAGCGCTTATTACAAAGAAAGTAAAAATGATGAGTAGCCAGTATTTTCTCATTTATCAGTTGTCTCCAATTGAAAAATTTTCAGGAATCTTACCTTTAAAGTCTTTGAAGTAGAGTTTGATTTCTTTCATCTGCTTTTCTACATCACCGTTTGGGATTATTGCTTTAGTGCACTGGATAAGTTTTCTCTTATAGTCTAATCCATAAAGTAGTACAGGTATTTGAGCTTTATGAGCAATGAAATAGAATCCCATTTTCCAATCAGGATTAAGCGAGCGAGTTCCTTCTGGTGTAATGCAAAGAACGAATCTTTCTGATTTTCTAGCTGTTTCTGCCAGATTGTCGGTCATGCTCGTTTTTTTTGTTCTCCATACTGGTATACCGCCAATTTTCTTGAAGATTGGTCCTAATGGCCAGAAAAACCATTCCTTTTTCATCAGAAAGTTGCTTCTGATACCAGATGCCAAGGCATATAGTTGTCCAAAGAAAAAGTCCCAATTGCTGGTGTGAGGTGCCAGACAGATAATATATTTATTGGGATGTTCCACCGTAACGTTGGTAGTCCATCCCATTTGTTTATAAAGCAACCATTTGCTAAAAGATTTTATCATATAATTCTATCAAATCAATGCAGATTGTTTATATGGTCAACGATTTCGTTAACGTCTCTGCTGAAATTGTCAATCAAGTCTTTATAATATAATTTGGGCTTCATTCCTGGCTCTGGATGCGAAATGCGTGCAATGTAGTTAGACTCAATCTTAATTATGCTATGTAGCAAAGCCTCTACATTATCTTTCTTGACCTCACTATCGTATAATGAGATAGCAATACATTCTGCCAATAGTTCTGAACAAATTATTTCAATGTTGTGTTTCAGTGTTTTTTTGCTTGCCATAATATTACTCCTTACATTAAATTTATAATTACTTCGTCAAAGGTAATAAAAAATATTGAATTACGATGATTTTCGTCAAAAAAAATGTATAAAAAAACCATTTTGTAATTTATTCTTTCTTATTTCTGCCATTAAATGATTAAATTTGCATTCTAAAATTAATTGATAAGGATTTATATTCATTATTAGATAAATTATTATGGAAAAAAGTGCTTTGCAAATTGCAAGAGCAGCCTATCAGCCTAAATTACCAAAGGCTCTTCAGGGTGCAGTTAAGGTAAAGGAAGGCGCTCCTACTCAGAGTGTCGACAATCAGGAAGAGATTAAGGCATTGTTCCCAAACACTTACGGAATGCCTATTGTAGAGTTCGAACCAAGTGATGTTGCCAACACAAGCAAGATGAATGTAGGTATCATTCTCAGTGGTGGCCAGGCTCCTGGCGGACATAACGTTATTACAGGTCTTTTCGACCAAATAAAGAAGCTTAATCCAGAAAACCGTCTTTATGGTTTCATCCTTGGTCCTGGCGGTTTGGTAGACCATAACTATATGGAACTTACAGAAGATATCATTGATGAGTATCGCAATACAGGTGGTTTCGATATGATTGGTTCTGGTCGTACAAAGCTTGAGAAGGTTGAGCAGTTTGAAAAAGGTCTTGAGATTATCCGCGAACTTGATATCAAGGCTATTGTAATCATTGGTGGTGATGACTCTAATACAAATGCTTGCGTACTTGCTGAATACTATGCAGCTAAGAATTACGGTGTACAGGTTATCGGATGTCCAAAGACTATCGACGGCGACTTGAAGAATGAGCAAATTGAAACTTCATTCGGTTTTGATACAGCAACAAAGACATACGCAGAACTTATTGGTAATATTGAGCGCGATTGTAATTCAGCGCGTAAGTATTGGCACTTTATAAAGGTTATGGGACGTTCTGCTAGCCACATCGCTCTTGAGTGTGCTCTTCAGTGCCAGCCAAACATCTGCCTTGTTTCTGAGGAGGTAGAGGCAAAGGAGCAGAGTCTTGATGATGTAGTAGAGTATATAGCTAAGGCTGTTGCAGTTCGTGCTGAAGAAGGCAGCAACTTCGGAACAGTTATCATTCCTGAAGGACTTATCGAGTTTATTCCAGCAATCAAGAAACTCATTGCAGAGCTTAACGATGTTCTTGCAATGCCAGAAGCACAGAACCTGAGCCGTTCTGCACAGATTGACTTTGTTAAGCAGCACATTTCTGATGATAACCTTGCTGTATTTAACTCACTGCCAACTTCTGTTGCCCGCCAGCTTGCTCTTGACCGCGACCCACATGGTAATGTTCAGGTTTCTCTCATTGAAACAGAAAAGCTGCTTTCTTCTATGGTTGCAGCTAAGCTCGAGAAGTGGAAGAAGGAAGGCAAGTTCGTTGGCAAGTTCTCTGCACTTCATCATTTCTTTGGTTATGAAGGACGTTGTGCTGCTCCATCTAACTTCGATGCCGACTATTGCTATGCCCTAGGTACAAGTGCTGCACAACTGATAGCAAACGGCAAGACCGGTTACATGGCAATTGTCAAGAATACAACAGCACCAGCAGACCAGTGGATTGCAGGTGGTGTGCCTATCACAATGATGATGAACATGGAACGCCGTAATGGTGAAATGAAGCCAGTTATCCGTAAGGCATTGGTAGAACTTGAGGGTGCACCATTCAAGGCATTCGTGTCAGTTCGTGACAAATGGGCTAAGGATACATGCTATGTATATCCAGGACCAATTCAGTATTGGGGACCTACAGAGGTTTGCGACCAGCCAACTATGACACTTGCTCTAGAACAAAACAAGGGATAAGTTATAGTTTACATACAATAATAAAGAAACCGGAAGCGAATTGTAATCGATAACGCTCCGGTTTCTTAATATATTAATAAAGTCGATGCCATCAACCAACGACAGGAAACCTACAACTAAGAAACCTAAACTTAGCAGAACAGCGCCGATTAGAAAACCTTCGGCACGTAAATATCATTCGCCCGTTAGGAAAAAGCGGCCGAATGCTTTTGTTCGTATTCTGCAGAAGACACCTAATTGGGTTTGGTGGTTGGGTGGGGCACTGATTGTATCTCTCTACTTATATTTCTTCTACTATTTCTTTGTCGGTCCTTTCGGGTTCCGTTGGCGTGCTCTTTATGGTGAGGTTACTTATCCAGAAGGTTATGAGATACGCGGTATAGATATCAGTCACTATCAGGGAAACATCAATTGGAATCAACTCCGCAACGATGCTGTTATAGACAAGAGTCCAATCCGTTTCGTTATGATAAAGGCCACCGAAGGTTCTGATCGCGTTGATGAATGTTTCGCAAATAATTTTCGTAATGCCCGTGACTACGGTTATCTTCGTGGTGCATACCATTTTTGGAGCAATCAGTCGGGAGCTATTTCACAGGCATCACATTTCATTCGAACCGTTAAACTCGAACAGGGTGATTTGCCTCCTGTGCTTGATGTCGAACATAAGCCTAACCACATGTCTGTTGATGAGTTTCAGGACAGTTTGAAATGTTGGCTCGACACTATAGAGAAACACTATGATACAGTGCCTATTCTCTATACATATTATAAATTCAAAAAAAAGTATCTTAATGATACCATTTTCGACCGATACCCTTATTGGATTGCCCATTATTATGTAGATTCCATCGAGTATAAAGGCAAATGGAAATTCTGGCAACATACAGACCGCGGCCGACTGCCAGGCATAAATGGTTTTGTAGATTTGAATATCTATAACGGAAGTTATTATGATTTGCAACAAATGACAATCTCTTCCGTTACAGAAGATTAATTATCCAGTGTGAACATTAGGCAGGCCCAGTTGTTCTCGTTCTTCATTGTTATATATTTCAAACCAATATCCTTTGCGCGTTGTTTTATAATCTCTGTGTCTTCCTCGTAGAATCCGCTCAAGACAAGTGTTGCCCCTGGTTTCATTCTCATCTTAAACTGAGGCATGTCGGCTAATAAAATATTACGGTTGATATTTGCCACAACAACATCGAACTGCCTGTCTATGGTGTTTAGTACCGACGCATCGCCTAACATTACTTCATATCTATCGTCAACATAATTTATTATTGCATTATGTAAACTGTTGCTAGTGCTCCATTCGTCAATGTCATAACCCGTTGCATGACAGGCTCCTGCTTTCAGTGCCACAATACCTAGAATGCCAGTACCACAACCGCAATCAAGCAAAGTCTTGCCTTCGAGTTGTAAATCTAGCAGACTGGCAACAACCATCCGTGTGGTTTCATGAGTACCTGTTCCGAAAGCAAGTTTGGCGTCTATCTCTACACTTATATCATATTTGCCTTGCGGCAGGTGACGGCCGTCATGAACAACACATTTGCTTCCGATAGCTATTGGCTCGAAACCTTCGTTCTCCCATTGTTCGTTCCAGTCTTTATCTTCCGCTTCTGTGATACTATAATTTATTTTTACGTCTTCAAATGGAAAGTCAGCAAGAGCATCATCCAAAGCAACATTATCGAAAAGTGTTTGATGCACATAACCTTTCACTCCAGTTTCTGTTTCCTCAAATGTTTCAAGTCCTGCTTCTCCTGTTAATGCCGCCAGAAGGTCACAAGCATCTTGCATAAGTTCGTTTGGTGCGCTTATCTTGAAATCTATTTCGTAATACTTCATGTCTATGTTGTTAAATTTATATGCAAAAATATAAAAAAATAGGGAAATCCCTACTATAGTTTAGGGTTTTTCCCTAAATTTGCAGAATAAAATATTGTATTTTTGCATCGTGAATTATTAATAATAATATAAGAATGAGTAATATTATGATGAGAACAGCATTTTCAACCATACTTTTGGCACTTTTACCAATGGTAGTGTCAGCTCAGGATGACATGTATTTCGTGCCGACAAAGAAAAATGTTGACAAGAGTGCCAGTAACTATGGCATTCCTCGAAACACTTATTATTCTGGTATAGACTGTGATGTTGACGAATATAATCGTCGCGGTGGTTCTTATGTAGAAGTACTTGACTCTGCGGGAAACGATATTATCACTTTTAGTCCGGAGATGGGTGTCTATCCTGATTCTATGTCAAGGGACTATGAGTGCACCAGGCAGATGAGTCGTTTTGATGATTATGCATGGAGTGACGGTTATAATGAGGGATGGCGTGATGGTGTCTCTGCTAGTTGGAGCGTTTACGACCCTTGGTATTATGATTCTTGGTACTATGGATCATGGTATGGATGGCGTCACCCATGGCGTTACGGTTGGTATAGTAGCTGGTATGATCCTTGGTACCATAGTTGGTATGGGGGCTGGTATCGTCCTTACTATTACTATGGCTGGCACGGTGGTTGGTATGGTGGCGGCATAAGTCACAGAACATATCGCGGTTATACTGGTTCAAGTAATCACGGGCGTGTAGATCGCTTTGGTAGCAGTTCAGGAAGTAAGCGCAACAATAATTTCAGTGGTTATCGAGGAACACAACGACAGAATACGTCTACATCATCATTCGGTGGCAATCGAAATAGGTCTACTTATAATGTGCCTCAGCGCAGTCAATCAACAAGTGTAAGTTCTGGTTCCTTTGGTGGTAGTCGCGGCTCATTCGGCGGTGGCGGCGGTACGCGCAGCGGTGGAGGAAGTAGCGGCGGTGGCGGCTCTTTCGGTGGGAGAAGATAATAGTTTATGAATTAATTAAATTGAAATAATTATGAATAAGAAAAGAATATCAGTATTGGCAACTCTTTTGGCAAGCATATTGTCAATGGTTGCTCAGGAAACATTCGAGAATGCTCGTATAGCTACTTCCGACCTTAATGGAACAGCTCGATATGTTGGTATGGGTGGAGCAATGGATGCCTTAGGTGCTGACCTTTCTACTATATCAACCAACCCCGCTGGTATCGGACTCTTCCGTAGTTCTCAGGCTAAGTTGTCGTTCGGACTTGTATCACAAGATGATGCAAAGAGTTTTGCCGGTGAAGACAAGACCAAGCTGAGTTTCGACCAAGTGGGTTTTGTTTATTCTTCTCGTACTGGTAGAAGTTCGTTCCTTAACTTTGCCTTCAATTATCATAAAAGCACTAACTTCAGTCATATCCTTTCTGCTGCTGGTTCTCTCAATGGGGCATCACAGAATAAACTTTCTTATCTTAAAGGACTGAATGGTATTATTACGCCTGGTGCGGATAAGGATGGTGTAATTACGGCAAATCAAAATCAGTTTACTCAGCTCGACTATCTTTACTACAATGCCTTCCTGTATCAGCCAGATGATAATGGCGAATACTATTACAATGATGCCGCAGCATACAATATGAATCGTGCAAATTCTGGATATATAGGAGAGTATAATTTCAATATCAGCGGAAATATCAACGACCGTGTTTATCTAGGTTTGACTGTTGGTATTCACGATGTTAATTATGATGGCTATAGCGAATATACAGAGGCATTCCTTGATGGAGATAAAAGTGCTGGTGACATAACAATAGCCGATGAACGTCGTATAAGCGGAACAGGGTTTGATGTTAAGGCCGGTGTTATTTTCCGTCCAGTGGAAGAATCACCATTCCGTATAGGTTTCTCTATCGCTTCACCGATATGGTATGATTTAGAGACAGAAAACTATACAACTCTATACAACAACACTCCCTATGGCTTGTATGACGATGGTAATATAGGTGAGGTTTATGAGTTCAAGTTGTCTACTCCATGGAAGTTTGGTCTTAGTGCCGGTACTACAATAGGCAACTATCTTGCACTTGGTGCTGGATATGAGTTTGCTGATTATGGTAATATTGATTCGCGCATCAACACGGGCAGTAGTTACGACTTTTTGACTGACTCATATTATGAGAGCAGCAGTCCTGACCGCGACATGAATAGACACACAGAGGAATCTCTTAAAGGTGTGAGCACATTCAAAGTAGGTGCAGAATACCGTCCTGACCCGTCTATTGCCATACGTTTTGGTTATAACTATGTATCTCCTATGTATGACAAGGATGCATATAAGTCGGTAGATGCAGATTCTCCTGGTTTATATTATTCATCTGCTACTGATTATACTAATTGGGAATCAACCAGCCGTTTTACTTGTGGTTTGGGATATAACGCAGGCAAGATGACTTTAGATGTGGCTTATCAGTATTCTTCTCAGAATGGTAAGTTCTCTCCATTTACATCATATTATGATTCAGAACCGTCAGAATTAGATAATATTGTTGAACCTGTAAACGTAAGCAACAAGCGCCATCAGTTGCTCTTAACTCTCGGTTATAGTTTCTAAACAAATTTTTTGATATAAAAAACAACGGGTGGAATGTAATGTTTCACCCGTTGTTTGTCAATGTAAAATCAATTATATAAGATTTAATCTCTTTACTTCTTCCTGTATTTTATATTGTCGTCATCTTTTTTATTCATGATGATAAGGTTCACCTTTTATTATAGTGCATGCTCTGTATATCTGCTCTGTGAACACCATTCTTACCATTTGGTGAGAGAAAGTAAGTTTCGACAATGATATCTTCTCGTTGGCTCTTGCATACACTTCGTCAGAGAAACCATATGGACCTCCGATGACGAATATCAGCCGTCGGGCTGTCTGTTGCTTCTGTTCAAGCCATTTAGCCAGTTGTATGCTTCTGAACTCACCGCCATGCTCGTCGAGCAATACCACGGTGTCAGACGGTTGCAACTGTTTCAGAATCAGTTCACCCTCCATCTGCTTCTGCTGTCCCTCGCTCAAGTGCTTGGTGTTTTTCAGTTCAGGTATGGTAACTATCTCGAATGGCATATAGTGAGATATGCGCTCTGTATAGTCGTTGATGCCGGCAATGAAATGCTTTCCAACAGTCTTGCCCACTTGTAAAAGTATTGTCTTCATTGCTTGTCGTAGTCTTTTGCTCGTTTGGGATTTTTTGGGAACCATCCCTTAAGCACTCTCTTTCGTTGCTCGAAAAGTTCACCTATCGACCATAGCGATGACGCACCGGTAACCCCCAATAGCGACGAGAATAGTATGTCCTCAACAAACAGTGCTATGGCTAGGCAGATAATGCCTATAAGCAGAAACAGCCACCATAGTCGTGTGCCGGTATAATACTCAGCTTTTATGACGATAGGGTGGAAGAGTCCTATAATTAGGAAAGTGCTTATAGCAATAATTATTCCTTCGTAGTACATAAAAGATATTATCTTGTTTCGTGGAAACCGTCGAGGTTGGCATATCTCCGTTTCTGCATGCGCTTGTAAATGTTTTTCATCCACAGGTCATGAGTTAAAGTAAATGCCAGTCCGATAACTATAAGAATCGAATAGCCGATAGTATCGCCAAACATTGCTGTAAATATTAGAGCCAATGCGACAGGAACAAAGAATACTATAAGCTCTATCACTAATTGCAGTGAGTTCTCGAAATTGCCCTTGCCTGTAATCTTGGTGTTCAATGGCAGTGATTGCTTGTTGTAAACAGCAAGTTGGAAGAGTATGAAATATTCAAGTCCAGAAGTGATGAAAAGGTATGCCAGTATCATCAGCAATGAGAACTTGCCCGTAATGATAGGGGGCAGGAGAATCAGCGTCGGAATAAGCAGTATAGCACAATAGAAATAATACTTTGCCTTTAGCAGAGTGTAGATATTTTCCTTATGCACCATCAGCAGGTCTATATAGTTGCCTTCTGGACCCATAATCTTGACAAGGTTTACAGCTCCGAAGAAAACAAAACAGTAAAGACACCAGATATTGACAGCAAACTTGCTGCTGTATATGTCCGTATATGCCAATATTGCACTAAGCATTGCGATAATTATCAACCCTTGTATGAAGCGCTGCTTGATAGCCTTGTTTCGTATGGTGCTCTTTACCTCCAGTTTCAGATATTCGCCAATATCACCGAAGCGCTCAAGGAAACTGAACTTCCATACATGCTTCATGTTGGTTTGTTCAACCTTGCCTATCTCATCGCTGGCATAGCGTGTCTGCAACTTTCTGTTAATAATGAAAAGAATCACGATGGCCAACAGATATATGCCAGCTGCCGACCATGACATGGCATACTTGTCGAAGAAGTCGAACATGTTGTCCAATCCTTTATCAAAATCGATAATCAGTGGCAGGAAGAATGCACCATATACTATTACTGGAACAATCCACCATGCAATATGGCGGTTTACAAGTGTTCTGACAAACAGATACCATTGGCTGTTTATGATAATCATCAATATTAATATCACAAGTATGGCCAGTGCAGAGATGAATCCAGCAGCTCCGCATCCGCAGATGAAGACGTATGGCAGGAAGAATGCCAACCAGATGAAGTTGTTGCTGCTGAATAATGACGAAACAAGAAAACAATCTATGATATCATTCTTTTTTATTGGCATCAGTACGTAGGGCTTAAGCAACATCGTCGGCGTTTGCTGCGCACCGAAACGGATAAGGAAATCGAGCGGCAAGAGGAATATCATCATTATCGGGAATATCAGAGCCTCGTCACCCTGTCTTGCAGCCCAACCGAGCATCGTGCCTCCTACAAGCAGGTAGAGGCACATGAAAGCAAAGCCAATGTATAGGAATATCTTGGCTACGCGGTTTTGTTCAAATAGCGGATTACGCTTCTCGCTCAATTTGATGTTCTTACGAAGCAGCTTATAAAGTTTATAGTTCATGGTGTTGGTGTGGTTGTTTGTTGTTATCTTAAATCTATTACTTCTGCATTTGGATATTTCTTAGCATTGAACCTGAACATATTGTCAGAAAGGTTTCCCTTCTTGAAATTGCTAATGTTGATAGTTGTCCAGTTTTTTCCCTGTCGCATACGTATCTTTGAAGGCACATATGACGTCTTTCCTATTGTGATAAACATTTCCTGGACAGAGCGTTTTTTATCTGTGGCGGTCATGTGTACCTCATAGTTATTGCCCGATGTCTTCATTGTGCAGTCAAACCCTTTTTTATAGAGTGCCAGAAAACTATATGGATTAATCATCTGATGATCAGATTCAGAAGGTGTGTTCACATTCACCTCTTCACTATCCTTCATATATGCCCATTGCGTTTTCCCGTCAAACCATATCATTATCTGTGGCATCTCGGCAAAGAATTTTTGACCTTTCACAGCTATCTTGCCTGCTGTACTGCCCATTGCTTCACTGCTTATGCGGTAATCGGCAGTAATTCCCCCCTTGTGACTCAGTGTTGCAGCTGTCTTGTCAAGCACGCTCTTTGCTGTTTGTGCCATGGTTGCGACACTCAAGCATGCTGCAATTATTAGAAAACAAATCTTTTTCATTATCCTTATCCTCTTAAACTGATTAATAAATTATTCAAACTGTTCTCATCTTGTATTAGCACTTCTCTCGGCTTTGCACCATGTGCAGCACCCACAAGTCCAGCCTTTTCCAATTGGTCCATCAGTCGGCCTGCACGGTTATAGCCGATAGAGAATTTGCGCTGTATAAGACTAGTACTTCCAGATTGGCTGGTTACAATAAGTCTTGCTGCATCTTCAAACAATGGGTCAAGATGTTGCATGTCAACGTCGGCACTACTTCCTCCGTCCTCACCGTCAGGCATGTCTGGCTCTGGCAACTCGAATGTGTATGGATAACCTTGCTGCTGAGATATGTATTGGTTGATGCGTTCCACTTCAGGAGTGTCTACAAATGCACACTGTACGCGCACAGGTTCTCCTCCATTCAGATATAGCATATCTCCACGACCAACCAACTGCTGTGCGCCCGGACGGTCGAGAATTGTTCTTGAGTCAATCATTGCTCCCACACGGAATGCTATACGGCTAGGGAAGTTGGCCTTGATAGTACCAGTGATGATGTTCGTGGTAGGGCGCTGTGTTGCTATAATCATGTGTATACCAACGGCACGTGCCAACTGTGCAATACGTGCTATAGGCAGTTCAACCTCACGTCCGGCAGTCATGATAAGGTCACCGAACTCATCTATAATAACCACGATGTAAGGCAAGAAGCGGTGTCCCTTTTCTGGATTGAGTCTTCTTTCTGAGAATTTCTTGTTATACTCCTTTAGGTTACGCACCTGAGCTGTCTTCAGCAAGTCGTAGCGTGTGTCCATTTCTTTACACAGTGAATTGAGTGTGCGTACCACTTTAGTTACATCTGTTATGATTGGGTCAGAATCCTCATCTGGAACCTTAGCTAGGAAGTGCTTGTCGATGTTTGCATATACGCTGAACTCCACCTTCTTAGGGTCTACCAATACTATCTTTAGCTCTGCAGGATGTTTCTTGTATAGCAGCGAGGTGATGATGGCATTCAGTCCAACTGACTTACCCTGTCCGGTAGCTCCGGCAACAAGCAAGTGAGGAGCCTTTGCCAAATCAAACATATACACTTCATTGGTAATGGTCTTTCCAATGGCGCAAGGCAGGTCCATGGTTGTTTCCTGAAACTTCTTCGAATTAAGTATCGATTCCATCGACACGATACTAGGCTTTGCGTTAGGCACTTCAATACCAATTGTACCCTTGCCAGGAATCGGTGCAATGATACGTATGCCCAATGCCGATAGCGACAAAGCTATATCGTCTTCCAGATTTCTTATCTTAGATATTCTGACACCAGGCGCCGGAGTTATCTCATACAAAGTGATAGTAGGACCTACGGTAGCCTTGATGCTGCTGATTTCCACACCGAAGTTGCGCAACACCTCAACGATACGGTTCTTGTTTGCCGTCTGCTCTTCCATATCGATATATGGCTTGCCGTCAGTTTCATATTTTTTCAGCAGGTCGAGCGTAGGGTAGTGATAGTTGAGGAGGTCCTTCTTCGGGTCATAAGGTTGCTGGGCAAGTTCGTTATCAACTTTTACAAGTTCTGTGCCCTTTGCCTTCTCCTCAGTGTTGCCCACCTCAATATCCATTTCCACTTCCTTGCTGGCAGGTTCTGCCTCATCTTTCTTGACATCGATGTTTGTCAGGTCTACAACTTCTGAATTATCTTCCTCGTTCTTGTCAATATTATTCTGCTCTTCGTCGAAAATCACCTCTTGCGTTTCTGGGTCGTCAAAAACCTCAGGATCTTCCAGTGTTTCTATTATTTCCTTCTGTTCATTATCGTTTATACCATCGCAACTATCATCGTTGTTTTGTGTATTTATCTCAAACTTAACCTTTCTATCGTTAAAATACTGTATAGGATTGAGCGCTCTTCTTATGAAGTAGATAGTCTTTTTGCTGATATACGTTAGCAGAGAAATGACAATGATGGCCAACAGGGCAATGAGTCCCGGTTCACCAACAATCTTCTCAATCCATTGGTATGTGAACTTTCCGTGGTCGCCGCCCGGAGCAAAATAACTGTCAGTAAACAGCGGTTCAAGCAGTTTGCCTAATGCTACAGACAGCCATACCATCAGCAGCATGAAAAGGAAGAACGATTTCAGCAAACTGAACTTGTATACTCTCATTAGTCTGAGCGACAATATAATCAAGAATGCTGGAATGAGGAATGCTGCTACTCCGAAGCATTGTTTGATGAAGAAATAAGCAGTGTGTGCACCTAAAGTCCCACAGTAATTCATAATCTTCACCGACTCGTCAATCAGATCACCCTCTCTTGCAGACTCAATGTAACTTACATCAGCACTGCCTGTTGTAAAAAATGAAACAAACGATAGGGTTATGAATACAGCAATAGCCAATAGGATGAAACCGATAACAAAATTAATCCTTTCGTGATGAAAAACACTTGTTATCCTGTCAATACCTAATACTTCGCTGAATGTTTTTTTAGGGGGCTTTGATATTTTATCTTTTTTCTTTTTTGCCATCTTTGTGTCTATAATCTTAATTATTTTGCAAAGATAATACAAAATAAGAGCAGAACAAAATAAATTTTTGTAATTTTGCAGTTCAAAACACTTAAACTTGCAATGAAAAAGCAAATATACAACAAGTTTGACAAGAAGAAGATTTCCGAACTGCCTCGTGCGGTTTTCCCTGGGCGTATAGTCGTTATACTTTCTGCCGGCGAAACCAAGAAGGCTGTCGATTATCTTCTTTCTCAGCCAATACTGGGAGTGGACACTGAGACAAGACCTTCGTTCAAGAAGGGCACCAACTATAAAGTATCTCTTTTGCAGGTGTCAGCTGCCGATATATGCTTTCTGTTCAGACTCAACCACACAGGTATTACGCCCGATATCATTAGACTTTTAGAAGATACTACAGTTCCCAAAATAGGTTTGTCGTGGCATGACGACCTGTCTATGCTTCATAAGATAGCCCAATTCACCCCTGGCAGTTTTATTGACCTTCAGAACTGTGTCGGTAGAATAGGCATAGAAGACCTTAGTCTTCAGAAACTCTATGCTAACTTATTCGGAGGAAAGATAAGTAAGGGGCAGAGGCTTACCAATTGGGAGGCTGATGTTCTTTCCGATGGGCAAAAGCTTTATGCCGCTACTGATGCGTGGGCATGCATTAAGCTCTATGAAGAGATATTAAGGTTAGAGCAGACACATGATTATGAATTAATAACAATCAAGACAGACGAGAATAATGTACAAGCAGATATATCTAAAGAAGGGTAAGGAGGAAAGTCTTCTTCGATTCCATCCGTGGGTTTTCTCAGGTGCTATTTCACATAGTGACAAAGGCATAGAGGAAGGCGACATTGTAAGAGTAATTACTTCCGACGGTCGTTTTATAGCCGTTGGTCATTACCAGATTGGTTCTATTGCAGTCAGAGTTCTCTCTTTCCGTGATGTAACCATTGACTCTGACTTCTGGCAGTCACGCCTGCAATCGGCAATCGACATGCGTGTAAAGCTTGGCATTGCCGACAGTCCTACCAACAACACCTACAGATTGGTTCATGGCGAAGGCGACAATCTTCCAGGCTTGGTTATCGACGTATACAGCAAGACTGCTGTCATGCAGGCACATAGTGTCGGAATGCACGTCTGCCGAGTGGATGTTGCAGAAGCGCTGGTTAAGGTTATGGGCAATCGTATTGAGAATGTTTATTATAAGAGTGAGACAACCCTTCCTTTCAAAGCGGAACTGGGTCAGGAGAACGGCTTCCTGTATGGAGGCAGCGAGGAGAACACAGCCGTTGAAAACGGCTTGAAGTTCTATGTCGACTGGCTTAAAGGTCAGAAAACCGGATTCTTTGTTGACCAACGAGAAAATCGCTCATTGCTTGAGACATATTCTAAGGACAAGCGTGTGTTAAATATGTTCTGCTATACAGGAGGTTTCTCTTTCTATGCCATGAGAGGCGGTGCTAAGCAGGTTCACTCTGTTGACAGCAGTGCAAAGGCCATAGAATTGACCCGAAAGAATGTAGAACTCAATTTTCCTGGCGACAAACGTCACGAAGCGTTCTGCGAAGATGCTTTCAAATATCTAGACAAGGCTGGTGGCGATTACGACCTTATTATTCTCGACCCGCCAGCTTTCGCCAAGCACCGTGCAGCCCTGCGCAATGCGCTAAAGGGATATACCCGTCTTAATGTCAAGGCATTCGAGAAAATGAAACCGGGCGGCATCCTGTTCACCTTCTCGTGCAGTCAGGTTGTTACTAAAGACAATTTCCGCAATGCCGTCTTTACAGCTGCTGCAATGGCGGGCAGAAAAGTTAGAATTCTTCATCAGTTGCATCAGCCTGCCGACCATCCAATTAACATTTATCACCCAGAGGGAGAATATCTTAAGGGATTAGTACTTTACGTAGAATGACAAGTGTCAGCAATAGGGTTGTCCAGTATATCGAGCGCCATGGTTTGTTGAAAGCCAGTGGCAAATATATCGTTGCTCTTAGCGGCGGTGCCGATAGCGTGGCACTCCTTTTGTTGCTCCGTACGTTAGGCTATTGCGTAGAGGCAGCCCATTGCAATTTTCATCTACGTGGTGCAGAGTCCGATCGTGATGAGGATTTTGTAAAGAACTTGTGCAACAGGCACGACGTACCTCTTCATCTCGTACATTTTGACACAAAGGAATACGCCAGCCTCCATAAGGTAAGCATAGAGATGGCGGCGCGTAATCTCCGCTATGCCTGGTTCAATCAGTTGGCTTCCGACATCCATGCCGATGGTATCTGTGTAGCCCATCATCGTAACGATAGCGTAGAAACATTACTCATCAATCTTCTTCGTGGCACAGGCATCCATGGATTAACAGGAATTCGCCCACTCAATGGCAATATCATACGACCCTTGTTATGTCTTTCGCGTGCAGAAATAGAACAATATCTCCATTCCATCGGTCAAGACTATATTACCGATAGCACCAATCTTGTTGATGATGTTGTCCGTAATAAGATTCGTCTTAACATCATGCCCCTTCTGCGTGAGATAAATCCAAGTGCCGATGAGTGCATTCAGCAGACTGCAGAAAGAATATCTGATGCCATTGCTGTTTACGATAATGCCATAGAAGCATCAGTAAAGCGTGTGTCATACAGCAAAGACAATTGCCTTCACATCGATATATCCAAACTCATATCTGAACCGTCTCCAGAATGCGTTCTGTTTAAGATGCTATCAAGTTTCGGATTCTCTCCTTTGCAGATTGAGAATATATCATCAAATCTTTATTTGCCCACTGGTAGCATATTCTCATCATACAACTATGACTTGCTTTTCGATCGCGGTGAAATCGTTGTTTGCGAGAAGCATGCTCCGATGAAACCGTTTAAAATTCCAGAACCAGGCATATATGTAAGTGGAGGACTAAAATGGCGCGTTCAACAGGTACCAGTTGATGATACTTTTACTATTTCACTTGATAGTGATGTTGCCACCATTGATGCCTCAAGAGTCAAATTCCCGCTCACGATAAGGAGTGTTGATAATGGCGACCGTTTCATACCATTTGGAATGAAAGGCTCAAAACTTGTAAGTGATTATTTAACAGACCGTAAACGAAGTGTGTTTGAGAAAAAATCAAAGCTTGTTATCGCAGATTCTGAAGGAGATATTCTATGGCTTGTAGGTGAGCGGACGGACAATCGTTTCAGAATTGACGACAATAGTAAGGAAGCTCTTATATTAAGTTTTGAAAGACAATGAAGACAACCATAATTCAATTCGACATAACATGGGCTTCGCCTTCAGAGAATATCAGAAAGGCAGAACAATTATTGGCAGAGAATAGCGGTTCTGATTTATACGTATTGCCAGAGATGTGGGCAACGGGATTTGCTACCGAACCAGATGGCATAGCAGAAGACGAAGAGACATCTCTTGCCCTTGCGTGGATGCGTGATGCATCAGAGAGATATAATTGTGCTGTTTGTGGCAGTCTTGCTATTCGTACATCTGAAGGAAGTTATGTAAACAGAATGTATTTTGTAGATGGCCGCAGTCGAAAAGTCAGTTACTATGACAAGCATCATCTTTTCAGTTATGGTCACGAAGACCGCCATTATTCAGCCGGCAACAGCCATACAATAGTCGAATATTGTGGTCTGCGCCTATTGCTTCTCGTTTGCTATGACCTTCGTTTCCCTGTTTGGAGTCGCTATGGTAATGGTGGCGTGTATGATGCTATAATTCTTGTAGCCAATTGGCCTGTTGCCCGTCAGCGTGCATGGCAGATTCTGACAAGAGCAAGAGCTATAGAAAATCAATGTTATATGATATGTGTCAACCGTGTAGGTTGTGATTCCTATTGCCGTTATGCTGGTGGCAGTGCCATTATCGAGCCTTTAGGAAAAACAATCTGCCGTTGCAAGTCTGACACAGTATATGTTGCAACGGCAGATATAGATATTGATTACCTTCAATCAAGGCGCTCACGCTTCAGAGTCCTTGATGATAGAGACTGATGCATGAATGCAGTGAAATGATTTTATATACCTAATTTTCTTTTACTAATAATACTTTCACAGGCTTACCTAAATCCTTAATTAAAGTAATAGTATCCAAGTGTTTGTCTTCATTATAGTATTTATAATTATTGGGTATGCCAAACATCTCGATTTCTTTTTGATAAGAGAGCATTTCTTTGGTCCAAAAATTATAATAGCCAGAGATTGTTTTTAATTTGTAAATTGTTTGTAAGTCGATTGCCGTTTGGTTGCTATCGCAATCACAGTCATATAAACATAAGTGTAAAGAGTCTTTTTTTATCAGAATCTTTGTATCACAATATAGGGTGTCTATTTGTTTTTTGGTTATAAAACACTTGTTCAATTCACCGAAAAGTTCTTTATTTATAAATATAGTAGTATCAACATCTATTTGTTGAACACTTTTTGCAAACTCCTGGCAACTAACAGGGATGCTTGACTTTCTCCATCCTTTTAAATAACACACTTCAATCGTATCATTGGTTTTATCACTCTTATCATGTTGCCCTTTTGTGCATGAGAATGTAATTATAATAGATAAAATTATTGTGATTAATGACTTTCTCATAAATTTCTGATTTTAAAGATTATCTTTATAATAGTGACAGAAAATGTAACAACAAATGTCATTTATTTCAAACAGATAGAGAGTTTGGCTTTGTTTATGAATCCTGTATTTTATTTTAAACTGGTATTTCTTTTTCTCTTTTCTTTTTCTTTTATCAAAAATAATGGTAAGCGAATCGTCTTTGATAAAACATTCCCCAAAACGGATTATACCATTTGGATATTGTATTTTAAACTTGTTATTACTATAAAATATAATTTTTTTGCAACTATGACCACACCCTATTCCATTATTTTCAATCAATGAGTCTTCTCCGATTGAATATATATCAGTACCACTATAAAAAATGGTTTGTCTCTCTGTCCATTCTTTATCAACAAGAATGGAATCATTACCATAAATATTCAAAAATATAAAAATATTTATACACAATAAAAAGAATCTATTTATAATGCCTTTTTCTTTAATAATTAACGACATCTGAGTCACGATTTTAACTGGATACTAATGTTTTGCAAATATAATAATTATTGAACATATTCTTTCGATTTTCAGTCCTAAATTATGAATGCCAAAATGAAAATTGATATTTAAAGGCTATTCTTTGAAATTAGTAGACTAATTATGAAAGAATAACCTGTCGTTTTATTATATTTGCATTAAATTCTAAAATTATTGTCATGAAGAAGATAATTGCATGTTTTATAATAGTCTTTATTCATTTATTGGCTATATTCATCTTATGTTATATGCCATTTGTGCAGATGAACCAAATTGATACATGGGAGCAGATAGGTTCTTGTAAGGATGACAAAATCTTGAATTACAAAACACGTCTTCAACTCTATCCACATTGTTGGTTTATACATAAAGGAGATACATATACTGATATACCGTTGTTTGACAACGATAATGCCCAGTATAAGGCTGATATCAAATTTAATTGGGACAATAGCGTAACAATTAGAATGAATAAATTGAAATATGATTTACATATAGAAAAGATTGAGATATCATCAAAAACTTTACCTATGAGTGATTATGATTACCGTATGAAGTTGCATGATACAGATGATTCTCTATTCGTCTCAGTTGTTATGTACGATAAAAGCAATACCATAAGAGTATATAGACAGAAAAAGAAGATGCCTTATGGTGGGAAAAGGGTAGGTTTTATCATAGGGATAAATAATAAAGTATATTTTACAGGCCCCAAAGATAAAGAACGCTTTCACTATTGAGTAATTACAAAAATCATGCCAATATAATTACAAGATAAATTTCGAATAATTTTGTTTATTAGAAAATTATGAAAAAACCATTATCAACAATCATAACAATAGCATTCTGCCTAAACCTCAGCGGGCATAGCTCTTGTTTTATAGACAAGAGTAACATGATATACGAAAACAATGTCTTGAAAAAGATTCTTATAGATGGCGGATATATCACGTTTAACGATACGATACCGGAATATCACTACTATCTGAAAGACCACTTGGGCAACAACCGCGTGGTGGTAAAGATTGACGGTACTGTGCTAATGCATATGCTAAACACAACATTGAAAACAATATTGGAAATAAGAACTACCGTGTTTTAACCAATGTATCTCCTTTTAGTTTAATAAAAATTATAAATTCTGCCTATAAAAAATGAGAGAACTATATCTATTAATATCTCTACTATTTATTCCTTTAATTTCCAAAAGTCAAATTGATATTAAATTTGGTTTTGATGGAATGGAACATAATTCAACCGTAATGCTAAATGCGATGTGTGAATGTTTAGGTCAAAGCCACGTTTTTAACATGCTTGATTCTCTTACCTATTATGGATATTTTATATGCGAAATAGATAAAAATGGTTATGTAGTTAATGTACCTGAATACAGAACTCGTAGAACTCAATTATGTAGAAATGACCTAAACACAATAAATAAGTATTTTCATGAACATAAAATAAAAATGTCTATAATATATTCGAACGATTCTGGAGAAAATGAAATATTTATTAAACAAGTGGTTATGAAAGAGATAAAACATCATTTCAGACACAACAAGACATATAATATAACTGTAGGGTTTCCTGGTTATCTTTCACCTCCATGGGGAAAATATCTAAATTATTAATTCTTTTAGTTTTATAATTTATGAAAAAAATTAATATTAACAATCATAACAATAGCATTCTGCCTAAACCTCAGCGGGCATAGCTCTTGTTTTATAGACAAGAGCAACATGATATACGAAAACTATGTCCTAAAAAAGATTCTTAATGATGACGGATATATTATGCTGAACGATACCAGAATATCACTACTATCAGAAAGACCACTTGGACAACAACCGCGTGGTGGCGGTGAAGATGGACGGTTTTTAATTGACACCACTATAAAGAGATTAGAGGAGGAAAAAAATGAAAAAGCTATTATGTATATTATTTTGTTTACTATTTGTTTCTGTCATAGATTACGCGAGATACAAATTTAGATTCGAAATATTGGAATTCGAAATAAAACTTATACAGTTTTTTGTTTCTTGTACTGATAATGATAGAAACTATTTAGCATACGACATAGAACTTTGGGAAAATACAGAAAATTGGGATTTTGCAAAAGCCATATCAAAAAATAATTTTAAAAGGGCAGAAGAACTATTAGAGCGCAATCATTATGATATTGATTGTAGAGAGCCGAAATTTGGAAAAACCTTACTGTCATGGGCTGTATGGAATGACAACCCTGACGCTGTAAAATTTTTGCTTGAACATGGCGCAAATCCAAATGTTCATGACAAATGCTCGGGCATATCACCAATAACCGAGGCTGCAGGACTTTTTGTGTCTATAGAAATTTTAGAATATTTATTGCAATATGGTGGCAATCCAAATGATTACGTTAAAGAAGATGAAATATTAACACATGGACGATGCGACAAAACACCTTTGACAACAGCATACTTAAGCTTAGAAAAGACGAAACTTCTAATTGAGGCAGGAGCAGACATTGACTTTACTGCTGACCCAGGGTATACTGCTCTATTTTGGGCTGCCAGCAGTACGTCATGGGCTGTTCTTGAATACTTGCTTAATAATTGTGACTTTGACTACAACAAGACATATGTCATAACAATACATAATGACACCTTATATTTAAAAGATTTGATTTTAGATAATAATGTAGCAGCTCGGCATGACACAATTAGGGCTAAACGTATATTAAACTATGTAGACAAACATTTTAAATAAATATTTTCATTTTTATGAAAAAATCATTATTAGCAATCATAACAATAGCATTCTGCCTAAACCTAAGCGGGCATAGCTCTTGTTTTATAGACAAGAGTAACATGATATACGAAAACAATGTCTTGATAAAGATTCTCATAGATGGCGGATATATCACGTTTAACGATACGATACCGGAATATCACTACTATCTGAAAGACCACTTGGGCAACAACCGCGTGGTGGTGAACATGGGAAAGAATTTTGGATTATGAGAAGAAAAGAGCTGATGAATTTAGAGAACAATTAGATAAAAATAAGCATAAAAGACCGTGATTATGAAATTAAGGTATATATCATTGCACATAGAACCAGAGTATGACTCAGGTATTGATAAAAATTTTTCATATAAGTTTAGCGACAACAGCCGTTTTATTTCAAACTATTTGTCAAAAGCTGTTCGTAAATTTAAAATAGAAATTGATAATTTCAAAATGATTAGCATATGTCCATCTGATAAAATCAATGAAATAACAGTGCGATTGCTTCCTTATGACGAAGTTTTAAAAATAGAAATTCCTTTTCATAAGTATGAACAACAATCTTATTTGGAAATCATGTCATGGGAAAAACGATATGAATATTATTTAAGTTTAATAGAGAAAGGTTTCCGCATCGCTAATACTTATTGTGATATTCAATTAGATAGACTTCTTGAAATGACTGAACAGTTCAGAGCTAATAATTACAAAAACGATTGGTTATTTGCAAAAAAAATATTAAGAGAACACGACTTGTATCTGTTCTTTAAATGTTATTTTACGCATTGTGATTTCAGATTAGAATTGGAAGTTTATAATCATAATAAGAATAGTCTATTATTAAAAAAAATCGTTTTACAAACAGAACCCTCTGAATTTTGTTATGACTATCGATTCCGAAAAATAGAAATGCTTCCTGATAAAATAATAATTTTGGATAATCATGAACCTGCTTTTGAATTTGACATTGAATTATTAAGCAAAGGTATATTTAATATAACTAGATTAAACGATGAAAAAGAAAGGTTTAAAAGAGATATAAAAAAGAAGAACTATATTCAAAGGATAAAATTATTGAACGAGTTATAACTTAATATTATGATGGGCATTCTTAGGTATTTGCGAATTTAATATCCAAGCATATATACATATTAATACAAATGACAGTTTCGAAAAATGGTATACTTTCAAAAATGGCATACAATCATGGTTTAATTCTCAATATCCAGGAGATGAGAACTTGAAACCAGGTATTTTGAATTTTAAATACAATTTTATACTGTTTTAATTTACAACTATGAAAAAAAAGAATTTGAAGAAAATTATTTGGATACTTATAATTTCTATCATCATAATTCTATATGTTTTATCTTATCTATCCTTTATTCGTATTAATGACATAGATGCAGGTGCATATTGGGGACACAATTTCAATAACTCTATACGTGAACAAATACAAGAAAAGGTAACTTGCATTAAATTACATTTAAATAGTTTGTTTATTCGTAAAGGAGATACATATAAAAATATCACTTTTTTAGATAAAGATAGTATCCAACATGAGATGGATATCATATTTAATTGGGATAATAGCATAACAATTTATAAAGATACTTCTGAATTTAACTTATATGTAGACCGTGTCACTTTTGATGAAAAAATAAGATTTATAGATGAAAGCAACCCTTATAAACCACTATGCTCAGTTGATTCTTTCTTTATCGGTTTTAACATATATGACAAAAACAATAATTATATAGTCGTTTATAGACAAAGTGAAAAAATGTATTACGGAAAACATCGAATTGGATTTGAGGTTCAAATCAATGGCGATTCATTCTATACAGGAACAAGGCACTTTAATTATTAAAAGCAAAAGTCTTTGATTTGTTAACTAAATCACAAAACTTCGTTGCCAAAATCTTGTTCTATTCTATAGAAACTATAAAAAATAATATATATATATAAAACGGGTGGATAAAACCACCCGTTGCCTGTAAATGTAAATCTCAATTGTATGAGATTTTATTTCTTAACCTCAGCCTTTATCTTGTCACCATCTTTTACTATTGATATAGTATCGCCGGGCTTGATGTCGCCATTGATAATCATTTCGCTGATTTCGTCTTCTATGTAGTTCTGGATGGCACGCTTTAGAGGGCGAGCACCGAATTGTACGTCGTAGCCCTTTTCTGCAACATATACCTTTGCCTCTTCGCTAACCTCAAGTGCGTAACCTATTGACTCGATACGCTGATAAAGTCCGCGCAGTTCTATGTCAACAATTTTCTTTATTGCCTCTAGGTCTAGCTGGTCGAAGGTTATAATCTCGTCAAGACGGTTGAGGAACTCTGGTGAGAACTGCTTTGACAATGCTTTCTGAACGATGCTGCGTGCATGCTCCTTGTCCTGCTCGTTCATGGCAATGCCAACCTGTCCGCTGTTGAAACCGACGCCGCGACCGAAATCCTTCAGTTGACGAGTGCCTGCATTTGAGGTCATGATGATGACCGTGTTTCGGAAGTCAACAAATCTGCCATTGCCATCGGTCAATCTACCTTCGTCGAGTACTTGTAAAAGCAGGTTGAACACATTGCCATGTGCTTTTTCCAATTCGTCGAGCAATACGATAGAGTAGGGGCGACGACGTACTTTCTCTGTCAGCTGTCCGCCTTCCTCGTAACCTACGTAACCTGGAGGTGCGCCAATCAGCCTGGAAACGTTGAACGACTCTGTATATTCGCTCATGTCTACTCGTATAAGAGCATCGCTTGAACCAAACATAAACTCAGCCAGTTTCTTTGCCAGATAAGTCTTTCCGACACCTGTTGGGCCAAGGAACATGAATGCACCGATAGGGTGGTTGGCATCCTTTAGGCCGACGCGGTTGCGCTGGATGGCTTTAACCATCTTCTCTATGGCGGCGTCCTGAGCCACTACAACTTTCTTCAGCTCCTGTGACATGCCTTTCAGTCGTATGCCTTCTTGTTCTGCCATGCGTTGCACAGGAACACCTGTCATCATCGACACGACATCTGCAACCTCAGATTCAGTGACAGTGGGTCTATTTCCGCTTTCTCCGCTCATCCACTTCTCGTTCATCAGCTTCAGTTCGGCTTCCAACCTTGTCTGTTTGTCGCGATAACCGGCTGCGAGTTCAAAGTTCTGATTTCTTACAGCGGCATTCTTTCTATCCTTGGCATGCTCTAATTCTGCTTGCTTTTCTGTAATCTCCTTTGGTATGCTGTTTTCGCTGAGGTGCATTTTCGAACCCACCTCGTCCATGGCATCGATGGCCTTGTCAGGGAACTGGCGGTCGCTGATGTATCGTTCAGTCAGTCTGACGCATGCCTCAAGAGCTTCATCGGTGTACCTTACCTGATGGTGATGCTCATATCTGTCTCTGATGTTCTGCAGGATAAGCAGTGTCTCTTTTGCGGATGTTGGTTCTACAAGCACTTTCTGGAATCTGCGTTCCAGCGCACCGTCCTTCTCAATGGAGTTGCGGTATTCGTCGAGTGTTGTCGCACCTATGCACTGTATCGTACCTCTAGCCAAGGCTGGTTTCAGTATGTTTGCTGCGTCCATAGAGCCTGGAGTAGAACCTGCACCTACCAATGTATGAATCTCATCGATGAACACTATTATCTCCTGATGCTGTTCTATTTCCTTGATAAGTGCTCTTATGCGCTCTTCAAACTGGCCTCTGTATTTTGTGCCTGCCACAATGGCAGTCAGGTCTAGACTCACGATGCGCTTGCCAAAGAGCATTGGCGATGTAGTACGGTTGGCTATCATCTGCGCCAATCCCTCTACAATGGCACTCTTGCCTACGCCAGGCTCGCCGATGAGTATAGGATTGTTCTTCTTTCTTCTGCCCAGAATCTCGATAACTCGCTGTATCTCCCTTTCTCTGCCAACCACAGGGTCGAGCTTTCCTTCTGTGGCAGCAAGTGTAAGGTCAGTACCAAAGTTGTCGATAACCGGTGTAGAAGACTTTGTTTGTGTCTTTGTCGTATGTTGTGCCTTGGCACCGCTGCTGCCCACAGAATCGTTGGCAAACTCCTCGTCTTCATCCTCTTCAGGCAGTCCGAGTGCAGCTTCTATTTCCTTGTTCTGCTTGTTAAGCAAAAGTGCCTTTACGTCGTCGTAAAATATCTCGTTCATTTCTAAAACCTGTTTAGCTCCGTTGTTAGCGTTGTCATGCAGTATGGCTAGCAGAAGATGCTGCTCGTCAACCTTCTGCATGTGTTGCAGTCGTGCTTCCAGCACCGACAGCTTGAGTATATTGCTTGCCCTTTCGTTAAGCACCAGTTCTGATGCTGCAGGATAAGACAGCGGGTCGTCGTTTCTTACCCTGTCTTCAAGCTTTGTCTTAATGTTTTTATAGTCTATGTTCAGTCTGACCATAATCTCAAGTGCCGGACTGTCTTTTAATCGCATCATGCCCAGCAAAAGGTGCTCCGGACCAACTGATGAACTGGCTAGTCGCGATGCCTCCTCTCTTGAGTATGACAAAATCTCTGACACTCTAGGTGAAAACTGATTGCTCATATATAATAATGTGTTTATAAATTGCGTTCTTTATGCTATTTGCAAATACTGTGCCAAAGTCTGATTTATCCTTGCCATTTATCTGCAAGAAATAACTGTGCCACTTCCGTTGTCTAACTGCACCATTTAGCACACCTAAGTGGGCCACTTAGCATACGCAAATGGACCGATTGGGAAAAAGAAACTATATTTACAACTTAAAAATAAATAACAGAACACGGCTCTGTTGACAAAAAAACTTAATAATTTTGCTGTATAATATTTTTTATGTAACTTTGCATAAATTATGCGAAAGGCCGTCAGAAGCGCTTAAAATGCCCTCTAGCGGAGTCTGGAGCAAAAAATGGATAGATAGAAACAACTAAAAAATAGAATAAAAATTAAATGGATCAGACATTTGACAACGACAGAATAATTAAAATTAATATTGAAGACGAAATGAAGTCTTCATATATTGACTATTCGATGTCGGTAATTGTTGCACGTGCGCTGCCTGATGTGCGTGACGGATTTAAACCTGTTCATCGCCGTATATTATATGGTATGATGGGCATTGGTAACACAAGCGACAAACCACACAAGAAATGTGCACGCGTAGTCGGTGAGGTGCTCGGTAAGTATCACCCACACGGCGACAGCTCTGTGTATGGAGCATTGGTGCGCATGGGACAATGGTGGAACATGAGATATACATTGGTTGACGGTCAGGGTAACTTCGGTTCTATGGATGGCGACTCTCCAGCTGCCATGCGATATACAGAGTGCCGTCTGTCAAAGATGGGTGAAAGTGTGATGGACGACCTGGAGAAGGAAACCGTTGACATGGAACCTAACTTCGACAACACCCAGACAGAACCAAGTGTAATGCCAACCAAGATACCTAACCTTCTCGTTAACGGTGGAAACGGTATCGCTGTGGGTATGGCTACCAATATGCCTACACACAATCTGGGTGAAGTGATTGACGGATGCTGCGCTTTCATTGACAATCCTGATATTGACACAGAGGGATTGATGCAGTATATACCAGCTCCTGACTTCCCGACTGGTGCTTATATCTACGGATTACAGGGCGTGCGCGATGCCTATGAAACAGGCCGTGGACGTATCGTAATGCGTGCAAAGGCAGAAATAGAAAGTGGCGATACGCACGATAAGATTGTAGTCACAGAGATTCCTTATGGCGTTAACAAGGCAGACCTCGTGGCTTATATTGCAGACCTGGCAAATCAACACAAGATAGAAGGCGTGGCCAACGTTAATGATGAGACCGGCCGACAGGGTATGCGTATCGTGGTTGACGTAAAGCGCGATGCAAATGCAAATGTTCTGTTGAACAAACTGTTCAAGATGACTGCGCTGCAGAGTTCATTCTCTGTAAACAACATTGCCCTTGTGCCAATACCAGGCACACACGGCAAGATGCGTCCTAAGATGCTTTCACTGAGAGACTGTGTACGTTATTTCGTAGAGCATCGCCATGACGTAACTATTCGTCGTACAAAGCATGACCTCAAGAAGGCACAGGAGAGAGCACATATATTGGAAGGCTTGATAATTGCCGTGAACAACATCGACGAGGTGGTACGCATTATCCGCAATTCCAAGACTCCAAGCGATGCTCAACGCAATCTTGAAGAGCGCTTCAATCTTGATGAACTTCAGTCAAAGGCAATCGTCGACATGCGTCTGTCACAGCTTACCGGTCTGCGTGTTGAACAGTTGCATCAGGAATATGAAGACCTGATGAAGCTTATTGCAGAATTGCAGGAGATTCTCGATAATCCTGAGAAGTGCAAGGAGGTAATGAAGAACGACCTACTCGAGGTGAAAGAGAAGTATGGTGACGAGAGAAAGACAGAGGTTATTCCGTTTGACCATGAGTTTAATGCTGAAGACTTCTATCCAGACGACCCAGTGGTAATAACAATTTCGCACATGGGCTACATCAAGCGTACGCCATTGTCAGAATTCCACGAGCAAAGCCGTGGTGGAGTGGGGGCTAAGGCTGCACGCCACCGTGATAATGACTTTACAGAATACATCTATCCGGCTACAATGCACAACACGCTTCTCTTCTTCACTCAGAAGGGACGCTGCTACTGGCAGAAGTGCTATGAAATACCAGAGGGCGACAAGAACTCTAAGGGCAGGGCTATACAGAACCTGCTTAACATCGAACCGGATGATGCAATCAATGCTGTATTGAGAGTAAAGAACTTCGGCGACGAAGAATTCTTGCAGAGTCACAACGTAATGTTTGCAACCAAGAACGGTATTATCAAGAAGACTTGTCTGAAAGAATATAGCCGTCCGAGAACAAATGGTGTGATAGCAATCAACATACTGGAAGACGACCGTGTGGTTGGTGTTCGCCTTACAAACGGCAACAACGAGATAATACTTGCTAATCGTAACGGACGCGCCATCAGATTCAACGAGCAAGATGTACGACCAATGGGACGTGTTGCAACCGGTGTGCGTGGCATGACTCTCGATGGCGGTGATGACGAGGTGGTAGGAATGGTTTGTGTTAACGAACCAGAGAGCGAAACCATCATGGTGGTTAGTGAAAACGGTTACGGCAAGCGCACATCTATAGAAGACTACCGTAAGACAAAACGTGGCGGTAAGGGTGTCAAGACACTTGAAGTGACAGAAAAGACAGGTAGACTGGTTGCCATTAAGGTTGTGACCGATGAGAATGACCTTATGATTATCAACAAGAGCGGTATCCTGATTCGTCTGAAAGTTGCCGAGGTTAGAGTAATGGGACGTGCTACACAGGGTGTCAGACTGATTAACCTTTCAAAGAAGAACGATACCATAGCAAGTGTCTGCAAGGTTATGACTTCAACAGATGAGGAAATCGAAGCAGAAGAGATGAACGATTCTGCCGACAATGCACAAGAAGGCATTGGCACTGCTGACATGGACAATGCACCTGTAGTTGACTTTACTGACGGAGACGAATAAACAAAGCTAGAATAAAAAATTATTGTCAAACTAAAATTTATAAGAAAATGAAAAAGTTATTTATGATGGCAGTTATGGCAGCCGTAGCTACCACCTCTTACGCCCAGGACGACCTGGTTAAGCAGGCTGAAAAACTCAGTGCTAAGGGACAGCACGCAGAGGCTATCAAGATGATAACTCCTGCTCTGACATCAGATCAGACAACAGACAAGGCTAAGGCTTGGAACGCTCTGAGCAAGATGAACTATGCTATCTACATGGAAAATCAGCAGATTATGACTGAGAACCAGTTGAAGAAGCAAAATAATCCATACGATACTGTAGGCATGAACCGCGCTCTTGTTGCTTCTTTTGAAGCAGCCATTAAGTGCGACGAGTATGATCAGCAGCCAAATGAAAAGGGTAAGGTAAAGATTCGTTTCCGCTCTGAGAACCAGAAGACATGGCAAATGATGCGTCCACACATCATCAACATCGGTCTTGCTGAGTATAACAAGAAGAACCTCGCTGAAGCAGTAAAAGACTGGCGTCTTTATATCGACGGTGCTGAGAGCACTCTCTTCACTGGTGTTGACCTCGGTCCAGACCAGTATCGCTCTGAAGTTTGCTACTTTATCGGTCTGGCTTCTTATCAGAACAAGGACTATAAGACAGCTACAAAGTATGCTCTGATGGCAGCAGAGGATTCTACTAAGGCTAAGGAAGCTTCTGAAATCGTTATCTTTGCAGCTAAGGATGGCGCAACAACAAAGGAAGACTCAGTTGCATATCTGAATATCCTTAAGAAGTTCCACGCTGAAGACCCACAGGAGCAGCGCTACTTCAACCTGTTGATGGAATACTACAGCAAGGCAGGTGACCAGGATGCTATGATGGCATGGGTAGAAGATGAAATCAAGATTGCTCCTCAGAACAAGATGCCATGGGCTCTCAAGGGTGAGGCTCTGATGAACGCACGTAAGTGGGACGAGGCTGTTGTTGCTTATCAGAAGGCAGCAGAACTGGATCCTAACTTCGTACAGGTTATATTCAATGCCGGTGTTTGTCTGAACTCAAAGGCTATTGAACTGAAAGACCAGTTGGCTGACAAGAATACTGGTGGTCTGACAAAGGCTAATGCCGATAAGGTAAAGGCAGTTCTTTCAGAAGCTAAGGTTTATCTTGAGAAGTCAAAGGAACTTGACCCAACTCGTTCTTCTGTAAACTGGGCATATCCTCTCTATCAGATTTACTATGCACTCGGTGATGCAGCTAAGTCTTCAGAGATGGAGAAACTCCTGAACAAGTAATTAAAAAGATTGTAGAACAAACCTTATATTAATGACGAAGCAAGCTTTGCTAACGCTTCTCTTAATCATGATAACACCGTGCTTGATGGCTCAAAAGAAAGAGATCAGTCAAGCACGGTCTTATATTAAGAGCGGCAATAGTTTGGATCGAGCAGAGAAACTGATGAAGGAACTGCTTGAGAAGAATCCGGAAAACAAACAAAACACTAAAATATATCTGCTTTGGTATCAGGCTGTGAAGAAGCAATACGAAGCAGGAAATGAAAAACTGTATCTGAAACAGAAGTATGATACAGCCATAATTTATAGTCAGACAAAGAAAATGTTTGACATATTGATAGCGCTCGATTCTGTAGATGCTGCACCAAACAAAAAGGGAAAAGTAAGCCCGAAGTTCAGAAAAAAGCACTCTGAAGAGTTATCTATTTATCGACCTAACCTATATTATGGCGGTTCGTTCTTTATGAAGAAGAAAGACTACAAGTCTGCATTTGAACTGTTTGACCTGTATCTTACAACTATAGACCATCCTATGTTTGAGCGCATGAAGTACTATGATAGTGACACCATCATGTCGAGAGTGGCATATCTTGCTACATATTGCGCTTATGCCATGAACGATGCAGAACGGATACTAAAAAGGTCGTCATTGGCATTGGGTGATACTGCAAATGCCCGGTATGTAATTCAGTATCTGGCAGAGGCATATAAGCTATTAGGTGATGAACGCAAATATGAGGAAACGTTGAATATGGGTTTTGACAAATATCCCGATTTCAATTATTTCTTTCCTCATCTGATGGACTTTTACAATTCCAAAGAAATGCTGACAGAGGCTCTTGCTCTTACTGAAAAAGCATTGAAGTTTGACGACAAGAATATTCTTTATCTCTATGCCAAGTCGTCAACACTCTTTGCTATGGAGAGATATACTGATTGTATTAAAACGTGCGACAAGATTATTTCGATTTGTGACACCATAGCACCTGCATATTATCATGCAGGAATGTCTTACCTAATTCCTGTGCAATACATGGAACAGGACAAGGAAAACAAGTCATATCTAAAATCGGTATATGAAAAGGCTTTGCCATATATGGAGAAATATAGGAAACTGGTGCCAAAGGAACAGAAAAAATGGGCCATGCCACTATATAGAATCTACTTAAACCTTAATATGGGTAAAGAATTTGAAGAGATAGACAGATTGTTGAACAAAAGATAAGTAGGCAATTAGTATCTTGTCTCATTAAGTTTTAGAGAATATAAACTTCAAATAATAAATAAAGTTCGCCATTGTGCGAACTTTTATTATATTGAGCGGAATACGGGACTCGAACCCGCGACCCTCGGCTTGGGAAGCCAATGCTCTACCAACTGAGCTAATTCCGCAACAAATAAAGATATCGAGGGAAAAAAGAAGAGCCGATAACGAGACTCGAACTCGTGACCCACGCATTACGAATGCGTTGCTCTACCAACTGAGCCATATCGGCTTTTAAACTGCTCTTCTTTTTTAGCGAATGCAAAGATACTACTTTTTAATGGGAAATGGGTAACTATGAATGATAAAATACGTTAAAATGATTAGTACAGTTTATCCTTCAAATACTTGCCTGTTATACTTTCCTTGCATCCGCTGAGATATTCTGGGGTTCCTGTAGCAACAATGGTTCCACCACAATCACCACCTTCTGGTCCTATATCAATTATGTGGTCGGCACATTTTATAACATCCATGTTGTGCTCAATTATTACAATAGTATGGCCACGGTCTATAAGTGCGTTGAAGGCACTGATAAGCCTCTTTATATCATGGAAGTGTAGACCTGTTGTCGGTTCATCGAAAATGAACATCGTCGGATCTTGCTTTTCTTGACCGATGAAATAGGCTAATTTCACTCTTTGGTTTTCACCGCCCGAAAGGGTAGAAGAGTTCTGTCCTAATTTAATATATCCAAGGCCAACATCATAGAGAGGTTTTAGACGTTTAACGATAACAGGTTGGTTATGTTCTGTAAAGAAGTCGATAGCCTCGCTGATGGTCATGTTCAGCACGTCGTTAATATTCTTGCCTTCAAAACGTACATCAAGAATATCTTTCTTGAAGCGTTGGCCATGGCAAGCTTCACACTCTAATACAATATCTGCCATGAACTGCATTTCAACCGTTATCACACCGGCACCTTTACATTCGTCACATCTTCCTCCATCTGCATTAAATGAGAAGTACTGTGATGTGAATCCCATCTGCTGGCTAAGTTGTTGGTCGGCAAAGAGGTCACGAATGGCATCGTAAGCCTTTACATACGTTGCTGGGTTTGAACGTGTAGATTTGCCTATAGGATTCTGGTCTACAAACTCCACTCGTTTTATTGCTTCGTAGTCTCCTTCCAATGACATGTACTCACCAGGTGCATCGCAAACATCACCGATATGCCGCTTTAGGGCTGGATATAAAATGCCTTTCACAAGACTTGACTTTCCGCTTCCGCTAACACCAGTTACTACTGTCATTACATTCAGAGGAAATTCAGCATTAATGCCTTTAAGGTTGTTCATGCGCGCTCCCTTGACAACGATACTTCTGTTCCACTTACGGCGACCTATAGGAATTGGTACCGCCTGATTTCCAGTCAGATATTTTAGGGTATGGCTTTGAGGATATTTATCTATAGCCAAATCATTGATTGTGCTAGAACTGCCTTCGAATACTATGTTACCCCCATTGGTTCCTGCGTCAGGGCCAACATCTATGATGTAATCGGCAGCATTAATTATTTCTTCGTCATGCTCAACGACGATTACCGTATTGCCAAGTGATTGAAGTTCCTTGAGAACATTTATCAGTTTTTCTGTGTCTCTGCTGTGAAGTCCGATACTTGGCTCGTCAAGTATGTATAGTGAGCCAACTAGCGAACTGCCAAGTGATGTGGTTAGATTAATTCGCTGACTCTCTCCACCAGACAAAGTATTTGACAGACGGTTAAGGGTCAGGTAACCTAATCCTACATCTAGCAGAAACTGTAGTCTGTTGTTTATCTCAACAAGTAGTCGTTTGGCAATAGCATGTTCGTGTTCGGTCAACTGAATGTTAGCAAACCATTCCTTGACTCTGCTTACAGGCATCTGAACAATATCAGTAATGCTTCTGCCGTTAATCTTTACGTATTCAGCTTCTTTCTTTAGCCGTTGGCCATGACAAGATGGGCAAGTTGTCTTGCCACGATACCTGCTCATCATGACTCGGTATTGTATCTTGTACTGGTTCTCCTTTACCATCTGAAAGAAATCGTCGATGCTTACGCGTTCATCTTTAGGACGATTCTTGTCTGATGGAAGTCCGTGCCATAGCCAATCTTTATGTTGCTGAGAGAGATTGTAATAAGGTTCAAAGATAGGGAAGTCATTGATTGCTGCTCGTCGGCAAAACTCTTCTTTCCATATCTTCATCTTTTCACCATGCCAACAAACCACACATCCGTCATATACACTCAGGCTGGTGTTAGGTATAACCAGTCTCTCATCAATGCCAATTATATTTCCAAATCCTTGGCATTCTGGGCATGCACCAATAGGTGAATTGAAAGAGAAAAGATTTTCATTAGGCTCTTCGAAGGTCATACCGTCAGCCTCATAACGTGTAGAGAAGTCATAGCTGAGCATAGATGGCATGAACATTATTCGGCATTCACCATTACCTTCGTAGAATGCTGTTTCTGTAGAGTCTGTTAGGCGTGAGATACTATCTGTCGAGAAATCAACAGACATTCTGTCAACGACAATATATACTGGAGACTTGTCAGTATTGTCTCCTTCGGAATTAATATTCTCAATGAAGTCTTCAATACGATGAAAGTCACCCTTGGCAAATATTCTAGAATATCCCTGAAGTATAGCACTCCGAAGTTGTTGCTCAAGAGTTCTGTCCTCTGGAACCTTCAAAGGCGATAATACTACAAATTTAGTTCCTTCTGAATACTTCTTTATGCAGTCGATAATATCTTCGACGGTATGTTTTTTCACCTCTTCACCGCTGATTGGTGAAATGGTGCGTCCTATACGTGCAAAGAGAAGACGCAGATATTCATATATTTCTGTTGAAGTGCCAACTGTAGAACGGGGATTTCTGCTCACAACTTTTTGTTCAATGGCAATAGCAGGAGGCAATCCCTTGATATAATCACATTCGGGCTTGTTCATCTTGCCAAGAAACTGGCGTGCGTATGCAGAAAGACTTTCTACGTATCTTCTCTGTCCTTCTGCATAAAGTGTATCGAAAGCCAGTGATGATTTGCCACTGCCACTGACACCTGTTATGACAATGAATTTATTTCGTGGCAGTTTTAGGTCAACATTCTTCAAGTTGTTGACTCTAGCGGCCTTTATCTCAATATAATCGTTCATATATCTGCGTTTAAGTAAGCAAAGTTAAGGTTTTTTGCTCTAATTGCAAAATAAAACGTTGATTACTTATTTACACCATAACCAAAGAGTGCGAAATCTCCTTTTAATGGGTCATCCGGGAATATTTCTGTTAACTTGTTTGTAAGTTTTATTGCATTTGACATAGAATTGCTCTTGCTGTTCAATAGTCCAAGTGATATCGCTTCTTGAACCACATGTGTGTCCATAGGCATTATGAGAGTTCTTTTGTCGATGAATTCAGACCATAGTCCCAAATCTACAGGCGAATTGTCTCTTACCATCCAACGTAAGAACATACAGACACGTTTGCATGCTGAAGTTGTATCCTTTGGTATTACAGGTCCGCCGTCATTATTGGCAAACCATTGGGTTATGGCATTAACAGCTTCTAAACCTGTAGATGAACTACTCTTAACATACTCTCCAATGCTGCCATATTTATCGAGAAGGCATTTCAATGCTGAAAGAAACCGATTCATAGCATGACGGTTATACAGGCGGTAATAACAGGTATCATCGTCAGGAATGTCAATGGCATATCTATTGCTGACAATCCATTCATATATATTATTGTTAGCGCAATCAAGCATATATTGAATCTTTGGCAAGAACTGCTTTCTTGAACCATAACTTAATGACGATGCCACGAATGCCGTAACCTCAATGTTGGCTCTTCCTTCAACCTGATGCATAAACCAACTTGGGTCACCAATTATAAAATCACGTGTTTCGTATTGTCCTGCCAGATTTCTTAATGTTTCTATAGTCTTCATGGGCTGATATAAATAAAAATCAGATTGGCTAACGAATTAACCAATCTGATACGTATTACAAAATCTTGTATATTAGAGGATTGTCTTAACTGCCTCAAGCATGCCTTTATCCTGAATGATGTCAAGATACTGCTTAACAAGAGCGTTAAGTCCCTGAATCTTATTAAGGTCTTCTGCCCAGATAAACTCAGCACCAAGTACACCGTCAGCAACCTTCTGTGTGTCACCTGTTGCCCAGAGTTCCTTAAGCAGATCCATAATCTTCTGGTCGTCGTTTGGAACGATTTCAGCACCGTCAGCACGCTGGCCACCCTTATAGTAGGTGATGATTGCAGCGAGACCGAATACAAGACCCTTTGGAAGTTCACCCTTGCGCTCAAGATATGTCTTAACACCTGGCAGGTCGCGAGCCTGGAACTTAGGGAATGAGTTAAGCATGATGCTTGTTACCTGATGGTCAACGTATGGATTGTCGAAACGCTCAAGTACGTCAGCAGCGAACTTCTCCAATTCTTCCATTGGAAGGTCGAGAGTCTGCATCAACTCGTCAAACTGTACCTTGTGGATGTACTTGCTGATTACCTCATGGTTGCAAGCATCACGAACGATGTTCACACCTGACAGATATGCAACAGGAGAGAGAACAGTGTGAGGACCGTTCAGCAATGTAACCTTACGCTTGTGGTATGGTTCTTCTGAAGGAACGAACAATACGTGAAGACCAGCCTTGTCTGCAGGGAATTCCTTTGCAACTTCCTTTGGAGCTTCGATAACCCAGAGGTGGAATGTCTCTGCCTGTACAACGAGGTTGTCGCGATAAGAAATCTTCTCCTGAATCTCAGCAATTTCCTTGCGTGGGAAACCTGGAACGATACGGTCAACCAATGTAGCGTAAACACCACAATGGTCGTCAAACCACTGCTTGAACTCCTTTGGAAGTTTCCACAGTTCGATATACTTGTTGATGCAATCCTTCAACACATGACCATTGAGGAAGATAAGCTCACATGGGAAAATGATAAGACCCTTAGATGGGTCACCGTTGAATGTCTGCCAACGACGATAGAGAAGCTGAACGAGCTTGCCTGGATATGAAGATGCAGGAGCGTCCTCAAGCTTGCATGATGGGTCAAATGCAATACCTGCTTCTGTTGTATTTGAAATAACGAAACGGATTTCAGGCTGATCAGCAAGAGCCATGAAAGCCTGATTCTGTGTATATGGATTAAGAGCACGGCTGATACAATCAATACGCTCGAGTGTATTCACTGGTTGACCATTCTCACGACCCTGAAGGTTTACGTGATAAAGGCAATCCTGTCCGTTGAGCCAATCTGCCATACCTTGTGCAATAGGCTGAACAACAACTACAGAACCGTTGAAATCTGTCTTCTGGTTCATATTCCAGATAATCCAATCAACAAAAGCGCGAAGGAAGTTACCTTCACCAAACTGAATTACCTTTTCAGGCATAACGCTCTTAGGAGCGAATTGTTTGTTTAGTGGTTTCATGTTTTAAATATTTATTGTGTAAGATTTAATGTTCTATGATGCAAAGATAATAATTTTTTTAAATAACATGGCATAATGCTAAAAAAATAAGTAACGTTAACGTTTGCGAAAATTTTATTTGTACCTTTGCAAGGCTTATGGGAATAGTGGATATATTATTGATTGCCGTTGCTTTGGCGATGGATTGTTTTGCAATTTCTATTGTTGCTGGTGTTATCAAAGGCAAATGGACCTGGAGAATCTTTCTTCAGATGAGCATTATGTTCGGTCTGTTCCAGGCACTCATGCCTTTGTTAGGATGGCTCTGCACTAATAAGTTTTATGACTATATCAACACCGTTGACCATTGGATTGCTTTTGCCATCTTGCTGTTTCTTGGTATTAAAATGATAAAGGATTCTCGTGAACCAGACGATGAGGAACACCATCATTTTAATCCATCATCGTTAAAGACTCAGATAATGCTGGCTGTTGCCACAAGTATTGATGCACTTGCTGTTGGAATATCCTTTGCTTGTGTAGGTTACAATGATTTGATAAACCTTTGCTTTCCTTTGATTGTAATAGGTCTTGTGTCGTTATTCATGGGACTTTTAGGTAGTTTTCTTGGCATTAGATTTGGAAAGAAAATATCAAAGCAGATACAACCCGAACTTATCGGAGGCATAATATTAATAATTATTGGTTTTAAAGTCTTGCTAACGGCATAAGATATAATAAAAGGTGTGACTCGAAAATCACACCTAATTAATATACATCGGTTGGCATTTGTTTAATCGCCAACAGATTTATTTCAACTTTTCTGTTTCTATATTACATTGCAAATGTGTTGAATCCGCCATCAACAACTGCTACTGTACCTGTAACAAACTTAGAGGCATCTGACATCAGGTAGTGGACAGTACCGCAAAGTTCATCAGGGTCACCCATTCTTCCGAATGGTGTCTGACGGATAACATCCTGACCGCGCTGTGTATAGGTACCATCAGGATTTGTCAAGAGTGAACGGTTCTGCTCTGTGATGAAGAAACCTGGAGCAATAGCGTTTACACGTATTCCCTCGCCAAACTTCTTTGCGCACTCTGTTGCCATGTAAGCTGTGAAATTGCTGATGCCAGCCTTTGCTGCTGCATAGCCACAAACACGTGTCATTGGACGGAATGCTGCCATTGAAGAGAAGTTAATGATGCTTCCCTTGCCCTGAGCAACCATTGGCTTGAGGAAAATCTGTGTAGGAATAACAGTACCTGTAAGATTCAGGTTAAGAACTTTTTCAAACTGCTCGCTCTGCAAGTCAAAGAATGTCTGGTCAGGAGTGATTGTCGCGCCTGGCATATTGCCACCTGCTGCATTCAGAAGTGTGTCAATGCGACCATACTTTGCAATGATATCATCACAATTCTGTTGAACCACGGCCTTGTCCATAACGTCAGTCTTCATAAACTCACAGCAACCGCCTTCCTTGGTTATTTCCTCAACGATGGCATTTCCTACCTCTTCCTTGCGTCCGAGGATTATAACTTTGGCACCTTCAAGAGCCAGATACTTTGCTATTGCACGTCCTAATACACCTGTACCGCCTGTAATAACGGTAACATTGTCCTTGATATTAAAAAGATTATTCATAGAAACCTGGTTGTTTATATTCGATACCTAATTCACGGTCAACTGTTGCAAGTATTCCCTGCACCTGACCTAAAGCAAACATACGGCCTAGGAATGAGTATCCGGCATTATATCCTCTGTTCTCATCGCCAAGCATTGTCATTCCATGGTCAACACGCATTGGCAATTTAGGATTTGCCTTTTCAAATATACGTGCCAATTCGATGATGTCTGCACGACCTCCAAGGTGTGAAGCCTCTGTAAAGTCGCCGTTCTCGAAGATATGGCATGAGCGGAGATGTACAAACCATGTTCTGTTTGCGTACTTCTTTGCCATTTCTACTACGTTGTTGTGAGCACCTGCAGACAAAGAACCTGCACAGAATGTCAATCCGTTGTGTGGATTGTCAACGGCATTGAGGAACCATTCGATGTCATCGTCACAAGTAACGATGCGTGGCAAACCAAGGATAGCAAATGGCGGGTCGTCTGGATGTACACACATATACATGCCGCATTCCTCACATGTAGGCATAATGGCATTGAGGAAGTACTTCATGTTTTCCCTCAACTGGTCTTTTGTAATGTTCTTGTAGTTGGCAAGCAACTGTCTGAACAACTCTATTGGATGCTCGTCGTCCTCGCGGATATTGCCACTCACGAATCCCTGGGTCTTAATGATGATGTTCTCAACAAGCTTGTGCTCATCCTCTGGAGTCATCTTCTTTCTCAGTTCGTCAACCTCAGCAAGGATGTCGCGCTCACATGTACAACCTGGAACCTGGAATGTTGCCCATTCTTCTCTTGCTCCTTCACGACCTAATATATATATGTCGAAATAAGCAAACTCTGAATAAGAGAAGTATAAGTTTGTTGTTCCGTTAGGGTTAGGGTGGGTGAGGTCTGTTCTTGCCCAGTCGAGCACTGGCATGAAGTTGTAGCATATGGTATGAATGCCTTCTGCTGACAGGTTGCGAAGACTTTCCTTATAAACCTCAATCTGATGGTCACGGTCTGGGCCACCATATTTAATTGTCTCAACTACAGGAAGTGACTCTACGACACTCCAGCGCATGCCATAACTCTCAATATACTCACGAAGGTCACGAATTTTTTCGCGTGTCCAAACTTCACCTAAGGGAACATCATGCAGAGCAGTAACGATACCCTCTACACCTATTTCCTTTAGCATGGCAAGTGTAATCTTGTCGTTCTTGCCAAACCATCTCCATGTTTTTTCCATCTTTGTCTTGTTTTAAGTTTATAATTTTGAACAAAGGTAGTATAAAAAATGGTATCGCACATTCGAAAATCGTTCAGATATTAGTGTAAATGTACGATACCTTATAAAATTAATAGCTTCTTGCAATAATCACACGGCATTTTGCAGGTTTTCCGCTTACCATGTCAACACCAGGTGTCTGCTCGTATGCAAATGGCACGCAACGGATGGTTGCCTGTGTTTCTTCCTTAATCTGTGCTTCAGTCTCTGCTGTACCGTCCCAGTGGCAGAGGAAGAATCCGCCGTCCTTAACCTTTTCCTTGAATTCTTCGTAGTTGTCGCACTCATAGACGCGCTCATCACGGTACTTGCGGGCTTTCTCAAAGATATTCTTCTGAATGTCCTCAAGCAACTGCTCTACATATTCTACGATACCATCAAGCTGGCGTGTCTCCTTTTCAAGAGTATCACGACGCATTACCTCAACAGTTCCGTTCTCCAAGTCACGGCCACCCATAACAAGACGAACAGGAACACCTTTCAGCTCATAGTCTGCAAACTTGAATCCAGGACGCTTGTTGTCAGCATCGTCATACTTGACACTGATGCCCTTCTTGCGCAATTCATCGATAATAGGAGTCAGTTTCTCTGTGATGGCTGCCAACTGTTCTGCACCCTTAGTAATAGGTACGATAACAACCTGTATAGGTGCCAAACGTGGAGGCAATACAAGACCATTGTCATCAGAGTGTGTCATGATGAGGGCACCAATCAAACGGGTTGATACACCCCATGAAGTAGCCCAAACATACTCTGGCTTGTTCTCCTTGTTAAGGAATGTAACATCAAATGCCTTGGCAAAGTTCTGTCCGAGGAAATGAGATGTACCACTCTGCAGTGCCTTTCCGTCCTGCATCATAGCCTCAATAGTATATGTATCGAGAGCACCGGCAAATCTTTCTGTTTCGCTCTTTACACCCTGAAGTACAGGCACAGCCATCCAGTTCTCTGCAAAGTCGGCATAAACCTTCAGCATCTTCTGTGCTTCTTCTTCAGCCTCTTCCTTTGTAGCATGAGCGGTATGACCTTCCTGCCACAAGAATTCTGATGTACGGAGGAATGGACGAGTTCTCATTTCCCAACGCATAACGTTACACCACTGATTGCAAAGCAATGGCAGGTCGCGGTATGATTGAATCCAATTCTTATATGTATTCCATATAATTGTCTCTGACGTAGGTCTTACTATCAGTTCCTCTTCAAGTTTTGCAGCAGGGTCAACCTCCACACCGCTCTTGTCTTCCTTGGCGCGAAGGCGGTAGTGTGTAACAACAGCACACTCCTTTGCAAAACCCTCTACATGCTCAGCTTCTCTTGACAAGAATGATTTTGGTATTAAAAGAGGAAAATATGCGTTCTGAACACCTGTTTCCTTGAACATCTTGTCCATCTGTGCCTGCATCTTTTCCCAAATAGCATAGCCATATGGTTTGATTACCATACATCCTCTAACAGCCGATTGCTCAGCAAGGTCAGCCTTGACGATAAGGTCGTTGTACCACTGACTATAATTATCAGCTCTTTTTGTTAAGTCTTTTAGTTCTTTAGCCATAATATGATTACGTAAATTTTTGTAATATTAGATGCAAAAGTACAAAAAAAGTTGCAAACATTACCATGTTTTTAAATAAATAGATTATCTTTGCAACGAATTAAAGATATTTTAAACTATAAACTAAAATTGAAAATGAAAAATTTAAAGTTAATTGCATTGGCTCTTTGCCTTGGTGTTATTGTTTCAGCATGTAATAATACCCAGAAGGGTGCAGCTATTGGTGCTGGTGGTGGTGCTTTGCTTGGCGCTATTGTAGGTAAGTTGGCTGGTAACACTGCTGTTGGTGCTGCTGTAGGTACTGCTGTTGGAACAGGAGCAGGCGTGCTCATCGGTAAGAAGATGGATAAGGTAAAGGCAGAAGCTGAAGCTGTAAAGAACGCACAGGTACAGGAAGTGACAGATGCTAATGGTCTTCAGGCTGTTAAGGTTACATTTGATTCAGGTATTCTTTTCGCAACAAACAAGGCTGACTTGAATGCAGCTGCTAAGAATTCTCTTACTAACTTTGCAAATGTATTGAAGAATAACACAGGTTGTGATGTCGCTATCTATGGTCATACAGACAGCACAGGTTCAGATGCAGTAAACAATCCTCTTTCTGTAAGCCGTGCCAACAGCGTTAGCAACTATCTTAAGAGCTGTGGTGTATCTGGTACACAGATCAAGTCTGTTGAGGGTCAGGGCTCAAAGAACCCTGTTGCTGACAACTCAACAGCTGCAGGTCGTGCTCAGAACCGTCGTGTTGAGGTTTATATGTATGCAAGCCAGGAAATGATTAAGGCTGCAGAAGCTGGTACACTTCAATAATGATAGTAAAGTTAATTTATAAGATATTAAAATGGGTGGTGGTAGCATTTTTTGTTACCACCATTCTTTCTGTATTCTTTTATCGTTACGTTCCTGTTTTTATAACCCCATTGATGATTATAAGAACAGCAGAGCAGATAGGTGACGGTAAAGATATTAAGCTTAAACACAATTGGGTATATCTAGATGAGATGCCCGTCAATATGGTCAAGGCAGTTATTGCCAGCGAAGACGCCCATTTTCTGGAGCATGATGGATTTGATTTTGATGCCATTAAAAAGGCTGTCGAGCACAATAAGAATAAGAAAAAGAATAAGCATGGTGCAAGTACCATCAGTCAGCAGACTGCCAAAAATGTTTTTCTATGGCCTTCACGTTCATGGGTGAGGAAAGGATTGGAGGCTTATTTCACTGTTCTTATTGAAATGATGTGGAGCAAGCAGCGTATAGTCGAAGTATATCTCAATTCAATAGAAATGGGTGATGGCATATATGGCATCGGTGCTGCTTCGAAAAGATATTACAGATGCGCCCCAAGTGAACTTAGCAGGCTGCAATGTGCATTAATTACCGCCACATTACCTAATCCAAGGAAGTATAAAGTCATCGCTCCTTCAGCATACGTGAGCAAACGTCAGCAGAGGATATTGCGTGAAATGAAGTTTGTGAAAATTGACGATAAGTGGCTGATAGGCAAGTGATACTATCTTAATTCCTCCAGCAGAACATTAATGTAGCCTTTCTTCCAATCACGCTCGTGCAATATAATATTGTCATATTTCAACAAGTCCAAATCCAATACTATATTTCCTTTGGCGTCATCGGCTTTTGTTCTGCCGAATTTTGTTTCTATCTCCTTCAACTTATTGTTTATTTCCTCAAATTCAAGAGCGCATTTTCCTTTAACAAGTGCATTGGAAAAGATACATTCTTTAATGAAATCAACCGACTCGTTATCCAAGATACGAGTCGGTTGTATATTAACCATTACATCATTTAAAGCACTTATAGCTTTATTGATGATGCAATGGGAGTCATCTGTATTAGAGCCGAGAGCAATAATTATTTCGTGCATCGTTCTAGTGAGTTGATTACCCGTTCATTGACAACAGGAACTCCTCATTGCTACGTGTCTGTACCAGGCGGTCACGCACGGTATTCATTGCCTCTATAGGATTCATTTCTGCAATGAACTTGCGGCATATCCACATGCGGTTTAATGTGGTTGCGTCTTGCAACAGGTCATCGCGTCTTGTTGAAGACTGTACCAAATCAATAGCAGGGAATACTCTCTTGTTTGCAAGAGCTCTGTTAAGTTGGATTTCAGAGTTACCCGTACCTTTAAACTCTTCGAATATCACCTCGTCCATCTTTGAACCGGTATCAACCAGCGCTGTAGCGATAATTGTGAGCGAGCCGCCTCCTTCTATATTCCTTGCTGCACCGAAGAAGCGTTTAGGCTTCTGCAAGGCATTGGCGTCAACACCACCGGTCAGCACCTTACCTGATGCAGGTGCTACTGTGTTGTATGCTCTGGCAAGACGTGTTATTGAGTCAAGGAATATAACAACATCATGACCGCATTCCACCATGCGCTTTGCCTTTTCCAATACAATGCCGGCTATCTTGACATGCCTGTCGGCTGGTTCGTCGAATGTAGAAGCGATAACCTCTGCGTTCACTGTTCGAGCCATATCGGTAACTTCCTCTGGACGCTCGTCTATGAGCAGCATCATGATGTATGCTTCCGGATGGTTTGCTGCTATGGCATTGGCAATGTCTTTCATCAAAATTGTCTTACCGGTCTTAGGCTGTGCAACAATAAGTGCACGCTGTCCCTTACCGATTGGTGAGAACAGGTCAACAACACGTATGCTCGGATTTGTTGTTTCTCTATTACCGCAGAGTTGGAACTTCTCATCAGGGAATAGTGGGGTGAGGTGTTCGAACGATACGCGGTCGCGTACTTCCGATGGATTTCTGCCATTAATGCTGTTCACATTGCTCATTGCAAAGTATTTCTCATTTTCATGAGGTGGTCTTACTGTGCAATCTACCACATCGCCTGTCTTCAAGCTATATTTTTTTATCTGCTGTGGAGATACGTAAATATCATCGGGAGAAGAAAGATAGTTGTAATCGCTTGATCTCAAGAAACCATAACCGTCTGTCATTATTTCGAGAACACCATTGCCTGTTATCAAACCTTCAAAATCATAATCAGGTTTTATAACTACTGGAACTTGCTGTTGAACCTGATACTCTTCCTGCGGTATTATAGTAGGACGGTCGAAGATGTCAAGTGTTGGCATAGCTGCCTGATCCTCTATAGGCAGGTCGATAATGGTAATGAAATCAGTACCATCACCAGGGTCGCCTTCCCAAACACCAGTATTAGCGTCTTGCTGTTCAGCAATCTGTTCTTGGTTATGTTGAGCCATCTTTTCCTGCAGTTGCTCTATTAACTGTTTATCAGCTTCTTCGCCAGTATTCTGATTGTCTATTTCTGCCTCAGGAACACTGAACTGCTCTTCTGCTGGTTGCTCAGTTATAGGCTCTGAATTTTCTTCTGCCACTTCCTGCTTCTTAGGTCTGCCTCTCTTTTTGGCTGTCTTTACAACAGGTTCCTTCTCCTCTTCTTTAACTTTTTGTGGCTCTGTTACTTCGTTGACTGTTTCAACAGCTGGCTCTGCAATATTTTCCTCTGTTTCAGCCTCCTGTTCAACATCGTTTTCCGCCACAGGTAGGTCACTGAACAGTTTTGCTGGTTTGTTCTCCGAAATCTGCTTGCCTGATTTCAAATCAAAATTCTCTCCGTCAGTACCCTTTACAGTATAAACCTTGTTTGTATCTTTCTTTACTATTCTTGTTCTTTTTTTCTTGGAAGTACTTGCTGCACTTGCCGCATCAACGGCTGCCTTATCCAATATGGCATACACAACATCTTCCAACTGGTCGTTAGGAGTAACCTTAACACCATGTTGATTTGCTATTTCCATTAAAGCCGGTATATCCATCGACTCCAATTCTTCCTTTGTATACATACAAATATAGTATTTGCTATTAAAAATTATATGAATTTTCTGATTGATGTAAAAAACGCTTCACTCGAACGCGAAACGCTGATGCACTTTTCTTAATGCGTTGCAAAGGTAGTTATTTTATATAAGAAGAGACTATTTGTTTTGTTAAAAAATATAAAATAACTTATCTTATTTGTTGCAATCAACAGCTATTATTAGTTGATATACGAATATATTATACCAAAGCGCCATTTGGTATGTTTAAAAAGGGCGGATTAGACTACCCAAAAGGGCCTTTTGGCAATATTGAAATGCCTGTTTAGAATATGCATATAAGTAGCAAAAAAGGTGTGCAACCATAGTCACACACCTTATATAATCACTATTGTATCAGAATTATTTTGTAACTCTTATCCAATCGACATCCATGAAGCCCATAGAACCTTTTGCTGCAGGCTGGCAAGCCACGAAACCAAACTTGGCACCAATCCACTTGCCTTCACGCATGCAGAACTCCTTGCCTACAGACTTATATTTCTTGCCGTTAAGACTATAAGCGAATGTCATCTTTGCACCTTCCTTAACGGTAAGTCTCAGATAAATCTCTTCGTAGATAGCTGGCTCGTATTGAATCTTGTCGATTTCTGTCGGCTTCAATTCTGCAAGAACGGTCACTTCTTCTGCTTTTCCGCCATCAGCCTTGTCGCATGTGAGCTGCTGCAACTGGAACGCATCACCAACACGCTTAACCACGATAGCAGAATAACCGCGACCCATCATGATAAGTCCGCCGAACTGTCCCTCCCGCTTTGCAGCCAGTTTCAGTTTTGTGGTTGCAGTAAATGCGTCTGCTGGAGTCTTCTGGAGCAGCAAACTTGGTGCTTCCCACAGGTTTACGTAGTTCTCGCTCAACTTATGTGTGTAGAGTCTGAAGAATCCGTATGGGGTAGGCTGACCGTAATACTGGCTGTAATTAGCATGCCACTGCCATTGCTTGCCCAGTTCTGGGGTGTTGAACTCATCACTTTCTACTGGGTTCTGAATAGGATATGTCTTGCCAACGTTAGGCTTCTTATATGTGATGACAGGCTCACCGCAAAGGTCGCCGTCCTTGTCAATACCCATTACAGGCCATCCCTTTGTCCATGTTACAGGCTGCAGGTGAACAACACGACCGTAAGCACCCTTATCCTGGAAGTGAACGAACCAGTCTTCGCCTTGCTTTGTGCGAATCCATCCACCCTGATGAGGACCATTTACATTTGTTTCGCCCTGTGCCAGAACAGTCTTGCACTCGTAAGGACCATAAGGACTCTTTGAGCGCATTGCTAACTGCCAACCTGTTGCCACACCGCCTGCCGGACACATAATCCAGTAGTAGCCGTCATGCTTGTAGAACTTAGCACCTTCTGCTGTGTGGTGAACATTGTTGCCGTCGAACACAATTGCCGGATTGCCTATCGGCTTTGTTCCGTCTGGTGTCAGTTCTATTACGCTGAGCACGCTCTTAATACCTGCACGGCTTCCTGCATAGGCGTATGCCAGATAGCATCTTCCGTCTTCGTCCCACAGCGGACATGTGTCAATCATACCCTTGCCTGGTATCACGAGCACGGGATCGTCCCAACGGCCGGCAGGATTCTTTGTCTTTACCATATATACACCATAGTCAGGGTCTCCCCAATAGATGTAATACTCGCCATCGTGATAGCGGATGCTCGGTGCCCAAACGCCCATGCCATGAGCAGGTTGGTTGAATACCTCATAAGGTTTCTGCTCTCGTAGTGCATGACCGATAATCTGCCAGTTTACAAGGTCCTTAGAGTGGAGTATAGGCAAGCCAGGTGCACATTGGAATGAGCTGGCTGTCATGTAAAAGTCCTCGCCTGAAGCACCAACACAGATGTCCGGATCGCTGTAGTCTGCGTTAATAATAGGATTAGTGTATGTTCCGTCGCCATTGTCAGGGCACCATACTTCGGAACGATACTGTGCTTGCGATGCGAAAGGCATTGCCGCAAGCATTAGCATTAATGGTAGTTTCTTCATACTTGTTTTATTTTTAATTTATAGTTAGAGTTTATCATCTCGATTCTCATTACCTTTATTATATCATCTATTCTTGGTGATATATTGAGGGCTACATGTCCCATGGTTCTCCTTAGGTTTATTTCAACACACGGATGCACCTTTCTGTCGTGCAGCACCATCATATCCACGCCAACTGGTCCTTCATAGCCTTTCAGCAATACAGGCAACTGCTTGCATATCATGCTTCGTACATTATCTAGTGTCTGTATATCCAGATAGCGCGACAGCATTTCTTGCTTAGTGGTCTCGGTTGTGAGTAGATTGCCCGTATAGGCACCATTATGGGTGTCAAACATCGATAGTCCTAGATATTCTGCCATTCCGTTGTTGGTAATAGAGAACTCCATACCAAAGTCTTTCACCTTATTATAATACGGCTCAACCATCAAAACCCCTTGTTTGGTGATTATATTTCTTATCCATCCGCGTTGATGGTCCGTCAGATAGCCTATTCCGAATCGCAGTCCTCTGCCACTGCTGCTCCAAGGTGCCTTGATTACTATATTGGTATATTTGCTTAATAAATCTTCCACTTCTTCTAGGCTGCTGCAAGTGAATGATTCGCCGATAGTATTATCTAATTTATTAAGTTTCGACAAAAGTTGTGCTGATGTTTTTCTATGCGACAAATCCCTTATATGTAGAAGTTTTACATTGTCAGGCAGCATCTCGCTACTTACGCCGTACTTGTCTAGTTTGTATGCCAAAGCTGAGTCCCATCCCCATGGTTGTATGTTGCTGATTGACAATTCGTTTAATTCTTCTGGTTCAACAAAAAAAACATTGTCTGTCTTAACATCGTATTTGCTTATCATTGAGCGCACTTTTGTAAACTCTCGCTCTGCCTTTTCCTTGTTTTCTACAAGTACCGCATCGCCTGACGATGCCCATAGGGCAGGAATGTAACCGATGTCATATCCTAGTTGTCTGGCTGCATGCGGAGGTGTGAATGTGGCTTTGTCGGAAGCCAATGCCAAGTCGTGTTCGGGATTGAAAATATGTAATGTCATCTTTATTCTTTTCTATTGAAATCTGCACTTAAATTGTATTTTTATAAAATAAATTATGCAAGTAATTCATATTGCCGACAAAATTAATACTTTTTTTTGAGATTTTGTAATATAGAGTTTGCAAATTACGAATAAAGTGTTACCTTTGCAGATGTAAATGACAAAAACAAGAAATGGAAGCTTTCTTTAGAACACACGCATATTTGGTGGAACATACAAAAGCCCCGGTTCGTCGAGTCCTGATGGATGAGATTGATTGGAATAGCCGTATGATTGGTATCAAAGGAACACGTGGGGTGGGTAAGACTACTTTTTTGCTTCAGTATGCCAAGGAAAACTTCCATATACAAGACCGCCAATGTCTGTATATTAACATGAACAATTTCTACTTTCAAGGAAGGGGAATTGCTGATTTTGCAGGAGAGTTCTATAAGAACGGTGGTCGCGTGCTTCTTATCGACCAGGTTTTCAAACAGCCTGATTGGAGTCAAGAGTTGCGTAAATGCTATGACCTTTATCCGGGTCTAAAGATTGTGTTCACCGGTTCGAGCGTTATGCGATTGAAAGAAGAAAATTCTGAACTCAATGGTATCGTTAAGAGCTACAACCTGAGAGGTTTGTCATTCCGTGAATTTCTGAACCTTCAGACAGGAAACAATTTCCAGCACTATACTCTCGACGAGATTCTTGCCAATCACGAGCGTATAATCAAACAGATACTTCCTAAGGTATCACCTCTTAGATATTTCCAGGATTATATTCATCACGGTTTTTATCCTTTTTATAAAGAGAATAGAAACTACTCTGAAAATCTGCTAAAGACCATGAGCATGATGACAGAGGTTGACATTCTGTTGATTAAGCAGATAGAACTAAAATATCTTACAAAGATTAAGAAACTATTCTATCTTGTTGCTGTAAACGGTCAGAAGACACCAAACATCAGTCAGTTGGCACTTGAGATTGAAACCAGCCGTGCTACGGTTATGAACTACATCAAGTATCTTGCCGATGCCCGATTGATTAACATGATATATCCTGTAGGACAGGAATTTCCTAAGAAGCCGTCAATGCTTATGATGCACAATTCCAACTTGCTATATGCCATTGACCCTATAAAGGTTGACAGACAGCTGGCCATGGAGACATTCTTTGTCAATTCACTATGGAAAGATCATAAGGTGAACAATGGAGGCAGAGAGGGACAGTATATCGTTGACGACACTCTTAAATTTAAAATATGTAATGCAGAAACATCCTCTAAGATGCGCATCTCTCCCGACACTATCTATGCCCGCTACAATACGGAGATAGGCAAGGGTAACCAGATTCCGCTATGGCTGTTAGGATTTCTGTATTGAGCGACAAATGTTGAGCGATTGATTATTGCAAACAACTTGTCAACTCGTCAACTTCTAAACTTGTAAACTAAAAAAGAAATAATTCGTTTTATTAATTTAAATTATAAAAACAAAATGGCAAAAGAAAAGAAATTTATTACTTGTGATGGTAATGAAGCTGCTGCACACGTGAGCTATATGTTCTCTGAAGTAGCTGCTATTTATCCTATCACACCATCGTCTCCAATGGCTGAGCATGTTGACGAATGGGCTGCCCGTGGTCGCAAGAACCTTTGGGGTCAGACTGTAAGCGTTCAGGAAATGCAGTCAGAAGCTGGTGCTGCTGGTGCCGTTCACGGTTCACTCCAGGCTGGTGCTTTGACTACTACTTTCACAGCTTCACAGGGTCTGTTGCTCATGATTCCTAACATGTACAAGATTGCAGGTGAACTTCTCCCATGCGTACTCGACGTTTCTGCTCGTACACTGGCTTCACACTCACTTTGTATCTTCGGTGACCATCAGGATGTTATGGCTTGCCGCCAGACAGGTTTCGCAATGCTTTGCGAGGGTTCTGTACAGGAAGTTATGGACCTCACAGCTGTTGCTCACCTTGCTACATTGAAGACATGCGTACCATTCATCAACTTCTTCGACGGTTTCCGTACATCTCACGAGTATCATAAGGTTGAACTTATGGATATGGAAGATGTTCGTCCATTGGTTGACGAGGCAGACGTTAAGCGTTTCCGTGACCGTGCTCTTACTCCAGAGCGTCCTGTTACACGCGGTACAGCTGAGAACCCAGAGACATTCTTCACACACCGTGAGGCTTGCAACCCATACTACGATCAGGTTCCTGAAGTTGTTGAGAACTATCTCGCTGAAATCAGCAAGATCACAGGTCGTGAGTATCACCTCTTCTCATACTACGGAGCTGAGGATGCTGAGCGCATGATTATTCTTATGGGTAGCGCTACTGAGGCTGCTCGCGAGGCTATCGACTACCTCAACGCTAACGGCGAGAAGGTTGGTATGATCAGCGTTCACCTCTATCGTCCATTCTCTGTTAAGCATCTCCTTGCTTCTGTTCCAAAGACTGTTAAGAAGATTGCTGTTCTCGACCGTACTAAGGAGCCAGGTGCAAATGGCGAGCCATTGTATCTCGACGTTAAGGATGCTTACTACGATGTTGAGGACCGTCCAGTTATCGTTGGTGGCCGTTATGGTCTCGGTAGCCGCGACACAACACCTGCACAGATTATCTCTGTATTCAACAACCTCGCTCTTCCAGAGCCAAAGAACCACTTCACTGTTGGTATAGTTGATGACGTTACATTCACCAGCCTTCCACAGGTAGAGGAAATGCCACTTGGCGGTGAGGGTACATTCGAGGCTAAGTTCTACGGTCTTGGTGCTGACGGTACTGTAGGTGCTAACAAGAACTCAGTTAAGATTATCGGTGACAATACAGACAAGTACTGCCAGGCATACTTCTCTTACGACTCTAAGAAGTCTGGTGGTTTTACATGTTCTCACCTCCGTTTCGGTGACAACCCAATCCGTTCTACATATCTGGTTAACACTCCTAACTTCGTTGCATGCCACGTTCAGGCTTACCTGAATATGTATGATGTAACACGTGGTCTCCAGAAGAACGGTACATTCCTTTTGAATACTATCTTCGACGGCGAGGAACTCGTTAACTTCATTCCTAACAAGGTTAAGCGCTACTTCGCTCAGAACAATATCACTGTTTACTACATCAACGCTACTAAGATTGCTCAGGAGATTGGTCTCGGCAACCGTACAAACACAATCCTCCAGAGTGCATTCTTCCGTATCACAGGCGTTATCCCAGTAGAACTTGCTGTTGAGCAGATGAAGAAGTTCATCGTTAAGTCTTACGGCAATAAGGGTGAGGATGTTGTTAACATGAACTACGCTGCTGTTGACCGTGGTAACGAGTACAAGCAGTTGGCTGTTGACGCAGCATGGGCTAACCTCGCTGACGATGCTGTTGTTGAGGATGATGCTCCTGCATTCGTTAAGGAACTTGTTCGTCCTATCAACGCACAGGCTGGTGACCTGCTCAAGGTTTCTGACTTCGTTAAGCACGATACAGTTGACGGTAGCTGGATGGTAGGTACATCTGCTTACGAGAAGCGTGGTGTTGAAGCATTCGTTCCTGTTTGGAATCCAGAGAACTGTATCCAGTGTAACAAGTGTGCTTACGTTTGTCCTCACGCAGCAATCCGTCCATTCGTTCTTACAGACGACGAACTTGCTAACTTCGACATCGCTTCTATCAAGATGAAGGCTCCTGCAGCAATGAAGGGTATGCACTTCGTTATCGAGCCATCTGTTCTCGACTGTCTCGGTTGCGGCAACTGTGCTGACGTATGTCCAGGCAATCCTAAGCTCGGTGGCAAGGCTCTCAAGATGGTTCCATTCAACCCAGATGCAGCTGACATGAAGAAGATGGCAGCAGATTGGGACAAGCTTGTTAAGGTTCCTTCTAAGCAGCACCTCGTTGACATCCGTTCTAACGTTAAGAACTCTCAGTTCGCTCAGCCATTGTTCGAGTTCTCTGGAGCTTGCTCTGGTTGCGGTGAGACACCTTACGTTAAGCTCATCTCTCAGCTCTTCGGTGACCGTCAGATGATTGCTAATGCAACAGGTTGTTCTTCTATCTATTCTGCTTCTATCCCATCTACACCATATTGCACAAACGAGAAGGGTCAGGGTCCTGCATTCGACAACTCATTGTTCGAGGACTTCTGCGAGTTCGGTATGGGTATGGCTCTTGGTAACAAGAAGATGAAGGAGCGCATCGTTATGTTGCTCAATGAGGCTGTTGCTTCTTGCAACGTTTCTGACGAGTTCAAGGCTGCTGCTGAAGAGTGGATCGCAGGCAAGGAAGATGCTGATGCATCTAAGGCTGCTGCCGCTAAGCTGAAGCCGCTGATTGCCGCTTGTGCAGAGTCTGGTTGCGCTATTTGCAAGGAATTGCAGACACTCGACCACTACCTCGTTAAGCGTTCACAGTGGATTATCGGTGGTGACGGTGCTTCTTACGATATCGGTTACGGCGGTCTCGACCACGTTATCGCTTCTGGCGAGGATGTAAACATCTTCGTTATCGATACAGAGGTTTACTCTAACACAGGTGGTCAGGCTTCTAAGGCTACTCCTCTCGGCGCTATCGCTCAGTTCGCTGCTCAGGGTAAGCGCATCCGCAAGAAGGACCTCGGTATGATTGCAACAACATACGGTTATGTATATGTTGCTCAGATTGCTATGGGTGCTGACCAGGCTCAGACTCTCAAGGCTATCCGCGAGGCAGAGGCTTATCCAGGACCATCACTCGTTATCGCTTACGCACCATGTATCAACCACGGTCTGAAGGCTAAGGGCGGCATGGGCAAGAGCCAGGCTGAGGAAGCTAAGGCTGTTGAGTGCGGTTACTGGCACTTGTGGCGTTACAACCCACAGCTTGCTGATGAGGGTAAGAACCCATTCCAGCTCGACTCTAAGGAGCCAGATTGGAGCAAGTTCCGTGACTTCCTGATGGGCGAGGTTCGTTACCTCTCTGTTAAGAAGGCTTATCCAAACGAGGCTGAGGAACTCTTCCAGCAGGCTGAGGTAATGGCTAAGAAGCGTTACCAGAGCTATGTTCGCCAGACAAAGATGGACTGGACAGAAGAGTAATTACAAACTGAATATACTTAAAAAGTATAATAACTTGTGTTTTGAGCCTGGCAATATTGTCAGGCTCAATTCTTTTTATATAATAATGTATTTATAATTGAGATTTATTTTCTATCTTTGCAGAAAATTAACAATTATATTATGAAGCAACTTAAGGAGCGTATTTTAAGAGATGGCAAAAGTCTTGAAGGAGGTATTTTGAAAGTTGACAATTTCATCAACCACCAAATGGATCCTATTCTTATGCGTGAGATGGCTAAAGAACTCGTCAGACGTTTTGCCAATCATCAAGTGAACAAGGTCATGACAATTGAGGCAAGTGGCATAGCACCTGCCATAATGGTTGGCGACTGCTTGAATGTACCTGTGTTGTTTGCAAAGAAGAAGACTCCAAGTACGATGGATAATATGTTGGTAACTGAGGTCTTTTCATTTACCAAGAACAAATCATATACTGTATGTGTCAGCGGCGACTATCTTGGCGAGGGCGATAGAGTGCTTTTTATAGATGATTTTCTTGCAAATGGTAATGCAGCCAAGGGAATTATCGATTTGGTAAAGCAGGCAGGTGCTACATTGGAAGGAATGGGGTTCCTCATTGAAAAGGGTTTCCAGAGTGGTGGCGAAGAGTTGCGTAGCCGTGGCATACATGTAGAGTCGCTTGCTATAATTGAAAGTCTTGATAATTGCACTGTTACATTCAGATAATTATGAAGAATGGATTGATTTTCGGGTTGGAAGACCGACCGCCGTTAAGGGATACTTTGTTTGCTGCCATGCAGCATTTGTTGGCAATATTTGTTGCAATTATCACCCCGCCATTGATTATATCTGGTGCTTTGGGGTTTGATGTGGAAACAACAAGTTTCCTTATATCCATGTCGTTGTTTGTGTCTGGCATTGCCACTTTTATCCAATGCAAGCGTTTCGGCGGAGTAGGGTGTGGCTTGCTATGTGTTCAAGGCACAAGCTTCTCGTTCATCAGTCCTATTATTATGGCTGGAGCATTAGGCGGATTGCCGGCTATCTTCGGCGCAACTATGATAGGTGCATTAGCTGAGATATTCATCAGCCGCATTCTTAAATATGCCATGAAGATAATCACGCCGCTTGTGTCTGGCATTGTTGTTACCCTTATTGGAATAAGTCTTATCAAGGTCGGTATTATATCATGTGGCGGAGGAAATGCAGCAATAGAGAATGGTACATTCGGTTCATTTGAGAATCTCGGTATAGCATCATTAGTACTGTTCCTTATCGTGCTTTTCAATCGTAGTTCCAATCGCTATTTCCGAATGGGTTCCATCATTATCGGCATCTTCATCGGCTATGTCGTTTCTTATTTCTGCGGTATGGTTGATTTCAGCAATATGCCAGAATATTCGATGTTCAACGTTCCGCTCCCGTTCAAATATGGCATCTCGTTCAGCTTCTCTGCAATTTTGGCTTTTGCCATTGTATATATAATAACTGCCATTGAGGCTTACGGCGACATCACTGCCAATTCGCTGATTTCAGGTGAACCCGTTGAAGGCAAGAACTTCTTGAAACGAGCCCAGGGTGGCATCCTTGCCGATGGAGTAAACTCATTTATTGCTGGAGCACTAAATTCATTTCCCAACTCTATATTTGCCCAAAACAACGGAATGATACAGCTTACAGGCGTCGCAAGCCGCTATGTCGGATATTTTATTGCCTTGTTCCTTGTTCTCTTGGGCTTTTTCCCAATCATTGGTGTTGTTTTTTCATTCATGCCCGACCCTGTTTTGGGTGGAGCAACACTGCTTATGTTTGGAACAGTGGCATCAGCTGGTGTAAAGATTATTTCATCGCAGCAGATAGATCGAAAGGCTACACTTGTCATAGCGATAAGTTTAAGTATGGGGTTAGGCGTAGAACTTTATCCTGATATTCTTATTCAATTCCCTGATACAATCAAGAACATCTTTTCTTCGGGCATCACAACAGGCGGTCTTGCTGCCATTATCTCTAATATGGTCATCAGAATAAAAGAGTAATTTTTAATATAATTTCCAATAGCCTTGCATTGCTTCTATGTATTATTAATACTATTAGTCAATGCAAGGCTGTTCCGAAAAGAACTTGTCGAAATCAATTTGGCTTCTTCTCGTTAAAATCGTTGCCCACGTTCCCCTTTTTCTCCGCATAAAGTATTGATACAATTACAGATAGGTAGCCGATGAGACATACTATCGGTGCTAAAACTATGCGCCGAAAGGAGAATATTTCTGGTTCAAAATGCGAAGATGTACTTCCATTGCCAGACATGAGGAATAACCCAAGGATAATGAGAAGGCACGAAAATATGAGCAATAGATAGTTCTTTCTTGTGAACATCGGTGTTGTTACGTCTTTATTTGATGTAGTCTTCATATGTCTTGATGTATTTATTTAGTACTTTTGTTCTTTGGTTATATTATTAGCTGTAATAAGTGCATTCTGCATAGTGCGGAACCATGGGTCCCTCTGGAATTGTGATATAGACATACCACGTTTTTCAAGTGATTTGTACCATGATAACCATTCTGCTGAACGCTCAAGTAGATTTGTCACTATGTCATCAGCCTTCCCGTAATCCTTAAGACGGTAATAACACTCAGCCATTGCCAGTGCATCCTCTGTGTAAGGCACATTATAGTCAGGCAGTTCCTTCTGCCATTTATCCGCAACAAGCTTTGCACGTTTCATATCACCAGACTCCATGAGTTTCGTTATCAGTATTGACATGATAAATTGATGTGTATGCGCCATACGCATGGCATCATCATCAACGTAAAGTCCTGGCTTGGAAAGACCGCCGTAACGGAATTTGTTCATGATATTGTCATAGAGACGTTCCACATCAACTATTGTTCCTACACGTTCTGGAACTATTTTGTATGCAAGTCCTTCAAGAACAAGATGGTCTCGCAGGAAAGGCAAGAGACTGCCTCCCAAACTTATACTGATGTATAATGGGCGATTGCAAGGCGTATGATCAAGCATCTCTATTACAAGTAGGTCACTTTTGGTGAGATGGGTGGCGCCATTCATATGTATCGTCATAGGCTTCCCCAAATATTCTATAGTGATACTGTCATCAGGGGCGACCCTTGTCAATTCATTCCTGCCCTCCGTATATTGCTCTCTGCTCCATGTTATAGGAAGGCTTGGTGAATCGTAAGCCGGGCGTTTCATCTGGTCGATATACCAATCTGTCTGGGCATACGAGAGATTGCATGCGCGAGTGTCGGTACGAATGCCCTCCACCTCATGATTGTACCACAACGGAAAGGTGTCATTGTCGCCGTTCGTAAGGATTATAGGATGCCCTTCATCCTGCATGCTGTTCAGATAATTCGCTCCGAAGTCACTGCAAATATAACGGTCACTGCGGTCGTGGTCATCCCACGTCTGACTGACCATCTGCAAGGGCACAATCATTCCGAGAACAATGGCAATAGCACAGTTCCAGCGCTTCAGCTGCATTCTACGAAGCATAGCCGCCAATCCCGCTACGCCCATTCCAATCCATATAGCATAGGCATAGAATGAGCCTGCATATGCATAGTCACGTTCGCGCGGTTCCATAGGCGTCTGATTGATATACACCACAATAGCCAAGCCTGTCATAAGGAACAGCAACATTACGACATTCCACTGTTGACTGCCATGCTTTCCGCGTCGTAACTGCCAAACCATTCCAAGTATTCCCAACAATAGCGGAAGTCCATAGAAAACATTGCGTCCTTTATTATTCTTCAGGTCTGAAGGCATCATGTCCGTGTCGCATCCTAACAGCATATTGTCAATCCACCGAATGCCTGTAATCCAGTTGCCATGCTCTGCTTCACCATGCCCCTGAATGTTGTTCTCTCTTCCTACGAAGTTCCAGAATAGATAACGAAGATACATGTGGTTTACCTGATAAGAAAAGAAGAAACGCAGATTATCCCATTGCGTAGGCAGGCCGTTTATTGTCTTAACACCACCAAGCCATTGCTCGTATGCTTTGCTATGGCGCTCTGAATGCATTCGTGGAAACAACATGTTCTGTTGATAGATATAATCACGTCTTCTGCCAATTTCTACATAGCGGCATTCTGTCGTATCTGAAGACCTCTGGTAGATGGGACCTTTGTCCTTGAATTGTGGTACGAGATAATCACCCTCAGGCACTCGTTTCACCTCGCTGGTATATGCATGACCATAAATCAATGGTTTGTCCCCATACTGCTCACGTCCAAGATAATATGCAAGCGAGAATATGTTGTCAGGAGAGTTCTCGTCCATAGGAGGATTGGCAGATGAACGTATTAGTATCACGGCATAGCAACTATAGCCCAATAGCAGCGACATAACGCTCAATGCCATAGTATGCCACAATCGTGTCCTTGCCTTGGCTACCCAGATAATGATTCCAATAGCAAGTAATAGCACATAAACGCATAGTCCTGTATTATAAGTAAATCCGAAAATATTCGTCATAAGAAGTTCGGACCAGCCTCCTATCCTTACTATTCCAGGAATAAAGCCATACAGCACCAAGGCTACAACCAGCGCACCTGTGGCTATGGCTCCAATTGTACGCCAGCGTGTTATCTTCTTTGCTTTTCTATAGTACATGAAGAGTACCATAGGTGGAATGCAAAGAAGGTTGAGCAGGTGCACTCCTATGGAGAGTCCTATTATATACGCTATCAGAATAATCCAACGGTCACTCGTACTGCTTTCAGCTTCGTCTTCCCATTTTAATATCAACCAGAAAACAAGGGCAGTGAGAAAACTGCTAAAGGCATAGACCTCAGCTTCAACAGCAGAGAACCAGAACGTATCACTCCATGTATATGCCAATGCGCCAACTATTCCGCAGGATTCTATAAGAATAACCTTCCTAATAGAATAATCATCGTCAGAGACAATGAGTCGCCTTACCAGATGCGTTATGGTCCAAAAGAGAAATAGGATACAGCCTGCACTGAGCAATGCAGATAGCAAATTTACCATGCGTGCCACTTCCGAAGGACTACTTGCAAACTGTGAAAACAGATTAGCCATAAGCATGAAGAAAGGCGCACCGGGTGGATGACCTATCTCCAGTTTATAACCGCATGTGATAAATTCCGAACAGTCCCAGAGACTTGCCGTTGGTTCGATAGTGAGACAATAGGTTATGGCAGCAATAGTAAATGCGAGCCATCCCATACACATGTCAATAATAGAAAAAGTTCTTTTTTGCATAACCGCATAATTTTTAAAACAGTCACAAAGTTAGCAAAATAGAACTTTTCATCTGGAATGTCATTCCTGACATTTCCCTGACATTTCTCTGACAATAACCTAACTATTTGAGTTTCAGTGTGTAGCTTTTACCTCTGTCCGACTCGATTTTTAAGTTGCTATGCTCTTCAATGATAGGCTTCATGCGTTTGATAAGCGTATAAAGTGTATCACTGGCATCTGGTTTCTTAGGCCAGAGACGGTCACATATCTCTTGTTTTGAAAGGCAATGATTCTCGGAGTTCATGAACATTTCAAGCAGAGTGTGCTGCATTGGCGTGAGACGAATCTGCTCACCCTTTGACGTCGTGAACTTTTCGTTTGTATATATAAGACCGCCATATCTCAGACCTTCAACGAGTACTTCCGGCTTGAATCTTCTCATATACCAAAGGCTTCCCATTATCCATAGTATTCCAGCAAACAAGAGCACTCCTGAAGCCCTTTGGTCAGATAGCATGAAGACGGTCATGAAATTGCAGTTTGCCTCTGCCACTATTTCTGTCTCTTGCCTTTCACCTCGGCGAACAGTTCTCATGGCAATACATGCGGTATCTTTCAGTTCGGCAATGGTCAGATAGTTGCGATAACAACGGATGGTATCTGCACTGACCACATCACACTGCATCTCAGCCAGTGTAAGCTCCAGAGCATTATTTACATCCGCTTCTATTCTGTCAGATGCGCTCCGAAAGCTGCACATGCTGGTACAGAAAGCAGATGCCATTATAAATAGAAATATGAGTATTGGGAGTTTCTTCATAATTGTTCTTGTTAACTTTATTGAAACCTAATTTCTTTGAATACCTTGCCATAAATAAAATGCCCCGCACATTTTATTATCGTTTAGAGCATGGCGGTTTCTCGTATTGCAAATGTACTGCTTTAGTTTGGAACAACCAAACTTTTGTGAAGAAAAAGAGTAAGGCTAACCTAGGAAATATCTAAATGCAAAATTAATTATTTCATCCCTCCCTCAACCTTCCCCCTTCCAAGAGGAAGCACAGTTTATTCCCAAGCTCCCTCGCCAAGGAGAGGGCGGTGAGAGACTCCATTAGATTATAACTCAATCATCGGAATGATGAAATCAAGGGGATTGATTATAGCTGATGAACAAAAGGCTATTAATAGTAACTTTCAATAATGGTTGGGTCAAATATGGTAGATTTAACAGGAACATCATAGGTTAGAGTTTATATAACCAGAATAGCAGGAGGTTAATCCTGCTCTTTTAGTTTTTCAATAACATGTATAAGTTCTTCTGGATTATTTAAGTCAACTAAAATCAATTTGTTTATACAATTATTGTTATACAGTATTTGTCTCTCTGCATTAAAAACACAATCATCAACCCAATAAAAGTCAGATTTAAAATCTATTGCCTCTGTTTTTAAGGAATTCCATATAGTAGGTTTAACTGCAAGCAATTGTTTTGCAATGTGATTTGGTACATATTGGGATAACATATTTAATACATTCTTTGTGCTACCATCTTTGCAGTGGGTTGTAAGCCAGTAACAATCAAAATTTGTTACAATATAATTTACAAAATCTTCAATACCCTCTGCTATTTGGGTGTTTTTTGTAGTTAAAAGTACCCCATCTACATCTAAATATAACTTCCTCATCTTAATTTCCTATAATGTCTACATCAAAAAATCTAATAGTATAGCCTTGCCAATAATTTCTTGTAGGCATATTTATTATAATTATGATGCAAATATAATCAATTTGTTTTAATGTTCAATGAATTTTAACTGTCATAATAGTTTAAATATTTTAATTTGCAATTAAAATTCCTCAAATGTCGCCTTTAGATATTGTGATTGGTTAGGCCACATGGAATCAATGGGGTTTAATATTCGTTATGAGAATGACATGCAAGCATCTGTTGAGAGAAATTCGTTAGTCGGTTATATCGAAAAAATTGAATAGTTCATCTGTTAAATTGAAATTTTCATTAACTTTGCCGACAGTAACATTAGAAACAAAAAGATGAGGAATTTACTATCTACAGCACTGTTGCTTCTGGCTGCAGTCAATGCGCAAGCCATAGAGCTGCCAACCATGGGATGGAGTTCATGGAACACTTATCATGTAAATATCAGCGATCGCTGATAAAGCGTCAAGCGGATGCCTGTGTAAAACTTGGACTGAAGGATGCCGGCTATTCTTATATAAATATCAAAATACTTTAATAGATATTGTTAAAACGCTAAAATATAGTATTTTATAATGTATTATATAGGGTCGATAGGAAAATCATCGGGCATACTAAGTAATGTTTTATCATCTAGTCCTTCCAAATCTTTCGGAAAAACCAAGTTAATATACAGATTAGGATCTTTTAAGTCAAATGATCCTGTAGCCCCTTTAATATCATCACCGATTAAATTTTTAAACCATTTATAATATGAGTTTTCAATTGTTGTCTTTGTCATGATTTTTATACTATTATCTTAATATACTAATAGGGTAGCAATATTTCTAAAAGTAATACAATTCTAATTAAATCTCAAGTTCTGGAATATATAAATATTTAATGGGATTAATTGTATGAAACCCATCATGCTTAGCTTGGTAGTATTCACAGAATAGTTCACCAACCAAACTTTTGTGAAATAAAAGAATTAATGCAGCTAAAGAAATCCCCCTATTAACTCATTGGCGCTATCTATCTCTTCAGAGTAATAGATATGTTACCACATTTTTCCACTTGGCATCATATTCAATTTGGTAATCTAGTTCACGAGGGTAGGTCTTATTTGTAATAATACCGCCTAAGTATTCGTGAACAGCTTTAGGGTCTTTGACTTGCCAAATCACTTCGCATGTGCCATTCCAAGTTATCCTTGCCAAATAAAGAGCATTAGGCTGCTTCGCATCTCCTTTTATCTTCTTGTCCAGTTCTTCTATGTAGTTGTAAACAAAATCGCTCTCTTCAGTTGTAGGCATGCCATCTATTGTGGTTTCTTTAAAACTTATGACAAGTGAACAGGTCCAACCATATAGTTCCTTATGTTCAAACTTTTTAAGGCTTGTGTTTGCTACTATTAATGCAGGTTTATTACCAGAAGAACTTGTTCTAACAACAAATTCTCTTTCAGGGATTTTCACAGTTTTGTTATCTGCTCCTGCACAGAAAAGCAAACTTAATAATAATCCAAAAGCAACTAAAAATAATCTGATCATACTCTATATTTTTAAACTCGTATTGTTGTATTAAATATCAGCACATCTAAATGCAAAAATAATCATTTTACTTCATAAATGCAAATATATTTCTTTTCTTTTTGAGGAGTTAAAACCCTTTCAGGGGTTTAAAACGGCCTATTAGAAATACTAATCTTTACAACATAAATTAGTTAAAATTACCAAAAAGCACCGAATAACGTGCAAAAAATGTAGGATTGAAATCCTCATACACTGCACTTAACAATCTATGTTTTAATATATTACGTGCAAAAATGTAGGATGTATGAGAAAAATGATTTTTAAAAATCTTGGAAAGTAATCTGGAGATAAAATTTTTTCTAGGGATTTGGGGATTTTAACCCAAATCGTTCATGTAATATTAAGAAATACTTTTTGCACGTTTGTCTATTCTTTTTGGCATATTTTTCATGTATCTTCTGTCGTATAGCCCGCTATACTCCTTTAGAACACATAAAAAATCTTATCAAAAATAACAAGACAAACGCACTAAAATTTAAATGACCGATTTGGGTTAAAGGATTTCTGTTTTTCAATTATTCAATCCTTCAACCGCGCCACTTTCACCCCTAAAGTGGTGCAGTTTTGACTAGAAAGTGGTGCGGTTTTGGGGTGTAAAAGGTGTGGTTGTAAAAAGTATTATAGTTTAAAGCGTGACAGTGTGACAGCTGTGACAGTGGTTTTAAAACCCTATTACGCACGCATGCGCGCAATACGCATAGTGAGAAAAATAACATTTTCAAAACGTAAAGTAGTTTGCAAAGTGCCGTCACAGCTGTCACGCTGTCACACTTTAGAAAGTGTTATCTTTGTTTTACTTGAAGGTTCGTATGATTTCTTGTTTGCCGCAATTTCTGCACCAGACAATTCTACCACATAATAACTTTTTGATTTGATTAATATCACACTAACCATTATATTTCTTCAGAATATCAAATAGCTTTAAATAGTTTTTTTCATTATTCATAATTAATTACTAACTTTGCATACTGAATATCTCTTTATCTGAAATAATTAATGGAGAAACCAAAATCATAAAAAACTAAATAGAAAGATTATGGATTTTAAAGAACTGATAAAAGTAAGGCGCAGTCATAGGAAATATAGTGACGTGCAGATAGAGCCGGAGCACGTGGAAATGATATTAAGAGCAGCACTCATGTCACCCTCGTCGAAGAGCAAGAGGAACTGGCAGTTTGTTGTGATTGACGATAAAGCAGCAATTGAGAAACTGGCAGACTGCAAGGATGCCGGCGCTGCATTCATAACCAATGCTCCGATGGCTATTGCTGTGCTTGGCAATGCACTAGACAATGACTGCTGGATAGAAGACGGTTCAATAGCAGCCGTTTCGATGCAATATCAAGCAGAGGAACTGGGATTAGGTTCGTGCTGGATACAGATACGCAACCGTGGTTTGTCGGACGGCACTACGGCAGACGAAGTGGTAAAGGGCATTCTTGCCATTCCGGAAGAATATCAAGTGCTCTGCATAGTGGCTTTCGGTTATAAGAGCGAGGAGCGCAAGCCACAGAATGAAGAAGCGCTGAAATGGGAGAACGTACATATTAACCAATTCTGAAGAAGATGAATATCGTACAGATAGGTGCGGGAAACCTGGCTACGAACCTCGGCATGGCAATGGCAAAGGCTGGCCATAACATCATGCAGGTGTATAGCAGGACGATAGAGTCGGCGCAACGTCTGGCAGACATGCTGCACACAGATGCCACAAACGACCTTGACAATGTTAAGGACAATGCAGATGTATATATAATATCTGTAAAGGATTCGGTGATGAGCGGCATTATAGAAAAGCTATGTCCGGGAAACAGCAGACCATTGTTTCTGCATACAGCAGGCAGCATGCCGATGGATATGTTCTGTGGCATGGCTGAGCGCTATGGTGTGCTTTATCCAATGCAGACGTTCTCTAAGGACAGGATTGTAGACTTCGGCTACATACCTATATTTATAGAAGGAAGCGACAGCGCAACGACAAACACAATATTGCAACTGGCAAACAGTTTGAGCAGCAATGTCAGGGAACTGTCATCGGAAGCAAGAAAACATTTGCATCTGGCAGCTGTGTTTGCCTGCAACTTTGCCAACCACTGTTATGCATTGTCGGCAGAAATACTGGAAAGAAACGGATTGCCATTCGATGTTATGCTGCCGTTGATAGACGAGACCGCCGGCAAGGTGCATAAGATGCATCCGGCAAAGGCACAGACAGGTCCTGCCATCAGATACGACGAGAATGTGATTGGCGGTCATCTGAATCTGTTGGACTATAATCCTGCTGCAAAGGATATATATGAGAAAATGAGTATAAGCATACATAATAAATCTAAAGAACAATGATAAACTACGACCTGAAGAAAATAAAGGCGATAATATTTGATGTAGACGGTGTGTTAAGTTTTCAGACGATACCTCTGCATCCGAATGGCGAACCGATGCGCACCGTAAACATAAAAGACGGCTATGCCATACAGTTTGCACAAAAGGTGGGTCTGAAAATCGTAATACTGACAGGCGGCAAGACTGAAAGCGTAAGGCTGAGATACGGACGTCTGGGCGTGGAGGACATATACATGGGCTGTGCAGTGAAGATTTCCACTTATGACAGTTTTCTTGAAAAGTATGGCCTGAATGACGACGAGGTGATGTATATGGGCGATGACATACCCGATTATGAGATAATGAAAAGATGCGGTTGTCCGGTGTGTCCGTCGGACGCTTGCAGCGATATTAAGAACATAAGTATTTATATAAGCAACCACAGAGGAGGGGAGGGCTGCGGACGTGATGTCATAGAACAGGTGCTGAGGGCACAAGACAAATGGCTGAACAGCAATACAGCTTTCGGTTGGTAAACCAATATTTCAGACTATGAAGATAAGCAAAAAAGTAATACTGGCAAGCAACTCACCCAGAAGGAAGCTGCTTCTTGGCGGCTTGGACCTGGATTTTGAGGTGAGGGTAATAGATGATATTGACGAGAGTTATCCGGAAGGACTGGAACCGAAATCAATAGCAGAATACATAGCAAAGAAAAAGGCTGATGCCTATAAGCAAACGATGAATGCCGACGAACTGATAATTACGGCAGACACGATTGTTGTATTGGGCAATAAGATATTAGGCAAGCCGGCGGATGAAAAGGAAGCAAAGAAGATGCTGGGAAGGCTGAGCGGAAAAACGCATCAGGTGATAACAGGTGTGTGCATGTTGACAGCAGAGAGCGAGAAAGTGTTCAGCGTAACAACCGACGTGACATTCAGGAAACTTTTCACTCAGGAAATTACCCATTACGTGAAAAACTTCAGACCATTTGACAAGGCAGGTGCTTACGGTATTCAGGAATGGATAGGACACGTTGGTGTAACATCAATTAATGGCAGTTATTTTAATGTTATGGGACTGCCTGTGCAGAGAATTTACAAGGAGTTGAAGAATATGAATCGTGGATTATAATGCATTTTTCACGTTTAAATTATTCAAAATGGACAAAAAGTTACAAAAACATTTGGCAATTTGAAATATAATCCTTAACTTTGCATTCGACAACTAGTAATTTTAATCTATATTTATCATTTTCCTACTTTAGGAAACTGCCTGTGAAGGTGGTTTCCTATTTTTTTTATTGTCTTCTTCTGAACTCCGAACAGATGATGGCAGTAGCAATGGCCACGTTAAGACTCTCGGCAGTATCGCCCGTATTAAAGCATGGTATGAGGAGTTTCTGGCTAACCTTATTCCTAATCTCCTGTGATATGCCATTGCCTTCGTTGCCCATTACGATGATGCCGTTTGTGGTAATGGATTTCTGGTAGACATCCTCGCCGTCGAGCAGTGTGCCATAAACAGGAATGTCATCGTCTAAATGATTGAAAAAGTCTACGAGGTCAGTGTAAACGATGTTTACCCTTGCTATGCTGCCCATAGTGGCCTGTACCACTTTAGGATTGTATGCATCAGCAGTGTCGGGACTGCAATAAATAGTGTCTATGCCAAACCAATCGGCAATACGTATAATCGTACCCAGATTGCCCGGGTCCTGAACACCATCCAATGCTAGATATAGCTTGTCCTTATCAAACGCAACGCCATCATGTTCGTTTGCAATAGGGAAGACAGCAAGTACCTGTTGTGGATGTTGCAGGAAACTAATCTTGCGCAACTCATCTTCAGTAACCTCCTGTGCGGCGTGGTTGCCGTTGCATTCTATCCATTCTGCCGTAGCATAGATGCTGTGAGGAGTAAACTTACGCAACAAGTCGTCAACAACCTTTGGACCTTCGGCCACATAAAGCATTTCGCGCTTTCTGTTTTTCTTCAACTCCAACGAGTGAATATATTTAATCTGCGATTTACTAATCATAAATGACACTGATATTGAAAAAATCAAAAAAATATCAGCAAAGTTACAAATAAAGTTTTAACTTTGCAAAGTTAAATGAAATTAATGCGAATCAAATCATATATATATATAGTACTTGCTGTTGTCCTACTAGCATCATGCTCCACAACAAAATACGTGGAGGATGGCGATTATCTGTTGGATAAGGTGCTGGTAGATATAGACGGCAATTATCCTGATCTCAAATCTGCCAATCTAATAGACTATGTAAGACAGAAGGAGAATGCGAGATGGTTTTCTACAGCCAAGATGCCTTTGGCTTTCTATTCGCTATCAGGCAGGGATACCACGAAATGGATAAACAACACACTCAAGGCAATGGGCGAACCGCCAGTCATTTACGACTCGGAATTGGCAAAGATAAGTTGCGAAGACCTTAGCTTGCAGATGCAGAACTTCGGTTATCTGCGTGCATCAACAGAAGCTAAGACGGAAATAAAAGATAAGAAACTGACATTGACATACAAGCTTAATCCTTGCGAACCGTATTTCCTAAGATATGTAGTCTATGAAATAAGAGATTCTGTAATTGCAGATATCGAAGAGATTACAGACAGACAAAAACGACTGATAAAGGAATATAAGCGTTTCAGAGTTTCTGACCTCGATGCTGAGAGAAAGAGAATAACCACCTATCTTAACAACAGAGGTTACTATAAGTTCAACAAAGACTATATATTCTTTGAGGCTGATACAGTGCCAGGGGAAAGGTTTGTAGATCTGAAACTTGTTCTGAATAAGCATATAGCAGGCAATGCCGATACACTGCATAGCAGGTATGAGATTAATAAGATAAACTACATAAACGCAGAAGACAACAACTCGAAACTCGGTCTGAGGTCAAAGGTTTTGAAAAACAATACATTCCTCAAAGAGGGTGAGTATTATTCGCTGAAAGACCTCAGAAAAACATACGAAAGATTCGGCAGACTACAGGCAGTGAAGTACACCAATATCAGTTTCCGCGAATTGCCATACGGCGAGCTGCTGGATTGCGACATATACATAAATACCAACAAAGCCAACACCATCAGCTTTCAGCCGGAAGGCACTAATACGGCTGGCGACCTGGGTGCAGCGGTAAGGCTGGAATACATGAACAGAAACCTGTTTAAGGGTTCTGAACTGTTGAGCATCGACTTGCGTGGTGCATATGAGGCAATTACAGGTCTAGAGGGTTACAATAACGATAATTTCGAGGAATATACAGTGGAAACCAGCCTTATGTTTCCGCGTTTCATCGCTCCTTTCCTTGCCAGAAGTTTCAGAAGAAGAATCAATGCTACCTCTGAGGTTGCACTTATGTATGATTTGCAGAACCGTCCAGAGTATCACAGACGTGTGCTTTCTGGTGCATGGAGATACAAATGGAACGATGCCAACCATCATGACAGGTATCAGATAGATTTGCTTGACATAAACTATGTGTTCATGCCATGGATTTCGGATAAGTTCCGTGAAGACTATCTTGATGACAACACCAACAGAAATGCCATCTTAAGATACAACTATGAAGACCTGCTGATTATGAAGTTCGGTTTCAGATACAGCTACAACAACGGTCTTTACGCTATCAGAGCAAACATCGAGACGGCAGGAAATGTGCTCGGAGCTATTTCAAACATTGCCAATCTGAAGAAGAACGAACTGGGTCAGAACAAGATATTCAATATAGCATATGCACAGTATGTGAAGGGTGATTTTGACTATACCAAGTACTTTAAATTCGACGAGACAAACACACTTGTCTTCCATACTGGTCTAGGTATAGCATACCCTTACGACAACAGTACTATTCTGCCGTTTGAGAAGCGTTACTTTTCAGGTGGTGCCAACAGCGTAAGAGGATGGAGCGTGCGCTCATTAGGTCCAGGAAGGTATGTTGGAAAGGATGGCAATATCGACTTCATTAATCAGACCGGTGACATAAAACTGGACTTGAACTTGGAGTATCGAACTCATCTGTTCTGGAAATTGGATGGTGCACTGTTTGTTGATGCTGGTAATATCTGGACATTCAGAGACTATAAAGACCAGCCAGGCGGACAGTTTGACATTGCAACATTCTATGAACAGCTGGCTGTGAGCTATGGTTTGGGATTCAGATTCAATTTCGATTTCTTCATACTCCGCTTTGACATGGGTATGAAGGCCATCGATCCTGCCTATACAGGAAAAGACCATTATCCGATTCTGAAACATAAGATGAGCCGCGACTTTGCTTTCCATTTCGCTGTCGGCATGCCTTTTTAACAGGCGTTTATATAACGTGTTATTATCTGACAACGACAAATTATTCAAAAGTTGCTGAATACGTTTGGAAATCACACGTTTTTTTGTTACTTTTGCACAAAATATAAACTAAAATGCTGAAATTTATATCCTTTGGCAGCGGAAGTAGCGGCAACTGCTATTATCTTGCTACCGCAACGGATGGATTGATAATAGATAGTGGATTAGGAATAAGAACACTAAAAAAACATTTTAAAGACTATGGTGTCGCACTCAACAGTGTGCACAATATACTTATTACCCATGATCATGCTGACCACATCAAGTCAGTAGGATATATGAGTTATGAGTTTGACATTCCTGTTTATACAACCAAGAAGGTACACGACGGCATAAAGAGAAATTATTGCGTACCAAAGAAAATACCTTCAGATTATGTCAAACTCATAGAGAAGGGCGAAACCTATCAGATTGGCGAGTTTAAGGTTACTCCTTTTGAAGTTCCTCATGACAGTGCAGACAATGTGGGTTATAGAATAGAATGCGAGGGTATTGTTTTCTGTATCATTACTGATGCGGGTTGTATAACAGACGACATCAAAAAGAACATTTCTGAAGCCAATTATCTTGTATTGGAAGCTAACCATGACGAAGAAATGGTGGAAAACGGTCCTTATCCTGCTTATCTGAAAAAACGTATACTCAGTTCGAGTGGACATCTGAGCAACAAGAGTTGCGGACAGGCCATCGCAGAAAACATGTCGGAATCTCTCAGATATGTCTGGCTTTGCCATCTCAGTGAGGAGAACAATCATCCAGAACTGGCACGCAAGACCGTAGAAAGCATTCTTCGCAGTTACGGCATAGTAATAGGCAAAGATCTACAATTGGAGGTGTTGAAACGCAAGTTACCTAGCGGTATTATAGAATTGGAATAATCGGAAAGTATATTATGGGGAATATTGAGAGAATCCTGACAAAGTTGCATATCAACGAGTTGAATGATATGCAGAATGATGCTTTCGATGCTATATTGCATACTGACAATGATGTAATTATTCTTTCGCCTACAGGCAGTGGCAAGACCCTTGCATATCTCTTGCCTATATCGCAGTTGGCAGATGCCCAAAGCGACAATGTTCAGGTGCTTGTTATAGTACCTGGCAGAGAACTTGCCTTGCAATCTGATACCGTATTGAAGAACATGGGTTCGGGATTGCGTTCATGCGGATGCTACGGCGGCAGACCGGCAATGGAAGAACACAAGACTCTGAAACAGGTTAAGCCACAAGTTATATTCGGAACTCCAGGACGACTGAATGACCATATTGACAAGGAGAACATATCACCTTATGGCGTTAGGTATGTCGTTATAGATGAGTTTGACAAATGTCTGGAAATGGGTTTCCACGACGAAATGGCTCGACTGATGAAGAAACTGCCTGGTGTTCGCCGAAGGATTCTGCTTTCTGCAACTGATGCAGAACAGATACCGAACTTCGTTCGTCTGGCAAGGGCAGAGAAACTTGACTATCTAATAGAAGAGGAACAAGTGACTGAGCGCATCAGACTTTATGAAGTAAACAGTCCAAGTAAAGACAAACTCGACACACTCAATCAACTGTTGCGTTCATTTGGCGACAGCAGTTCTATTGTGTTCCTTAATTATAGAGATAGCGTTGAGCGTACTGCTGATTATCTGCGCAGAAGTGGTTTCAGTGCAAGTCATTTCCATGGCGGAATGGAGCAGAAACTACGTGAGGATGCTTTATATAAGTTCAGCAACGGTTCATCGAACATCTTCGTGTCAACCGACTTGGCTTCTCGTGGTCTTGATATTCCAGACATTGACAATATTGTCCACTACCATCTGCCACAAAGCGAAGACGGATATATACATAGAGTAGGCCGAACAGCAAGATGGGAATCTGAGGGTAGGGCATTCTTTCTGCTAGGACCTGACGAATACATACCTGAATTTGTAGAAGGCAATGTCGAAACATTCGATATTCCAGATAATCTTCCACAACCAGCTTTGCCAAAAATGGCCACTATATATATTGGTAAAGGCAAGAAAGACAAGATAAGTAAAGGCGACATTGTTGGCTATCTTTGCAAGAAAGGTGGGCTGGAACCTAACGAAATAGGACGAATTGACGTTAAGGACAGATACACTTATGCAGCCGTGATGCGACAAAAAGTAAGCCAAGTGCTTAAAATGACGCGTGGAGAGAAGATAAAAGGTATAAAAACCATAGTCGAAATTGTCAAATAGACATTATTTTTCACTTTTTGCTATAATATTGCTAAAATAATTTGCCATTTAGAATAAAAAGTGTAACTTTGCAGCCGAATTAAAAAACAAAGCAATAAATTTTCAAAAAATACCAAATTTAAACATTAAAATGAAGAAGTACAACTTTAATGCAGGTCCATCAATGCTTCCTCGCGAAGTTATTGAGAACACCGCTAAGCAGTGTTTAGACTTCAATGGCTCAGGCCTTTCTCTTATGGAAATCAGTCATCGTGCAAAAGATTTCCAGCCAGTAGTAGATGAAGCAGTAGCTCTCATCAAGGAACTGTTACAGATTCCAGAGGGTTACTCCGTAATATTCCTTGGTGGTGGTGCATCGCTTGAGTTCTGCATGATTCCATATAACTTCCTTATCAACAAGGCTGCATACCTGAACACTGGTGTTTGGGCAAAGAAGGCTATGAAGGAAGCAAAGCTCTTTGGTGAGGTTGTTGAGGTTGCATCATCTGCTGATGCCAACTATACATTCATTCCAAAGGATTGGACTTGTCCTACAGACGTAGATTATCTGCACTTTACAACAAACAATACTATTTATGGTACTGAGGTGCGCAAGGACCTCGATGTTCCTGTTCGCCTCATTGCCGACATGTCTTCTGACATCTTCAGTCGTCCAATTGACGTTTCTAAGTATGATGCAATCTATGCTGGTGCACAGAAGAACCTTGCTATGGCTGGTGTAACTATCGTTATCGTTAAAGACGATGCACTTGGCAAGGCTCCACGTCAGATACCAACAATGCTCGACTACCGCACACATGTTGATAAGGGTTCTATGTTCAACACTCCTCCTGTTGTGCCTATCTACTGCGCATTGGAGAACCTCCGCTGGATCAAGAAGAACGGTGGTGTAGAGGCAATGGACAAGTTGGCACAGCAGCGTGCTGAAATTCTCTATAATGAGATTGACCGCAACAAGATGTTCCGTGGTACAACAGCAGTTGAAGACCGTTCACTGATGAACATCTGTTTCGTAATGAACGAAGAGTATGCTGAACTTGAGAAGCCATTCATGGAGTTTGCTACAAGCAAGGGTATGGTAGGTATCAAGGGCCATCGCTCAGTAGGCGGTTTCCGTGCTAGCTGCTACAATGCTCAGACAATAGAAGGCGTAGAAGCTCTTGTTGCTTGCATGAAGGAGTTTGAAAACAAATAAGACGATAGATTCATAATTTCATCTAACAGATTTATGAAAGTATTAGTTGCTACAGAAAAACCTTTCGCTGCTGCTGCAGTTGAAGGCATTAAGCAAGAAGTAGAAGCAGCTGGTCACGAACTGGCTTTGCTTGAGAAATATACAGAAAAGGCTCAGTTGCTCGATGCAGTTAAAGATGCTGATGCACTGATTATCCGTTCTGACAAGGTTGATGCGGAAGTTCTTGATGCTGCCAAGCAGTTGAAGATTGTCGTACGTGCAGGTGCCGGTTATGATAATATCGACCTTGCTGCTGCTACAGCACACAATGTTGTTGCAGAAAACACACCAGGCCAGAATGCCAATGCTGTTGCAGAACTCGTTTTCGGTATGCTGGTATTCGGTGTTCGTAACTTCTTCAATGGCAAGGCTGGTACAGAACTGATGGGCAAGAAGCTTGGTATTCTTGCATTCGGTAACGTAGGTCGCAACGTTGCACGCATTGCTAAGGGCTTCGGTATGGAGGTATATGCATACGACGCATATTGTCCAAAAGAAGCTATTGAGGCTGCCGGTGTAAAAGCTGCTGATAGTCAGGCAGAACTGTTTGCTGAGTGTGACATCGTTTCATTGCATATTCCTGCAACTGCAGAAACAAAGCAGAGCATCAATGCAGCTCTTGTTGGAAGCATGAAGAAGGGTGGTATCGTTGTAAACACAGCCCGCAAGGAGGTTATCAACGAACCAGAACTTATACAGTTGATGAACGAGCGCACTGATATTAAGTATCTCACAGATATCATGCCAGACGCACATGATGAGTTCTCTAAACTTGAAGGTCGTTATTTCAGCACACCAAAGAAGATGGGAGCACAGACTGCAGAGGCGAATATCAATGCCGGTATTGCTGCAGCTAAGCAGATAAATGCTTATTTTGCAACAGGCGATACCAAGTTCCAGGTGAACAAGTAAAGATTCAAGGTAATATTTATAGATAGAAAGGTAAAAAGATTTTATGTCACCCCGATACTTATTATTATTGAAGTATCGGGGTGTATTTTAAATCGGTGAAGCAAATGTTTTGACATCTCATTACTTTTCAGTATATTTGCAGAAAATATATTAATAACATTAAAAACATACAACTATGCAAAGTGACCCAAAACAGTGCTTATATTGCACAAACAATCAGACACTCCATGATTTGATGATAGAGTTTGCACAACTTCGTGTTTCACGTGCTTTCGTATTCAAAGAGCAGACATACTATGGACGTTGCCTTGTGGCTTATAAAGACCATGTGAACGACCTCAATGAACTGACAGACGAAGAGCGCAATGACTTCATGGCTGACGTAGCACAGGTAACTCGCGCCATGCAGAAGGCATTTAATCCAGAGAAGATTAACTATGGTGCTTATAGCGACAAATTGTCTCACCTGCACTTCCATCTTGCTCCAAAGTATGTAGACGGACCTGATTACGGCGGTACATTCCAGATGAACCCAGGCAAGGTATATCTTTCTGATGCTGAATATCAAGAGATTATTGAGAAGCTGAAGGCAAATATGTAATTGTTTGTTAGCAATATAAATCATTAAATTATACAATTTAGAATTTTACGACTATAATAAGTTATGGCAATCATAAAACCATTTAAAGGTATTCGTCCTCCAAAGGATTTGGTAGAACAGGTTGAGTCTCGTCCTTACGATGTTCTGAACTCTGAAGAGGCAAGGGCAGAGGCTGGCGAAAATGAGAAGAGCCTCTATCGAATCATCAAACCAGAGATTTGTTTTGAACCAGGTACAAGCGAGTATGACCCGAAAGTGTATGAAAAGGCAGCAGAAAACTTCCAGATGTTCCAAGACAAGGGATGGCTTGTTCAGGACCAGGATGAGCATTACTATATATATGCTCAGACAATGAACGGCAAGACACAGTACGGGCTGGTAGTTGGTGCTTACGTTGACGACTATATGAAGGGCAATATCAAAAAGCATGAACTGACTCGTCGTGATAAGGAGGAAGACCGTATGAAGCATGTGCGTGTGAACAATGCCAATATCGAACCTGTGTTCTTTGCTTATCCTGACAATGAAGTGCTTGACAAGCTCATCATGCGCTATGCAGCAACTGAGCCAGAGTATGATTTCATTGCTCCTATCGACGGATTCCGCCATCAGTTCTGGGTAATTGCCGATGATGCTGACATAGCAACTGTAACAGAGGAGTTTGCAAAAATGCCAAGTCTCTATATCGCTGACGGTCATCATCGCTCAGCTGCTGCTGCTCTTGTAGGTGCAGAAAAGCAGAAGCAGAACCCAAATCACAATGGAACAGAAGAGTATAACTACTTCATGGCCGTTTGCTTCCAGGCATCTCAGTTGACCATTCTTGACTACAACCGTGTGGTTAAAGACATTAACGGCATGACTTCTGAAGAACTTTTAAAGGCTTTGGAGAAGAATTTCATTGTAACAGACAAGGGTACAGATATTTACAAGCCAGCAAAACTGCATGAGTTCTCTATGTATCTTGATGAACATTGGTATAGTCTTGAGGCAAAGGAAGGCACATACGACAACAACGACCCAATCGGTGTTCTTGATGTTGACATCTCAAGTCGCTTGATTCTCGATGAACTTCTTGACATTAAAGATTTACGTAGCAGCAAGCGCATCGACTTTGTTGGTGGTCTGCGAGGACTTGGCGAGTTGAAGCGTCGTGTGGATAGTGGAGAAATGCGCATGGCTCTTGCTCTCTATCCAGTGTCAATGCAGCAGATTATGGACATTGCCGATAGTGGCAATATCATGCCTCCAAAGGCTACATGGTTTGAACCGAAACTCCGTTCAGGACTTGTTATTCATAAACTGAGCTAAATGACTGATACATATCTAACGATTTCCGATACTTCTGAAGGCTACTATACAGAGAAGCGTTCAAAGTTTTATGCCTTTGCACATCACGTTGAAACGGTCGATGAAGTTAAGGAGATTGTTGCTATGTACAGAAAGAAATATTACGATGCGCGTCATGTCTGTTGGGCTTACATGCTTGGACATGAGCGCATCGAATTTCGCGCCAATGACGACGGTGAACCAAGCAGTACAGCTGGCAAACCGATACTTGGGCAGATAAATTCTGCTGAACTTACAAATATTCTTGTTGTGGTTATACGCTATTATGGCGGAGTTAATCTGGGTACAGGCGGACTTATTGTAGCCTACCGCACAGCAGCTGCCGATGCTATAGCCAATGCAAATATTGAGGAAAGGCTGATTGAGGAAGAAATCGTTTACAATTATCCATATGTCATGATGAACGATGTCATGCGAATTGTAAAGGATTTGCAGCCGCGTATAGTTTCCCAAACCTTTGACAATACCTGCGAAATAAAATTGTCAATAAGAAAGAGCGAAGCCCCTCGACTCCGCTCTATGCTTGAAAAGTTGTCTTTCGAACACTAAGGTATTCCTTAGTTTATCGTATAGACAGCAACCACTGCTATCATCATTAATAGTGCGATGATAATCAGGGAAATGAAAGAATACTTCTTGATTATCTTTCTTCTTTCGATAGCATTAAGACTCTGATACTTGAATCTTGTTGCATCATCCATGTGTTTATAATTTTTCTTACTCATAGTTATAGAGTTTTAATCAGTTTGACATCAGAGTTAAGTCCGCTCTTCACAACTTCCCAATTAGCGTATGAAGTCTTCTTGTAATTAATGTCAACCACATTAATCTCGTCGAACTTACGCCACTTCACGCCTTGTCTGTCGAGTTCGGCAATTCGGTTAGCCGGAAGATTTGTAACCTCTATGCGGATAGTGTTCTTGCCTTCTTTAAATGCGTCGTTGCAATTTAATACAAACGGAACAGACCATGCGCAACCAATCAACTGGCCATTGACAAATACACGGGCACTTTCACGCACATCACCTAAGTCGATAGCCCATTTTGCCTTTGCTTCGTCTTTAGTAAAGTTGATTTCTGTGGTATAAGCACCTGTACCCATGGTTACTCTTGCTGTATCGTTCAATGTCTCCCAAGTCTTCAATGCCTCCATTTCAAACTTAGAATTTACCTGTGGAGCAGATTCTACGAACTCAAAGTTCCACTTGCCGTCAACAGTTTTTACAGTAGCATCCAGTTGCATGCGCATCTTGTTTGCCGCTGGCAGTACGCTATTGTATGTCTGAAGAATCATTGATTCACCGCTTCTCAAGTCAATCTTGACACCTTCTGCATTCATATCAACACTGTAAATCTCGCCAGTCAACGGGTCAAACCAACGTGCATCCTTCATGCTTACTGTAAGAGGTATACGTGCACTTACATCATTTGGTGTCAAATTGGCTATGAAGTAGTGGTGACCGGTAGCGTTCTTGCGTCTGATGGCGCGCAAACCATACTGGCTCTTCATCACTTCTGCATCAGTTGCCTTGGCCATATCACTTACATTTGTGCCGTAAATGATTTTTGCACCCTGTGATTTCAGATTATTAATATGTGCCTTTACCTTTTCTGGCATGTTTCCACTGCCTGGGATAATAAGAGCAGAATAGCGAGTTCCCGCAGCTGTCTGCAGCATACCGTTGACGTATGTTGTACCCATGAGATACTTCTCACTGATATAGTCACAGTCGTAACCAGCCTTGTCAATCTCAAGAATACTCTTTATGAAGTCTGGAGCTTTCTTTGCCATTGAGTGAATGTCAAACTGCATAAGCAGCGACCCCGGACCTTTACCCTTACGCTCTGCCCACATATCGCGTACTGGCAGATATACAAGGAAGTCATTGTCAGGCTGTCCCATCTGAAGGAAGCTCTGACATCTTTCGATATACTTCAGCAGATAAGGAGCATCGCGCCAGATACTGTTAGTAGGACTCATGTCGACAGAAGCATAGAAACGCCATCCTGGCCATGGGTCATCCTTTGGTGAATAGCATATACCATGGAAATACATGTTGTTGACACCGCATGTAAACATCAGGTCGAGGTCTGGTTTCATCTGTGACAACGATGTACGGAAGTGTTCTGTGAGCCATGTAAAGGTCTCGCTGCTGACAAGTGTCTTGCCGTTAATGTGTGCTGCTGATGAAGCATATTTCAACATAGACACGTCGCTGTCATTCTTGCGAGTATAACCCTTGTCTGTACGTAGTCCTTTGATGCCGAATTCAGAAAGACCGAAGCCTTCAATTTCAGGTATATCAACAGCAGAATATACATCTATAAGATTGGCTGGTGAACCGTGAGCCTGATTTCTGGTCTTGGCACCATGCTTATGTGCCCATGCTGTCCATTGCTCTGTGAAGTTCTCAAGCAAAAGGTCGCCTAGCGTTTCGCGATAATCTGAGAGTACCTTATTGCCCGGATCTTCTACCTCACCAAGCAATTCCAACAGTTTGCCTTCGAGCTTATAGCCTCTTCTCTTCTCGAATTCTTCGAAAAGTCTTGGTGTCCAGTTGGCTTTATACACCTCATATGAGTCATTGAAGAATGAGTGAGGGTAGGGAACACCGCTACTTGCAAATGCATCTTCAAATCTTTTCAGATAGTTTGCAACAGCCTGACGGTCGAAGTGGTCGATAACATAACCCTGTCCGCCTGGTGCTGCTCTCTTTACTTGCTGGCGTGTGCGTGAGCAGTAGATTGAAATGATACGATAACTGTTCTTTTTTGGCGCTTTCTTCCAGAGTACAATACCGTTGGCATCTGTCATCTGTGTAAGGTCTGTCATTTCGCCATTGCAATATGCAATAACACGACTCAACTTAGAAAACTTCTTTTCTTTCGGGTCCTGAACGCTTATGTCAACACCTTTGCGCAGTTCCTTGCCTGTTGCTGTAACATCAGTATGAACCAACTTTGCTGCAGCCTCTTCTATCGGTACATAAGGACCGCCGAAAGGCCAACCAGTTCCGTTGTTCATGTCAACAAGGATATTGTCTTTCACACCTTCTGCCTGTACGAACTTCAGGGCGTTCATCCACGGTGTGGTCAAGAAATCAATCTCATTCTTTTCATTGCCCTGCACACCATAAAGCGGAGTAATCTCAAGTGCGCCGATACCAGCCTTAGAATATTCTTTCATATTCCATCTGAGGTCACTTTCTGTTACTGCAGAACCAAGCCACCACCAGCGAGCACCGGCTTTTGCCTCAATATTAGCCTGTGGCCATGATTGGGCAATAGCTGCAGATGCCATAACTGAGAGTGACAATGTTGCAAATATCTTCTTCATTATTTCAAATTGTTAGTTATTTATTCAATAAGAATTAGTTGCCGTCTGGTTTCACCAAGTCAGCATTCTTTGCTGGTGCCCACTTAAACTCCTCCCAACTGTCAGGTTGGCTAGGATTATAGTCTACAAAGTCGCTTCTTAGATGCTTCATAAATGGCAGATTCAACTGCTTCATGCCCATGACAACGATTTTGGCAACCTGGTATGCTCCATAGTTGTTGAAGTGGGTATTGTCGGCCAATGCCTTTGCCTGATTTGGGAAGGTGTTTGCAGGATAGTGTACCAATGCCTTCTTGCTGTTCTCGTATCCGAGTGCCTCAAAAAGTATCGTTGTCTGCTTGTGCAGGTCAATCAGAGGAACATTCTCACGCTCAGCAACAGCCTTCATGGCTGCAGGGAAATCGCCATGTGTGTTTACAAGTTTTGTTTGAGAATCATCAAAACGTCTGCGCTGTGTTGGTGTGCAGAATATCAGTTCGCCACCAGCTTTGCGCACTCTGTCGATGAAAATCTTGAGGTTACGAGTATAGTGATACCAAGCACCAGAGCCTGGACCCTTCTCTTTCTCATCGTTATGGCCGAACTCACATACAACATAATCGCCAGGTTTCAATGTTGAAAGAATCTTGTCAAGACGATTAGATGCGAGGAACGAACCTGCTGTCAGTCCGCTTTCTGCATGGTTGGAGATAGCGATGCCGCCGTCAAACCATCTTGGAATCATCTGTCCCCAGGAAGCCCATGGCTCATTGTTCTGGTCAACAACGGTAGAGTTGCCGCAAAGATATATGGTAGGGCACTCGTTGTCTCGCTCAATGTGTATGCTCTTTATTGCAGGAGCACTACCGTTGATTTCAAGAGTAAGTTTGTTGTCCCAGTTCAGATACCCCTTCTCTCTATCCTTAATCCTTACGCGCATCTTATCGTCAATCTGTGGCGAGCGTTTGTTGACTACAAACTCAAATGTTTCAAATTTTCCCTTCTTGGTTTCTATGTTTTCAACCATAAGGCGACGGCCTTCGGCACGTACAGTTGTATTGCCAGCCTTTTTCTTTGAACCAATCTCTACTCTTACCTTATAGTTGCCGTCAGGCACATTTACAGAAAAATAGAACGGCTCGTTGCTTTTCTTTGTAGGTGCGGGCAGTATATCATAACCATACCCTGCTGTTTCTGTGAAAACAGGTTGTTCCTTAGTCATGTCGAAGTTAAACGACTGAGCAAATGTCAATGCAGGCACCATAGCTGCAAATAGTAATAAAGATTTCTTCATTGTTTAGTACTTAGTTTGTGTTATTTAAATAATGTTTTTTACATTGTTATATTAGGCAAAGGTAACATATTTTTTGTAACTATCCAAACATAAAAATATAAATATGCTTGATGTCAAGAATAAATGGCCCATTTAGACATGCTAATTGTCTTATACTGATATAGGTAGACACATTTAGAGTTAATAATTAAATGTGTAAAACTATGAGTAAAAGAATTAGAAGATTCATTAGTGAAGAATTTAAATTGTCTGTAATTCGTGACTACTACTCTTCCGGCATGAGCAAA
>JAFQQY010000040.1 GCA_017410365.1 Prevotella sp.
AAGTGGATGGAGTGCAATATCACACAACTGAACAATACATGATGGCAAGCAAAGCGCGACTGTTTGGTGATGAAGAAACACTGCGTGAAATAATGAATGCCTATTCACCTGCTGAACACAAAAAGTTAGGGAGAAAGGTGAGGGGATTTGATGCAGTTATTTGGGATGAAAAGAAACTGGACATTGTTGTTGAGGGCAATAAAGCTAAGTTCGGACAGAATCCGGATTTGAAAGAATTCCTGCTTGCTACGGACAATGCTATTCTGGTAGAAGCAAGCCCTTATGATAAAATCTGGGGAATAGGCTTGGATAGAGAGACTGCATTAAACAGTCGTATTGAAGAATGGAACGGAGAAAACCTGCTCGGCTGTGCATTGATGGAAGTGCGTGACTGGCTAAAAGACAACTAATTTATAACTATGTAAAAGAATATCGCTTCAATGCCGAGAAATATGCCGAACCGAAATAAAAAAGATTTAGGTTGGATTTTTAATTCAGAAACAGTAATTATATAAACATATCTATAATGAAGAAACTGCTTTTACTCGCTTATCTTTCTATGTCAAGTATATATGCTAGAGCAGAGATGAGAATAGAACAAGATACAGCGTCTTATCACAGTATAGAAGAAGTCAGTGTCGTAAGTTTCTATCGTACAGGCACAAAAGTTGGCAATATCGTTAACCGAGAGAATTGGTTGAAATTCAATAAAGGGCAAGAACCTTCATTTATATTAAGCAACCGGCCATCGGTATTCGCCTATTCTGACACAGGAAACGAGTATGGTTATGCCTATTTCCGTATGAGAGGAATGGACCAAACAAGAGTGAATATGACTATGGACGGAATGCCGTTGAATGAGGGCGAGGATATGGGGGTATATTTTTCCAACTATCCAGATATAATTGCCAGTATGCGCTCAGTGAAAGTTGAAAGTGGTGCTGGCATCTCTGGTAATGGTGTTGCAGGCTACGCGGGAACAATCGATTTTGAATCGGTAGATCTAAAACGCGATACGGTTTCAAGCGTATATACAGGCTTTGGTAGTTTCAACACCTTCAAAAGCAGTGTGGAATACAACAGCGGTCTTAAAGGCAAATGGGCCGTTCACATCAAAGCAACACAACAGCAATCCGACGGATATCGCGACCACGCTTACAATAACTCACAGTCTGCATTTGCAAAAGTAGGATACTTCTTCAACGACCGCCATTCGATAGACTTGTTGAGTTTCATCGGTCAGTCGCGTAACGGTCAGGGGTGGATAGGTTCGTCACTTGATGAGATAATGAAGAACGACCGTGCCAATGGTTGTACTGATTCAGAAACAGATAAGTTTATGCAAAACATGAACAAGTTGCAATACAAAGGATGGGTGAATGACAATGTAACTTTGACGGCATCACTATATTACAACCAACTCAAAGGACACTACTATTTCGATGTGGATAACTTTATGTATAAAGTAGTAGCCCCGACTTGGCAAAATACTGAAGAGATTGATTGCTACAACCTACGACACCATATGATTGGCGGTAATGTTGCTGCAAGAGTGTATTTCCGAGATTTTGCCCTTACGACAGGAGTGAATGCATCCACCTTTAACCGCAGACATATCGGAACAAACAATCTCAGTACGAATGAGATATGGAATAACAAAGGCTACAAGAATGATGTGAACCTGTTTGCCAAAGGTGAATACAGTTACAAAGGTCTTAAAATCGTAGGCAATATCCAATATCGACACGCTGATTTTGACTATCGTGGAGATGTGGTATTCGATAAGGTCAATTGGGACTTTCTGAATTGGTCTGGCAATGTATCGTACCAATTTAGCAAAGTTCACAGCATTTATGCATCGGCAACTCAAACTCATAGGGAACCTACAAGAAGTGATATGTTCGGCGGAGAAGAGAATCTTATCGAGGTAGTAACTACACAGGCAGAGTCCGTTATTGATTATGAACTTGGATACAATGTCACCAGCGATAAGTTTACAGGCAATCTAAACCTTTACTATATGGATTTCAACAATGAACTTATCTTAAACGGCGAAATGGGAACCAACGGATTGCCTATAAGAGAAAACGTAGAAAATAGCTATCGCACAGGTGTCGAGTTCAGCCTTACATACGAGCCTGTCCAAGGATTGGTTTTAAGCAATACTACATCATACTCAATCAACAAGGTTGAGACTGCTTCGGAAACTCTAAACCACACGATGAGTCCCAATTGGTTGGTAAACCAGAGTGTTGTCTATGGCCTCAAAGGTTTTGAGATTGGTCTAGATATGAAATATCGCAGCAAGATGTATTTTGACCTAACCAATATGTATGAATTGGAATCATCTCTCCGTTTCGGGGCTAATGCTACTTACACTTACAAGGACTTTACTTACGGAGTACATGTAAATAATCTATTTAACGAACGCAGTTTCTCCAATGGAATGATGGGTGCAAACGGACCTCTTTACTTCATTGATGCACCGAGAAACTTTCATATTGATGTACGATGGAGGTTCTGATACTGATAATAATAAATGTGGCAAACATACTCTCGGTATGGTTTGCAGCCAAGAACAATCGGCTCACTTGGAGTGTCGGCTTTGTAGGCGTGGCAATCACTGCTGTGATGTTCTTTATGAGCGGGCATTATATGTCGTTTGCCTTCAATGCTTATAGTGCCATTATGTGCGTGATAGGCCATTTCAAATGGAATAGTTCTGTGCAGAAAAACGACGAATCTATCCGATGGATGAAACCCTATTTGCCGATTGTTATAAGCCTGCTACTTGCGGTCTTAATATATGCAATAAATGCCAGCCTGTCGCAGAATCCTATTTTGGATAGTGTTGGTACAGCAGTTTCGATAGTTGCCGCCTACCTATTGGTAAAGCAAGATGTGAATGCGTGGTTCCTATACCTATTCTCAGATGTTATTTACATCTATCTTGGAATAATCAGTGGCGATTGGGAGTACACAGTAATATACGGAGTGATGATGTTACTGGCAATCTATGGAACAAAGGAGTTTATTCAAAAACACAAACGATATGAAGAAGTACAATAAAGCATTGGTGATTGGTAAGTTTATGCCTTTACACAAAGGTCACTTAGCATTGATTGACTTTGCTGCAACGCAGGCAGAAACAGTCTCTGTATGTGTAACAGGCCATGACGGAGAGGTAATCTCAAGTGCGGAACGAGCATGGTGGGTAATTGAAAGTTATATACAAAACTCTTCCATCAATGTTCGCAATCTATCATATGACCCCGGCAAGTTGAATGAGTCCTCGGTGTCGGACTTAAAATCATCAGAAGAATGGGCAGAATTCCTTAAGGCAGAGTTAGAAGATTTTTCTGAGATTGATGTCATCATAGGTAGCGAAATGTATGTAAAATATATGGCCGACTATCTCGGGATTGGTTACATCATCTATGACGAGAACAGGGAGAAAATGCCTATTTCCGCAACTGATATCAAAAGTAATATTATCCGTTATTGGGATTACCTATCGCCTGCTGCAAAACGAAGTTATGTACATCACATCTGTATTTGTGGTTCAGAAAGCACAGGCAAATCCACTGTTTGTAAGTGCTTGGAAGAAGAGTATGGCTTTGTGACGATGATTCCTGAGATTGGTCGCTGCTTGGTGGGTAAGTCTGAGTTATGCGAAGTTAGAACCCTCAAAAAGATATTTACAATACACAACGACCTGTTATTGGCTGTCAAGAATGACCCTCCGACCCCTATAATCTTATGGGATACAGACAATATAACGACATTGTCGTATTTGGCGTTCCTGCATTCTTTTAATAAAGATGTAATTGATGAGTTAATGGGAGAAAGGCAAGTAATGATAGCGGACAAGTATTTCTTCTTCGAGCCGAATATCGCATTCCACGATGACGGTACACGTTTTGACCCGACTGAGGCACGATTGTTAAGTGCCCACCATAAGTATATGTATTCCCACTATGGGATTTCACTAGAAGAGGTAACAACCGAAGATCGCAGGGAGGTGTTACGTAAATATATTTTACAGAAAATTGAGAATTTAAAACATGTATTTGATACAAAAAAATAGGAATTATGTACAACAGAGAATATACACCAGATAGAATAACAGAACTGAAACCGAATGAAATTTTCGTGTTTGGTAGCAACCTTGCTGGCTCACATGGCGGAGGAGCTGCCCGTCTTGCCTATAATCGATTTGGGGCGATTTGGGGACAAGGCGTAGGTTTGCAAGGTCAAAGTTATGCCATTCCTACAATGCAGGGCGGAGTGGAGACCATAGAACCCTATGTTGAACAGTTTATTGACTTTGCTTTCCGTCACCGTGAACTAAAGTTTCTGGTGACTCGTATAGGTTGTGGAATAGCTGGTTTTACCGCATACGAAATTGCACCTTTGTTTTTGAAGGTCATAGACTTGTCTAATGTACTATTGCCCAAAGATTTTGTAGAGGTAATTCATCGCCATCCCAGAGTGGCTGGACATCAGGTTTGCACATGGAATACCGAAAAGGACTTCCTTGAAAAATACCGCTTTTTGATGGAAATGGTTAAACGTGGGAACTCAGATGCTTATTATAAAGTAAAGGAGCTGCGCACAAAGGAGTATCGTAATACTATCGATATTGTGAATCAAGGTTATTATGTGAAAGAAGATGGTGGTGAGTATGTTTTTCCCGACGATTCGGAGATGATGCAAAATACTGTGTTCTATGCCCATGAGATCCGCTTGGGAGATTTGCCAAAATGTGATGAACCAACAATTGTAGAAGTACAAAACATCGATTGCCTTTACGCAGGAGTGCAGTTGAAGGAGCAAGGATATAACCCCGCAGTGTTGAATATGGCCAGCCGAAGGAATCCTGGCGGTGGTGTCACAACAGGTGCCGGAGCTCAGGAGGAAACGTTGTTCCGTAGAACGAATCTGTTCCGTTCTCTCTACCAGTTTGCTCCATACGCAGAGCAATATGGTGTCAAGCGTTCGCATCATCAGTATCCGCTCGATAGGAACTTTGGAGGAGTCTATACGCCCAACGCAATATACTTCCGTGAGAGTGAACAGAAAGGCTATGCTTTGTTAGACGAGCCTGTCAGTTTTTCGTTCATTACCGTAGCCGGAATGAACAGACCAGATATAAATAAAGCCGGGATGATAGCAGACCATCATGTAGGCCCTATCAAAAACAAGATACGTACAATCTTCCGTATGGGGTTGGTAAATGGTCATGACTCGCTAGTGCTTGGAGCATTAGGGTGTGGAGCTTTCCGTAATCCACCCAGTCATGTGGCACGTCTGTTCCATGAGGTGATGGAAGAGTTAGAATTCAAGAATAGATATCGCCTGATTGTGTTTGCCATTCTAGATGATCACAATGCCCATCAGAAATATAATCCGGAAGGAAACTTTAAGCCGTTCGCTGATGAGTTTGCATTTAATAATAAAAGGTGACAATGGAAACAAGAGAATGTTTAAGGAGAATTATCAACGCACTTAGCGAACAGGGATATGTCTTCTCTAATGGAGTACAGTTATATTACTGCAATCCAGATAATCTGAAACAGATTGAAGATAAATTTGGAGAGCCGTTAACCTTGAGTCGCTTTCAGGGAGACATGTATAGTATAGCCCGGGAACTGCCAGAAATCTTGCTGTTTCCATGGAGATACATAGCACCCAAACCAATATTTCATTCCATATTGGGAGAGACTCAAGGCATATTGTCAGTTGTGGGCATAGTGCCTATCCAAAATTTAAGTCAATTCGACACCAACTCCGTGTTTAATCGTTTTGATGACGCGGTGTTTAAGTTGTTGAGAAAGTATCCTTGGAACAATGACAATGGAGTCACATATGGAACGTTGATGTTGCTTTTTGTGCACTCAAAAGATACACAAAGATTTAACGGTTCAATCCGAAAGAATTATAGAGCCCATATTTTCAAGAATACTATTATATCCACAATCAGTATCGATTGCGAGGCTGAGACCCTGACCCAAGGAAGAGCTGGCCTTTGTTTTAAGTGGAATGGAGGAATTGATGTGTCAAGACTGAAAGAGCATGTCTTCAATGGTATTTGCAAGAAAAATCAACTGCTCGATAAAATGATTGCTGATATTGAAGAGGGTGACTTTTCTTCAGGGGAAGTTTAAACAGAATCCTGCGCTGATGCGGAAACTTATAGAAACAGGAAACCGCATCCTGCTCAATGGCAACAGCAAGCAAGAGACGTTCTAGGGTATTGACCTGTACAGATGGATAGGAGAAAATCATATAGGTAAAATATTAATGACAATAAGAGATAAGGAGAAGTAAAATGAGATACAATATTGAAAAAATAAAGGAAATCGTTCGCAAGAATCCAGCAACAGAGGTTATATATTTCTGGGGACATAC
>JAFQQY010000041.1 GCA_017410365.1 Prevotella sp.
AGTTATTCAAGTCTAAATCAAAACCTGTAATATCATTAAATAAAAATGACGGTTCGCTTCTTTTACCCAAGTGCCATAAAGGCACTCGCTTCTTGTACTACTATTCGTATCTGTCTATGTAAATCTTTCAAAGAACTCTTTCTTATGCGCAATCGCCAGTTTCAAGGCGAAAGCGGATGCAAAGGTAAGCACTTTTGCAATACCATGCAAATATTTTTCAAACTTTTTCTTTAAAATTTTAAAAGTTTTCGGTTTTCTTTACAAAACTACGTATCTACACCTTATTATATATTATATATTTAGGGATTTAATGAAAAAGTTGCTGCTGCATATCTTTCCTTGTCGGACTGACATGCAGCAGCAAAAAAGCACGAAGACGAAATTAATTCGCCCCGAAATATGTTCATTTATTTTCTGTCGCCAAAGATACGAAGAAGATAAATGAACAGATTAATAAAGTCGAGATATAAGGTCAGCGCTCCCAAAAGAGCCAACTTTTGTGCACTTTCACCTGCATCAGGAGCTTGCAAAAGCATCTGCTTTATTTTCTGCGAGTCGTAAGCTGTAAGACCGACAAAGATAAGTACTCCTACATAGCTAACAATAAGGCTGAACCCTGAACTCTGTATAAAAAACACGTTAACCAATGTCGCAATAATGAGACCTATAAGCGCCATTAACAACATCTTGCCAAGAGAGGTGAGGTCTTTTTTAGTTGTATAGCCAATAAAAGCCATTACGCCGAATGTTCCGGCCGTGATGAAAAACACGGATGCAATCGATTCCATCGTATACACGAGGAATATAACAGACAGAGTGGCTCCATTAATTACAGAATAGAGCACGAACAACAATGTGGCCGTTGTCAACGACAATTTATTAATAGCAGCAGAAATTGCGAAAACAAGTCCAAACTCTGCAATTATCAGTACCCAAAGCAAAGCGTTGTTGGTTAGAATAGCCTGCATCAATCCAGGACTAGAAGCCACACCGTAAGAAGTAACGCCTGTAATGACAAGAGCCATAGCCATCCAGAGGTAAACCTTACGCATCAGAATAGCGAAGGAGTCGTTAAAAGACAAACTGCGCTCTTGTGTGAAATCTTTAATTTCGTAATCGTTGTAATTCATATTTCCTTTAAATAATTAAAATTTTCTTTGCAAAATTACTAATTAAATTCCACATTGATTGCCTTTCCATTCATAAAAAACAATAAAACTACTTTATATTAATAAATTAATGTATCTTTGCATTAAGATTATGAAAAACGAGATAATACTGCGCAAAGGGCTGCGCACAGATGCTTCCGAAATAGCCCGCCTTATTATGGTTGCCATGTCGGAAGAGTGCTGTCGCCATTTTTATGGCGAAAATCATACGGCAGATGATTTCCATCGGCTGATAACAGAATTGGCAGAAAGAGAAGACACGCAATATAGTTACCGCAACACCATTTGCGCAACAATCAACGACGAAATCGTTGGTATCAGCGTCAGCTACGACGGAGGGAAACTACACGAATTGCGCCGCCATTTCATAGAAGGAGCAAAACAGGCATTCGGTAGAGATTTCAGCAATATGCAGGACGAGACACAAGCCGGTGAGCTTTATCTAGACTCACTGGCCGTGAAACCAGATTATCGGGGACGCGGCATTGCCACATTATTGCTAAGAGCAACTGCCGAACGCGCAAAGGAGATAGGCGCCGGTCCCGTAGGACTACTTGTTGACAAGGGCAATCCCAATGCCGAAAGGCTCTACTCATCGGTAGGCTTTCAATATGTCAATGATAGTGTCTGGGGCGGACATGAGATGAAACATTTGCAAATGCAGTTGTAATTACGTGGCAAGAAATGTAAAATATTTCACAAGAAATGTAAAATATTTCACAAGAAATGTAAAATATTTTGCCAGAAATAATTATCAATCTGGAACAGGAATGGTAAATAAAAACGAGAAGCGATGCTATTAAAAGGCGAATACTACTCCACTTAAAATCAGTAAGTGGCGTTCTGACTAACAGTTTTTGGCGTTCTGACTGGCAGTTTTTTGCCTACTTACTGGCAGTAAGTGCGCCACTTACTGAAACCAAAGTGGGCGTAATTGCAATTAGAAACCGCTGAAAAATTTGCTTATCATGAGGGCCGTGTAAAGATTCTCTCAATAATCTTACCGTATTATCAACCAAACCTAAAGTATCAAAATACGTTCTTAATTTATTAAATAGCAAGAAAAAGGATTGTTTTTTCAGAAAATAATTGTATCTTCGCAGTCGAAACATAACAAACATACAACTACTAAATATGAAACGGACAATAATAAGTTTTTTATTCACACTCCTTATAACAACCCCATCGATGGCGCAGGCTTTGGTAGCGCACCCATGGCAAGGAAAACGCGTGGCATATTTCGGCGATTCTATCACCGACCCGCGCAACAAGGCATCGAAGACAAAGTATTGGGGATTCCTAAAGGAATGGCTCGACATCACTCCGTATGTATATGGTGTGAGTGGCAGACAATGGAACGACATCCCGCGACAGGCAAACAAGCTGAAGGAGGAGCATGGCGATGACTTCGATGCCATAATGATATTCATGGGTACGAACGATTATAACAATGCCGTGCCCATAGGCGAGTGGCATGAGGAGAAGATGACAAAGGTGGAATACGGTCATAACTATGTAAAGCGAATGGAAGACCGCATGCAACGAATACTGTCGATGGACAAAGCTACGTATCGCGGTAGGATAAACATCGCGCTGGATACACTGAAGAAAATGTTCCCAACCAAGCAGATAGTGCTACTCACCCCTATCCACCGCGCCGGTTTCTATGCCAACGAGAAGAACTGGCAGTGTACTGAGGATTTCAAGAACCGTTGCGGCGAGTATCTTGATGCCTACGTAGAGTCTGTTAAGGAGGCTGGCAACATCTGGGCAGTGCCTGTGATTGACCTTAACGCACTGAGCGGACTGTACCCGATGAGTGATAGTCATGCCCAGTACTTCAAGGACAAGGACACCGACCGCCTGCATCCTAACGACTTGGGACATAAGCGCATGGGACGCACGCTGATGTATCAGTTACTAGCGCTGCCGTGCGAGTTTTAGGAAATTTTGAGTAATCAGAAAATTCTGATAATTCCGAATATTCAGAATAATCCGAATACTAGGAAAACTCCGATAAAAAAAACTAACACACAAAAATAACCCACAATAAATAGATATGAAAATAGGACTATTTATACCATGCTACGTTGATGCGCTGTTTCCGCAAGTGGGAGTGGCGACATACAAATTGCTGAAAAGTCTTGGACTGGATGTTGACTATCCGATAGGCCAGACATGCTGCGGACAGCCACAAGGTAATGCTGGATTTGAGAAACTAGCAAAGAACCACGCAAAGAAAATGGACGAACTGTTCAAAGGCTTTGACTATGTTGTCGGTCCGTCTGTCAGCTGCACAGCTTTTGTAAGACTTAACTATCCGCACATGCTTAAAGACGGACATGAGTGTGAGACAGCCAAAAAGATTATGGACGTGGTTGAGTTCCTGCACGATGTGGTTAAGGTAAAACAGTTGCCTTCCAAATTCCCACATGTGGTAAGCATCCATAATTCATGCCATGGAGTCAGAGAATTGGGATTATCATCTCCATCTGAGCGTAACGTGCCCCAGTTCTCAAAGATAAAAGATTTGTTGTCGCTTGTTGACGGTATCACTGTGAAGGAACCTGAGCGCCCAGACGAGTGTTGCGGTTTCGGCGGAATGTTCTCTGTAGAAGAAGATGAGGTGTCTGTACGCATGGGTACAGAAAAACTCGACCGCCATATAGCCACTGGTGCAGAATACATCACCGGACCAGACTGCTCTTGCCTGATGCACATGCAGAGCATATCCAAGCGTCAAGGCAAACAGATGAAGTTTATGCATGTAGTAGAGATACTCGCCAGCGGAATTGAGTAAGAGGCATTAATAATTAAGCACTGAAAAAACATGAGTACAAAGCATAGCAAGGCAGCAGGAGTATTCCTGAAGAACATAGAGAAGTCGAAGTGGCACGATGCCACATTCTGGGCTGTGCGCACCAAGCGCGACGTGCAGGCTCAGAGTCTTGATGAATGGGAGCAATTGCGCGAGATGGCAAGCAACATAAAGAAACACACCATCACACACATGGATGAGTATCTTGAGAAGTTTGCCACCAATGCCGAGAAGAACGGCATAATAGTTCACTGGGCAAAAGATGCGGAAGAATTCAACAGCATAGTGCTGGGCATTCTGCGCGAACATAACGTAAAGAAACTCGTGAAGTCGAAGTCGATGCTCACCGAAGAGTGCGAGATGAACCCATATCTGGAGAAGAACGGCATTGAGGTGGTGGAGACCGACCTTGGCGAGCGTATCATTCAGTTGATGGACCAAAAGCCAAGTCATATCGTAATGCCAGCTATCCATATCACACAAGAAGAGGTGGGTGACCTGTTCCGCGAAAAACTGAATAGTGAAGAGGGCAATAACGACCCTACATATCTAACATATTGCGCCCGAATGAGTCTGCGCAACGAATTCATAACCGCCGATGCGGGTATGACTGGCGCCAACTTCGGTGTGGCAGAAACCGGTGATATAGTGGTTTGTACTAACGAGGGCAATGCCGACATGTCTACATCTATGCCAAAGTTGCACATCGCTGCCATCGGACTGGAGAAGGTTATTCCCGACTATAAGTCGCTGGCTGTATTCCAACGATTGCTATGCCGAAGCGGTACGGGACAGCCAACAACTACATTCACTTCGCATTTCCGCAAGGCTCGTCCGGGGGCAGAGATGCATATCGTACTTGTTGACAACGGTCGCAGCGACATAATAGCCGACCCTGAGCATTGGGAAACTCTGAAGTGCTTGCGTTGCGGTGCTTGTATGAACACCTGCCCTGTGTATCGTCGTTCCGGCGGATATTCATATACTTATTTCATACCAGGTCCTATCGGCATAAACCTCGGCATGCTACGCAACAAATACGAATATACTGACAACGTGAGTGCATGTTCACTCTGCTGTTCGTGCGATAATGTTTGTCCCGCAAAGGTGAACCTTTCAGAGCAGATATATCTCTGGCGTCAGCAACTTGATTCTTTGGGCGAGGCGAACAAGATGAAGAAGGTAATGAGCATGGGTATGAAGCTGGTGTTCGACAATCCTTGTCTTTACGATACTGCACTGAAGTTCGCCCCACTTGTCAACCACGCACCGCGTTTTGCCGTATATAACAGTCTCAACGCTTGGGGAAAGGGACGCGAATTGCCGGTGTTCGCCAAGGAGTCGTTCCAGACAATGTGGAAGAAGGGAAAGGTGAAGTAAGTGAAGAGTTAGGAGTTAGGAGTGAAGAGTTAGGAGTGAGAAGTGAAGAGTGAAAAGTGAAGAATGAGGAATCATGAAGAAAGAAGAATTATTATCAAAGATAAGGAAGAACATCGGCAAGCAGTACGATATGCCTTCGTTCGACGATATGAAAGGTGTTGCCTTTGACAATCCACAGGAACAGTTTATCGACATTATAGGTAAGGTGGGCGGACGTGCCGTTGTCTTGGAAGACGGCAAGAATGTTAACGAACTGATTAAGAGTCTATATCCCGAAGCAAAGGAGATAGCATCTAATGTGGAGGGCATAACCATTGCGACAAAGAACCCCGACACCGTTGCCGAGGCAAAGGAACTGAACGGCACAGACCTCGGCATTGTAGAGGGAAAGATTGCCGTGGCTGAGAACGGATGCGTGTGGGTGCCACAGACCATGAAGGAGAAAGCCGTTTGCTTCATCTCTGAATATCTGGTGATACTCGTCAATCGCAACTGCATTGTGAACAACATGCATGAGGCATATCAGAAGATAGAGATGCCCGACTATGGTTACGGCTGTTTCATAAGTGGTCCGTCGAAGACAGCCGACATAGCCCAAGCACTCGTCATGGGTGCACAGGCAGCACGTGGCGTAACGGTTATCATAGTTTAAATTCCAAAAACACTGAAAAAACAGTACATCCGAGGCTTCATATTTGGAAGTCTCGGATGTTTTTATTTATATTTGCCGAAAAGATTGTTTTTCGGGATAATATTTTGCTAAATAAAAATAGATGTAATTTTAATAAATAGTACCAATCTTTTCTATGTTGAATATTTTTTATTACCTTTGCACACCTTAAAAAAACACAAATAAAAATGAAATTAATTAGATTCATCTTGTGTTTGACCTTACTTTTGGGCCACTCATTTATATCATCTGCAACCAATGTTGATGAGCGTATCTTAAATATGCAGATGAAATTTGTAAAATGCGTCGAAGCAAATGATACAGATGGTGCATATAGGATAACAGACTCTTTAAAGGCATTTGCATTGAAGAGCAACCGTCTGAATGTCTATTATTACTGCTTCAACAATCTGGTAATAATGGAGTGTTCAAGAGGCAAATTTCACCATGCGATACACATATCACAGCACATACTTGAAGATATAGAAAAGCGCAAGGCGTTTTCTTACATGCCAGAGTACTACAAGGGAACTGGCACAGCAAGTAGCAGCAAACGGCAAGACTAAGATTGAGAACAGCCGTAATGAATTGATGGACAGCATCAATAGCCTGCTAGGTTTTCTGGACATCATGGAGTCTGGCGGCTATAACATTGACGCCCCTCAGATGGCTGAAATAGCAATGCAGATGCATCTTGACATGAAGAGCATAACTATTTTGTTTGACACACTGCTCGACATGTCCTACTATGATAGCTTCGACGAACTGCCATTGGAAGACAAGGTAAGCATCAACGAAGTTTGTCGGACAATGATAAAGGAATTTATTCAGCGAAGAAAAGATGATGTCGCTATCACATTTAACACACAATTGGACGACAGCGTCACAATAAACACATATTATAGCGCATTGTACAAGATGCTTAAATACACTCTCGACAATGCTGACAAGTTCACAGCGAAAGGAACAATCAACGTCGATTGCTCGAAGAAAGGCAACAAGATATTGATAAGCTTTACAGATACAGGTTGCGGTATAGAAAAGTGCAACCAGGATTTAGTGTTCAACCGCTTCTTCCGTTCCGCAAGCCAATATCATGGTGTGGGTTTAGGATTGCCTATCTGCCGTAAGATCGGTTCTTTGATTAATGCGAGAATCTATCTTGATAAAGAATACAACAACGGAAGCAGGTTTATCATTGAGATAGAAAACTAACAGATTATTTTGAAACAATACAAGACTGCTGATTGGCTTGGTAATTTATGAGAAGCTATTTAGCAGTCTTATTATTTCATCAACCTCAGCCTGCTTCAATATCTGATTGCAAGGTATACTGAGTTCTTCAGAATGTAGTCGTTCTGTTATTGGGAAATGCAGATTGTTCCAATTGCTGTAACACTGCTGCTTATGCGGCGGTATAGGATAATGAATCATTGTCTGCACACCATTGTCTGACAGATATTGTTGTAGTCTGTTTCTGTCTGAAGTGAAAACAGGGAATATATGAAAAACATTTCTGTCTAAATATTCTGCAGACGGCACCTTTATCAAAGGATTGTGAATCTCATTTATATATCTTCGTGCTACAGCTACTCGTTTCGCATTATCATCATCTAAAGTTGACAACTTTATACTTAGAACAGCTGCCTGCAATTCGTCGAGACGACTGTTTCTACCTTCATAAGGAAATACATATTTAGCAGAAGAGCCATAGTTTGCCAATGTGCAAACCATTGTTGCCAGTTCCTCGTCATCTGTAGTTACAGCACCTCCATCACCCAAAGCGCCAAGGTTCTTTCCCGGATAAAAACTATGTCCTGCAGCATTGCCTAAAGAACCTGTACGTTTATCTCCATAAAGGCAGCCATGTGCTTGGGCATTGTCTTCAATAAGCAAGAGGTTGTGGTTACGGCAGAACTCCCCTATTCCATCCGTATAAGCGCACCGTCCATAAAGATGAACTATCATAACAGCTTTGGTCTTTGGCGTATACACGCTTTCCAGGCGTGCCTCTTCTATCTGGTAAGTATCAGGATTTGGCTCAACTAAAACTGGTATCAGTTTGTTGGCTGTTATTGAAAGTATAGTTGCGATATATGTGTTAGCCGGCACCAGGATTTCATCGCCCTCTTTCAATCTGCCCATTTCCATGTATGCACGTAATATAAGGGTAAGTGCATCTAAGCCGTTGGCACAGCCGACACAATAATCTGTTCCTATATACGAAGAATAACTAGACTCGAATTGCTTGTTTGCTTCACCTTGAAGATACCAGCCACTATCTACCACCCTACTTATTGCCTCATGCAATCCTTCTGAATGGCTATCTGTTATTGCCTTAAGATCTAAATACTTTATCATAATGTCCATTCATAAGTATCGTAACAAACGCCACGACCGCCAAAACCTTCTTTCTGGAAAATCAGTGGTTCGTTAAGAATGCGCCCGCCTTCCCTTGTTGATGTGCCAATATCAAAATATTTATATTTGCAGCTATCGTTATAAACATTATTAAGCAGATGGTCAAAAAGAATATCAATCGCTCCGAGTCGCTTTCCCTCTGCAGATGCTGATATGTATTGCGTGTGTATGGTTGCGCCACATTCGTAGATGACAGTACCGCCTAATGGTGTACCGTCAGATTTGCTCGTAACAAACAAGCGGATATTCTCAGGGAAACAGGAATGAAGTAACTTTATTTCCTCAAGACTATGAACAGGTTTTGCCCCATATTTCTGCTCAAGGTTGTCAGATAGGATATGCCAGAAACTATCGTAGTCATAGCTCTCGCATACAGCAAGACCGTTCTGTCTTGCCTTTCGTATTCCGGAACGGCGTGCCTCTGTGAATCGCAGTTTGCTGTCGTTTATAATGATTGTAGATGCTATCTCACGAGAAAGTAATCTTGCATGGCAAACCTTGAACAGTGCATAAAGGTCTTCTTCGGCTGGCAAGCGATGATAAATCCAAGGAATCGACTTATATACAACTCTTCGAATGCCGCATTTGTCAAGATAACCGTTTATACAGTTGAATATCTCACAAACATCAGCAGTTCCCAACGATACCGTCGTGAGAAGTCCGCCATAAGTCAGTCCACCATGTGTATAAAGAGTATTGTCCTTTTCGTTTGCAGGAAGCAATGCGCATAGTTTCTCTTTCCGGTATATCATAAGAGAGTGGTCGCAGAACCTGTCAGAATGATAGTCCATATAAGAACGCATAAATAAGAATGTTCCGTTCCTCGTCTGAGGAACGAAAACATCCCACTCTGCAGCACATTCTGCTATGTATCTCTTTATTTTGTACATCCTACTCTCTCCAGAAACTCGTCGTAATCATAAATATACTCCTGTTCGTCAAAGAGTTCGGAAGCAAGTACAAGACAAACCGACCCGCTGGCAAAATCCTCAAGTGTACGCCAAACATCAGTACCCACGTACAATCCCTGATAAGGATGGTTCAGATGGTATGTCTGTTTGTCCTTACCGTCAAATATCTCAACATCAAAAGAACCGCTAACAGCAATTATTATTTCCTCGCATGTACGATGAGCATGACCGCCACGGCGCTCGCCTCCAGGAATATCGTATGTCCAATACACCCTTTCGATATTGAATGGGATATTCTTCATCTGCTCCGCCACGGTAAGATTGCCGCGTGGGTCAACAATCTTAGGCAGTTCTATGATTCGTCCTTTGTTGGGATTCATATTATTTGAGGTTATGAGGTAACCTAACTTTACTTCTTCATATACGGGTCTGTACCCAAGATTGTACCAGCCAGACGCTTCGCCTTGTCGCGCAGTGCGTCAACATCGGCATCTGTTTCGCCATAGCAAAGTACAACACCCATGCGACGACCGAAGTGCGCTTCTGGCTTGCCGAAGATGCGGATGCGGGTATAGTCCTCTTTCAGGGCATCAACCAAATTATACTCTAATGGTTCTTCTGTATCCTTTGGCGACAAAACAACAGCCGATGCACCTGCATGCTCAAGATGTATGCCTGCAATTGGCAATCCCATTACAGCACGGAAGTGAAGTTCAAACTCGCTGAGGTTGGTTGTATGACCAAGTGTCACCATGCCAGTGTCATGTGGACGTGGACTAAGTTCTGAGAATATCACCTCACCTTGACGTGTGAGGAAGAACTCAACGCCCCAGATACCAGCACCTGTCAGTGCTTTGGTCACTTCGTCTGCCATGTGCTGTGCTTGCTTCAGAGCCTCATCACTAATCTTGTACGGTTGCCAACTCTCGCGATAGTCGCCGCCTTTCTGCACATGACCGATTGGTGGACAGAAGAGTGTAGGGCCCTCTTTCTGAGTTACTGTGAGCAAGGTAAACTCGCTCTCAAAGTCAATAAACTCCTCGATGATAACCTCTTTCACGTCGCCACGACTACCTTCCATAGCATCTCGGAAAGCCTGTTCCAATTCTTCTGCATTGTGAACATAGCTCTGTCCATGACCACTTGACGACATCAGCGGCTTTACAACACATGGGAAACCAATCTCGTCTGCAGCACTCTTGAATTCTTCGTAAGTCTTGGCGTAGAAATACTTTGCTGTACGCAGACCAAGCTCGCGTGATGCAAGGTCGCGGATGGCGCGACGGTTCATTGTATAGTTTACCGCACGTGCACTTGGAACTACCTGAATGCCCTGCTCTTCAAACTCGAACAGGCGTTCCGTGCGTATTGCCTCGATTTCTGGCACAATGATGTCTGGCTTGTGCTTGTTTACAACGGCTGCCAATGCGTCACCATCGAGCATAGAGAACACCTCGCGCTCGTCTGCCACTTGCATGGCTGGCGCATTATCATAACGGTCGCAGGCTACAACATACTGTCCTGCACGCTTTGCTGCAATAACGAATTCACGTCCTAACTCGCCACTGCCTAACAATAGGATTTTTTTCATAGGTATATTCTTAACTATTAAATGTATGCTTGTTATCTCTCATCCCTTACTTATACATATTCTCATAGTACTTCTGATAATCGCCGCTTGTAACATTGTCAAGCCATTCCTGATTATCTAAGTACCAGCGAACAGTCTTCTCTATGCCTTCCTCAAACTGCAAGCTTGGTTCCCAACCGAGTTCTCTTTGCAGTTTGGTAGAATCGATGGCATAGCGGAGATCATGACCGGCACGGTCAGTAACGTAGGTTATCAAGTCCAGACTGTGCCCCTCTGGATTGCCCAGCAGACGGTCAACGGTCTTGATGATAACCTTTATAATGTCAATGTTCTTCCATTCATTGAAACCGCCGATGTTGTATGTCTCGTTTATCTTACCGTCGTGGAATATCACGTCAATAGCACGGGCATGGTCAACAACATAGAGCCAGTCGCGCACGTTCTCGCCCTTGCCATAGACAGGCAGCGGCTTGCGGTTACGGATATTGTTAATGAACAGCGGGATGAGTTTCTCAGGGAACTGATACGGACCGTAGTTGTTTGAGCAGTTGGTCACGATAGTAGGCATGCCGTATGTATCATGGTATGCACGAACAAAATGGTCGCTGCCTGCCTTCGATGCAGAGTATGGTGAGTGAGGATTATATTTCGTTGTCTCGTAGAAGAAGTCCTCACCGTATGCCAAGTGATGCTCGCCAGAAGATGCCGTTGTTGTAAACGGAGGTTCGATACCTTCTGGATGGCTCAATTGCAAGGCTCCATACACTTCGTCTGTAGATATATGATAGAAACGTTTGCCTTCGTATTTCTCAGGTAATGATTCCCAATATAATTTTGCAGCTTGGAGCAGTGAGAGAGTTCCCATCACGTTAGTGCGTGCAAAGGTAAACGGGTCTTTTATTGAACGATCGACATGTGACTCTGCCGCCAAGTGTATAATACCATCAACTTTTTCTTCCTGCATGAGTTTGTAGAAAGCGTCAAAGTCGCAAATATCCATCTTTACAAACTTGTAGTTCGGCTTATCTTCAATGTCTTTCAAATTGGCAAGATTGCCGGCATAGGTCAGTTTGTCAACATTGATGATGCGATACTCAGGATACTTGTTTACAAACAGGCGCACAACATGACTGCCAATAAAGCCAGCGCCACCGGTAATAATAATGCTTCTCATATTATTTAAATATTTTATTTACTAAATCATATACAAACTTGTTCAATCTGTATTCTATAAATCTATCATAGATGAAAAAGAAGAAAACAAAGAATATTATCAATCTAACCCAAAAACTGGACAGAAGGTTACCTTCACCAAGCAATCCGGCGATGAAATCGATCAGTGCCAAAAAGCCTCCGAATACAAGCATTAAAAACACAAACTTGAAAATCCAGAAAAACACTTTCTTCATATTATAATCTCTATTTTATAGTAATAACTTCACAATCAGTAAATTTATTGCCCTCGATGGTCAGTCTTACCAATGTTCTTTCCTTATGCCATCCCTGAAGTCCTGCCGCACCTGGGTTGATATGCAGGAGATTCAGCGTCTTGTCGAACATCACTTTCAGTATGTGCGAGTGCCCGCTGATGAAGAGTTGTGGCGGCGAGGCATATATCTTGCCGCGTATCGACCAATCGTAATTGCCGGGATAACCGCCGATATGCTTCATCAGCACATCAACATCTTCGCACTTGAACCGACAAATTTCCTTGTACATCAGCCTGATGTCGCCACCGTCACAGTTGCCGCATACAGCCCTAAGAGGACGGAAGTCGGCCAGTTTCTGTGCCACCTCCAGCGAACCGATGTCACCTGCATGCCATATCTCGTCGCACTCCTCGAAGTAATGCAGATACTTGTCGTCCCAATGTGCGTGCGTATCACTGATTATCCCTATTCTCTTCATAGTCCGAAACGTTCTCTTATTATCTGGGCTATATATTTCTCAGTCCTCTCCAGACCTAAAAGACAAGTGTTGATGCAAAGGTCATATGACTCACTTGCCCCCCATTTCTTGCCTGTATAATAATTATAGTACGATGCACGTTCGCTATCGCCACTATTGATTATCTTGCGTGCTTTTGCTTCGTCGCATCCCTTGCGCTCCATCACCTGTCTGATGCGATATTCTGTATCTGCAGTGATGAAGATATTGAAGACGTTCTCGTAGTCGCGAAGCACGTAATCGGCACATCTGCCAACGAACACGCACGAACCGCCGTCAGCAGCCTTGCGTATGGCATCGCTTTGGAACTTGAACAGCCCCTCCTGCGACATGTCGTTGTTATAAAAACTTGTCTCGCTGACATGCGGACTCAGCGTATGGAACAGCGAACGGAAAAATCCCTTGTGCTCGTCGTTCTGTTCAAACAACTCTTCACGGAAACCGCTCTCCTTGGCTGCCAGGTTCAACAGCTCGCGGTCGTAGAATCCGCAACCGAAATCGTCGGCCAGCATCTTAGCTATGACACGCCCGCCACTGCCCAACTGGCGTCCCACGTTTATTATAATCTTCTTGTTTTCCATAATATCAAGCGCAGTTATATTTTCTTCTGAACTTCTTCATGTATGTAGCCATGAGCACCAGAGTCACCAGTGCGGCTATCGTGTCGGATATAGGCATTGCCCACCAGATGCCGTCAACGCCAAACCATAGTGGAAGCGTTATGAGCAATGGCAGCAGGAACAGCATCTGTCGTGACAGTGACAGGAACATGCTTATCTTCGCCTTGCCGATGCTTTGGAAGAAGTTGGTTATCACCATCTGGAATCCCACTATCGGGAACGTAACCATGATAATGCGTATGGCAGAAGCCGACATGCCTATAAGCGTAGCATCTGACGTGAACAGACGTGCACATAATGTTGGCACCAGTTCTGCCACCAGAAAACCAGTTGTCGTTACAACCGTTGCCGCTATAATCGAGTATTTCAGCACCTGCATCAGTCGGTCCATGCGCTGTGCACCGAAGTTGTAGCCAGCTATCGGCTGCATGCCTTGGTTAATACCCATTGTTATCATTACGAAGATAAACGCCAAGCGGTTGGCAATGCCATAGGCACCAAGCGACAGGTCTCCGCCATACTCCTGCAGTCCTTTGTTTACGAATATCACCACCACGCAGGCACATACATTCATTGCAAACGGCGACATGCCTATACCGAGGATATTCTGCACAATGCTCTTCTCCAGCCCGAACGTTCCGCCCCTAATGTGAAGCAGTTCACGCTTGTCCGTAAGCAGTTTCATCTGCCACACCAGTGCCATCACCTGCGACAATATCGTGGCGTATGCGGCACCGGCTATCCCCATGTCGAACGTATAGATGAAAAGTGGAGCCAAAATGATATTCATAACAACGGTGAATATCGTGGCATACATTGCATGGCGCGGTTTTCCAGCCGTACGCAGTATAGCATTCATTCCGAAGAACATGTGCGAAAACACATTGCCCAACAGAATTATCAGCATATAGTCGCGTGCATAGGGTATGGTGTTCTCGCTCGCACCGAAGAAATACAATATCGGGTCAAGAAATGCAATGCAGATGATGCTAAGACTGATGCCTATGATAAGGTTCAGAACAACGGTGTTGCCTAGTATCTTCTGCGCCGTGCTGTAGTCTTTCTGTCCCAGTTTTACGGAAATGCACGTCGATGCTCCCACACCCACTGCAGCTCCGAAAGCGGCAGTGAGGTTCATGAAGGGAAAGGTGAGTGCCAATCCTGATATGGCCAGCGGTCCTACGCCCTGTCCTATAAATATGCTGTCTATCACATGGTAGAGCGACGAAGCGGTCATGGCCACTATGGCCGGCATGGCATATTGCACCAGCAGTTTGCCCACAGGCTTCGTTCCCAGTTCCAGTGTTGCTTGTTTGTTGCTCATCTTTTAGGTGGTGAAAAAACACTATCTCTTCACCCAATTTTCTATTTTAATATTATTAATTCTTTTAAAGTCGTTTATATTCTCTGTAACTAATGTCAAATCTTCAGCCACGGAAGAACAACCAATAAGTAAGTCAAAATCGTCATCAGCAGGTGTTCCTGCTAATCTTAACCTTACTTTTTCTTCAGCATATAAATCAATGGCAGAACTTATTGGAATTATTGTTATGACAGAGAAAAGGCTGCTTAAATCTTGTTTGTGTTTAACGCCTTTTCGTCGTCCCAATTCCATTCCCACTTTTAATTCAGCCACTGTAATCTCAGAAATGCAACAATTTTCAAAACCGACTTCATTTATTTTCTTGTCTATATCAAATTTGTTACGAAGCCAGTGGATGCAGATATTTGTGTCCAACAAGTATTTTTTCATGCCAAATGGTTATAATGCTTCAATGTCTTTCTTGAATTTGCGCTCGTTCTTAATCAACGAATTAATCTCGTCAGAATCTAAATAGTCTTCATCATTCCATATCCCAGCGAATTGAGATGCATTAATCTTATGCTCCTCATTATCTGTTATAAGTGATGCACTTAGTTTTGATATCAAAGCGACCTTCACTTCCTTACTGACATTCTTAAGCAGTTTCCAATAATTGTTTGTTTCTTGTTCAATTGCTAATGTTGTCATATACAATTAATAATTATACTAATGTTTCTTGACCGCAAAGATAATAAATTATTTAATGATATTACTAAACTATAGATTAAAAAGTTTGGGGATTAACGGAAATAACGGTAATTTTGCATGTACTTTATTGTAGTGAATATGATACAACAGGACAAGGCAATGACTCTGCTCGAACTAAACGGCATGGTGCGCACAACATTGGAGCGCGGCATGAGAGACGAGTATTGGGTGGAAGCTGAACTTGCTGAGGCTCGTGAGACGCGAGGTCATTGCTATATGGAACTGGTTCAGAAAGACTCGCTTAGCAATACGCCAGTGGCAAAGGCATCAGCAAAATGCTGGAAACAGACGTGGATGCTGATGCAACCTTATTTCGAGCGCGCCACAGGACAACCGCTGCGTGCAGGCATGAAGGTACTGCTTAGGGTTTATCCCAACTTTCACGAGGCATACGGATTCTCGTGGATAGTAACAGACATCGACCCTACGTTTACCGTTGGCGACCTTGCTCGCCGCCGACAGGAGATTATTGCTGCACTGAAGGCACAGGGCATATTCGACATGAACCGACAACTGGAGTTGCCGATGTTCGCACAGCGCATTGCGGTAATATCGAGCCAGACGGCTGCCGGCTATGGCGACTTCTGCAACCAATTGAACGACAATCCATACGGTTTCCGCTTCCAAACCACACTCTTTCCTGCCGTGATGCAGGGCGAGGGAGTGGAGCAGAGTGTTATAGCTGCACTTGAACGCATATACGAGGAGGTGGACAACTACGACTGTGTTGTGATAATACGCGGTGGAGGTGCTACGAGCGACATGTCGGGCTTCGACACCTTGGCATTGGCTGAAAACGTGGCGCAGTTTCCGTTGCCAGTCATCACCGGCATAGGGCACGATCGCGACGAGTCGGTGCTTGACATGGTGGCGTGCATAAGGGTGAAGACACCAACGGCTGCAGCTGCTTATCTTGTTAGTCATTTGCTGAAGGTAAGCGACTTGATAGACAATATGAACGAGCGCATGATGCGCTGCGCCACCATGCGAATTGAGATGCAGAAGATGCGTCTGGCACGACTCTCCGAGCGTCTGCCGTCAGTCTTCTCGCTAGTCAAAGTAAAGAGAGAAGCTCATCTTGATGCTCTAAACTCACGTCTCATAACATCTGTACGACAGTTTTTCGACCGTCAGACACACCGTTTGGACATGCTTGGCCAGCGGGCAGCTGCGCTCGACCCTAAACTGTTGCTCAGTCGTGGCTACAGCATCACTATTCATAACGGCAAGGCTGTGCGTGACAAAGACACGCTGAAACCGGGAGACGAGATTGAGACAATATTTGAAAAAGGAACAGTAAAATCGATAGTAAAATGAACAACGAATTTAAATACGAGGAGGCGGTGCGCGAGATAGAACAGATAGTGGCAAAGATGGAATCGAACACCACCGACATCGATGCCATGGCCGAACAGCTAAAGCGTGCTCAGGAACTCATAAAACTTTGCAAGGACAAGCTGACTAAGACTGATGAGGAAATAAAGAAGGTTTTAGAGTTTTAACACAAAAATGCCACTTTTTGTGTGAATTTGTTGCTCGTAAGCAATATTTTGATTAATTTTGCAAGCAATTTTTAAAAACCACAAGACCCGCCGCCCCTAAGTTGGTCTTCCCCGTCGGGGAATAAGAGAGGGGCATTGTTATGAAAAATTTAGATTGGGCTAATCTTGCATTCGGCTATATGCCGACAGATTACAATGTACGCTGCTATTATCGCGACGGCAAATGGGGCGAAGTTGAAGTTTGCTCCGACGAGTATATAAACATGCACATGGCAGCCACTTGTCTGCACTACGGACAAGAGGCTTTTGAAGGGCTAAAGGCTTATCGCTGTCCTGACGGTAAGGTGCGCGTGTTCCGTGTTGAGGAGAATGCAGCTCGTTTGCAGAGCACTTGTCGCGGAATCCTCATGCCAGAGGTTCCTACAGAACTGTTCAAGGAAATGGTAAGTAAGGTGGTGCGCCTCAACCAAGAGTATATTCCTACCTACGAGAGCGGAGCCACTCTTTACATCCGCCCATTGCTCATCGGCACATCTGCACAAGTAGGTGTCCATCCGTCTAAGGAGTACCTTTTCCTTATCTTCGTAACACCGGTAGGTCCGTACTTCAAGGGCGGTTTTGCAACCAATCCATACGTAATCATGCGCGACTTCGACCGCTCTGCGCCTCTCGGCACAGGTATATATAAGGTAGGCGGCAACTATGCTGCTTCGCTCAAGGCCAACAGTCTGGCTCATGAGATGGGCTATGCCTGCGAGTTCTACCTTGACGCAAAGGAAAAGAAGTATATCGATGAGTGCGGTGCAGCCAACTTCTTCGGCATCAAGAACAACACATACGTTACTCCTGAGTCAACAAGCATCTTGCCAAGCATCACCAACAAGAGTCTGATGCAGGTGGCAGAAGACCTCGGTCTGAAAGTTGAGCGTCGTCCTATTCCAGAAGAGGAACTTGACACATTCGAAGAGGCAGGTGCTTGCGGTACTGCTGCCGTTATCTCACCTATTTCCTACATCGACGACCCCGAGAAGAACAAACGCTACACCTTCAGCAAGGATGGTCAGCCTGGTCCTATCTCAAAGAAACTCTACGACACACTTCGAGGCATACAGTACGGCACCATAGAGGACAAGCACGGTTGGACAACGGTGGTGATAGAGTAGAGGATGAAACCTCCCCTGCCCCTCCGAAGGAGGGGAGATTGGATGAGGGTTTAAAAGCATATAACTTGTAAACTCGTCAACTCGTTAACTTATTAATAAAAAAATATGGACACAAATCAAGGTTACAAAAACAGGGCATTGGCAAATCTGGATAAAGCATGGGCACCAGCAGCCATTGCAACACTTATCTTTTATGTCGTAACATTGGCCATCACCTATAGCATTGAGTTTGGTATCGGTTCCGAATACAGTCTGTTGGCTACTCTCATCACCTTACCATTGTCATACGGCATTCTGGTGTTGTTCCTCGATTTCGCACGTGGCGAGAAGATAGAGAACTCTAAACTCTTCGATGGATACAAGTACGGATTCCAAAGAATATTCACAACAGGATTGTTGCAGTTGATATATACGGTATTATGGTATCTTCTTCTCATCATCCCTGGCATTATCAAGAGCTACTCATATAGCATGACTTACTACATTCTGAAGGACAATCCAGAACTGAAGAACAATGCTGCCATATAGAAGAGCATGCAGATGATGGACGGACACAAGATGGATTTGTTCCTCTTGCATCTCAGTTTCATCGGTTGGGCAATCCTTTGCCTGCTTACAATGGGCATTGGATTCATATTCCTTATACCATATATTTATACAGCACAAGCTCATTTCTATGAGGATTTGAAAAAGCAATCAATAAACTAAATTAGTAGAATAAACACCAAACCGCGGTGTCGTCTTCATTGACGGCACCGTTTTTTGTTCCATTAAACCCCAATCGGTTCATTAGACCGTAAATGTGATATTAAGAAACTTTTTGCACGTTTGTCTATTCTTTTTGGCATAAATGGAAAAAGAAATCTGCACCATTTTATGCCAAATGATGCAGATTGACATTTATTCTAGTGGATGAAATATTCAAAAGAATTGTTTTTTATTCATCCCAGACAGAAGACTGTCCTACCGTACTATCCTCATAAGGATCAAATATGCCGTCATGTTCTTTTGCGCCTACAGGGCCGCCTATTTCTCCATCAGAACTGAATGTTGTAAGAAGACTTTCTGTGCATACTTCAACTATCATTACAGATGGCTTGATATACTCTTTCATAATTACTTATTTTATTAGTTTCTTATTGTTTATTATATATATTCCCTTTGGCAATTGCTCTATACTCCTGCCTGCATAGCGACCATCAATGCTATAGATGTCGCTGCGTTCACCGGCTTCTTTCTCAAGCAACTCTACACCCGTTGTCTCACCATGGATTAGTCTAAGTGTCTTAGCATTGCTGCTCTCCGCTTCTATATAAGCTCTGAAAGGCTCTGCGTAAGCTGTTGTTCCCGCAATACCAAAACCGCTACCGTCTGCGAACAATGCATAGCTGCCGGCAATAGCGCCCTCGCCTGTTTTGTCATATACTCCTACAAATGCACCGTCGTTCATCTTTTCTGGTGTCTTGACTATTTCTACATCGCTTGCGCTAAAGGTTATATTTCCTGCCGGAGCATTAAATATACATGGTACGTTGGCAGCAATGTCTCCTTCTGAGAAAACCACGGTACCTGCGGATGCATCCAACTCAGAGAAACGCTCAACCGTTACTCCTGCAGGTTTGTTGGCAACATAAGGCAGACAAAGAGAATACCAGCCTTCCTTTGCCAGAGTGCGCTGATAAGTTACTGCTGTTGCAGTAAAACCCTTTTCTACATTAAAAGGATGTC
>JAFQQY010000042.1 GCA_017410365.1 Prevotella sp.
CTTTGATAAGAAAAGCGACGCTGAATTGATGGAAGCAGTAGAGAAAGACTATGAGCGGGTCAAAGAAATATGGATGACGACGGAACAGGCATCCCCGATGCTCTCCAAACGCTATCGCCTGCTCAGCCGATGGCAGTGGAAGATGGGTGCTGCATATTCCTTGGTTCAGCACGTAGAACTTCTGTTTGTTCTTGTCTTCAGCAACCTTGTAGGTTTTCTGCTCTATCCATCGTTGCTGCCATTTCCTTTCGATGTCTCAAAATTGTATTCCATTTCTTTATGTTGTGTTTTAAAAATTCTTTGTTTTTATTTTATTCTTGTCAGAGTGTACTTTATATTATCCATCTTACCATATAGTTGTTTGCCGTCTGGGCTTAATCGTATGGTATCGCTGGGGTCTTTGCCGTCATAAATAATTACAAGATCATCTTTCACTATATATTCTCCTTTAAACTTGGGCGTAACAGAGAGAGCGGCTTTCAATGCTTTTCGCTCCAACCAGCTTGCCCCAGCGTTTTTCATGGCTTCTTCGTCGATTGTCATATCTGTATCTATGACAATCCTTTTTTCGTCTTTGAAGTTAAAGGTTAAAGCGGTCTTCATGCCCTTAGCAAGTGCTTTGCTAACAGCAATAGCCTTCTCCATTTTCTTTTTTATCTCTTCTTTCTCTTCTACGTTAAGTTTTCTTCCTTTTTTCTTCTCCTCTTCTGCTATCGCTTTATTCAACGATTCCTGCTTTTTGGCTTCTGATTCGCGCATTATTTTATCCATCATATTTGTCATGATATTGGCATTGTAGTATGTGTGTCCAGCAAGCTTTGTCTGTGCGTTGGCCAGTGCAACGCTTAACATCAGTAAAACAGGAAATATCGTTTTTTTCATCATTTGTTTCATTTACATTTAATTCTCTATGCCCATTCTCACCTCATTGGGAGGGGCAGGCTTATTTCTTCTTTGTAAGATTTCTGGCCAACTGAGTGACGGCTGTTTTCACGAAATAGGTTACGGCTGTGCCGATGATGCCAGCAAGGAAACCTTTTTTTGAAGATTTCTTGCTGCTTTTCTTTTCTTTGCGCTCTTCTTCCTTTTGTCGGCGTGCCTCTTCTTTCTCCCTTTCCATTCTTTCCTTTGTTTCAAGGGCAGCCTTTTCTTCTTCTTCACGCTGTTTGAGAATCTTTTCAGCAGCCGACTCGCGGTCAACGGCAGTGTCGTACTTGCCACTGATGCGCGAAGTCTCGTTTATCTTGCTGCGCTGTTCGCTGGTGATGGCACCAATCTGACTCAGCGGGAAGAGAATCTTTGCTTTCTGTACAACCGATGGCGCACCCTTCTCGTCGAGGAATGACACCAGTGCCTCGCCAGTGCCCAACTCTAATATCTCCTTCTCTGTGTCGAAGGCAGGATTCTCGCGGAATGTTTGTGCTGCTGCTTTCACTGCCGCTTGGTCCTTAGGTGTGAATGCTCTCAGTGCGTGCTGAACGCGGTTGCCACACTGTCCGAGTATGGTTTCAGGCAAGTCGGATGGCGACTGAGATATGAAATAAACGCCTATGCCTTTAGAGCGAATCAGACGTACTATCTGTTCAATCTTGTCGGTAAGCGCTTTCGATGTGTCTTTGAACAACATGTGAGCTTCGTCGAAGAAGAACACCATCTTTGGCAGTTCCATGTCGCCAATCTCCGGCATCTTGTCGTAGATGTCTGTGAGCAGCCACATGAGGAATGTTGAGTACAGTTTCGGTTGCAGCATCAGCTTGTCGGCAGCCAGAATGTTCATAACTCCCCTACCCCCTTCTGTCTGCAGAAGGTCGAAGATGTCGAACGACGGTTCGCCAAAGAACTTGTCGCCGCCCTGTTCTGCCAGTGCCAGCAAAGCACGCTGGATGGCGCCTACCGAAGCCGATGAAATGTTGCCGTAGTTAGTCTCATATTTCTTTGCGTTCTTTGCCACATAGTCGAGCATCAGTCGGAGGTCTTTCATATCTACCAGCGGCAATTGCTCGTCTTTTGCTATTCGGAAAGCCAATGTCAGTACGCCTGTCTGCGTTTCGTTCAAGTCGAGCAGTCGTGCCAGCAGCATCGCCCCCATCTTCTCGATAGTGGTGCGCATGGGATGACCTTGCTCGCCGTAAACGTCGTAGAAGCGCACTGGGCAACCTTCAAACTGCAGTGTGGTGGTGTCCATGCCCCACTCTGCACAGCGCTTTTCAATAAACTTGCTAAGTCCGCCTGTCTGCGAGATGCCCGACAGGTCGCCCTTCATGTCGGCCATGAAACAAGGCACGCCAGCCTGCGAGAAAGTCTCTGCCAGCACTTGCAGCGTAACGGTCTTTCCTGTACCTGTAGCACCGGCTATAAGTCCGTGGCGGTTAGCCATCTTTCCGATGATATGGATTGGTCCTTCAGCCGAGTGTGCAACGTATAGTTGTTGGTCTTTATACATAAGATTTTCAGTATGATGTCTGTTTAAAAAAACAAAATTACCACAAATAGTTGTAATAACCGAATAATTCGCTCAAAATAATATTAAAATATTATTCCTTGCTCTTTAATATTAGTTTTTTCTTTACAAGAATCCCTTTTTTATTATATTCTGATTGATTTCCATATAAAATTGTCTATTTTTGTATTGTTTTAAACAAAACAAGCGGCATACGCGATAATGAAACAGATTAAAGAAATGAACAAATTTGATTTTGACAAACTGACAGACCGAAAGGGAACAGGTGCGATTAAGTATGATGGTCTAACAGAAATATTTGGCAAGTCAGACCTGCTGCCTCTATGGGTGGCGGATATGGATTTCGAAACACCTCCCTTCATTGTCGATGCTTTGAAGAAAAGAATGGAACATCCTATCTTTGGATATTCTACGATACCAGATGATTACTGGACAACCATCTGCCAATGGATAAACGACCGCCATGGCTGGAATGTGGAACCTGATTGGGTTACCTACATACCAGGGGTTGTAAAGGGTATAGGCATGGCCATAAATGTTTTTGTGAAAGAAGACGAAAAGATAATTATCCAGCCTCCTGTATATCATCCTTTCAGCTTAGTGCCACTTGGAAACAATCGTGAGGTAGTGCACAATCCTCTTCGTCGTATTCAGGATGGGGCGTATGAGATGGATTTTGATAATCTGGAACAAGTGGCTGATGATAAGTGCCGCATGCTGATACTCTCTAATCCTCATAACCCCGGCGGAATAGTTTGGGATAGGGAAACGCTCAAGCGATTGGCTGATTTCTGTTACAAAAGGAACATACTGGTTATTTCAGATGAGATACATTGCGATATGGCGCTTTGGGGCAACAAGCATATTCCGTTTGCCTCCGTTTCGCCAGAGGCCGAGGCTTGCAGCATCACATTTTATGCACCTTCTAAGACGTTCAACATTGCGGGAATTGTCAGTTCTTACGCTGTTGTTCCCAATAATGAACTGCGAAAAACGTTTTACGATTGGTTGAGTGCAAACGAACAGAATTGGCCGAACATGTTTGCTGTCATTGCTACACAGGCGGCTTTCCGCGAAGGTGAAGAATGGCGTCAGGAGATGCTTCGCTACATAGAGCGGAATATCCTCTTTGTTGAGGAATTCTGCCGCATGCATATTCTGCAAATCCGCCCTATGCGTCCGCAAGCCAGCTTTCTTGTATGGCTGGATTGCACGGCTTTAGAACTTTCACAAAGCGAACTTGTTTCTCTCTTTGTAGATAAAGCCGGGCTTGCTCTTAACGACGGTGCCATGTTTGGAAAAGAAGGCGAGGGATTCATGCGCCTAAATGTGGGATGCCCTCAAAGCATACTTCGTGAAGCAATGGAGCGTTTGGAGGAGGCGGTGAATCAATATGCTTTGTAAACGATTGAAAACATAAGAAAACAGACTATACGCCTGATTTTGCTGGGAAAAACATACCTTAGATTTAGCCTGTGGATTACAAAAACAAAGTCATATAGACAGGGATATACTCTACCCCACCCTCACGCTTGTAGTCTTTGGTGTAAATTACATATTTGTTTATAATACGATCAGAGTATTTTGTGCAGAATTCATCTAATGATTTGTGTGATTTATATCCTGATGACTTAACCTCAATGGGGGATATTTTATGTTTGTCTGTAATGATGAAATCGACCTCATAATATTTCTTGCCTTCAGCGTATGGAATTGTATGATAGAAAAGGTTTTTGCCGGTTGCTTTTAGCATCTGGGCAATTAGATTTTCATATACATAACCAAGATTGGTGCTTAGTTTGTCGCTAAGCAATTTCTCGTAGATAACATTTTCTGTCACATCGCTGTCCTTGAATGCGAGGGTAACGAAAAGACCAGTATCTGATGTGTACATTTTGAAATACTCCTGGTTTTTGGTCAGAGCCAACCCTATGTTTGGGTCATCTGTATGAAAGGCAATATTTGTGGTCATGCTGTCTTCCATATCTTTTATGATATTGATAACTCTGTCTATCTTTTCATCTGGCACAGCTTTGCCTACTTGGTATCGAGATGTGTTTCTGCTCAGTTGTGCGGGAATGGCGTCATATATGGCCTTTGCCCTTCCTGAATTATCTATTTTAATAAAATCTTCTTCGTACAATGCTATGATATCTCGTTTAACGCGGTCAACCGCCATGAAGTTGTTGGTTTTAATATATGCCGATACGGCTTGTGGCATACCTCCAACAAGCATATATAGGCGTATGTCGCGCATAAGCTTCCTGTGAACAGCATCGCCAAGAGCTGTTTTGCTTTCAAAAGCCTTGCGCAGGAGAGGTATTGTTGCTTTGTCGCCCAATGCCCATCTGAATTCCTCAAAGTCCATTGGGTACATGTCAATCTTTGTCTCTTCGCTTGGGATAATGATATTGCGGCTTTTTGACCTTACGGATATCAACGAACCTGTTTCGATATAGTCGTATCTGCCGTCTTTCACAAGATGTTTTATGGCTTGTCTTGCTAATGGTTGCAACTGTACTTCATCGAAAATTATGACAGATTTGCGTTCATACAATTCTACTTGGAATATGAATTGCAATCTTAATAGAATGTAATTCAAATCAGATACGTCATTAAACAAGTCGTTCACTTCTTTAGATACTTTTGAGAAATCAATAAGTATGTAAGATTTGTATTCTTTGCGTGCAAACTCTTCAGCTATGGTTGACTTGCCAATACGGCGTGCGCCTTGTATGAGCAAGGCTGTCTCTCCGTTACGCTCTTGTTTCCACTTGAGCATAGAGTCGTAAATCTTTCTTTTAAAATGTATGTTTCCGCTGTTCATAACTCAATAAATTTACTGCAAAAATAAGGGTTTTGCCGTTTTCCACCAAATTTTTTTTGTCGTTTTGCCGTTTTCCACCAAATTTTTTTCGTCGTTTTGCCGTTTTCCACCAAATGTTGCGTGATTGTTCTTGTGGAATGCAAATACTGATATGGCCATATTTGCCCATTTATTAACCGCAAGATTATTATTATTATTTTATTTCTATATAACTCTTTGAATGATAATAATGGGGTGTTGATATGTTGATAAGCTCTTCTTTTTCTTATGTAGAAGATTAAATTTATCCATGTTGCAATGATAAATATTCTGCTTAATTGAAAAATAACCATTAACTTTGCACACGAAATCAACATTAAAACATGAGTTATGGAAGAGAATATAAAATTCAGGCACTCAATGCCGGCACAGATAAGATTCAGCGATGTCGATCAGTTCGGACATGTTAACAACTCCGTTTATTTCGCTCTTTATGATTTGGCAAAGACCACCTATGTAAAGGATGTGCTTGGCGATAGTGTCGATTGGCGCCGTATGGGCATCGTGGTGGCAAACATCAATGCCAACTTCCTGTTGCCGGTGTTCTTCGACGATAAGATAAAGATAGAGACGGCAACCGTGCATCTCGGCAACAAGAGTTTCACGTTGCTGCAGCGCGCTGTGACCGAAGATACGGGCGAGGTGAAATGCGAGTGCAAGACGGTGATGGTGATGTTCGACCTAAAGGAAAAGCAGCCGATGCTGATTCCGGATGAGTTTAAGGCCATCATCAGGGAATATGAGCCGAACCTGTAAGTACTAGTATCGAATTATAGGTAAGTAAAGGAGGCAATCCGATGGCATTGAATATCTGTATGGTGCGCCATGGTGAGACGGAGGAAAACGTTGCACGACTGCTGCAAGGTCACATGCCTGGCACGTTGACCGCTAATGGCAGACAGCAGGCGGAGGAGTTGCGCAAACAGTTGTGCATCAATGATTTTGATGCGATAGTGAGCAGCGACCTGAAGCGTGTTACCGACACCGTAGAGATATTGCTCGACGGGCGGACGGATGTAGAATGGAATACGACGCCGTTGCTGCGCGAAATAGATTGGGGCAGCATGACGGGCATGAAGATAGCAGATGTTAACTTCAAGCAGATGGCTGCCGATGTGGAAACTCGTGAGATGCTTTATGAACGGGCGGGTAGGGCGGCCAAATGGTTGTGCGAGAATTACAACGATAAGAAATTGCTGGTTGTTTCTCATGGCTTGTTTTTACGTTCATTAACAGCTCAGTTGACCGGTGTACCAGTAGATAAACTGCATACTATCGAAAGATTAGACAACTGCGGTATGCGATGGATTGAGGTTTAATCTCTAATCTTTAATCCTTTTATTATCGTATTTTAATACAAATAATTTGTATGTAAAAAAGATTTTACCTATTTTTGCATCATAAAAATAAAAAACATTATTAACATCTTAAATTATTTTACATTATGAAAAAAACTCTACGCTTTTTATTACTTAGTTTATTAGTGATGATCTGTGGCGTTAGCTTCGCACAGACAACGGTGACGTTTGATGTTGCAGTTGACAAGAGTGCAAGTGCAGATGCTGGTGAGGTGAGTATAACCAAAGATGGCGTTACTATTGCAACAACCCAAGGAATTTTTGGCAACGGTTCGCAGTATCGCATCTATAAAAGTCAGACTTTCACTGTAACTTCAACAGAAGGCAATATCCAGAAGATAGAAATAATATGTACAGCAAGCGGAACAGCAAAATATGGACCTGGTTGTTTTACAGATCCAACAGCTGGTACATATACCTATGATGACAAGGTGGGAACATGGGTAGGTGATGCTGCATCCGTTAGTCTTACAGCAAGTCTGAATCAGGTTCGCGCCACAAAGATTGTCGTAACCATCGGTGCTGCTAATCCAGATGCAGTTGCAGCTCCAGTAATCACTGGTCAGACAGAGTTTGACACCACAACAGAGGTTACTATCACTGCAGGCGAGGGTACAAGCGTTTACTACACACTCGACGGCACAGAGCCATCGGCATCAAGCACAGCTTATACTGCTCCTTTCACTATCGACAAGAGCTGCACTGTTAGCGCCATTGCAATGAAGGGTGATAAGAAGAGCGATGTTGTGAAGAAGGAATTCACAAAGGTTGAACTTGAGGAAGTAACCATAGCAAGTCTGAACACACTTACAGCAGATAAGTCTAACCTCCTGCTGCGTCTCAACAATGCAAAGGTGGTTTATGTTGACGGCAATACATTACATCTGCGCGAGGGCGATAAGGCACTGATGTTCTATAACTCACCAATAAAGATGGCAAAGAATGCTGTTGTTTCAGGAACTGTTAAGGTTGACTATGACAACTATTACGGCATTCACGAAGTAAAGGGCAATGCAATGACAAATGCCGACAATCTTACAATCACAGAAAGCAGCGAAGAGGCTAAGCCTGTAGTAGCTACAATTGCAGATGTGCTTGGCTTGAAGCACATTGCCGATCTCGTTGAGTTCCAGAACGTTCAGATTGTTTCAGAGGTTTCTGGCACAAGAACTAACTATTACGCTGTTTCTGGCGAGGATAAGATTCAGCTTTATGGTAATGACAAAGTTGTTAAAGATTATGCCGGTGACGGTAAGGCATATAATGTAGCTGGTGTGTTCAACAACATATACAGCAAGAAAGCTCAGATAGAGCCAACAGCCGTTACTTCATACGAAGCAACAGGCATCAACAGCGTAGAATCTAATGTTAAGAACAGCAATGCCATTTACAATATGGCTGGCCAGCGTCTGCAGAAACTGCAGAAGGGTTTGAATATCGTTGGTGGCAAGAAGGTTGTTGTGAAGTAAATACTCCATATAATACATACACGACATTTCCCCAGTGACTTAAATGTTGCTGGGGATTTTAGTTTGGCAATTATTATTTCTCATAAACAAGATTTTTTGGAGAAAATATTTGTCTGTTAAAACAAAATGACATAACTTTGCACGTGATATGTGGGGAAAATGTGTGTAAGAAACACGTTTTCCATAGCAAAAGGGTGTTTTTGGAATGAAAATAGAAAGAGATATCATAAGTCAATTGGCTGAATGGAAAGATGCTTCTATTCATAAACCTGTATTGATAAAAGGAGCGCGCCAGATAGGCAAAACATGGGTTATGCATGAGTTTGGCAGGCGTTGTTTTAAGCATGTTGCGGAATTCAATTTCGATAGGGTAGATGAACTTCACTCTATCTTTGCAGGCAACAAAGATATCAACAGGATTATCAAGGAGCTGTCGGCAATATCTGATGTTCCAATAATCCCAGGCGAAACATTGATTATATTCGATGAAATACAAGAGAGTGAGCATGCTCTCAATTGTCTGAAATATTTCTGCGAGGATGCCCAAGAATATCATGTTGTAGCAGCTGGCTCGCTGCTTGGCGTGGCTGTCAGAAAGAAAAGCATGACTGTGCCGGTGGGAAAGGTTAGGATTATGCGCATGTATCCAATGTCTTTTAGTGAATATTTGCGAGCTGCCGACTTGTCAATATGGGAAAAGATAAGCCAGATAAGCAGAATAGCCGAATTGCCAGAACTCATCTTCAACAAACTGATGCTTGAATATCGTCGCTATATGGTGTGTGGCGGTATGCCAGAAGCAGCATTGGCTATGATAAACAATGAAGGAAAGGGTGCTGTTGACAATGCTCTGCAGGATATCCTTGACATGTATGAATTGGATTTCTCGAAATATGCATCGCCTATTGAAGTTACGAGGATAAATGCAATTTGGCGTTCGTTGCCTTCACAACTGTCGAAGGAAAACAGAAAATTCGTTTACAACGTGGTAAGAAGCGGTGCACGGGCGCGCGACTATGAAGATGCGCTTATATGGCTTGAAGAGGCAGGACTAATATATAAAGTTCAAGACGTATCAAAGCCGGGTATACCTTTAAGCGCATATTGTGAGACAAATGCCTTTAAAGTTTATGCTTCTGACTGCGGGCTATTGCGCCGAATGGCCAGAATACCGGCAGAGGCGTTCGTGTCAGACGTGTCAGGCTTTACCGAGTTTAAAGGTGCAATGGCAGAAAATGCAGTGTTGCTCTCTCTGATTAAGCAATTCGACACGCAGCCATATTACTGGACATCTGGCAATATGGCAGAAGTAGATTTTGTTGTGCAGATGGAAACAGAAGTGGTGCCGATTGAGGTTAAGGCTGAACGAAACACCAAGAGCAAGAGTCTTTCTGTTTATAACGATAAGTACAAGCCCAATATAAGAATAAGATATTCTGCAAATAATCTGAAATTCAGCGACGGTATGCTTTGTTGTCCGTTGCCAATGGCGGATTTTACACACTGGCTGATGAACTTAGCAAATAAATTGTAAATCGTAAATCAATAATAATGGCTACAAAAGACAATGAACTGACCCCGATGATGAAGCAGTTCTTCGACCTGAAGGCACAGCATCCTGATGCGGTGCTGCTGTTTCGTTGCGGAGACTTCTATGAAACATATTGCGAGGACGCGGTGACGGCATCAAGAATACTCGGTATTACGCTTACCAGACGCAGCAACGGAGGAACAGAGATGGCCGGTTTTCCGCATCATGCACTCGACACTTACCTGTCCAAACTGGTCAGGGCAGGCAAGCGCGTGGCCATTTGCGACCAGTTGGAAGACCCGAAACTGACAAAGAAACTGGTGAAGCGCGGCATTACAGAACTCGTGACGCCGGGTGTGGCGCTGAGCGACAACGTGCTGAACTATAAGGAAAACAACTTTCTGGCAGCAGTGAACTTCGGAAAAACAGCTTGCGGAGTGGCGTTTCTCGACATCTCTACAGGCGAATTCCTTACAAGTGAGGGAACATACGACTATGTGGAGAAGCTGATGGGCAATTTCCAGCCAAAGGAGGTGCTTTACGATAGAAACAAGAAGCACGATTTCGACCGTTATTTCGGCAACCGCTTTTTTACGTTTGAACTGGACGACTGGGTGTTTACCGACCAGACGGCACGCCAACGACTGCACAAGCATTTCGGGGTGAAAAACCTGAAAGGCTTCGGTGTCGATCATCTGCATAGCGGAATAATTGCTGCCGGTGCAATATTGCAGTATCTGGAGCAGACACAACACACGCAGATAGGTCATATCACATCGCTGGCACGAATAGAGGAGGAGCGATATGTGAGAATGGATAAGTTCACCATACGCAGCTTGGAGCTCGTTAACCCCATGCAGGACGACGGTTCGTCGCTCTTGGACGTGATTGACCGTACGGTGTCGCCGATGGGCGGTCGACTGCTGAGGCGCTGGGTGGTGTTTCCGCTGAAGGATGTGAAGCCTATCAACGAGCGACTGGATGTGGTTGACTACTTCTTCCGCCAACCGGAATTCCGCGAACTGGTTGACGAGCAGTTGCATCGCATAGGCGACCTGGAGCGCATCGTTTCAAAGGTGGCTGTGGGCAGGGTATCTCCGCGCGAGGTGGTGCAACTGAAGACGGCGTTGCAAGCCATCAAACCGATTAAGCAGGCTTGCGAGCATGCCGACAATGAGGTGCTGCGCCGTTTGGGCGAGAGAATAAGTCTCTGCGAATCGTTGCGCGACCGCATAAAAAGAGAAATACATAACGACCCGCCGCAGTTGGTAAACAAGGGCGGGGTGATACGCGACGGAGTGAATGCCGAGCTCGACGAGTTGCGCTCTATAGCATTCCACGGCAAGGACTATCTTCTGAAGATTCAGGAGCGAGAGGCAGAGGCAACGGGCATTTCAAGTCTGAAGATTGGCTACAACAACGTGTTCGGCTATTATCTCGAGGTGCGCAACACCTACAAAGAGAATGTTCCGCAGGATTGGATTCGCAAGCAGACACTGGCACAGGCGGAGCGATACATCACACAGGAACTGAAAGAGTATGAGGAGAAGATTTTGGGGGCGGAAGACAAGATTCTGTCGCTGGAGACAAGACTCTTCGGCGAACTGGTGATGGCAATGCAGGAGTTCATTCCTCAGATACAGGCAGACGCATCGCTGATAGCCAACCTCGACTGCCTGCTGTCGTTTGCAAAGTCGGCAGAGGAAAACCGCTACATACGTCCGCAGATAGAAGACTCCGACGTGCTTGATATTCGCCAGGGAAGGCATCCGGTGATAGAGAAACAGTTGCCGATAGGGGAGTGCTTCGTGCCTAACGACATACATCTTGACAGCGACAGGCAACAAATAATAATCATAACAGGTCCTAATATGGCCGGTAAATCCGCCCTGCTGCGTCAAACGGCATTGATAGTACTGTTGGCGCAGATAGGCAGTTTCGTGCCCGCAGAAGCCGCTATAATAGGTCTGGTGGACAAAATATTCACCCGTGTGGGTGCCAGTGACAACATTTCACTGGGCGAATCAACGTTTATGGTTGAGATGACGGAGGCTTCAAACATTCTGAACAATGTCACTCCGCGCTCGCTTGTGCTCTTCGACGAGTTGGGTAGGGGAACCAGCACCTACGACGGCATCAGCATTGCCTGGGCAATTGTGGAGTATCTGCATGAGCAACCCAAGGCAAAGGCGCGCACGCTTTTCGCCACCCACTATCACGAACTGAACGAGATGGAGAAGAACTTCGGTCGAATAAAGAACTACAACGTGAGTGTGAAGGAGCACGAGGGTAGGGTGATATTCCTGAGAAAGCTTACCCGTGGAGGTTCGGAACACTCGTTCGGTATTCATGTGGCTGAGATAGCGGGCATGCCTAAGAGCATCGTAAAGCGTGCTAATGTTATTCTGAAGCAGTTGGAAAACGAGAATGCTCAGGTGGGTAAGGCAGGCAAACCGACGGCAGAGATTGCCAACAGCCGTGAGGGCATGCAATTGTCTTTCTTCCAGTTGGACGACCCCGTGCTCACTCAGATTCGTGACGAGATTCTTGGTCTTGACATCAACAACCTCACTCCTGTTGAAGCACTCAACAAACTGAACGACATCAAGAAGATTGTTAGTCCGAAATAGGAATAACTTTTATAACCACAAATTACACTAATTAAGCGAATTTATTGTCGTTTTAATTAGTGTAATTTTTTTAATTCGTTGTAGAAATAATTCGCTTAATTAGCGCAATTCGTGGTTCCCATTTATTCCCACAAAAAGTTGTGCTTCGTTGTTTCTAGCATTACAAATGCATATACTCTATACGGCCGGATTGCAAATCCGTCCGAACGGAATAATGGTTACTCTAATAGGGTTTCAATGGAATGAAATAACAAGGGGATGTACCTTTTCGGGTGCATCCCCTGATTGTATAGTTATTTAATCAGAGATGTTCTACAAAAATCACGACCTCCTATTTTACATCCTTTTTTTACTATGCTATTATATTGATATTCAGTACAACATGTGTACTCTAAGGAAAAATCAGTATTATTCTAAACATAATAATTCCTACGGGATTAACCACAACTTTCGTCTCTGTATTTCTGAGAATATTATTCAATATCTCATCTGTGGTAATCAGTATTTATTACGAAATATTGAACATTAGTGTACACTAATAATGTATAATTAAATAAAAATTTGATTATTTTTCGACTTTTCTCTTGACTCGTACCCAAGGGCATACACTAACTTTGCCACAGATTTCGAAATCAGACAAAAAATCGTGCGATTATGAGAGAAAAAACAAAGTTAAAAATCGGAGAGTTCTCACAGATGATGCAAGTGACCGTGAAGACCCTGCGCCACTACGAACAAAAAGGATTACTACTCCCTTGCGAAGTAGATGAGTGGACTGGCTACCGCTATTACAGCGTTGAGCAGATGCAACGGTTAAACACTATCCGCCAATTGCAAAGTCTCGGTTTCTCACTTGACGAAATCAAGGAGTTGTATGAAGATGGGGCATGTACCCCAAGTGTCAAACAACTGAAAGAGAAAATAGAGAAAACAGAGCAACAGCTGCAATTATTGGTGGCACGACGCAGTCAGTTGATCAACTGGGTGAACGCTCACAAAAAAATTAAGACAATGGATAAATCTAAATTCAGTATTCAATCTTTGCCCGAAATTATCGTGGCAAGCCATCGCGAAATAATTCCTGATTATGCCGCCCTCGGTCCGCTATGTGTAGAGAAAATCGGTCCCGAAATGCAACACCTCGGCTGTAAGTGCCCGGTTCCAGGCTATTGCTTCACCATTGAGCACAACAAAGAGTATTGCCCCACCGACATTGACATCGAGTATTGCGAACAGGTGGAAAAGATGGGCACAGACAATGCCATCATACAATTCAAGCATCTTGATGCTGTTCCCAAAGCACTCTGCATGAAACACGTCGGTCCATATGAACGCTTCCATGAATCATTTACCGAAGCATTTGCCTACATGGAAGAGCAAGGTTACAAGATTGCCGGATCTCTCCGCACGTCCTACATTGACGGCGCATGGAATCAGGAGGACCCAGAACAATGGCTATCGATAATTCAGATTCCTATTGAGTAATATGGAGATAACCTACAGGTTATAATAGATATTCAGCATTCTATTATTGAATACCAACAACACAAAGAATACGGGACTCATTTCTGAATCTCGTATTCTTTATTTACACAAAATTATGGTGGATAGTGCCTGCAAAAAAATCCAGTATCGTTTCTTTATAGTTCACTATTGCATCCTTGAATCCGCTTTAATTCGTCAAATTCGTTGTATAAATAATAATTCGCTTAATTAGTGCAATTAGTGGTTTATATTAAAGACAAATTCCGTGGTTTAAATAAAAGCCTTAAATCATTGTCTCCGTCCGAGTTTCTCCATCCACTTGCCGCCAATCATGCAACTAACGCCGATGATTATGAAAGGGATGCTGAGCAGCTGACCCATGTTCAGTAGCATGTCGGCCTCGAACGCCTCCTGAATGTCTTTTGTGTATTCGATGAAGAAGCGGGCGGTGAAGATATATGTAAGACAGAGGCCGAAGAAGAAGCCTGTGCCCACCTTCTCAGAATGTTTCTTATACAAGTGCCAGCTGATGAAGAACAGTAGCAGATAGGCTATAGCCTCGTAGAGCTGACCGGGATGGCGCGGTACGGAATCGACACGCTCGAAGATGAACGCCCAAGGCACATCGGTTACCTTGCCAATGATTTCGGAGTTCATCAGATTGCCCATGCGGATGAGGCATGCCGTGATAGGCGTGGCAATGGCAATATTGTCGAGCACGCGCCAGATGCTCATCTTTGTCTTACGTACATATAGCCATAAGGCAATCATCAGGCCTAAGGTTCCACCGTGCGAAGCCAAACCGGCATAGCCTGTGAAATAGAAACCGAAAGTCTCGCCCAGCCATGTGCCGTTATTGCCCAGTTGTATAGGCAGAATCATCTCCACAATGCCCTGCCACGATGTGAGGTAGTCTTGCGGCTGATAGAAGATGCAATGCCCAAGGCGTGCGCCCAGCAGAATGCCTATAAAGCAGTAGAAGAACAGCGGTTCAAACTTGTCGTCGCCCAACTTCTGGTCTTTATATAGCTTTCTTACTATAAAGTAAGCCAGTGCCAATCCTATAAGCCAGCACAGAGAGTACCAGCGGATAGGGCCTATGTTGAGGTCGGGATTCCAGGTGATGTGTAAAAAATGTTCCATTTTTTTTTGATTAAAGATTAGGGATTAAAGATTAAGGATTGTTTGCTTGTGGATTAAAGTCGCCATTATTTAATACAGATAAGCGTAAGGCGGACAGTTGTTTTGAAATAACTATCAGCTGATGTTCTGCATTTTCAAATTCGTCTTGGGTTATATAACCTTGTTCAAGAGATAATTCAAGTTCACAGATGACTTCTGTAAGGGAACCGAAAGCAATTTCTATAAATCTTACTTTTTCTTTTGCGGAGAACCTGCCAAATCCTTCTGCTATGTTAATGGGTATAGAGGTAGATGCTCTTCGGATTTGTGAGCATAAGGCAAAGCGTTCATCTGATGGGAACTTCTTTAGTAATTGACTTATATATGCAACCAAAGTTTTGGATTTTTGGTAAACATCAAGCTTTCTGAAATAGAACTGTTCCATAGCAATTAAGCTTTAATCCTTAATCATTAATCCTTAATCTAGGTTCAACGCTACACATTGAACCTAAAATGCATAATATCTCCATCCTGAACGACATACTCCTTGCCCTCAACGCCAAGTTTGCCGGCTTCGCGAACAGCGGCTTCGGAACCGTATTGGATGTAGTCGTCGTACTTGATTACCTCAGCGCGGATGAAGCCCTTCTCGAAGTCGGTGTGGATTACTCCGGCACACTGTGGAGCCTTCCAACCCTTGCGATATGTCCATGCCTTAACCTCCATCTCGCCTGCGGTGATGAATGTCTCAAGATTGAGCAGCGAATAGGCCTTCTTGATGAGGCGGTTGACGCCGCTTTCTTCCAGTCCAAGCTCTTCAAGGAACAGCTGCTTGTCTTCGTATGACTCCAGTTCAGCGATGTCTTCCTCTGTCTTGGCGGCAATAATCATTGCCTCTGCACCCTCTTCGGCTGCCAAAGCCTCGATTTTCTTTGTAAACTCGTTGCCGTCCTTGGCTGAAGCCTCGTCAACGTTGCATACGTAAAGCACAGGCTTTGAGGTGAGAAGGAACAGGTTGCGTGCTGCATCCTGCTCGTCTTTGCTGTCGAACTCAACGGTGCGTGCGTTCTTGCCCTGCTCCAGCACGTTCTTGTAGGCTTCCATCACGCTAACCTCTATCTTAGCCTCTTTATTGCCGGCAGCGGCAGCCTTCTGCTGTTTGGCCAGTTTCGCCTCGATGGTTTCAAGGTCTTTCAGCTGCAATTCGGTGTCAATGATTTCCTTGTCGCGTATCGGGTCGATTGTGCCGTCAACGTGCGTGATATTGTCGTCGTCGAAGCAGCGCAACACATGGATGATAGCATCTGTTTCACGAATATTTCCAAGGAACTTATTACCCAGTCCTTCGCCCTTTGAAGCACCCTTCACGAGGCCGGCGATGTCAACGATTTCACATGTTGCAGGTACTATTCTGCCTGGATGAACTATCTCGGCGAGCTTTGTCAGTCGCTCATCAGGAACAGTGATTACGCCTACGTTAGGCTCAATTGTACAGAAAGGGAAGTTTGCTGCCTGTGCCTTTGCGCTTGACAGGCAATTGAAAAGCGTAGACTTACCTACGTTAGGCAACCCTACGATACCACATTTTAATGCCATATTCTATTATAAACGTTTATATTCTGTTGCAAAGTTAATGCAAAATTTCGGTTAAGCGAGTAAAATGAAAATTTATTTGCATTTTCGAGCGAGAGAAATTTATTTAAAATTTCGATTTAGCGAGTAGGATATAAATTTATTTATATTTTCGAGCGATAGAAATTTATTAAAACCTAGAGGAGACGTGTTGTTGAGCGAAAGCGAAAAACAAAATAAATTTATTTATTTTTTATCCCGAGGTGCAGTTTATAAATAAAAAATCATTACTTTTGTAATGCTAAACTAAAAACTGTTTTATCTATGGAATTTGGACAATCAATCAAGACGTGTTTTTCTAAATACGCAACCTTTAGCGGACGCGCATCGCGTTCAGAGTTCTGGTGGTTTTATCTCTTCTATGTGCTTATTGGTTATGCAATAGGCATAATCATGGCTTTCGTTATGGTTGGAAGCATGATGTCTGCTGGTATTTCAGAGAATCCTACAGAGGAGGAGTCTTTACAGCTTGTGATGTCAATGCTTGGTTTTTATGGCATAGTTTTTCTTCTTTATATCCCTTTGATGATTCCTTTCCTGGCTGTAAGCATGCGCCGATTACACGATACAGGTCATAGCGGATGGCATTTATGGGGGCCAACGGCATTGATTATTGCAAGTCTTTCGGGTATGGCCATATCAGCGGAGGCAGGTTTTGTGTTTGTTATTGTCGGTTATCTGGCAGGCATTGTTTATGGTATAGTAATCTTTGTATGGCTTGTTACCAAGAGTAGTCCTACGGAAAACGAGTATGGTCCTGTGCCTGAAGGTGTTTATCCCGTTATAGTGCAACAGGCGGATACAGTTCAACAATAAATAGAATGGGCAGAATTTTCGGTTCTGCCCATTTTTATTTGTTTTATTAGCTATTTGTCAGCTGCCCAAAAACATTCTGAAACAAGGTGTTTCGTCGCTTGTTTCTTCTGCTTCCAGACCTTCATAATATACGAAGTCAGACTTCTTCAGTTCTTCATGAAGAGCTTGGTTCAACTTGTATAAAACCTCAATCAGGGTGAATGAACTTTGATTGTTCGCAGTTAGTTCGATGCTCTTTTCTTCAATCGAATCTTCCGTTTCGTTTGTCCCTTCGTAAATCACTCTTATTTTAGGTGCCTTTGCTATACGTTTATTATTTTATGATTAGGTGCATTGCCTAAAATCTCTTCATTATACTTTGTTAAGGCATCGCTGAAATCCTTTTCAGAGTCGTAAAGATTTCTGCCAAACTCCCATACAACAATGTTTGCAGAATTCTCTATTGGTTTTTGGTTAACAACTTGATTGTTAAGATGTTCAATTTCTTTCTGATATTTATTCAATATGTCTTTTTCACTCTTTGCCACCCAAATAGAGATGATGCCCACTAATGCCAGACTTGTGAACAGCCATACATTTTTATATTCTTTGATATGGGGTATGAGAAATCCGCAGATTACGACATATACTAGAAACACAACAGTACCGATAATGCCTCTTTTATTCTTCAGTTTCTTTGTTTCTGATTCTATTTTTTTCTTTAATATTTGCCTTTCCATGTTTAATATTTCCAGTTTTAATGCGCTTCCAGCCAGTTTGCGCCCCAGCCGCTGTCGGCAACGAGTGGCACTTGCATTTGGAATGCCTGCTGCATCTCTTCCATAACTATGCGCTCTACCTGTTCGCGCTCTTCTGGCAGTACTGAGAAGTTGAGTTCGTCGTGTACCTGAAGAATCATTTTTGAACGAATATTCTCCGTTTTGAAACGGTTATGAATGCGAATCATTGCCACTTTAATGATGTCGGCTGCCGTTCCCTGGATAGGTGCATTGATAGCATTGCGCTCTGCAAAGCCACGGACGGTGGCATTGGCACTGTTGATGTCGGCGAGATATCGGCGACGACCGAATAGGGTAGTGACGTAACCATTCTGACGTGCCTCTTCCTTGGCCTTTTCCATGTATTCCTTTACTTTCGGAAAACTTTCGAAATAGCCGTCAATCAACAGTTTTGCCTCGTCACGACTTATTTCAAGACGCTCGGCAAGTCCGAAGACGGTGATGCCATAGATTATGCCGAAATTGGCACGCTTCGCCTTTGTTCGCTGGTCGCGCTCAACATCATTAATATCCTTTTTATATATCTTTGCGGCTGTTGCGGCATGGATATCATGACCGCTACGGAAGGCTTCTATCATGTTTTCGTCGCCACTGAGGTGAGCCATCACGCGCAGTTCTATCTGACTGTAGTCTGCTGAGAAAAACATACAACCTTCTTCCGGTATAAATGCCTTGCGAATTTCCTTGCCGTCTTCGCCACGCACAGGAATATTCTGAAGGTTAGGGTCGCTTGAAGACAGTCGGCCAGTGGCTGTAACGGTTTGATTGAACGATGTATGTATATGTCCAGTACGCTCATTTATCAGCTTTGGCAATGCGTCGATATATGTGCCGAGAAGTTTCTTTAACCCTCTGTGTACCAGTATGTCCGCCACAATCTCGTGCTTGCCTTTAAGTGTCTGAAGAACGTCTTCGCTCGTAACGTACTGTCCGGTTTTTGTCTTCTTCGGTTTCTCTATTATCTTCATCTTGCTGAAGAGAATATCGCCCACTTGCTTTGGTGATGCTATGTTGAAATGCTCGCCTGCCAGTTCGTAGATACGTTCTTCTATTTCGAGCATTCTCTTTGTAAGAATGGCTGATGTTTCTTTAAGCGAGGTGGTGTCGATGCGCACACCTGTCATTTCTATCTCTGCCAAGACTGGCATCAGTGGCATCTCTATCTCACGGAACAGTTTTGTTGCGCCGTATTTCTCTAATTCTGGTTCGAGCTTGTTTTTCAGGCGCAATGTAATGTCGGCATCCTCGCAGGCATATTCATAAACCTGAGAGGGTGGGAGAGAGCGCATTGATTTCTGGTTCTTCCCTTTCGGTCCTATCAGTTCATCGATGTGGATGGTTTTATAGTTAAGGTATATCTCAGCCATGTAGTCCATGTTGTGTCTCAACTCCGGTTGGATGAGATAATGTGCTATCATGGTGTCGAACATTTTGCCTTTGAGCGTCACTCCGTATTTTCTGAGCACCATCAGGTCGTATTTCAGGTTCTGACCAATTTTCTCTATTTCTTCATTTTCATAGAGCGGTTTGAAGATGTTGACGATTTTTTGCGCCTCTTCCTGATTTTCGGGTATCGGCACATAAAAAGCTTTCCCTTCTTCTACAGAGAAGCTTAAACCCACCAATTCGGCATCGATTGCACTGGTAGAAGTCGTCTCCGTATCTAGAACGAGAAATTTATTTGTTAAAAAAAAGTCACAAATTTTGCGCATTTCATCCTCATTCTCAATAAGTTGATAGTCGTGAGAGGTTGTTCTAAGGGTCTCAAAATTTAAAATTTCTGCGTCATCTTGCCCATTGGGCGCAAAATTTGCAAATAAATCGAGTTGTAAATTATCAGTTCTTGGTTTATTTTCAGGTTTTTTAAGAATTTTATTTGTTAGACTCTTAAATTCCAATTCGGCGAAAATTTTCTCCAGTTCTTCTTCGTTTGGCTCTTCATATTTCAGTTCATCAAGATTCAGTTCGATAGGAACATCAATTTTAATGGTCGCCAAGAATTTTGAGAATTTTATTTGATTGATGTTCTCTTCAACTTTTTTCTTTATTGCACCTTTTAGTTTGTCAGTGGATGCAATAAGGTTTTCAATGCTTCCAAATTCTGAAATTAGTTTTATGGCTGTTTTCTCACCTACGCCTGGACAGCCAGGTATGTTGTCTGAAGCATCACCCATCAGCCCCAGAAGGTCGATGACCTGTTGTGGTGAAGCAAGTCCGTATTTCTCCATTACTTCTTGTGGTCCCATAATCTCGTATCCACCTCCAAATCGTGGACGGTACATGCGCACATTTTCCTCAACTAATTGTCCGTAGTCCTTGTCAGGAGTTATCATGAATGTGTCAATAGACCCCATTTCACCGGCCTTTTTTGCCAATGTGCCTATAACATCGTCTGCCTCATAACCAGACTTTTCTAGCACGGGAATATTCATTGCATTTAAAATCTGCTTGATTATTGGTACAGATTTCTTTATATCTTCGGGACAAGCTTCACGTTGTGCCTTGTATTCTGGATATATTTCGTGTCGGAATGTTGGTCCAACAGGGTCAAATGCCACACCAATATAAGTTGGTTTTTCGCGTGTTATAACGTCGTTTATTGTGTTCACAAATCCCATAATGGCAGATGTGTTCATTCCCTTAGAGTTGATTCTTGGGTTTTTGATAAAGGCATAGTAAGCACGGTAAATGAGTGCATATGCGTCTAAAAGAAAGAGTTTGTCCATAAAACTGATTATTTTAAGTGTAAAATTACAAAAAAAATATTCAATATCCCGATAATTTGAGTAATTTTGTAACAAATTTCTCACGGATGGATTACTTAAAACAGATAAAACAACCGATACAGTGTGATTTGGACGATTTCATCGAGATGTTCAATGGTTCTTTGTCGCATACTGATGGTATGCTTGCTCAGGTTTTAGATCACATACGCAAGCGAGCAGGAAAGCGTATGAGACCCATGCTTATTTTGTTGATGGCAAAGAATTATGGGTCAGTGTCTGAAGTTACGCAGCATTCAGGCGTCGGATTAGAGTTACTTCATACAGCATCTCTTGTACATGATGATGTTGTAGATGAGAGTTCTGAGCGTAGAGGTCAAGCTTCTGTTAATGCAACATATAATAATAAGGTAGCCGTCCTTGTGGGTGATTATCTTCTGTCTACAGCTTTGCTTCATGTTTCTCTTACGGGTAATCAGCAAATTGTGCAATATTTGGCAGAATTAGGCAGGACTTTAGCTAAAGGAGAAATATTGCAATTGTCAAACATTAGTAATTCTGAAATATCAGAAGATGTATATTATCAGGTGATAAAGCAAAAGACTGCTGCTTTGTTTGAGGCATGTTGCGCTATTGGTGCTTTATCTGCTGGAGCAGTTTCCGAAGAAGTAGAAGCAGCAAGGCTTTTCGGTCAGAATCTAGGTATTGCTTTTCAAATACGTGATGACATTTTCGACTATTATGATTCTGAAGAGATAGGTAAGCCAACAGGTAATGATATGGCAGAAGGCAAATTGACATTACCTGTTATCTATGCATTGAATTCTACAGGTAATTCTGATATGAACGAATTGGCTCATAAAGTAAAAGAGGGTAGGGTAAGTGCAGATGAAATTTCACGACTAGTTGAGTTCACTAAGAAACATGGAGGCATTGAATATGCAGAGCAAAAGATGGATTATTTCCGTCAATTATGTCTTGATTTCATTGCTAAGTATTCTGCAAAACAAGATGTAAAAGAGGCATTGCGAGCTTACGTCGATTTTGTTATTCAAAGAAATAAATGATATTATTGTTAATTATAAAACAAAAACAGGGAACTAATCCCTGTTTTTGTTGTTTATGATGCTTTTTATTAATCCGCTTTTTACTATCAATTTGATTTAATGTTTTAGAAGAACTTTGTCTCTTCGCCTGTTATCTCGCTTAAAAGCATATTAGCAAGACGACTAGTTCCTAAACGTAACCATTTGTTTGTCAACCATTTCTCTCCCAAAATTTCCTTAACAATTGTATAATAGATGAGTGCGTCCATGACGGTGTTGATACCACCAGCTGGTTTGAAGCCTATTTGTATGCCAGTTTCTTCGTAGTATTCCTTTATTGCCTGGCACATAACGTATGCTGCCTCAGGTGTGGCTGCGGGTTGCTCTTTACCTGTGCTTGTTTTTATGTAGTCTGCACCTGCATACATTGCAAGCAAAGACGCTTTCTTTATGTTTTCTGCTGTTTTCAAGCAACCAGTTTCAAGGATAACTTTCATAGCATTTTCGCCACAAACTTGCTTTAATTCGCTGATTTCATCGCATACACCTTCATAGTCACCGCTTAGGAATTTGCCAACAGACATAACGATATCTATTTCTGTTGCGCCGTCTTTAATAGCAAGTGCTGTTTCTGCTACTTTTACTTCTATTAGAGCTTGTGATGATGGGAAACTTCCTGATACACATGCTATTTCAACCCCTTCCACCTCCAGTGATTCGCTTACTGTCTTGGCAAAACAAGGATAAACACATATCGTTGCCACGTGAGGAAGATCAGCAAATGCTTCGTCAAATTCGTTGACTTTTTCAGTAAATGCCATCACGCTCTCTTCCGAATCTGTGGTTTTGAGCGTTGTAAGTTCAACACTTCCCATAAGGAATTTTTTCACTTCCAAATTGTCGTTTTCATGTACTTTCTCAGTTATGATTTTTTTTACAGCTTCGCGTACTTCATCGTCTGAGAGTTTACAGTTATACTTGCTTAATGCTTCATCGTATTTATTAGCGTTTGCAAGGTTAAAATGATTTTCAGCCATATTATTCTTTTATTTGTAATTTACTGTTAATATGTTTGTTAGCTTTTGATTCTTTATTTATAATTTTGAATTGTTCAGATGTCTTTTGCTGTCTCTTTTGGTTTTCTTCTCAATGCTTTTCTTTAGTTCTTCAGTGAGGTCAATTCCTGTTTGATTTGCCAAGCAAATTAGTACCCATAGCACATCAGCCATTTCCTCTCCAAGGTTTGCCTTTTCTCCTTCTTTAAAACTCTGGTCTCCATATTGTCGAGCCATGATACGTGCAAGTTCGCCTACTTCTTCAGTAAGGCAGGCCATATTTGTCAGTTCAGAGAAATATCGTACACCGTATTCCTTAATCCATTGGTCAACAGTAAGCTGAGCTTCTTTTATTGTCATACTATTCATTAAATTAGTTCAAACACAATAACATTGACAATTAGAAGTAATATAATTAAGTTTATTATCTTGCTAACCATGCTTAATTCCTTCCATTTTATAAGTTTGTAAATTGTCTCTATAGCCCACATGCAGCAACCTGTAAACATTAATACTATTCGTGGTTCAATCCAATGCGAAAGTATATACAAAATTATACCCAAAACACCAATTGTTTCAATAATCTTTTCTTTGTTCATATTAATGATTTTTATTCCTTGTTTTTAGTGTCCATGCATATTGTAACAGGTCCGTCGTTAAGCAATTCAACCTTCATGTCTGCACCAAATTCACCCGTGCCCACTGTTTTACCAAGTGATTCAGTTAGCCCCTTACAAAAGTACTCGTATAAAGGCACAGAAATTTCGTGGCTTGCAGCTCTAAGCCAAGAGGGGCGATTGCCCTTCTTGTAGCTTGCAAATAGCGTAAATTGTGAGATTACAAGTATTTCACCATCTACATCCATTATGCTACGGTTCATTACGCCGTTTTCGTCGTCGAATACACGTAGTCCAATAATTTTTCTAATCAGCCATTCTGCATCTTCTTTTGTGTCGTCTTCACCCACTCCAAGAAGTATGAGATACCCCTGTTTTATGGCCGATTTAACTTCGCCCTCTATTGTTACACTTGCATGTTTTACACGTTGAATTACTATTCTCATATTGCAAAGGTAGTATTTTTATTTATAAAGAGGCATTTAGTTGTTTTCTTTTTCCTCTTTAATGTGGAAATAGTTGTATATTATCTCGGCCTTTGATGTACCTGTAATATTTGTAAGTGTTTGAATATCAGACTCCTTGATTCTTTTAACACTCTTAAGTTTGCTTATCAGTGCTTCTTTTGTTTTGGGTCCTATGCCCTTGATATCGTCAAGCTCGCTGTGAAGTGCATGTTTTGACCTTTTATCCCTATGGAAAGTTATGGCATAGCGGTGAACTTCATCTTGTATTTGTGTCAGCACATGAAACAATTCGCTGTCGGTTTTAAGTTGGATGCTTTTTGCTGGTTGTCCATAAAGCAGTTCGTTTGTTCTGTGTCGGTCGTTTTTTGCCAGTCCTGCGATAGGTATTTTCAGCTTAAGTTCGTTCTCTATAACTTCTCTAACTACACTCATTTGACCTAGTCCACCATCAGTAATTATAAGGTCTGGTAGTGGAGAGTTTTCTTCAATCATTCTACTATATCTTCTGTAGACAACCTCCTTCATAGATGCGTAATCATCAGGTCCAACAACGGTCTTGATATTATACTTTCTATAGTCTTTTTTTGATGGTTTGAGACCCTTGAACACCACGCAACCAGCAACAGCATCAGAGCCAGATATATTACTGTTATCAAAACATTCTATATGATACGGCATCTTAGGAAGTTGTAGTTTGTCTTGCAACTCTTTCATCAGGCGTGTTTGCTTCTGCTCTGGATTAAGTTTCTCTACTTGTTTTAGACGGTCAAACTTATATTGTTTACCGTTCATTACAGATAAGTCTAAAAGTGTTTTTTTATCACCCCTCTGTGGTACAGTTATAGTTATACCTTCGAGGCTTATGTCCATTTCAAAAGGAACAATAATTTCTTTTGAGGTACTTTTAAAACGCTCGCGCATTTCTATTATGCCAAGAGACAGCAATTCCTCGTCTTTTTCGTCAAGTTTTTTCTTATATTCAAACGTAAACGATTGATTTATTGCACCTCCAGAGACATGCATGTAATTGATATATGCGGTCTTTTCGTCACTTGTAATGCTGAAAACATCTATGTTGTTGATAGTGTTGCTTACAACCTCACTTTTTGCGCAGAACCCTTCTATCAGTAGATATCTTCGTTTTATTTCTTCTGCCTGTTCAAACTTTAATTCCTCTGCTAGAGTCATCATTTCTTCTTTGAGTTCTTGCAGGATTTTTCTAGTGTTTCCCTTAAGTATTTCCTTAGCTTGAGCAATGCATTTTTGGTAGTCTTCAAATGATTGTTTTCCAACGCAAGGAGCACCGCAATTCTTTATATGATATTCAAGGCATACACTATATTTTTTGTCTTCTATTCCGTCTTTGGTTATTGGGAAACGGCATGTACGCGGACGATATAGTTTTTTTATTAATTCTAGAACTGCATACATTGAACCTAAGTGAGAATATGGTCCATAATATGTCCCCCATTTTTTGTTTACAGTTCTCGTTTTAAATACCCTTGGAAACATTTCACCAGTAATGCATATCCAAGGATATGTTTTACCGTCTTTTAGTAGTACGTTATACTTCGGATTGTATTTTTTGATTAAGCTATTTTCAAGCAACAAAGCATCTTCTTCGGTGTTTACAACAGTATATGTAATGTTGTGAATCTTGCTAACCAGTACTTTTGTTTTAAATCGGTCAACTTCTGTATGGAAATAACTTGAAACGCGATTCTTGAGGTTTTTAGCCTTGCCTACATAGATTATAGTGCCATCAGCATCATAATATTGATAACTGCCAGGTTTCTCTGGCAGTCGTTTTACTATGTCTTTCAGGTATACTAATCGCTTCTCGTTTTCTTCTTTTGTCATTCTTGACTCCTTTTGTTTAAAGTACTTTTATAAAGATTTGTTTCACGTGAAACAACAGTATTGTAACTTGTGCTATGAGTTGTTCACTTTGGTTTATATGCTTATTAGGGTTGTTATCTCTGTGTCCTTTTCAAAAGCATCTCGTCCATGCAAACCTTCGTCGCCTATTTCTATTATAAAATTCACGTAGACGTTTTGTGGGTTAAATCTTTTAACAAGATTGTATGCAGCGCGCATTGTTCCGCCCGTTGCAAGCAGATCGTCGTGTAATAATACCACATCGTCTGTTGAAATCGCGTCTTTGTGAATTTCTATCGTGTCTGTGCCGTACTCTTTGGAATAACTTTCCTGGACGGTTTCTGCTGGTAGTTTGCCTGGTTTTCTACAAAGAACGACTCCTGCACCTAATCTTAAAGCCAAGGCAGATGATAATACAAAGCCGCGGCTTTCGATTCCTACAATCTTTGTTATGCCTTTGTCTTTATAAATCTCGTAAAGTTCGTCTACCATTATTTGTAGGCATTCAGGATTTTTAAACAGGGTAGTAACGTCTCTGAAGTTAATTCCCTTCACAGGAAAGTCGGGAATACTTCTTAAATTGTCAAGCAGTGTTTTGTTGTTCATAATCAATGTGTTATATTTGTTTTGTTTGTTGTAATGTTTCACGTGAAACAGGGCGGCGCTTTATCTGCCAAGGAGTACTAACAGAACGTTAATGTCGCTTGGTGAAACTCCAGGAATACGGCTTGCCTGTGCTAATGTTTCTGGGTTTATAGCCTGTAGTTTTTGTCGAGCTTCGGTTGAAAGCTGATCCATCTCTGTATAGTAGAATCTGTCTTTAATCCTTATGTTCTCCAGACGATGCATTTTATCTGCAATGATTTTTTCACGTTCGATATATCCTTTATATTTGATGCGAATTTCGGCAGCTTCGGCAATCTCTTCGTTTCTATTGTTTAAGTTGCCAATCAGCTGTTTAAGTTCTGGAATAATGCCTGACAAGTTGTTAAAGTTGAGTTCAGGTCTGCTTACCAAGTCTATAAGTTTACAACTGCCATGGAGTGGGGCTGTGCCCATGCCTTCTAATTTCGAATTGATATCCTTTGCTTTTATATGGAATGTTCTGCAGAAATCCTCAATTTTTTCGATAGCATTTTTCTTTTCCAACCACCAATCGTAACGATCTCGCTTGGCAAGCCCAATCTTATATGCACGCTCTGTAAGACGTGCGTCCGCATCGTCTTGTCGTAATAATATTCGATATTCGGCTCTTGATGTGAACATACGATATGGTTCATCGACACCTTTTGTTACCAAATCATCGATTAAAACGCCAATATAACTCTCGTCGCGATGCATAACAAATGGAGTGCCTCTATAGCATCTGATTGCTGCATTTGCGCCAGCAACTAGTCCTTGGCCGGCAGCTTCCTCATATCCTGTTGTTCCATTTACCTGCCCTGCAAAGAATAAACGTGGAATAATCTTCGATTCCAACGAGTGGTTAAGTTGTGTCGGATCGAAGAAATCGTATTCTATTGCATATCCAGGTCTGTACACTTTCAAGTCTCTAAATGCCGGAACTTTCCGTAAAGCGTCTATTTGTGCTTCCATTGGAAGTGACGAAGAGAAGCCGTTAAGGTACATTTCATTTGTGTCTACCCCTTCTGGTTCGAGAAATAATGGATGCTGATGTCTATCAGGAAATGTCATTAGTTTCGTTTCCACCGATGGGCAATAGCGAGGTCCGATGCTTTGTATCTGTCCGTTGTACAGTGGAGAGTCGGCAATTCTGCTTAGTAATGTGTCGTGTACCTCCTTGTTTGTGTTGCATGTCCAACAAGGCAATTGCTTTAAAACACGTTTCTTGCCCATGTAACTGAACTGATGGAAATCATGTTCGCCATCCTGAACCTCCATTTCATCGAGATGTACTGACCTTTTGTCGATGCGAACAGGTGTTCCTGTTTTCATTCTTTCCGAGCGGATGCCGTGGCGTGTTATGCTTTCTGTCAGATGTTTTGATGCAGGTTCGGCAATGCGTCCGCCTTCAACCATTTTTTTGCCTATGTGCATCAAGCCGTTTAAAAATGTTCCGGCAGTAATGACGGTGCAACCAGCCAGCAGTTCAACGCCCCATACGGTTCGAACTCCTATCGCCTCGCCGTTTTCTACTAGCAGTTCTTCTGCTTGGTCTTGCCAAATGTCCAGATTTTCTGTTCTGTCCAGCACGCTACGCCATTCCCAAATGAACTTTTCTCGGTCGCATTGTGCTCGTGGACTCCACATGGCTGGACCCTTTGAACGATTGAGCATACGGAATTGTATAGCCGTAGCATCCGTTACGCGTCCCATTTCTCCGCCAAGGGCATCGATTTCTCTTACGATCTGTCCTTTTGCTATGCCGCCGACAGCTGGATTGCACGACATCTGCGCAATCTTGTTCATATCCATTGTCACCAAACAGGTCTTTGCGCCAATATTGGCAGCAGCAACGGCTGCCTCACATCCGGCATGACCGCCTCCTATTACAATAACATCGTATTTCAGTATCATCTTTTTGTCGTATGATAATTTCGTTACAAAATTACAAAAACTTATTGAATAACATAATATCTAACTTTGATTTTAATCTAATAGTACTGAAGTTAGGGGTAAAATACCATAAACGATAACTAGATCGAATTTGGTATACAGCGTATATACCATCGGTATACGCCGTGTATATCAAAAGTATACAGGCGGTATGCCAAATTTGATGATTATGATTCTCGGCAACCAAAAGTGTATTCTGTTTTATATTAATTGTAAGAAAAAACAACAAATGCAGTGTATATGGTTATTTTTGCCCTCAAATAATTTGTTTTGTCATTAATTTATATTAATTTTGTGCGCTAAAGGTGACGTGCGTGCGCGCTCGAACACCTGTCAACTTATAAGAACTATTCAAACAAATTTTTTAAATATTTATTAATTTCAATCAATTATGTGGTTATTTAATTCATCAATTGGTCGTAAGGTTGTAATGTCGGTTACCGGTATTGCGCTTATCCTGTTCCTCACATTCCACATGTGCATGAACCTGGTTGCGCTCTTCTCTGGTGACGCTTACAACATGATTTGCGAATTCCTTGGTGCCAACTGGTATGCTCTCGTGGCTACAGCCGGCTTGGCAGGCTTGGCAGTGCTTCACATCGTTTACGCATTCATCCTGACTGCGCAAAACCGTAAGGCTCGTGGCGAGAACCGCTATGAGGTGACTGCACGTAACTCTAAGGTAGAGTGGGCATCACAGAACATGCTCGTACTCGGTATCATCGTAGTACTGGGTCTGTTGCTCCACTTGTTCAACTTCTGGTACAACATGATGTTTGCCGAACTTATCCATGATCCATGGTTTGGCGGTCTGTACGCAACAGACGGTTACGGCTACATCGAGCAGACTTTCTCTAACCCTGTTTTCGTTGTTCTCTACATCGTATGGCTCGTGGCTCTCTGGTTCCACCTCACACACGGTTTCTGGAGTGCTCTTCAGACACTTGGATGGAATGGCAAGACATGGTTCTGCCGTTGGAAGGTTATCGGCATTGCTTACACAACACTGCTGATGCTCGGCTTCCTCGTAGTTGTATTGTGGTTTGCTGCTAAGGCATGGTGCTGCGGAGCTTGCTGCTAAAATTAAGTTAATAAGTAGACAAGTAGACAGGTTAACAAGTTGACAAGTTAATGGCTATCAACTAAAAGAAACAACTCGTCAACTCGTTTACACGTTTACTCGTCAACTAAAAAATATACTCAAAGAAATGGCTAAGACATTAAATTCAAGGATTCCAGAAGGCCCAGTGGCCGAAAAATGGACCAACTATAAGGCTCACCAGCGCTTGGTGAACCCAAAGAATAAGCTGAAGCTCGACGTTATCGTGGTAGGTACTGGTTTGGCTGGTGCTTCTGCCGCTGCATCACTCGGTGAAATGGGCTTCAACGTTTACAACTTCTGCATTCAGGATTCTCCACGCCGCGCTCACTCTATCGCTGCTCAGGGAGGTATCAATGCAGCCAAGAACTATCAGAACGACGGCGACTCAGTTTATCGTCTGTTCTACGATACAGTAAAGGGTGGTGACTATCGTGCTCGCGAGGCTAACGTTTACCGTTTGGCTGAGGTTTCAAACGATATCATCGACCAGTGTGTGGCTCAGGGTGTTCCTTTCGCTCGCGAGTACGGCGGTATGCTTGCCAACCGTTCATTCGGTGGTGCTCAGGTGTCTCGTACATTCTATGCAAAGGGTCAGACAGGTCAGCAGCTCCTTCTCGGTGCTTACTCTTCACTCTCTTGCCAGGTTAAGGCTGGTAAGGTTAAGCTTTACACTCGCTACGAGATGGAAGACGTGGTTATCGTTGACGGCCGCGCTCGCGGTATCATTGCAAAGAACCTCGTAACAGGTAAGCTCGAGCGTTTCAGTGCCAATGCTGTTGTAATCGCTACTGGTGGTTATGGAAACACATACTTCCTCTCTACTAACGCTATGGGCTGTAACTGTACTGCTGCTGTTCAGTGCTACCGCAAGGGTGCTTACTTTGCAAACCCATCATACGTTCAGATTCACCCAACATGTATCCCTGTTCACGGCGACAAGCAGTCTAAGCTTACTCTTATGTCAGAGTCTCTCCGTAACGACGGCCGTATCTGGGTGCCAAAGAAGATTGAGGATGCAAAGAAACTGCAGTCAGGCGAAATTCAGGCATGGGATATTCCAGAAGAAGACCGCGACTACTATCTCGAGCGCCGCTATCCAGCATTTGGTAACCTCGTTCCACGCGACGTTGCCAGCCGTGCAGCTAAGGAGCGTTGCGACCATGGCTTCGGTGTAAACAACACTGGTCTTGCTGTGTTCCTCGACTTCTCTGAGTCTATCAACCGTCTTGGTGTAGATGCAATGAAGCAGCGTTATGGCAACCTCTTCGATATGTACGAGGAGATTACCGATGTTTATCCAGGCGACTTCGCTAAGGAGATAAACGGTGTTAAGTACTACAAACCAATGATGATCTTCCCTGCTGTTCACTATACAATGGGTGGTATCTGGGTTGACTACGAGCTGATGACCACTATCCCTGGTCTGTTTGCTATCGGTGAGTGTAACTTCTCTGACCACGGTGCCAACCGCCTTGGTGCTTCTGCTCTTATGCAGGGATTGGCCGATGGTTACTTCGTATTGCCATACACCATCCAGAACTATCTCGCTGACCAGAGTCTGTGGGCACGCCTGTCTACCGATCTGCCAGAGTTTGAGGCAGCAGAGAAGGCTGTTGAGGCAGAAATCGACCGTCTGATGAACATCAAGGGTAAGCGCAGTGTTGACTCTATCCACAAGGAACTCGGTCTTATCATGTGGGACTATGTAGGTATGGGTCGTACAGCTGAGGGCTTGAAGACTGGTCTTGAGAAGATGAAGAAGCTCCGCAAGGTATTTGACACAGAGCTCTTTATTCCTGGCACAAAGGAAGGTCTGAACATCGAGCTCGACAAGGCTATCCACCTGCGCGACTTCTTCACAATGGGTGAGCTTATCGCTTACGACGCATTGCACCGTGAGGAGAGCTGTGGTGGTCACTTCCGTGAGGAGCACCAGACAGAAGAGGGTGAGGCTAAGCGTAACGACGCCGACTTCTTCTACGTAGGCTGCTGGGAGTATCAGGGCACCGACGACAAGGCTCCTGAACTCATCAAGGAACCACTCGAGTATGAGGCAATAAAGGTACAGACACGTAATTATAAGAATTAAACAACATGGCTAAAAATATAAGTTTTACATTAAAATATTGGAAGCAGGATGGTCCTAAGGCTAAGGGACACTTCGACGAGCGCGAGATGAAGAATATTCCGGACGATACATCGTTCCTCGAAATGCTCGACATCCTGAACGAAGAACTTATCAATGAAGGTAAGGAACCATTCGTGTTCGATCATGACTGCCGCGAGGGTATCTGCGGTATGTGCTCACTCTACATCAACGGTCATCCACACGGACCTGCAACAGGTGCTACAACCTGTCAGCTCTATATGCGCCGCTTCAACGATGGCGATGTAATCACCGTTGAACCATGGCGTTCAGCTGCATTCCCTGTAATCAAGGACTGTATGGTTGACCGCGGTGCATTCGACAAGATTATCCAGGCTGGTGGTTATACAACTGTTCGCACTGGTCAGGCTCAGGATGCTAACGCTATCCTCATTCCAAAGGAAGATGCTGACGAGGCTATGGACGCTGCAACATGTATCGGTTGCGGTTGCTGTGTAGCAGCTTGTAAGAACGGTTCTGCCATGCTCTTCGTTTCATCTAAGGTTAGCCAGCTGGCACTGCTCCCACAGGGCCGTCCAGAGGCTGCACGCCGTGCCAAGGCAATGATTGCCAAGATGGACGAACTGGGCTTCGGTAACTGTACCAATACCCGTGCATGCGAGGCAGAGTGTCCAAAGAACGAGTCAATCGCTAACATCGCACGCCTGAACCGCGAGTTCTTGAAGGCTAAGTTGGCTGACTAATAAAAACAACGAATTACTCGAATTAAACGAATTATTCGAAATATCCTCTCACGATTCCAACCTTGTAAGGGCTTCATGCCCTTACAAAGTTGGATGACTACATTAAATATTATATACTAACAGAATAGCGTTTCTGTTCGACACTTATTTTTAGATATTGAGCTTTTGCTCTTGTTCTTGGGACTCGAATACCGCCAAACATTCACATCCAAAGAAGAACAAGTTAACAAAGGTTCACGCTCATGGGCGTGGACTGTTCGTTCTTGTCTTTGGATTGGTCACTTGGCGGTAACCGGAGTCTCGATAAGTTCGGATGGTTACGCCTTTTTTATTAATTGGATTTTTAATATGGCAGAAACAAGGTTTCATGATTGCCCGAAATGTGGGAAAGAAAATGTTGTAGGCTATCTAAAAGAAGATGGTGGAGCAAAAGTTGGCAAAGTGGTAAGTGCAGGTGGATTGGCACTTAGTGGTGCGTTAATAGGTGGTCCTTTAGGAGCATTAGCAGGTTTGGCTATTGGCAAATGGTATGGTGATAAAGTAACACAACCTCATGGATGGACTGATTTTGTTTTTAAATGTCCAAGATGTAACCATGAATTTACAGAATCTTTTAAAATGTAATTATTATGGACTTTTTATATTGTGGAGAAGATTTGCTTGATGATTTAGATTCTTTTGAAGCAGAGGATTCCTTTGAAGGCATTCATGATATAATAGAAAGCAATATATCATTTGGTTCCAGTGCAGAGAAAACCTTGGAATATGATTTAAGACAAGCACAAAAGAATATTGATTATTATGAAAGAGAAATTAGAAATTTCAGTGATTCAACAACAGAGACATATAGGAGAAATTGTCTTAGCCATCTTGAACAAGCTGTGAAAAAAGCTAATGATATAGCAGAGCAATTGCAGAAGTTGCAATCAAAATAACTTCCGTTCGTGCGGATTTGCAATCCGCACGCCATGAATATAAGCATTTGTAATGCGCACTACAACTATTTTGCAGTTGCAAATCCGATGGAATGGGCAAAAATAAATTGAGCCAATAGCACAAATTCCGATATTGGCTCAATTTGTATTATATGGCAATAATTATTGACTCAGTTAGCCAAAAAATCCTGAATGACATCATGCTTTTTTGCCGAATGTTGCTGTTAAGCGGAATCGACCATCATTGTGTCTGATATTTATTCTTGGGCTAAAACGATAAAAAAATCGTCAGTTTAGCCCAAGAATAACCGATAGTAGGGCTAAAACGACGAAAAATCCTTTAGTTTAGCCCGATAATAACGGATAGTAGGGCTAAAACGATAAAAAAAACGTTAGTTTAGCCCAAGAATAACACAAGGGCGTTTGGGAGGGTAGATTATATTTTTTGCATCAATTTGTAAAGAGTCACTTTATAAATTTGCACAAAATCATAAAATGGTGTTTATTATCTCTATACAATGCGCACAACAACTATTTTGCAGATTTCAAATCTGATGGAATGGGTAAAAATAAATTGAGCAAACAGCATAATTCCGCTATTAGATATGTAATTATTTTCTTAGTAACAAACTTCTTACTATTTGCTAATTTTCGGGATAAAACGATAAAAATCACCGAGTTAGTTGGGAAATAGCGTGACACATGAATCCATTCGGAATTAAATACGTGGAATAGTTGGATGAAAGATTGCGAAAATAAACTATTTTTTTTGGTGAATACATTTGAAAATGATATTTTTGCAAAAAATAAATATTATGAACACTGACATTAAAAAGATTTACGACATAGTAAAAGGATACTTTAATGCTATGCCAGACAAAGAAAATGAAAGCGATACGATAAAAGAAATAAGTAGGAACGTTGTCTTTCATGGAGCAAATCTCTGGGTTCTTGTATTTGCTATTTTCATTGCGTCGTTAGGACTAAACGTAAACTCAACAGCAGTTATTATCGGTGCTATGCTTATATCGCCGCTTATGGGACCAATCATTGGCATGGGTTTGGCCATTGGCATCAACGATTTTGAACTGCTGAAACGCTCTGCCAAAAATTATCTTGTCGCAACAATAATAAGTATCATAACAGCTGCAGTATATTTTCTGCTTACACCACTTGATGAGGCACAATCAGAGTTGTTGGCACGCACCTCGCCAACCCTCTATGATGTGCTTATTGCCTTATTTGGAGGAGCAGCAGGCATACTCGCAATATCAACCAAAGGAAAAGGCAATGTTATTCCAGGAGTAGCTATTGCCACAGCCCTTATGCCACCATTGTGTACTGCCGGTTATGGCATTGCCATTGGCAACATTTACTACTTTATGGGAGCTTTCTACCTGTTCTTCATAAATACAGTCTTTATATGTATGTCAACATATATTGGTGTAAAGATGCTGAAGTTCACACCCAATAGCACTGCAGAAAACCCCAATCATCAGAGAGTAAGAAAATACATAATAGCCATTGTTGTCTTAACTATGGTTCCAGCTACATTCATGACCGTGAATATAGTTAAAGAAAGCATGCTGAAATCAAACATCAACCATTTTATAAAGAATGAGCTGATATTCAGCGGCACACAAATAATATCCAACAATATAGATACTAAAAATAAAAAGCTCACTATTACTGCCGTAGGACAGGAGATAGGAAGCAAGGAGATAGAATATGTTACAGCCAAACTGCCAAACTACAATTTGGAAGACTATAAATTATCAATCATCCAAGGTGGACTGAACGATAGCATCATAATAAGCAGATTGCAAAATGAGACAACCGCTAAGACCAACACACAGCAGCTATTGGCACAGGCAGGACAGATAAAAACATTAGAGCTTCAGCTGAACAACTATACCAAATACGAGAAAATGAGCAATGAACTAAGAAAAGAAATAAGCATTTTATTTCCTAACATAAGCACAATAGCATTAGCTCCAGCGACAGAAATAAAAATAGATAATACTATAACCACAAACTATATAACGGCAATAGTTGAGCACAAGAAAGAGGAAACTATAAGCAGCAGTGAGCACAGAATGCTGGAAGAATGGATTAAAACCAGAACTAAAGCAGACAGCCTACGACTGATTATTGCCAAAACAAGATAAAAGCAGAGGCAATTAAGAAGTCTATACAAATATTTTTAATAACATCGGTGGAATTTTTACCTTAATTTAGAAGATAATATGAGAGAGTCTAATAATCAAAATTTTAAGTATTGCCTATATGGGGCAGTAGCTATTGTGGCCGAGACAATGGAGGAACTGACAAGAATAATCGAGGAGGTGCGTGTAAGACTTCAGTCTTCACAACTTTAATAACCTTTGCATGATTCGAACCATACGCATAGCCACAGAGCAAGATCTGCCCCGTATTCTGCAACTGATAGAATACGGACGGCAGAAGATGCGCCAGATGGGCAACATTGAGCAGTGGTCCGACGGCAACCCCAAGCGCGAGCTTTTGGTGGAGGATATAAGCCGAGGCTATAGTTATGTGGTTGAAGAGGGTGGAGTGGCAGTAGCCACGTTTGCCTTCATCGAAGGGCCAGACATAACATATGATAATATTTACAAAGGCAAATGGGTTGACGACATGCGCCCCTACTTTGTTGTCCATCGCATGGCGAGCATGCCGGGAGTGCATGGCATATTCAACGATGTGCTCGACTACTGCTTCAAGCATACCGATAATATCCGCATAGACACCCACCGCCAGAATCACCTCATGCGCCATGCACTGGAAAAATACGGTTTTGACTACTGCGGAATAATCTATCTGCTCGACGGGGCAGAGCGTCTGGCGTATCAGAAAACCACCATCACACCTGACATTTAAACAATGGCACTGTATATCTTTCTGCTCAGCATCGGTGCCAGTTTCGTTCAGCGCACCACAGGCTTCGGCTTCGGCATCTTCATCATGACCATGCTGCCCTTCTTCCTGCCATCCTACGGTGAGGCGACGGCACTGTCGGGATTGCTTGCCATGACCACCTCGCTGCCCATCGTGTTTCGCCTGCGCCGTTTTATATGCTGGCAGCGCCTGTGGATGATACTGCTCACGTTCGTTGTCGTGTCAGCCTTTGCCATCTTCTGGCTCACGAGCATAGAAGACCGCCTGCTCTACATCATCCTCGGTTGCATGCTCGTGCTTACCAGTATCTATTTCGCAGTGTTCAGTCAGCGCATCAAACTGCCCTCCACAAGGTCGGTACAGATAGGTGCTGGTGGTCTTAGCGGACTAATGGGCGGTTTCTTTGGCATGCAAGGACCGCCCGCCGTTCTTTATTTCATCTCTTCCGAGCCAAGCAAGGAGCACTATATGGCCATGGCTCAGACCTATTTCCTTATCGGCAATGCCATGATGACCCTTGTGCGGTTGTACAACGGATTCGTCACCCCCGCCGTTCTCGACGGCTATCTCTACGGCATAGGCGGCGTTGCCCTCGGCACGATGCTCGGTGCCTACGTCTTCAACCATATTCCCGCCCGCCTCTTCCGCTATATCGTCTATGCCTATATCGGCATCAGCGGTTTGATAATACTTTTATGAAGCAGCGGTAATTTCCTATCTGTTTTGTAAATCAAGTAGATTATTTTGTTATTACCCCTTAAAGGTAAAATATTCTACCTGATAATTGTTTTTTATAAGGAATTTTGTAGAAGAAACTAAAAACTTTTACAAAATGCGTATGAAATCTAAAGCCATTATTTTAACGCTGTTGCTTGCCATGACTTCAAGCCTCAGCGCACAATTGCGAGTTGACATCAATATGTTTGGCCGTTCAGAGTCAGAAGGTTTGGAATCTGGATATACAGCTTGGACATTTGGGCGTGTACCCTCTGCCGAAGGCAGTTTTACCCATTCCGATGGAAGTAATGTTACGATTAAGATTAGTTCTGTGCCAGGATTAGCTGGTAATGGCGTGCGTTCCAACTATTGGAAACAGGGCGTTGTCAACTATGGTTACAAGTTGCTTGCCGACGGTGCTTACGTGATAGAATTAGAAGACCCGACAGGTGCATCTAATGATTATTTAGATGTAAAAGAAGGTGCTTCTGGAATACGTTTGGAAATAAGCGGTTTGGCAGCAGGAGAACACTCGCTGCTTGCATATCATAATGCAACCGACGCTTGGACAGAAGGACTGCCGCCGTTGATGGTTAAGGTGAATAACAAGGTGGTTGCACGCAATGTGGCACAAACATGCCGTGCAACCAAACAGAGCGATTCAGGACAAAGTTATGTAACGTTCAGTTGTGCTGCCGGCGAGACCGTAGTTGTTGACTATATAACAGTGCCCCAATCGGGCACAACATATTCTGCCACTGCAGCCATCATCAATGCATTTGTTTTTGATGAAGGCAATCCGCTCACACAGGCAAAGAATCCATATCCTAAAAAAGGTGATCAGCATGTTGATGCCGACTCTGGTACGCTAAAACTCTGTTGGCAACCTGCGGCTGCTGCAGTAAAGCATCATCTTATGATAGGAACAGAGCCGGGCAAGTTGAGCGAAGTAGCTGTACTTACAGATACAACCTATACGCTTGACAATCTGTCTTGTCTGCCCACATATTACTGGCGCATTGACGAGGAAGATGCGTCAGGTCAGGTTTATAAAGGAGAAGAATGGAGTTTCCGTAAGCGCCAGCTTGCATTCCCCGGTGCTGAGGGTTACGGACGCTTTGCTATTGGAGGTAGAGGCGGAACTGTTTATCATGTAACCAATCTCAACAACGACCACAATCCGGGTTCTTTGCTCTACGGACTTGTTGACGTAGAGGGACCGCGTACCATTGTGTTCGATGTTTCGGGTATAATTGATATGGGCTTTGGTGCTGTTTTTGTTGACCCTTATGTTACCATAGCTGCACAGACAGCACCAGGCAAGGGCATCTGCCTTAAATATTCCAATCTTAATATAGGCAGTGAAAATATATGCCGTTTCCTTCGTGCACGCAGAGGCTATGGTGATACAGGAAACGCACTTGGAGTGACTGGCGCCGACCATACTATTATAGACCATACAACAGCGGCATGGGGTACCGACGAGACATTCTCAAGTCGCGGAGCAAAGAACATTACTTTCCAGCATAGCATGATTGCAGAGGCCTTGGGCATTGCAGACCATAAGAATTATGAGTCGGGAAAGAATCATGGTTTTGCAGCAACCATCGGTGGCAGCATTGGCACGTTCAGCCATAACCTTCTGGTCAACTGCAACGGTCGCAACTGGAGTATGGGCGGAGGACTTGATGGCGAAGGCAAGGCGGCAGGAGAGCTCGATATGTTCAATAATGTATGCTACAACTGGCACGGGCGCACTACTGATGGCGGTGCCCGTCTGATGCAGTTTGTAAACAACTATTACAAGATGGGACCTGACACGGATAATCCAGTACTCTTCACTGCCCAGAACGAACTTGGCGGTCATCGCGCACAGTTTGCCTATGTCAGCGGTAATGTGCGTATAAACAAGGACGGCAGTGTAACTAACGATAAGAAAGATGTTACATACAATGCAACAGGCGATTATCCGGAAGAAACATGGTACGATGCACCGTTCTTCCCTTCTGAGGCAACCATACATACAGCTCATGATGCATATAAGATAGTAATGTCGGAGGTGGGTGCTACTATGCCTTGCCGTGACGACCATCATCTTCGCATGATAAAGGAGACATTGGAGGGTTCATGGACATACAAGGGCAGTCGTTCCGGCATTCGTGGAGAAATAGACCATGAAGATGATTGTGGCGGTTTTGAAGTATTCCCAGAAGAAACACGCCCTGCTGATTACGATACCGATCAGGACGGAATGCCTAATTGGTATGAGGTGGCTATTGGTTCGGATGCTCATCAGGCAGACAATAACTCAGACCCAGACAACAATGGATGGACATTGCTTGAGGAATATCTGGAGTTTATGGCAAATCCGTATATTGTATTGAAATCGGGTGGAAAAGGCAGCATTAATCTGGCTGACCATTTCAAAGGTTTTGCCAAGTCGCCGGTATTCACTTGCCAAGTTCTGGAGGGAGAAAATGTGGCAAGCGTCAGTGTTGGAGGCAGCACTCTCTATGCAACGGCACAAGGTGTGTCTGGCATTGCAGTTGTCAAGGTTGTTGTGACCGATGCAGATGGTACAACTTATGAAAAGCGTATGTCTGTTGCAGTTACAGACGACGTTACGGCCATCAGCAGTCAGTCAGTAGATTTCAGCAATGTAGAAGTGGCAAAGAGAGAGTTCTATACCCTCGATGGCAAGAAGGTGGAAAGTATGCGTTCTCATGAAACATATGTTATGCGCATAACAGATACTAAAGGCAATATCCATTCTGTAAAGATTATCAAAGATTAAAAATACCTGTAAAAATGTTTCAACCTATGCGAAAACTATTGGTTGCAGTAACAATGTCAACCGTGGCCTTGGCGTCAGTTATGGCACAATATCCGCAAGTAGATCCTTCGGCACAGCAACAGGCTGATGCCGAAGGTGCTCAATATAAGCCACATCGCGACTCGGCATGGGCAGAGGCTTATAAGATAGTGATGAAAGAGGCGCGTGAAGGTCGCCCTTATGTGCCATGGGCTTACAGACCTTATGATCTTGTCAAGGCAGAGATACCGGCATTTCCAGGGGCAGAAGGTGGTGGCATGTACACTCCTGGCGGCAGAGGCGGCAAGGTGCTCACTGTTACCAATCTCGACGATAGCGGTCCTGGGTCGTTTCGTTGGGCATGTGAGCAGGGTGGTGCGCGCATAGTGGTGTTCAATGTTGCTGGCATTATAAGACTCAAGTCGCCAATCAGCGTGAAGGCTCCATATATCACTATTGCCGGGCAGACAGCACCAGGTGACGGTGTGTGTATTGCAGGAGAGACGTTCCAGATAGACACCCACGACGTGATAGTGCGTCACATGCGCTTTCGCCGCGGACAGACCCTTGTCACCAAGCGCGACGACTCGTTTGGGGGCAATCCTATTGGAAATATAATGATAGACCATTGCTCTTGCCAATGGGGACTTGATGAAAACATCTCTTTCTATCGTCACATGTACCAACCGCACAAGGAGGAGGAACGCCGCAAGCTGCCAACGGTCAATATAACGATACAGAACACAATCTCGGCAAAAGCTCTCGATACATGGAACCACTCGTTCGGTTCTACAATCGGTGGCGAGAATTGTTCTTTCATGCGCAATCTGTGGGCGTCAAATGCCGGCCGCAATCCCAGTATAGGATGGGGAGGCGTTTTCAATTTCGTCAATAATGTTGTGTTCAACTGGTGGTATCGGACTGCTGACGGTGGCGACCACATGACCATGTCCAACTTTATAAACAATTACTACAAGCCAGGGCCTGCTACAAATATGAAATCGCCAGTAGCACACCGCATATTACAAACAGAGGCAGGAAGACAAAAAGGGACTAAAGACATATATGGCAGGGTATATGCAGCAGGAAATATTGTAGAAGGAAACGAGAAGGTCTCTGCCGACAACTGGGCTGGAGGCATCCAAATTGGAACGATGGACGGTTGCGGCGATTATGAACAACTGGTGCGTTCAAATCGTCCGTTCGAAATGCCGTATATTAAACTGATGACTGCCATCCAAACTTATGAATATGTGCTTGATAATGCCGGTGCCACATTGCCGTGCCGCGATATTATTGACCAACGGGTAATAGATGAGGTTAAAACGGGCAAACCCTATTATGAAGACAATATCCCTGAAGATGCTCATGGCGATATGCGTGGTTTGCATAAACAGTCGCGTGGCAAGGATGGCTATTTCAAACATCGCCGTTTGTCTAAAGACTCTTATAAAATAGGTATCATTACCGACCCTCGACAGATGGGCGGTTATCCTGACTATCATGGAACACCAAGGACTGACAGCGACGGTGATGGCATGCCCGACAAATGGGAAGTGGAAAATGGCCTTAATCCCAACGATGCCTCTGATGCCAATGGCGACTGTACAGGCGATGGATATACCAATATTGAGAAATATATAAACGGTATTAGCACTAAGACAAAGATAGATTGGCGTAATCTTAATAATAATTATGATACATTGGCAGAAAGGGGATTTTTAATGTGAATCAGTGAAATTATGCCATTCCATCGATAATTTTACACCAAGACGGTAAGATTTTCCACCTTTGCATAATATTAAATAGATAATTTTGCAATGTAATGTTAACGCTAACCGCTTGAAACTAAATTTTTAAATTTCTAAATACAAAAAAACTATGAACGGTAAACTTAAAAAGTTAATCAACAACCGTGTCGGTAGTCTAGCTCTATCCTGTTTGACAGGAGCAATGCTATTGACAGGTTGTGCAGAGGGTTATGACTCTCCCGACGGTTTTGATGCAGGTGTCAGGAACACGCAACTTGTAACACCTCCGTCAGACTCAATTCGTTTTGTGCTCAATACAGCAGGCGACAAAGCAACCATATCGTGGCCATTGGTGCGTGGGGCCAAAGGATGTGAAGTGACATTCAGAAATGTTGATGACCCGTCTAATCCTTATGTTGTAGATGGCTATGAGAACTATCTGGTTGATGGCAGTTCTTTTACTGTGTCTGTTTCAGAAGATTCGAAATATGAACTTTATATGAGAGTTATAGGCAATGAAGACTTAGGCAACAAAAGTGATTCGGTAGTTGTGACAAGTCTTTCTACCTTGGTGCCATCAATCATGACTATTCCGAACGGTTCGGACATAACAACATATATTGCCGAAAATCCTATCGACTCATTGTATCTTGGACAGGAAGTCGCAATTGACCTTGAGGCTAACGGTGAATATACCATGAGCGGTCCTGTAGATTTCGGCGGACAGAAGATGACTTTCCGCGGTGACAAGATTTATCGTCCGGTAGTCAAGATGACAGGAAGCGGTACGCTGATGTCTTACGCTACGTTGAAGGTAAAATATATTAACTTCGATATGGCAGAATCAACAGCCAAGTCGTTCATCATGGTTAGCAATACTAATATTCCAGATAGTCTGAAAGGTGTTAACCAACCTGATAAATATTCTGGTTCAAAATTCCAACGCAACAACTATATGCTGGAAGATCCCTTCTACGTGGCACATTGCTGGATAAAAGATATGCCTGCATCTTTCTTCCATGACAATGAGGTTAATTGCGCTGTTTGGTATCTTACCATTTCCGACTGTATTGTGCAGATGAATCGTGGTGCTACATCTCATAACCGCGGCAACGGTTCACAGGCTTTCATCTCACTGGAAAAGAAGGGCGTTGCAATAAAGCATCTTGTTATTGAAAACAGTACCATCTTCAACATACAAGACCAAGACGCTTATTTCCTACGCTATTCAAACAACTCAAATGCACAGGCAGTAAAGGCTTTTGGTGAAAAGGATGCAAGTTATTCTACAATTACTACAGACTTCAGAAACACAACATTCAGTCGTGCGTTCTCTCAAGGAAAATGGTGGAACAACACAAGTGGAAACGGTCAGACAACAACCATCGACCACTGCATATTCCATAATATGTCTGCTGGTCAGATAACAAGACGTATTACAGGAACAAAGAACTATAAATTTAACTTCTGGCAAGGTGAGGGTACTGATTATAGTACAAATGATTCTTATGGCGCACCATTTGCGGCATATTATGAAACAATTTTCACGGGGGCATTTGAGCAGTCGCTCGATCTGAGCCAACCTAACGGAGGTGTCAACTTCACTCCGCAGGAAAATGAGGTTATTAAGAACAGAGGAGGCGATCCACGCTGGTTGCCAGTTCAGAACAATGAGACAGAAGTGACAGAATAGTAACTCACACAACTAAAAACAAATTCATGACTATGAATAGAAAATATATATTGATGAGTCTGCTTATGGGCATGCTGGTGGGGACTACAACTCCAGTCATGGCTCAACAGACCAAGAAGGCAACAGTGCAAACCGGCCAAAAGACGGTGACAGGTGTTGTTGTCGATGAAAACGGCGAACCTGTAATTGGAGCAACTGTTAAGGTGGTAGGCGACAACAAGGCAGGTGCAATAACCGATATTGATGGTAAGTTCACCATAAAAGTAGCAAGCAATGCAAAACTTAAGATTTCCTATATCGGCTATCTCACACAGACAGTTGCAAAACTCGATAATCCGAGGGTTGTACTGAAGGAAGACGACACCCAGCTCGACGATGTTGTGGTTGTTGGTTATGGAGCGTTGAAGCAGAAGAATGTTACGGGTTCTATTGAGGTTATCGACCCAGCCGAACTTCAAGACCTCTCTGTCAGTAACCTTTCCGAGGCACTTATAGGTCTGTCGCCATCAATACATGTTGACATGCCGTCAACTGGTCGTCCAGGCGAAAATGCCACCATTACCATCCGTCAGGCAAAGGATGCTGTAGCGCTTGTTCCTACAGGAAAGGACGCCAGCGGTATGAACATTGGAGGTGATAGCGATCCAGCTCCGCTCTATGTTATCGACGATTTCGTTTATCATGACAAGGCTAAGGGTGAAGAGGAATTCAATAACCTCGACGTTGACGAAGTTGAAAGCATAACAATCCTTAAAGATGCCTCAGCCGCCATTTATGGAGCATACGGTGCGTATGGTGTAATTCTTGTAAAGACCAAGCGTGGAAAGAGCGGTACTCCGCGTATCTCTTATAATGCTCAATATGGTTTTGTTGACGCAGTGAAACATGCTGATATGCTCGACGGTTATAATTATGGCCGTATATATAATGCGGCACGAGCAGCCAACTGGTTGCAACAGAAGGGCAAGGGCCAGCAGGACGATATGCTGTTAAACTATTTCCAGGCCGACGAACTTGAGGCTATGAAGAAAACCAACTATGACTTGCTTGACAAGTATTGGTCATCTTCTATCTCACAGCGTCACAGTGTGAACTTAAGTGGTGGTACTGAGAAGGCAAACTATTTTGCAGGAGCTTCTTATTATACTCAGGACGGTAACATAGGCAAGTTGGACTATGACCGTTGGAACTATCGTGCCGGTGTATCAGGAAATGTGTCAAAATATACCAAGGCTACAGTTTCTGTTTCGGGCGATTATTCCAAGAAGATTTCCCACATGTCAAGTTCTGGCGGTGGCAATCAGGAAGACTATGTGTATATGATGAAGAATCCTTCTTATGTACCCGACGAGATAAACGGCTATCCGATATATCATTCAGGCATGGAGAATAACCCATCGTTCAACAACTATTACAACTACAAGAGCCTTTATGACTCTCGCAATAATCAGGAGCAGACAGCCAACAGCATGTCATTGCAAGCTTCTCTTGAACATGATTTCAGCTGGTGGGAACCATTGAAGGGGTTGCAACTCAAGTTTACATATTCAAAAAATATCAACAACGACAAGCGCAACCAGATACGTATGGAGAACTATGTTTATCGTGTAAAGAACCGTGGAGGTTCCGGCAAACACCTTTATGTTACAGATCCGTCACAGATAATCGACAACGACCCGTTGATTGATTATGATGAAGAGACGCTTGAAGGATTCCGATATACATCTTTTGAAAATCTTGAGGAGCGTATTCTTAACAGCGGTCAGAGTTCTTACATCAGTCGTGAAATGTCGCGTGGTGACAGTTATCAGATGAACCTCATGCTTATGTATGCTCGTCAGATAGGCAAGCACAACATCAGCGGTACTTTCTCTATTGAAAAAGGAGAGTCTGATTCTGAAAATGTATATGCAAAGGGTACACATCCATTGCTGTTTACCGACGGACAGTCAAACTCTCTCTCAGACGACTCTGAGAAGGAGGTTAGCTGGACTCGCAATGAAGCTGGTAATCTTTCTTATATCGGACGTCTGAACTATTCTTATGCCGACAAATACCTCTTTGAGTTCCTTGTACGTTCTCAGGCATCAACAAAGTTCTCGCCAGACAATTATTGGGGCGCATTCCCAAGTGTTTCTGCCGGTTGGGTTATGTCAGAGGAAAAATGGTTCCCTAAGGAGTCCACAAAGATTGACTATCTTAAGATTCGTGCTTCTGCTGGTATCATGGGACGTGACAATGTTGATGCATGGCGCTGGTTGCAGTTGTATAGCTATAACGAGTATGGAGGTGCCATTTTCGGTACTGACGTGACACAGCTTACCGGTCGCTCTTTCCAATTGCCTGAGAAGTCGGGTACAAACCCTGATCTTCGTTGGGACAAGAACTACAAGACCAACTTCGGTATTGATTTGCGTATGCTTGATAACCGCCTGTCTGTATCTCTTGATGGATACTATGATTTCGGAAGAGAGATGTTTGCCTATCCTGGTGCCATCAATTTGCCTGGTACAGTAGGTATTTACGCTGCGCCGGAAAACTACAGCGAGATGGATATGTATGGACTTGAACTCATCGTTGGATGGCGTCAGCGCATAAATAACGATATGTATTTCTCTGTAAGAGGCGGTTTCGCATGGGACGACAACAAGGTGAAGAAGTACTATTGGGACAATCCGCTGGAGTTTGACTCTTACAGACCAAACCAGCGTACAGACCGTGGTCTGTGGGGATTGTCATGTATGGGTATGTTCCGCAGTTATCAGGAAATCGAGGAGTATTTCGACAAGTATAAAATTACCGACTATCTTGGACTGTCACAAGACAAGGTACATCCTGGTATGCTCATTTATGAGGACATTCGCGGAAAGCGCGACGAGGAAACAGGCCTGTATAGTCCGATACCCGACGGAGTCATAAGTGCTCAAGATGATGTGGTGCAGATTTCAAAACGCCAGAACAACCCGTATAAGACAAACCTTAATCTGAACTTCGTGTATAAGTCATTCTCACTCAATGCTACACTTACGGCAGAGTGGGGAGCATATACTCTGATGCCAGGAGAATTGCGTGGTGAAAAATTCAGTGACATGGAGAAGCAGAACGTGTCAACAATGTGGAACGACATGTTTATCTATGAGGATGTGTTGGATGCTCAAGGCAATGTCATCGCGCAGGCAAATCCTGACGGACGTTGGCCAAACTTCGGATTTACCAGCGGAAACGTGAACAGCCAGGCTTCTACATTCTGGAGAATGTCGGCAGCAGAGATTATGTTGCGCAATATCTCAGTTGCTTACACATTGCCTAAGAAATGGGTTCGCTCAATAGGCTTGCAGAGTGTACGCTTCAACTTGACATGTCAGAATGCATTCAGCTTCTATAATGCTATACCTGGCGGTTACTGGGATAACTTTGCAGGAAACTACGGCAGCTATCCTGTAGTGCGCAAGATAACAATGGGTCTTAAGGTTTCGTTCTAATCTCTAATAAGAAACAATTATGAAAATATTCAATAATATATATAAAGTAGGTGCAGGTGCTCTGTTTTTGATGAGCCTTGCCTCAACAGTGGGTTGTAGTGACGACTTCTTGGCTGAAAAACGCCCATACGGAAGTTTCGGTCCGGAGCAGGTTTATGCAGATATGACATCTGTGAAATTACGTCTTAACTATATCTACCAGCGTTCGTTGCCATATCATGGCGGTGCAAAGGATAACGTAGATAATTATGCTCCAGACTACTGGCCGGTAGGATACAATGATTATCTCTCATTGCATACAGAGGAGTTTCCTGGTTATGGCAAATTGTCTGATCCTTCTCAGGTGTGGACAAACGAGAATATAGCCAAGTTCTTCTTTTACGGAATCAATGAAAGTCCATGGAAGAAGATGCGTGAATGTACCGATGTGATTGTTCGTGTTAATGAAAGTACAACCCTTGACAAAAAAGACATAAAGGAAACAGAAGCGCAGGCCCGTTTCTTCCGCGCTTCACGCTATTTCCGTCTGTTCAAGCGTTTTGGTGGTTTGCCTATCGTAACCGAGATACAGAGCACTGTGCTTCGCGACTCTTCAACCACACGTATGCCTCGCAATTCTACAGAAAAGACATTCAACTTCATTATTGAAGATCTGACAACAGCTGGCGACATTTTGCCAGTGCGTTGGGAAGAAGAAGCTAACGACTGGGGGCGCGTAACCTCTGGTACGGCATACGCTTTGGCAGGCTATGTGGCAAACTATTATGCTAGTCCGGTGTTTAACCGTGCCGACGAATCAGAGCGTTGGCAACAGGCTTACGAACTGAACAAGAAAGCACTTGAGCAATTGGCTGCCGGTGGATTTGGTCTGTCTTATGCCGGCGATCCTGGGGTTAATGCCAGCAACTGGGCGCGTATCTGGTGCAATGTGCTCTGTGGAGAATCCCAGGCAAGCGAGGGCGTCTTTATAAAGATTTGTAATAATGCTGCCCACGACGAGAATATTCACAATGCATGGGAGAAGAGCATACGCCCTAGCAACTCACGAGGCGATGGTTCGATTACTCCTACTGCTGAGATGATTGATGCCTTCCCTATGGCAGACGGAAAGCGTCCGACTGAAACAGGTGCATATTCCTACGACAAGAAGGTGTTCTTCCTGAACCGTGACCCGCGCTTTTATCGTACCTTTGCTTTCCCTGGCACAGAATGGCAGTTTAACGGTAGCATTGCAGCCGAGTATCTTGAATCAGAATGTCCATATCAGGGCGGACAGGACTATAAACTGATGAATTTTGCATGGTATCCAAGTCTTGAAGAGGCGCTTGATACAATCAAGGCTGGCTATTTCACCGATTTCCTCGGCAACAGCGGACAGTCTGTTTATGTGCGCAAGAAGTCGCAAGACTATGCTTTGGGCGAGCGCACAATGATTAACTGGAACTCAGAAGACGGTTTCGCAATGAACGGACAGCCGCTCATAGCAATGCGATATACCGAGGTGCTGCTCAATTTTGCTGAGGCTGCATGCGGTGCTGGCAAACTGGAAGAAGCCTGGGATGCTTTGGTAAAGATACGTCAGCGTGTCTATGGTGCTGAGGCAGGCAACTGCGGACTGGATGAAACTATCAGAGGCGACCGTGCCAAGATGTTTGAGGCTATCCTTTATGAGCGCAAGATAGAACTGGCTTACGAGGGCAAGCGCTTTGACGACTGTCACAGATGGATGCTCTTTGACGGCGGTGAGGGTCAGAGCGAGCTCAATACTTCATGGGCGCTCACAGCATGGGGTGGCAATACTTGCCGCTATCTGGGTGTGACACCGCTTAACGACATCACCATACATAAGCTTGAGATGCATTTCGACCCTACAGTATATACCGGTGCAAAGGACAACTTGATGAACCCCTTTGACGTTCTCGGTATAGAACGCCCGCAGGCTTTGACCTTGAACGAGAGTTTCATAGCACGTCTGGAAACTACAACAGGCTCAGACGGAGCAGACTCTACATATTATGTCTATGTTGATAGTGAAAACAATCCTAACCGTAAGTATGTAGAGAAACTTGCTGCTTTCTACAACCAGTATCTTGTGCGCAAGGATATTGCCACAATGACAAGTACTGCTGTAACTGGTACTAATCCGGTTTGGGACAAGAAGTGCTACTTGATGGGACTTAACACTGCCGACCAAAAGGCAAATCCTAATGTGGCTCAGACCATCGGCTGGAATAGTCTGTTTGGTGGTTTCGGTGTGTTCGACCCTCTGAGCAAGACACCTATTACTGCAGTAGAAGGTGAAGTGGCTGCTCCAGAGGATACTCCCAGTGAAGGGGTTGAGTAAACTGTGATTACTTTTTAGGTTTATGTTATTATACATACAACTAAGCCGGAAGACTGTCGTGAGGCACTCTTCCGGTATGCCTTTTTTCATTGGTGCATGAATATTATCGGCAACTTTCTTTGCCATAGTCGCCCGAAAATACTATCTTTGTAACATAAAATAATTACTGACTAATGCGTAAAATATTGGCTTTTCTTTTTCTTTGGTTGCTGCTGATGCATTCGCATACAGCCAAGTCGCAACCTGACTGCCGGATAACCCGCTATTCAGAACTGAACCATAAGGTTTGGAATGTTTCATACGTATTGCAAGACAATGCTGGCTTTATGTGGTTTACGACATCAAACGGGCTGTATCGGTTTGATGGCTATGAATTTCAGAATTTCAAATCAGACGTAGGCGACGGCTTGCGCATGACGTCCGACAAGATAAAGCATACGTATCAAGACATTAACGGTAACCTGTGGTGCCTGATTGATAACAGGGTTTTTATGTTTGATGTTTCCACTTATAAGTGGATAGACGTGCTGGCACGTCTGGAAAGCAATATGAATTGCATATTTGTTGTTGAGAAAGTACGCACTCTCCCCAATGGTCAGGCATGGCTGATATGCGCAGGTGGAACCTTGCTTGTGGCCAATACTAAGAGACCTTCAGAAAGCGCAAAGGTTGCAGTGACAGAGTTTACAGATACAGACACCGACATCTGTGCCGATGGAGCTGGCAATACATGGCTGTTTGCCACAACCGGTACGCAACTTTATCGTAATGGCGAACTGAAATCTTATGATTTTGTGTGTGCTGACAGAACTGTAAAAGATGGCAGGATGTGGTTGCTCGACCGGAAAGGACGCCTTCATGAGTTAGATACCGTTTCTTATGTTATCAAACCGTATGAAAATTTGGAAATTCCTGAGAAAGCTATCGGTATAAAAGTTTTCTCTGACAATAGAATGATATTGCATTCTGCAGCCAATGCCTACATGAGTATAGGTAAGCAGTCGTATCGCCGTATAGAGACTGAAGGACGGATAGAAAGATATACCGAAGACCGGAACGGAAGAATCTGGATGCAGACAGCCTCCCATAAACTTTATGTAATGGATAAGGGTTCTTATGTGCCGCAATTAGTTTCAAACGATTTTCATAAATCCACCTATCTGTTCGAAGATGCTTTCTCTACAATATGGTTGCTGGGCAACGATGGCAACGTGAGCTATATTGATAGTAGAAGCAAACAGCTTGTGCAGACAGATTTAGGCAGTGCTGAACTGCAGGGCGGCTATTACTATGAAGACAAACAAGGCAACTTGTGGTTGCTTAACGAGCATGGAGTTTTTAAGTTTGTCTTCAGTAAACAAAGTTATGAGCAGTTTTTTGACGACAAACTCGTTCATGTGAAAAGTATGCTTCTCGACAATAAGGGCAGATATTGGATGGGTGACAGAACCCTAGGAACAGTAAAAATCTTTGCAGCAGACAATTCTGTAATAGGATACTTGGGCGCAGATGGCAAACTGCATAAAAACTATGTCAGGTTTGCCAATATCTATTCTGCATATCAAGACAGTAAAGGGCAGATATGGTTGGGTAGTAAGCCTGATGGCTTGTTCCGTCTTAGAGAGCAGGCGAATGGCGCATTTAAAGTAGAACATTTTGAGAATAATCCGGCCGACTCTTATTCTCTGAGTGGCAGTTCGGTGTTCTGTATCAGCGAAGACAACCGAGGGCGAATATGGCTGGCCACACATGGGGGCGGAATAAACTGCATTGATAATCCTGGAGCAGAAAAACCACGCTTTGTCAATAGCAACAACCTTCTGGCGAGGTACAAGGAATCATATAACAAGAAGACTTTCTCTGTGGCATTCACTCGTAAAGGTGTCATGCTTGCAGGTAGCAATAAAGGATTGATGGTGGCTGACGCAAATGTTGACGACCTTTCGCAAATGACCATAAGACTGCACCAGAGAGAACCCGACAGACGCAATAGCCTTAGCAATAGTTATGTGAGAAATATAATTGAAGACAGTCTTAACAGAGTCTTTGTGTGTACGGAGAGTGGCGGAGTCAATCAGATAGTCAGTGATAGTCTGTTGGCAACAAAACTCGATTTCCTGCATTATTGTTCTCATACAGATTTTCCAACCGATATTGCACAATCTGTGATAGAGCACGATGGTAAACTTTGGGTTGTTGGCAGGAACATGTTGGTTAGGTTGAATCCTGACTCAAGCACTATCAATCATTCAAATGCATTTCTTGAAACTGAGCAACTTGTGTTCTCTGAGGCTGTTCCAAAGAAGTTGCCTGATGGCAGATGGCTGTTCGGACTGCAATTTGGTGGTGCTATAGCATTAAACCTTGACTCTATGATGGTTAATGAAAATAATCATCGAATAGCAATAACGTCGGTTCGTATTCACGACAAACTGTATTTTGGCAACAGCGATACAATCATGTTGCAATCAAACCAGCGAGATTTGAGTATAGGTTTTGCTATGCTCGACTATTCCAATACCGAGAATATCGACTACGCTTATAGTATGAGTGCCGATGGACATGCCAATAGAGTGTATCTCGGAAACACACACAGTCTGGCTTTTGCCGATATGCGACCTGGAACTTACGAACTTCGTCTATACTCAACAAATGGTGAAGGCCAGTGGACGGGAAATAGCAGACTCATTACAATTATCGTAAAACCCACTTTCTGGGAGACTCCTTGGGCATGGCTGTTCTGGGCGATGGTTGTAGGTTGCATAGCTTATGTTGTCTATCTTATGCGTCGATATATACGACGCATAAATATGCAACGGCAAGAAACTCTTGATGCCTATTTGCAGTTGCTCAATCAGAACGAGCAGGAGCAAAAGGAGTTTGAAGAGAAACGGAGGGAACTGCTCGAAAGAAACAATCAGGTGCATAATGATGTTTTTATGCAGAGGGTTATGGCTTTTATCAAAGACAATTTGGCTAATGCCGACGTTAACATGGACGATATGGCAGCGGCCTCGGCCAGCAGTAGGACGGCAATGAACAGGAAAATCAAACAGATGACAGGAATGACGCCAGTAGAACTGCTTAAGAAGGCACGATTGCAGAAAGCCTGCCAGATGCTTGTTGACGATGTTTGTTCTGTCAACGAGGTGGCATTTGCTTGCGGTTTCTCTGACCCAAAGTACTTTAGTAAATGCTTCAAGTCGGCCATAGGCATGACTCCAACAGAATATCGTTTAAAGAAATAGATTTCTTGTATGTATTAACGGAAAAATCAGATTATATAAGGTTATAAAGCGATAATTACACATCAATATGAAAAAGATTGTTTTAATGGCATGTCTGTTTTTAGGGTTGTTCAATCCTGTGTCGGCAGAAACTGTGCCGTTTTATGTTGTCGATGGACTGTTGTATGCAAACAACTCAAATACGTTGGGACTTGATTATGTGCCGGGAGCAGAGACTGTTACTGTTTATGCCCCAGACGGCAAAGGTGATTGCTTCAGCAACGGCATAGTGATGGCAGCCTTTAAAGGAGATTTGTATTGCATGTGGCAGAGCAGCAAGAAGGACGAGGATGCCAGTGATACGTGGGTGGCATATAGTCGCAGTACAGACGGAGGCAAGTCGTGGTCCAAACCTATGGTTTTGGCAGAGACAATATCCAACGGCTACTGCTCTTCTGGCGGTTGGCTTGCTACAGCAGACAAGTTGATAGGTTATATCAACACATGGCCGGCAGGTTTAAGTCCTAAGGGCGGATATACCAGATATGTAGCAAGTGAAGACGGAATTAACTGGACAGTACCGGCAGATGTGCTTATGGCAGACGGAACACGGATGAATGCCATATTTGAGCAAGACCCTCATGTGCTTCCTGATGGCAGAATAGTTAATGCTGCCCATTTTCAACCAGGATTGAAGATTTCGCCTATCTATACCGACGACCCTTATGGCATTTCGGGATGGAGGAAAGGACAATTCAGTTATACCAGCAATGGCGACCAGAGTCGTGAACTCGAACCCAGTTTGTATTGGAAGAAGGACGGAACTCTTGTGATGGTGTTTCGCGACCAAAAGAGTACATATAAGAAGATGGCAGCTACAAGTACAGATCGTGGAGAGACGTGGTCAAAGGCAGTTGTGACTGCCGTGCCTGATGCCCGTACAAAGCAGAGTGCAGGCAATCTTCCTGACGGTACTGCATATTTCGCATGCAATCCTGTTGACAATAAGACCCGTCTTCCGCTTGCCCTTCTGCTAAGCGATGATGGGACGTCTTTTGACAGAGGCTATCTCTTGCGCAGTAGTAATGAAATACAGTCATTGCGCTTTTCTGGAAGTGCCAAGCGTGCCGGGTATCATTATCCCAAGTCAATGGTGCATGATGGTTATCTTTATGTAGCTTATGCTACTAATAAAGAGGATGTAGAATATACGCGTGTACCTATAAGTCAGTTATCAACAGGAATCAACGCTGTTGTTAACGATATTTCTAAAAACAATGCTGCCGTATATACCATTAGTGGCGTTATGGTTCGCAGGGCAGGGGAGTCGTTAGAAGGCTTGCCAAAGGGATTGTATATTGTTAACGGAAAGAAATGCCTTGTTCGGTAGGGAATGGTCATTCCCTGCCGTGCATTTTCAGTAAAACCAGTAGTGCTCATATATGCAAAGGTATGAAAATTGCCCAATTAAACAACTGATATGTAGGAATAAAATTCGCCATAAGGTGAAAATTGCTCAATAAGAACATTATGTTGCCTTTATGATATTATGGAAAGTTTCGTATCTTTGCAACCGGATAATAAAGAAAATCGTATCTATTTGAGTGACAGAGGTCAATAAAGAGGTCAAAAGTTGTTGGTAACGATTTAGCGACATTACCACCGCACCGATACGCTGTGCTTTGCTTATATCAAACAACTCTTTCTGTATCGCAA
>JAFQQY010000043.1 GCA_017410365.1 Prevotella sp.
AAAGAAAAGCAGGAATCCAACTATCTTTATTTTCTAATAATTTCTCATTCTGAAACCATGCATCAAATTGCACTGTGGGGTGTTTGAAGTCGCCATCTTTAGGGTTTAAGATGAGGGCAAACTTTAAACCATTGGTCAACATCTCATCTATTGCTAGATTCAGTGCATTAGGTTGCTGTTTCACAGGCTCTAAAATCGGCACAATAGAATTTTGCTCTTGGTGTTCTGCCGAAAATTCTCTTAAAGCCTTAAGCTCATATTGTTTTGCACGAAGATATGGATAATACATAATCTATGCTTGATTTATGTTAATATTCAACTGTTCCAATAATTTATTAGCCTTGTCTTCTGGCAAATTTAGACTTAACATCATTTGTCTAATTGACATAGGATATTTTCGTAATAGCGCCGTATTATTTTTGCGTTTCTTAATTTCACGCAAAAATAAATCTCTCAATTTATTAGGATTTGCTTTTGAAATAACCTGATAACAATATTTGTACATATCATAACCTGCTACTCCTTCTAAAGATTCTCCCAACGATAGTACAATATTTTTATATTCTTCAGTTCTAAGACAAGACATTAGTGCTTCAGATTCAAAGCGTTCATTCTGTTCTGCATGCCTAATCTCTTTTAGGATAATACGTCCACTGTTTCGGCTCATTGCTATGATGCCAGTTGTAGACTCAATAATGTCACAATATTCATCTACTTTATCCTCGGGAATAATTATATAGCATTTATCAAAAAAGCGTTTATAATCGTCCATTTGTTTATCTAGTCTACGAGGAGTATCGTACTCAGTTTTGATTTCAAAGGCTTTGCTCTCTCCATTGAACATCACCATATCAGCAATAGAGTTCCCAACTCTAAATTCACTAAAATATACAGAGTTTCTTGTACCGTACTTTTTAAGAAGTAATTTTATCAACTCATTCTTATATACATACTCACATCTGTAGTGTTTAGAGATTACAGAATAAGATTTTTTTAGCAGGTCTGAATATGTAGCACATCTTAATATGCCATATCTTGAGGCTAACCAATTAAAATGTGAATAGTCATTGTAATTTAAGACATCTATAAATGCACTACGAGAGAAGGCTGAAGATAAGTCCCTCAGTCTAACTAACTCTTTATTTGCACTAATTGCTGCCATATACAATATACCCAAATTAAATCTTATTGCAAAGGTAGTGATTTTTTTTGCCTTATATAAAATTTTAGGCAACAAAATAACTGCTTGCTTAATTATTTTTGCAAAATATGCTAATATAGAATCTTGGTCACATAGTATTATCTATGCGTAAGATACAAATTATTTGTCATTTTCTTTTCGTTGGTACAACCTGCCACCACCCTTTGCCTTATTATGTTAGCATCGTATTTATTTAAACGAACGCTATAACATTGACCACCTCTGCTCTGTACCCATCATACGATACGACAGGGCTTTGCCTACAAGTTAGGACGGAATTCGAGTTACTTATATAAAAAATCATCGGTCACATCACCTTTGAAATTTTGATGATTTTTCAAATGCAAAGATACAAAAAGGAATTGATTAAATGATAAATTGCATAGAGTTTTATTCTCTATAAATAAAATACCTCTTTGGATTGCTCTCATGAAAGCAAAAATGTACGATGCATGAAATGGCAATATAATCAGCATCCCTTCCTGCGGTGTAGGCGTAAGCGATGAAAACATACCGTATTGCTTTACATGTTTTTGTCGCTGAACGGAATAGCTCGACACGTTCTTCATGGGATTTCTGAGCGTAGAGTGACATCTATAGCATGATAATTTTGTTGTTTGAAATTTTATTCTTATTTTTGCAGCGGATTGATGGTCGCATCGGTAGCGGGGCTTCCCAAAAGGCAGCATATTGCAAGGTTCAACTCCTTCGCCAATCCTCATAGGGGCGTTTGCCCCTATTTTATTTTCAAACCTGGCGGTGTTTGGACATAAAGACATATTTATTTAAGACATAAGGAAAAAATTAATCCTTCAAATCCGTGTAATCCTTAGACATAAAAACATAATTATAGAAGATATTAAAGATAATATAATTTCTAAGAATTCGGTAATTTGGCACTAATTTTTTCGGTAATTTGGCATCGATTTGTTCGGTGATTTGGCTTTTTCTTTTGAAAATTCGGTAATTTGGCATCGATTTGTTCGGTAATTTGGCGGTGATTTGGACATAAAGACATATTTCTAAAGACACGAGGACTGAGGGAAGTGTTTGGACATAAAGACATGTTTATTTAAGACATAAGGACACAAAGACATAAGGACAAAAATATAATCCATTAAATCCATGTAATCCTTAGACATAAAAACATATAATTATTCTTAGACATAAAGACATAAGGAAAAAATTAATCCTTCAAATCCAAGTAATCCTTAGACAGAAAGACATATAATTATTCTTAGACATAAAGACAAAATATAATCCATTAAATCCATGTAATCCTTAGACAAAAGACATATTTTAACAAAATATAACTACAAAAAATTTGGATTGAACGCATTGTGCACAAAATAGCGGGACTTTTGCACCAGAGAAACAAAGTGTAAATCTTTGGCTGTTGTCGAGATTTAATTATCTTTGCAGCCGGAGAGTAGTTGATAACAATCTAAATTTTAAAGCAATGAAAAAGCCTAAGGTGTATTACGTGAGATTGAAGAAAATGTTGGTTCAGCTCAAACAGATGCAAACTGAATTGCAGCAGATGCACGATGAAGTGGAGGAGAGGTATGACAACCTGTCTGAAAATCGGAAATATTCTGATTTCGGATATGAAATGGAAGAGGCTATCGACAACTTGTATAATGCTTACTCTGACGAAATAGACAGCCTTATTGATTATATTGATGATGCTGCTTTCGGATTCATGACATTGCCTTTGGCTGATGGGTATCCGTCTCAGCGAGGATATGAAGAGTATGAGGAAATGAAGCAGTTGGATGAGGCTGAGAAAGGTACAATAGCAAAGTTTAATAACGAGTGTGCTCCGTCAACCGGAACAGATGCTGATGATGATAATTCTGGCAATAGCAAGGATTATGATGAGGCAATTGCTGCATTGAACTCTTTGGCTGGCATGACAGGTGCTTATATGGGATGGAAGATAGGCAGCAGCATAGGCTTTAATAATATGAATGAACAGAAAGATACGCCGAAAGGCTATCAGGGGTATAGCACAGACGACCCGGAGTGGCGCGATGAGGATAACGACGGCTACGACGACCGAGACGAGGCTAACGATGGATTTGATGACAGGGATGATAGTGAGTGGGATGATGATGAAGAAGATGATTACGAAGAGGATTATGATTGCGAAGATGGTTATGATGATGAGGATGACTATGATAGTGAAGAGGATTATGATGATGAGGATGACTATGATAGTGAAGAGGATTATGATGATGAGGATGACTATGATAGTGATGGCTTTGAAGATGATTATGACCGTGATGAGAGGGATTGGTAATGAGTAATGAGCGTTCTGGGAATGTTCTTATTTTAAAATTTTTTAAAACATTGTCAATTTATTCGTATATATTAATAATAAGGTGTAACTTTGCAGAATATTTTCATCTTCCTGATGGTTTGCGCTTCGGGACGGGTGACTTGATAAATGGAAATTTGAAAGAAAAAGATAATGTTTGAAAATTTAAGTGAAAGACTTGAACGCTCGTTCAAGATACTTAAGGGTGAGGGAAAAATCACCGAGATTAATGTAGCGGAGACGCTGAAGGATGTGCGCCGCGCATTGCTTGATGCCGACGTGAACTATAAGGTGGCAAAGTCGTTTACAGACACTGTTAAGCAGAAGGCTATAGGTATGAACGTGCTTACAGCCGTGAAGCCAAGTCAGTTGATGGTGAAGATTGTACACGACGAGTTGGCGCTGTTGATGGGTGGCAAGGCCGTAGAACTGAAGCTTGAGGGTCGTCCGGCAATCGTGCTGATGTCAGGTCTGCAAGGTTCTGGTAAGACAACATTCAGCGGAAAGCTTGCCAATATGCTTAAGAACAAGCAGCACAAGAACCCGCTGCTCGTTGCCTGCGACGTTTACCGTCCTGCTGCCATTGAACAGTTGAAGGTGGTGGGCGAGACCGTTGGCGTGCCAGTATATTCTGAACCAGAGAGCAAGAACGTTGTAGAGATTGCTGAGAATGCCATCCGCTATGCAAAGCAGAACAACCATAACGTCGTAATCGTCGATACTGCCGGTCGTCTGGCTGTTGACGAGGAGATGATGGATGAGATAGCACGACTGAAGAATGCTCTGAATCCAGACGAGACTCTTTTTGTTGTTGACTCGATGACCGGTCAGGATGCCGTGAACACAGCCAAGGCGTTCAACGACCGTCTTGACTTTGACGGCGTGGTGCTGACAAAGCTTGATGGCGATACGCGTGGCGGTGCGGCTCTGTCTATTCGTACCGTGGTTACAAAGCCTATCAAGTTTGTGGGTACAGGCGAGAAGATGGAGGCTATCGACGTGTTCCATCCTGAGCGTATGGCCGACCGAATCTTGGGCATGGGCGACATCGTCAGTTTGGTGGAGCGTGCGCAGGAGCAGTTCGACGAGAAGCAAGCCAAGGAACTGGAGAAGAAAATCAGAAAGAACCAGTTTGACTTCAACGACTTCATGAATCAGATTCAGCAGATAAAGAAGATGGGTAACATCAAGGACTTGGCTGCTATGATTCCAGGCGTTGGCAAGGCTATCAAGGATGTTGACATAGACGACAATGCGTTCAAGAGCATCGAGGCAATCATCAACAGTATGACTCCAAAGGAGCGCAGTCATCCGGAGATTATCAACCAGAGCCGTAAGTTGCGCATTGCAAAGGGTTCGGGCACAAAGCTTGACGAGGTGAACCGCTTGCTGAAGCAGTTTGACCAGATGCGCAAGATGATGAAGATGGTGGCTGGCACATCAAGCAGCAAGATGATGCAGATGGCCAATGCGATGAAGAATATGAAGGGCGGAATGCCGAAGTTTTAAAATAGTTGATGAGTTGACAAGTAGACAAGTAGACGAGTTGATTGATTTAGTTGATGAGTTAATAAGTAAATAAGTAAACGAGTAAACAAGTAGACGAGTAAACAAGTTATATGATACACAAAGGCAATTAACTTGTCAACTCGTTAACTTGTTAACTCCCCCCCAAAAAAAATATATGCAACTAATAGATGGTAAGGCTACTGCTGCCCAGATAAAGCAGGAGATAGCGGAAGAGGTTAAAAAGATTGTTGAGGCAGGTGGCAAGCAGCCACATCTGGCAGCCGTGCTCGTTGGTCACGACGGCGGTTCTGAGACATACGTAAAGAACAAGGTGCTGGCATGCGAAGCCTGCGGTTTTAAATCTACATTGATTCGTTATGAAGACGACATCACTGAAGAGGAGTTGCTGGCATGTGTGGACAAACTGAACAAAGATGCCGACGTTGACGGCTTTATCGTTCAGTTGCCATTGCCAAAGCACATTGACGAGCAGAAGATTATCGAGGCTATCGACTACCGCAAGGATGTTGACGGATTCCATCCAATCAACGTAGGTCGTATGGCTATCGGTCTGTCATGCTTCATCTCTGCCACACCGCTCGGCATCATTACATTGCTGAAGCGTTATGGCATTGAGACATCAGGCAAGAAGTGCGTGATATTGGGTCGCTCAAATATTGTTGGCAAGCCAATGGCGCAGCTGATGATGCAGAAGCAGTATGGCGATGCAACCGTAACGGTTTGTCACAGCCGTTCAAAGACTCTTAAGGAAGAATGCCTTGAGGCTGACATCATAATAGCAGCCATAGGTAGTCCGGAGTTCGTAACTGCCGACATGGTGAAAGAGGGTGCTGTTATCGTTGACGTGGGTACTACCCGTGTGCCAGATGCATCACGCAAGACTGGTTTCCGCTTGTGCGGCGACGTGAAGTTCGACGAGGTTGCACCTAAGTGCTCTTATATTACTCCAGTGCCGGGCGGTGTTGGTCCGATGACAATCTGTTCGCTGATGAAGAACACCTTGTCGGCTGGAAAGAAGGAGTTTTATGTGTAAGTTGGTGAGTTGATGAGTTGACTAGTAAACAATTTAAGTGAAATAGGAGTGAGCAAGTTGACAGATATACAGGTAGATAAGTTGACCATTAGACAAGTTGACCAGTTGGACGATGCAGAAGCAAGCAACTCGTCAACTCGTCAACTGGTTAACTCGTCAACTGCCGAAGCCGACTTGTCGAGCGAAGAGTATTATAATCAGGGTAACGCTTTTAGGAAGCAGGGTAACTGGCAGGAAGCGATAAACTGCTATATCAAGGCTATAGAACTCGACCCAGAGAGTCCGGCTGTTGAGGCAAAGCGTATGCTCGACGATATACTCGACTTCTATAATAAAGATATGTATAATCCATAAGTGATTTTTTTAATCAACGCTAAACTAAATATTTAAACTATGAGCAAGATGAAAGGTGCCATCGTGGTAGATACCAATCGCTGTAAAGGTTGTGCGCTCTGTATAGAAGCATGCCCTCAGCAGGTTATCGCTATGGCTAAGAAAGTGAATGTCAGCGGCTATCCCTTTGTTGAGGTGGTAAAGGCTGAGTCGTGTGTGGGCTGTGCCGCCTGTGGCATAGTTTGCCCAGATGGCTGCATCACTGTTTATCGTAAGAAAGTAGAGGAGTAAAAAGATTATGGCAGAACAGGAAGTAACACTTATGAAAGGCAACGAGGCCATTGCCCGTGCCGCTATTCGTTGTGGTGTAGATGGTTTCTTCGGATATCCTATTACTCCGCAGAGTGAGATTATTGAGACACTGTCGCTGGACAAGCCTTGGGAGACTACCGGCATGGTGGTTGTTCAGGCAGAGAGCGAGATTGCCTCTATCAATATGGTATATGGTGCTGCCGGAGCCGGCAAGCGTGCCTTCACATCGTCGTCAAGTCCGGGTGTGGCTCTGATGCAGGAAGGAATAACATATATGGCTGGTGCCGAGATACCGGGCGTTATCGTAAACGTTCAGCGTGGAGGTCCTGGACTTGGAACCATACAGCCATCGCAGAGCGACTATTTCCAGGCTACCCGTGGCGGTGGTAACGGCGACTACAACACTATAGTTCTTGCGCCAAACTCTGTTCAGGAGATGGCAGACTTCGTTGACCTTGCCTTTGAACTCGCTTTCAAGTATCGCAATCCGGCGATGATTTTGAGCGACGGCGTGCTCGGTCAGATGATGGAAAAGGTGGTACTGCCGCCTTACAAGCCACGCCGCACAGAAGAAGAGATAAAGAAAGAGTGCCCATGGGCAACATTCGGTCGTACAAAGGACCGCAAGCCAAACATCCACACATCTCTTGAACTTACATCTGAGGTGCAGGAAGCCAACAACCTCCGCTTCCAAGCCAAGTACAAGAAGATTAAGGAGACAGAGGTGCGCTACGAAACAATGTATTGCGACGATGCCGACTACGTGATAGTAGCATTCGGTAGTGCTGCACGCCTTTCAGACAAGGCCATCCAGATAGCACGCGAGCAAGGCATTAAGGTAGGTCTGTTCCGTCCGATTACATTATGGCCATTCCCAACTAAGGAGATTGCCGAACTTGCAAAGACCAAGAAGGGCATACTTGTTGTGGAAATCAATGCAGGTCAGATGGTACAGGACGTGCTGCTGGCAGTAAACGGTGCGGTGCCAGTTGAGCACTACGGGCGTCTGGGCGGTATCGTTCCAGAACCAAATGAGATAGTAGAAGCACTTAAGGATAAACTAATAAAGTAGTGATTGAAGATGGAAAATATTATAAGTCAGGAGAATCTTGTATATAAGAAGCCAACGCTGATGAACAACGTTCCGATGCACTACTGCCCGGGATGTTCTCATGGTGTTGTACACAAACTCGTTGCAGAGGTAATAGAGGAAATGGGAATGGAAGAGAAGAGTGTGGGCGTATGTCCTGTTGGATGCGCCGTGTTCGCTTACCGCTACCTCGACATTGACTGGCAGGAGGCTGCCCACGGCCGTGCGCCTGCTGTTGCTACCGGCATCAAGCGTCTGTGGCCAGATCGTCTGGTGTTCACTTATCAGGGCGACGGCGACCTTGCTTGTATCGGTACCTGTGAGACAATCCACGCCCTCAACCGTGGCGAGAACATCGTTATTATCTTCATCAATAATGCTATCTATGGTATGACTGGTGGTCAGATGGCTCCGACAACACTCGTTGGACAGAAGACAAGTACTTGTCCTTACGGCCGTCAGCCAGAACTTCACGGATATCCTCTCAAGATTACGGAAATGGCAGCCCAACTTGAGGGTACATGCTATGTTACCCGTCAGAGTGTAGAGACCGTTGGTGCCATCCGCAACGCAAAGAAAGCCATCCGCAAGGCCTTTGAGGCATCAATGGCAGGCAAGGGCAGCTCTCTCGTTGAGATTGTTTCTACATGTAACAGCGGTTGGAAACTCTCTCCTGTAAAGGCTAACGAGTGGATGAAGGAGAACATGTTTAAATTCTATCCAAAGGGAGACTTGAAAGATACTATTTAAATGGATGAGAAGCCTCACCCCCGACCCCTCTCCATAATGAGAGGGGAGTGAATACTCTTTGAGTTGGAAGGGGATGAGGGAGTTGGTTAGGGATTTAAGATTAAGGATTAGGGATTAAAGATTATTGCCAAGCATACGTCTGAACTCCTGCACTCCTTAAGTTGGATGAGAGATGAGAGATGAAGGATGAGAGATGAGGGATTAGAGATGAGGGTTTAATAGCAATTAACTTGTCAACTTGTTAACTCGTCAACTCGTCAACTTCAAAAAACAACTCGTCTACTTGTCAACTTCAAAAATCAACTTGTCAACTCGTCAACTAGCGAAGCTTTCAACTCGTCAACTAAAAAAATAAAAGCAAATTAAATTATGACAAAAGAAATAATAATATCAGGTTTCGGCGGACAGGGTGTGCTCTCAATGGGTAAGATTTTGGCTTACTCAGGACTTATGGAGGACAAGGAAGTTACTTGGATGCCGGCTTACGGTCCTGAGCAGCGTGGCGGTACTGCCAACGTTACCGTTATTGTCAGCGACGAAAAGATTTCATCGCCTATTCTCAGTTCCTACGACATTGCTATCGTCCTCAATCAGCCGTCGTTGGAGAAGTTCGAACCAAAACTCAAGAGTGGCGGTATCCTTATCTACGACAGCTTCGGAATCATCAATCCGCCTACACGCAAGGACATCACTATATATCGCATCGATGCCATGGACAAGGCGGCAGAAATGAAGAACGGCAAGATTTTCAATATGATTGTTCTTGGCGGTTTGCTCAAGGTATGTCCGGTGATAACTCTTAATGGTGTGGAGAAGGCTCTCTACAAAACATTGCCAGAGCGTCATCATTCGCTCATTCCGCTCAACATCCAGGCGCTGGAAGAAGGCGGCAAGATAATAGAAGAGGTGAAGTAATGATTAGAAGTTAGGAATTAGGAGTTAAGAGTTAGGAGTTAGAAGTTAGGAATTAGGAGTTAACGTCTAACGATTAACTATAAGGGCGGGCTTATTTCTTAGGAAGTAGGTCCGCTTTTCTTTTGTTACAGTTATATAAATTACATATTCTGCCCCTTCCGTCCTCATTTCTTTTATCTATTTTAGGTAAAAAAGAATTGCGTGCTTTGAAAAAAGAATAATTGAACAATAATTAATACTTTAAAGTTGGCAGGAAACGGAATAATAACGTTCTTTGCGGTGGTAAAAAGATTGTATTACCCTTTAAAAAAAGAAATTATGAAAAGAACGTTACTCGTGATGGCTGTAGCCGTAATGGCGGCGCAGGCAGTGACTGCCCAAACCGTGGCAGAAAGTAAAACAACCGACAACTGGTATGTTAGTGTGAACAGCGGTTTGAATTTCAAAACCACTCATACCTCAGTACTTAGTAATCTTAACCCTTCTCTTGGTTTGCGCATAGGCAGATACTTCACGCCTGTTTTCGGTATGGCCATTGAAGGCGAAACCTACATGAACAACAAAGGTAGCGATTATCGCCCATTGGGCACCTTTATTAAGGGGCTTAACCTTTCTGTATTGGGTACCACCAACTTCAGCAATTGGATTGGTGGATATGAAGGTGAGCCGAGGAAATTTGAAATCGTGGGTGTATATGGCATTGGCTGGGGGCATGTGTTCAGCAATTCCAGTGCCGTTGTTCCCGACCGCAATGTGTTGACATCTAAGATTGGTGTAGACATTGTAATGAACATCGGCAAGAGCAAGGCATGGCAGATTTACTGGGAACCTAACATAACCTATGCCCTAAACGTAGGTGGTAATGCTACGCAGTTTAACATCAACAATTCGGCTATAGGGTTGCTCACCGGTGTTGTATATAAGTTTGGCAATAGCAACGGTACTCATAATTTTGTCATTGCCGATATGGTTGATGCAGAAGAAATAGCCGTGCTCAACGACCGCATAAATGCTCTGCGTGCCGAAAATGAGGCGATGGGCGATGCCGTAGAGAGTCGCGATAAGATGATACGCAATCTCCGCAGCCAACTTGACAACGCTAAGCCAGAGGCTGTAGTGATAAGTGAGGTGGAAGAAGATGTGCTTCAGCCGGTAGTCATTTTCCGTCAGGGAGAGTGTATGGTAGATGCCGCTCAGTATGCAAGTATCTCGCTTATAGCCAGATATATGCAAGCCAACGAAGATGTCAGTGTGGTAGTAAAAGGTTATGCCTCAATGGAAGGTAGCAAAGACCTTAACCAGCGATTGTCCGAGAAGAGAGCAGAAGCGGTGAAAAAAGCTTTGGTAGAGCGCTACAATATTTCCTCCGGCAGATTGACAACCGAAGGTCATGGCGCCACCGACCAGATGTTTAGCGAGAGGGAGTTGAATAGAGTAGTGGTGTTTGCAGGTGAGTAAAGATATCTTTCCTCAATTCTCTCTGAAAGGGAATGATTGATGAAAGGAGGTGTTTCTAAGAAAAGAACGGGGTGCTTGGAGCATCCCGTTCTTCAGTTTCCTTACCCATAATCTCTTGTTGGAGAGAGGTGGGCATTAGATTGTCTTTATGTCAACAGATTTTGTTATGTTGTTCTTCTTGTCTGTAACCTTCAGAGTTAGTGTTCCTGGCTGCTTTGTGCTTCTTACAATCACTACCACCTTGCCGCTGAAGAGTTTCATGGTAGGTTCTGTGAACACCTCGATAGAAGTGGCATCGCCGTTGCAAGCCGCCTGATAAGTACCGTTGCCGGTTACCTCAAACTCCAGTTGGTTGTCGGCTGTAGGGCAGAACGTGCCGTCCTTGTCGGTCATCGATACCGTAACGAAAGCCATGTCGTCGCCGTCGGCCTTCAGAGTGGCAGCCTTGCCGCTCATGGTTTCCACGTCGAGCACCAGCTGTGTTGGTTCGCCAGCAGTCTTTCTTACATCTTCACCAATTTTGTTGCCGTTCTCGTCGTAAGCCACAACCTTAATCTCTCCCGGTTCATACTTCACGTTGTTCCAGCGCAGGCGATAGCGGTCAAGTCTAGAGTCCTTGTTCTTCTTAACTCTTCCCTGACTCTTGCCGTTCACGAACAGTTCGCCCTCCACACCGTCGGTGTAGCAGTAAACCGGAGTAACCTGTCCCTTGCGCTCTGGCCATGTCCAATGAGGCAGCAGATGCACGGTGTGCTTCTCTGTGTTCCATTTGCTTCGATACAGATAGTATCTGTCCTTAGCCAATCCAGCAAGGTCGCAAATGCCGAAATAGCTTGAGCGGCTTGGCCAGTAGTTATCGTAAGGCGTAGGCTCACCTAGATAGTCGAATCCCGTCCATACAAACTCTCCAATAACCTGCTGGTAGTCGTCCTGCCATACCCAGTCGTCGTCAGGCAAGTTTGACCATGAGCAGTATTCCGTGTCGTATGCGTTACACTGTCCGTCGTCGTAAGTCTTCCAGTTGCTTATCTCTACAGGGAACTTATACACACCACGGCTGCTCACCGTAGATGCCGTTTCAGAACCCAGCAGGAATCCCTGTGGCAACTCCTTCAGTCCCTTGTCATATTTGTGCAGACGATAGTTGAATCCCGGCACGTCCATCACCTGAGCAAAGCCGCTCTTCATGGCAGCATCCACGCGGTCGATGCCTTGTGTAACAGGTCTTGAAGGGTCAAGCTTGTGGCAGAGGTCCTGCAATTTCTTTGCATACTCCACGCCTTCCTTGTTGCCTTGGTCAGGAATCTCGTTGCCTATGCTCCACATGATTATCGACGGATGGTTGCGATGGCTCAGCACGAGGTTTGTGATGTCCTGCTCCCACCACTCCTTGAAGAATCTGGCATAGCCGTTCTTGCACTTAGGATATATCCACATGTCGAAACTCTCTGCCATAACCATCATGCCCAGCGAGTCGCAAACGTCCATCTGCCATTGGCTCGGCATGTTGTGTGCTGTTCTGATGGCGTCGGCACCCATCTCCTTCATTATCTTTATCTGGCGTATCAGGGCAGCCTTGTTTTCAGCAGCACCAAGCGGACCGAGGTCGTGGTGCAGACAAACACCCTTTATCTTGCGAGTCTTTCCGTTCAGTTGGAAACCCTTTTCCTTGCTCACGCTCACCGTGCGCAGACCTATGTTTGTCTTCAGCTCGTCCACCACCACGTTGTTCTTGTAGATGCGAGCCACCAGCTTGTAAAGGTTTGGTTCCTCTGGCGACCATAGTTTTGGTTTCGGCACGTAGAGCATGGTCTTCAGCAGAGCCATGTCCTTTGCCGGTATGTGTCGCTCGTCTATCATGCTTCCTCGCTGGTCGTAGATACCAATCTCTACTGCCGTTGTCGGGTCGCTCAGTGCCCCTGTTATGCTTGACTCTACGCTCACGTAAGCTGTGTCTTTAGTCAACTTTGTGGTGTGTGCAAATGTTCGCCATGTCTCAAAGCGTGCATCGCCAGTAAGAATCAGTCTTACAGGTCGGTACAGTCCTGCGCCCGGATACCATCGGCTACTCTCCTCTACATTCTTCAGACCAACCTCCAGCAGGTTGTTGCCGCTGGTCAGATAGGGAGTAGCGTCTATGCGGAATGCATTATAACCGTAAGCCCAGTAACCAGCCTGCTTTCCGTTGATGCTAACAGTAGGCTCCGCCATGGCACCATCGAACACCAGTTCGGCGTGACTATATCCCTCTGGAATCTGTAGCGTCTTCTTATAGTATCCTTCGCCAATCCAAGGCAGCGCTCCCGAGCGTCCTGTCTTTTCCGTTGCCACCTTCTCTCCATTTTGTACGATGGCCACAGTCTGAATGTCCCACTTCTTGTCGAACGGACCCTTTATTGCCCAGTCGTGTGGTACGGTTACGTTTTCCCATTGCGCCTTGTCGCGCGAGAACTGCCATCCTTCGTTCAGAATGATTTCGCGTCTCGGCTGAGCCATACACATAGTGGCGGCAGCAAGCGATAATAGAATAAGTTTTCTTTTCATAAATAATAGTTATGTATTTTTTTGTTTTAGTTTTTTCAGGTGTCGTAACATCTATGCAAAGATATTACTTTTCTGTGAGATACGCAAATAAAAGTCTATGAAACCACCCATTTTCGCCCTATGCCTATTTAAAATAGAATGTTCATGGTTTTGCCGTTTCGCAAAAATGCCTTACCTTTGCACAAGAAAAGCAGGTACTTTTTTTAGTATCCCTTTTCTGTTGCCTTGATATTAAGAATAAGATTATATGAAACAGACAAAGATTGTTGCTTCTATCAGCGATAGAAGATGTAGCGAGGATTTCATCAGACAATTGTTTGATGCCGGCATGAACGTCATACGAATGAACACCGCCCATGCCACACCTGAAGGCATCAAAGAGATAATACGCAACGTGCGCAAGGTGTCGCGACACATAGGCATACTTATAGACACCAAGGGACCTGAGGTGCGCACTACGGCATGCAAGCAACCCATAACATACAAGACGGGAGATGTGGTTAAGATATTCGGACGACCGGAGATGGATTCCGAACACGACATTGTAAACCTGTCATACGTCAACTTTGCCGACGATGTGCACGAGGGCGACCAGATACTTTTCGACGACGGAGCACTGGCCATGAAGGTGATAGGAATAAACGGGCCATCTGTCATAGCACAGGTGCAGAACGACGGAGTGTTGGGTTCGCGCAAGAGCGTCAACGTGCCGGGCGTACATATCGACCTGCCTGCACTCACAGAAAAGGATGTGCAAAACATCAATCTCGCCATCGACGAGGACATAGACTTCATAGCCCATTCATTCGTGCGCAATGCTGCCGACGTGAATGCCGTACAGCAGTTGCTCGATGCCCGTGGCAGCGACATCAAGATAATATCGAAGATTGAGAATCAAGAGGGTGTTGACAATATAGACGAGATAATCGAGGCATCTTACGGCATCATGATTGCCCGTGGCGACTTAGGTATCGAGGTGCCCATAGAGCGCATACCGGGCATACAGCGCAACCTCATACGCAAGTGTGTGCAGGCAAAGAAACCTGTTATCGTTGCCACACAGATGCTCCACACCATGATTGACAATCCGCGACCCACACGTGCCGAGGTTACCGACATTGCCAATGCCATCTACTACCGCACCGATGCCCTTATGCTCTCTGGCGAAACGGCAACGGGAAAATATCCTGTAGAGGCGGTGGCTACAATGGCACAGATAGCCGAGCAGGCAGAAAAAGACAAGCTAAAGGAAAACGATATTGTCATTCAGATGAGCGACAACGGCGACGTGCGAGAGTTTCTGGCGCATAGTGCCATCGAAGCTACCGAGCGACTGGGCGTAAAGGGCATCATCACCGATAGCAGTACCGGACAGACGGCACGCAACCTTGCTGCCTTCCGCGGTCCTAACCCTGTGCTTGCCATCTGCTACAACGAGAAGTTGCAACGACTGCTCAACCTCAGTTACGGCGTTACACCTGTATATCAGAAGGAGCAAATCTCTCAACCTGACCTCTTCAAGGCTGCCGTTCGCATGTTGCGCCAGAAGGGTTACATAACTGACACCGACAAGGTGGCGTATCTTAGTGGTAGCCTGGGTGAGGGTGGCGGTACTACTTTCCTCGAAATCAACACCGTGAGCGACGTCTTTTCTAAGTACGAGAGATAACGATTTGCTTGACCAGATATTTGACCACGAATTTAACTAATTTCACGAATTACTTTTGTACATAGAGACAAACCATAATTAGCGTAATTCGTGTAATTCGTGGTTTGTTTTACAAACGTGCCGTTTACGACTCCTAAATAGGCCGTTTACGACCCCTAAACGGTGCATTTACGACTCGTAAATGGCATGTTTTTAAATAATGAATGGATGTTTTGCCAATTTATCATCTTATACATCTTCGCTTTCTTGTTTTTACCTAACCACAGGATATTTCTTGAAATTCTTGTCCTTCTGAAAAATAATGATTAATTTTGCAGAAAATATTTTATAATTAGTTATTTAAGATTTAATGATTTCTGTTGAAGGACTTAAGGTTGAGTTCGGAGTGAAACCGCTGTTCAGCGGTGCCGGCTTCGTGGTGAATGAACGCGACAGAATAGCACTGGTTGGAAAGAACGGCGCCGGTAAGTCGACTCTGCTTAAGATACTCTGCGGGATGCAGAAACCCACAGACGGTACGGTGGCTGTACCCACAGACACTACATTGGGATACCTGCCTCAGGTGATGACGCTGCATGACGACACTACTGTGAGGGAAGAGGCCAAGAAAGCCTTTGCCGACATGGCAAAAATGAAGGAGCGCATAGACGATCTGAACCAGCAACTGGCTGAGCGCACCGACTATGAGAGTGACGACTATCTGGCTTTGGTGGAGAAGTTCACTGCCGAGCATGAGCGATATATGATGATGGGTGCCGACAACTACGAGGCAGACATCGAAAGGACGTTGGGCGGTTTGGGATTCAAGCGGACAGACCTTGACAGACCTACGTGCGAGTTTAGTGGAGGCTGGCGCATGAGAATAGAACTGGCAAAGATTCTGCTCAGAAAACCAGACGTGCTGCTTCTCGACGAGCCTACCAACCATCTTGACATCGAGAGCATACAATGGTTGGAGCAGTTTCTGTTGCAATCGGCAAAGGCTGTGGTACTGGTGAGCCACGACCGTGCGTTCATAAACAACGTGTGCAACTGCACGTTAGAGATATCTTGTGGCCAGGTGATTGACTATAAGGTGAAGTACGACGAATATGTGGTGCTGCGAAAGGATCGCCGCGAACAGCAGTTGAGAGCCTACGAGAACCAGCAGAAGGAGATGGCAGAGATGCGTGCCTTCATCGAACGGTTCCGCTATCAGGCCACCAAGGCTGTGCAGGTGCAGCAGAAGATAAAGCAACTGGAAAAGATAGTGCCCATAGAGGTCGACGAGGTAGATACATCGGCACTGAGACTTAAGTTCCCGCCATGCTTGCGTAGCGGCGACTATCCCGTGATATGCGATGATGTTCGCAAGGACTATGGCGAGCAAACGGTGTTCGACCATGCCACGCTGACCATAAAGCGCGGCGAGAAAGTGGCTTTCGTTGGAAAGAACGGCGAGGGTAAGTCGACGCTGGTGAAGTGCATTATGGGCGAGATACCATTTACTGGCGAACTGAAGATTGGTCATAACATACAGATAGGATATTTTGCTCAGAATCAGGCGCAACTGTTGGATGAAAGTCTGACGGTTTTCGAGACGATAGACAACGTGGCTAAGGGTGAGGTGCGCCTCAGGATAAACGACATACTGGGAGCGTTCATGTTTGGAGGCGAGGCTTCCGACAAGAAGGTGAAGGTGCTATCTGGTGGTGAGCGCAGTCGCTTGGCAATGATAAGGTTGCTGCTGGAACCTGTGAATCTCTTGATACTCGACGAACCTACCAACCATCTGGACATGCAGTCGAAAGATGTGCTGAAGGATGCCATAAGGGCTTTCGACGGTACAGCTATCATCGTGAGTCACGACCGTGAGTTCCTTGATGGTCTTGTGACCAAGGTCTACGAGTTTGGCGGTGGCAAGGTGAGAGAGCATCTGGGAGGAATCTATGATTTCCTTCGCTCGAAGCAGATAGCATCGCTGGCGGAGTTGGGCGCATCGCAAGGCAACAAGCAGGCAACGGCGACACAGGCAGCGGAACCTACGGCGCAAAGTCTACAGAAACAGTCGTATGCTGAGCACAAGGAACAGCAGAAACAGATAAAGAAGGCAGAAAAGGCGGTGGCAGAATCGGAAAACAAAATAGCGAAATATGAATCGCGCCTCAAAGAACTCGACGATATACTCTGCAATCCTGAGAATGCTTCCAACATGGAATACGTGACGGAATATACCGACATCAAACGCCTGTTGGACGAGGAGGTGGACAGATGGGAGCAATTGTCGGAGGAGTTGATGAGGATTGGAGGATTGGAGAATTGAAGACTGCGAAGCTGATGAGCGTAAGCGAGTAATTGAAGGGTTGAAAAATTGAAGATTTAAAGAATTTAAATATAAACAACAATGAAAATCAAACATGTATTATCGGCTGTGGCAGTGGCATCACTGACTATAGCATGCGGACCATCGGCACCAAAGTCTGGTATCGACCTCGCAAATCTTAATCAGGAGGTTAGTCCTGCTGAAGACTTCTATGAATTTGCTTGCGGAGGATGGATGAAAAACCACCCGCTGCCAGCTGCTTACTCTCGCTACGGAAGTTTCGACAAACTGGGAGAAGACAACAACAAGCGTATCAACGACATCCTGAACGAACTGAAAAGCAAGGAGTACGAAGAGGGTACAACAGAGAAGAAACTCAGCGAACTCTACAAACTCTCTATCGACTCTGTACGCAGAAATGAAGAGGGCGTGAAGCCGGTGATGCCTATCATCGAAAAGATGGAGGCTGCAAAGAGTGTAGACGAACTGTTTGCCATCGAGCTTGAACTTGCTCCTTACGGCAATAGCGAGTTTTTCGGTGCTTATATTGGAGCTGACGACAAGAACTCAACTCAGAACATCCTTAACGTAGTTCAGAGCGGTATCACACTCGGATTGAAGGAGTATTATCTTGATAACGACTCAGCAACAACAGCCATACGCGAGGCTTACAAGAACCACATCGTAAGAATGTTCCAGATGTTCGGCTTCGACGAAGCAGCATCAACAAAGAAGATGGAGAACATCATGAAGCTTGAGACAGAGCTTGCAAAGAACTCTAAGTCGCGTACAGAAATGCGTGACCCAGAAGCAAACTACAACAAGACTACTCTGGAGGAGTTCAACAAGAAATATCCTAACATCAAGCTTGAGGCAATAGCAAACGCACAGGGCTTGAAGTCTGAGTATATTCAGGAGTTCATCGTCGGTCAGCCATTGTTCATGGAGGCAGTAAACAAGTTGCGTGAAACAATGACCGCCGACGAGTATCGCGACTACATGGAGTGGGGACAGATAATGAGCGCTGTAAGCTATCTGAGCGACGACGTGGTGGCTGCCAACTTCGATTTCTTCGGCAAGACAATGTCTGGCCGCAAGGAAGACTATCCGTTGTGGAAGCGTGCCACAATGCAGGTTGAGCGCGTGATGGGCGAGGCACTCGGACAGATATACGTGGCTAAATACTTCCCTGCATCATCAAAGGAGCGCATGGAGCAGTTGGTGAAGAACCTTCAGATTGCTCTCGGCGAGCGCATCGATGCACAGGAGTGGATGAGTGACAGCACAAAGGTGAACGCTCACCAGAAGCTCGATGCTTTCTACGTGAAGATAGGTTATCCTGACAAGTGGACAGACATGACAGCACTGGCCATCGACCCAGAGAAGTCATACTACGAAAACATACGTGAGTGCAACAAGTTCTGGAATGCTCACACAATAGAAGAGAAGGCAGGCAAGCCAGTAGACCGCGACGAGTGGCACATGACACCACAGACAGTAAACGCATACTACAACCCGACAACCAACGAAATCTGCTTCCCAGCAGGTATCCTTCAGCCACCATTCTTCGACCCAGAGGCTGACGATGCATTCAACTATGGTGCCATCGGTGTGGTGATAGGTCATGAGATGACTCACGGCTTCGACGACCAGGGACGCCGCTATGACAAGGACGGTAACATGAAAGACTGGTGGACAGCTGAAGACGGACAGAAGTTCAACGAGCGTGCACAGGTGTGCGTAGACTTCTTCAACAATATCAAGGTGCTTGACGACCTGAACGCCAACGGACAGTTGACATTGGGCGAGAACCTTGCCGACCACGGAGGTCTTCAGGTGGCTTACTACGCACTGAAGAACGCCACCAAGGACAACCCGCTGCCTGAAATAGACGGCTTCACAGCAGAACAGCGCTTCTTCCTGGCATACTCTGGCGTATGGGCAGGAAACATCACAGAAGAAGAAATGCGCAACCGCACAAAGAGCGACCCTCACTCTCTGGGACGCTGGCGCGTGAACGGTACGCTGCCACATATCGACATGTGGTATGAAGCGTTCGACGTGAAGGAAGGCGACAAGATGTATATTCCTAAGGAAAAGCGCGTGACATTGTGGTAAGCAAGACCAAGGACCGCTGAGGCGGCAGTTGCCCCACCGGAACCTTGAAAACGATATGACGGAAGCTGAAAGTAAGAAACACTTCGGCTTCCGTCTTTTTTTATCATGCAAATGCCACTTTTGCAACTTTTAATTCTTATTTTTTAATTTTATTTTATATCTTTGCCTTTTGAAATTGTAACTATTTGCGAAGATATGAACGACGATTACATGTCAGATATAAATAATGCAGAAATAACACAGCGTACGCTAAGGCCGCAAGAACCAGCTGCTGAGACGGAAATGCAACAGGAAGTGGTGGAGAATATCCAGCCTGCGACAGATGTGCTAGAGGCTGTCTGTTGCCCATTTTGCGGCGAGATGATGGATGCCGATGCCGACTATTGCGAGTCGTGCCACAGATATGTTAACGGCAACGTATGTTCGTATTGCGGAACGGCACTTAGCGGCGAAGAGGCCTACTGCTCGGAGTGTGGCAACCCAAGAGGAGGACTGGTTTGTCCGGCATGCCACACAATGAACGACTTTGCCTTCTGCAAGCAATGCGGTACACCGCTCACCGACGAGGCTAAAGCCATGGTGGCTGAGATGATGCAGCATCCCGATTTCATAGAACTGAAGGCAGCCGTAGAACAGATGAGTAATCTTGAGAATTGTCTTCCATACACCTCAGAGCGCGACATCGTTTGCAAGCAGATGAACGAAAAGCTGCGCGAAAGGGTGCTGACGCTGTTGGCTAAGGACAGAGGCGAAGAAAACCCTGAAGTGAGGCCGCTGCCAGAGACAAGAATGTCTGAAGAACAGCTTAACGCCAAGAAAGAGCAAGTCATAGAAAAGGTAATGGAACTGCTGGAAAAGTTGGCGCTGGTAAAGGCAGAATCGCCAGTCAAGGCACGTAACTACTGCATGGCAACCAAGCCCGCCGGAGTCAGGTTGGCATGGGTGTGCAATTATAAACACGCTATGCATAGCAGTCCTTGCGGATGCGCAAAACCGCATCTCGGTGGAAAATGGGTTATTTTAGGACGTGGAACTAAAGGTAATATAAAAGATGACAACTGATAATGACAATACGTTGAGAGTAGGCATGGGAGGCTATGGCGAACTCAGGACCTTTAGCGACAACGACAAGACAGCGCGAACGGTTCCAACTCTCTCGATGCCAGACGCCGACTTTGAAGGCCTAGACGATTTTGTTCTGAAAGGCAAGGCGTATAAGAAGATAAAATGCCTCAGCGACGAATCGGGCGAAGCGCAGGTCTTTCTTGTAGGCAATGCAGGAAAGGAATATGTGCTGAAACTATATTACCCTAACTTCAGCATCAACAAGAAAATGCTGAAGATTGTGGCAAACATGAACTTTGAAATGATTGTCAGGCTCTATGATTTCGGAAAGACATACGTCGACGGCAAGAACAGAGACTATGAGCTGATGGAATATCTGAAGGGCGGCACACAGGTCAACTATAGTGTTGGCGGCAATATCAACGTCTTCAGAAGAATAGCTCTGCAAGCTGCTGCTTCGCTGGCATATTGCCACAACTGCAACATCATTCACAAGGATATAAAGCCAAGCAACTTCTTCTTCAGAGACGAGACGCACACAGAAGTGGTGTTGGGAGATTTCGGTATATCATCGATAATGGACGGCGACAAAAAGACGCTCAAGACCTCTCAGGCAAGAACACCGCTATATGCAGCTCCGGAAATGTATAACGACGTGATAGATGGCGTAGTGGAAATAACACCAGCTGTCGACTTCTATTCACTTGGCATCACGCTGATGACCATCTGGAAGGGCGAAGCGCCAATGGCAACTAACGAGAGAGCCATGATGAGACGTAAGAGCGAAGGACGCCTGCCCGGTATTGATGAACTGCCTGAAAGGGTGAAGATGATTGTGCAAGGACTGACTTCCGTAAACCCTGCTTCAAGATGGGGATACGATGAGGTGGAGAGTTGGTTCGAAGGTGGTTCGCCAAAGGTTGACATGTCATCGCCTGTGCTGAGATATAAGAGTTTTGTAGTTGACCCGGAACGCAACCTCGTGGCCGACAATGTTCATGAACTGATACCGCTATTGCTCGACAATGAACGCGTGGCATGCAACTATCTGTATAGTGGCCGCATAGCCGAATGGTTGGAGCAGAGCGGAAATGTAAAACTGGCTGTAACGCTGAGGGATATCGTAACTAACAAGTACCCAGTAAACCAAATGGCAGGGTTATGGTCGGCCGTTTATGCCATGGAGAGTTCTTATCCCTACAAGGATTTGCATGGCAATATGTGCGACAACATACATAGTGTGGCTATATCGATGCTCAGTTATGCCGACGAGTATAGTGTGGCGTTGCGAAACATCTATGACCCACTCTGGATATATATAGAGAGTCACACAAAGTGCAATATGGAGCGATTGCGTGGCTATTTCAGTTCGGATAAGGACAAGACAAGCAGAAAGGACATACTGAAGGTTGTCTATGAGATAGATCCGGACATTCCGCTGTTGGCACGCCATCAGTCGTCAAGCATAAAGGAGATAGTAAGGAGTTTCGGAGGCGATAACCTTACGGAAGACGAGTGGCAGGCACTTACCGACGGCCGACTGCTGGCATGGATGTATAGTCATGAGACAAGCATGGCTTGCGAATCGTTGCGAATCCTGATTGACGGACAACCGTATAGCAGGCAGTTGGCATATAAGGTACTTTATAACCTTGACCGTATGGCTGCCTACGACCTGAAAGATGCCGATACTCCGTTGAAGGTGGGTGAGTTGCTGGCAGAACAGCTAAGGCAGCTGCAGAACGCCACAGACGAAGAAGTGGCACTGGCAATAGCCGATTTCAGCGACCCAGACGGACGTTTTGCATACTTCGCACAGTTGCATGGATGGACAAAAGAACTGGCAGAGTCGAGAGCATGCTTCGACATGAAGAGTCCTGAAAACAAGGACAGGCTTGGAGCATATGACATGCGTACGGCTGCCTACCGCTTCTGCAAGATACTAGGCGAGAAACCTGGCTATCTGTTGTCTGACGGAACCATCGTTACCGAGGACACATATACAGAACCGAAATATATGTCGTTGGTGCGCACGGAATTGCGTTGTGCTTGCTTTGCACAATGGATGTCGGTGGCATTTCACGAAGACCCAAACAAGGACTTCTCTGAAACTTACAGTTATGAGCGTAGTCTGGAACAATGGCTTCTGGCATTGGGAAATATTGACCCGCAACAGAAGTACTACAAGCGTTTTGAGAATGCTAAGGAGGAGACAAAGCGCAAGTGCGACGAGCTGAGAGACTACTACAACGGTGTCAAGACACGCGAAACCCTGTGGCGCTCTGTCTTCTATGCTTTGACAATACTTTGGCTGCTGATGCTGGTTTTCGTTGGCATAAGCAACAAGGAATATGTACTCGAACATTCGTTCATATCTATAGCCCTGCCATTGGGTGGCGTGTCAGCCCTGCTTATGATGCTTAAGGCATATTTCAGAGGCTACGGCTTCCTTATGTCGTTGATATGGGGCATAGGCGGTTTCCTCACATCGTACATACCTATATGGCTGTTGAAACTTGTGGATGCAGGCATGCCGTCGTTGTTTGTGCCCGCTGTAGTCTTGATAACACTCGTATATGCATTCATTTGCCATCGTTCTGATTTCAACGGCGTAGGCAAGGAAGACAAGAAACTGATAGGCGAAGTGCTGGACGGTGATATCAACTCACGTCTTTTAGAACCGCTATATTATTCTTTCAAGGCCAAGACCTATAAGTATAAGGGCACAAAGTTTGGCTTGATGGACGATATATATAATCAGATAAATTCCGTGGCAGGCGAGAGCGTCATTCATTACGCTTTCTGGTGCCTGATGCCATTGCTGTTTGTGCTTGAGATTGTGGTGTTCAGTCCTAAGCTCATGGACTTCAAGACTCCCGACCTAGGAGTAAATCCAACGAAGGTAATACAACAGTTAGAGTCTGATATAGAATAAGATACAAAAGTAAGAGCAACATAAGAGATAGAATGAAATGTGAGCATTGTCATAAAGAGAACCGCTCGATAGCCAGATTCTGCAAATGGTGTGGCGCGGCATTGTCTGCCCACAATCTTCTTGAGCGCCTGGTAGGACTTGATGAGATTAAGCAGCAGATGAAGACCGTAGTCGATACATATACCTTCCTTCATTCAAGGAAGGATATCAGCAACGTGCGCATCAGCGTAAACGCTATCATCATAGGAGAAACCGGTACAGGCAAGACAATGCTTGCAGAAATCATACGCGATTATTTCTATCAGCACAAAATAATAAACAAACCGAAACTGACAATGGTTGATGCCGTTGACTATCAGAGGTTTGTTGACAAATGGGATGACAATATAAAGAAAGCACGTGGCGGTATATTGTTCTTCGACAATGTGCAGAAGTTGCTTCCCGACAGATATTCCAATCAGGTGAATCCGCTCGACAAGTTGTTTGTGGAAATGGACCATTGGAATGACGACCCTATTGTAATAATCTCAGGACTACCAAAGGGATTGGACGATTTCCTTGAGAACAACCCGGCAATAGCCAATCGTTTCAAGTACAAGTTCCACCTGCCTACACCTGGTTGTCAGGATTTGTGCATGATATGCAAGCAGATGCTGCAGACAAAATATTCTTTGGTTTCTTATACTCCAGAGGCAGATGCAAAGCTGAACAGGTATTTCAAATATCTGTTGAAGACAAAAGACGAGACCTTCGGGTATGCTCATGAGGCGGCAAAGGTGGCAGAAGATATTTTCACTTCTTTCATTAGCAGAGGAGTAAATGCCACATGCATAGAAGAGTCAGACATACGTGGCTATGTGCCACAGGAAAGAAGTCTCGACGAGATACTTGCCGATATGGATTCCTACATCGGTATGGATGAGGTGAAGCACGCCGTAAAGGAAATTGCTTATGCCGTAAAGAACAATACCGAGCGTGTAGAACGTGGTCTTGGCGAGAAAGGCAAGATGGGCGTTCATATAGTACTTACCGGTAATCCAGGAACAGGTAAGACCACCATTGCCCGTAAGCTTGGCGAGATATTGTCAGCCATAGGTTATTTGGACAGCGGTCATGTTGTAGAGGTGGACAGAGCCCAGATGGTAAGTCCATATCAGGGAGAAACACCGAAACTCGTAGACCGCCTGTGCGACAAGGCCATGGGAGGAATTTTGTTTGTTGACGAGGCATATACTTTGGTACCGCTTAGCAGTTCGGGTGAGCGTGACAACCAAGGAGCACAAGCCTTGGAGAAACTGATGAAGAGAATGGAAGACGACCGAGGCGAGTTTGTTGTTGTGGCAGCAGGCTATCGCACGGAAATGGACAATCTGTTCAGAATAAATCAGGGATTCAAGAGCCGTTTCAACTATTTCCTTAATATAGACGACTACACTCCGATGGAGCTTTATTGCATATTGGAGTCGTTTGCGCGCGACAAGAAGTACGTCTTCTCCGATTCTGCTTTCGAGCTGATAAGGAAGATGATAAAGGAGATGTACGACAACAGAGGCAAGGACTTTGCCAATGGCAGAACGATGCGCCAGTTGTTTGATACCATGTGCAAGAAACAGGCTGAGCGCCTGGAACAAGGCAACCTGCATCTATTGAGCGACGAGCAACTTATGACGATTGAGGCTGAAGATGTGCCTTATGAAGCGCCTAAGCAAGCCAATGTTTCTGACTGCTTGAATAAGTTGAACGGTCTTGTAGGTCTTCAATCCGTCAAGAACGAAATATCTAATCTGGCATCGTTCATCAATCTCCAGATTATGCGTGGAGACAACAATACTTTCCAAGGCAAGCACTATGTCTTTACTGGTAATCCTGGAACGGGCAAAACAACCGTGGCTAGGATTATGGCAGAGGTGTTCGCTACACTTGGTGTATTGACAAGAGGTCATCTTGTTGAGGCGGACAGAAGCAATCTTGTGGCAGGCTATAGTGGTCAGACGGCCATTAAGACCAACCAACTGATTGACTCGGCCATGGGAGGCGTACTGTTTATCGATGAAGCATATACTTTGAAGTCGAGTGATGGCGACGCCTTTGGTTCCGAAGCCATTGACACGTTGCTCAAGCGACTGGAAGACGACCGTGGCAAGTTTATTTGCATCGTGGCAGGATATACCGACCAGATGCATGACTTCATAGATTCCAACCCTGGATTGAAGAGCCGCTTTACCCAAACTATACATTTCGATGACTATACGCCAGACGAACTGACAGACATCTTCCTGGCTATGGCCTACAGAAAGCACTTCGTAATAGAAGACGATACAAGCGCAGCCGTACATAGACTCTTTGAACAACTCTACTTGCGTAAAGACAAGAATTTCGGCAATGCCCGTGAGGCAAGAAAAGTGTTCGACGAGACGGTAGAAAAACAAAGCCACAGGTTGATAAGAGAAATGTCTAATCCTCAGTTCGTACAGGCAGATATGTATAAGCTGACGGTAGAAGACCTCCCGATGTCGCAAGGCGAGAAGAAGCGTCCATTAGACGAGATACTCAACGAGTTCGACAAGCTTGTAGGCATGCGCTCTGTCAAGAATATGGTAAGACGACTGGCCGTTCAGAGCATGTTCATGCGTCAGCGCTCAGAACAAGGTGTTGGCAATGTACAGCAGATGGTCATGAACTTTATTCTTACAGGTAACCCTGGCACAGGCAAGACCACCATAGCACGAAAGATGGGCGAACTGCTTTATAGCATGGACATCTTGTCGTCGAGCAAGGTTGTCGAGGTGAGCCGGGCATCGCTTGTGGGAAAGTATATGGGCGAAACCCCTAAGATAGTCAACAAGATGTGCGACAAGGCTATGGGCGGTATCTTGTTCATTGATGAGGCCTACATGCTGAACACCGACAACGACAACTACGGCAAAGAAGCCATAGACACCTTGGTAAAGCGAATGGAAGACGACCGTGGCAAGTTTGTTGTCATAGCTGCCGGTTATAAGGACGAGATGAGCAACTTCATGATGGCAAATGCAGGTCTTGCCAGTCGCTTCAGTCACAAGATGCACATAGAAGATTATAATGAAAACGAACTCCTGTCCATCTATAAGGGCATGGCAAGTGAAGAACAATTTATGCTGTCGCCAGAGGCAGAGTTCAAGTTGCTTGACTTGATATGCAGAATGGTGGTAAGCAAGACAAAATATTTTGGCAATGCCCGCGAAATGCGCAATTTGCTTGATGTTACGATACAGAATCTTTCTCAGCGAGTATCAATGTTGTCTCCTTCTGAACTGACCCCAGAGAGCTATCAGATGATATTGCCTGAAGATATTAAGGATTAATAGAGAGTGTGAGTGCTTATGATTATTTGCCCGATATGTAGAGAAGAAATAGACGACGATTCGCGCTATTGCGACCAGTGCGGACAAGCCTTAGTCTATTGTAGCAAATGCCGCCGTGTAGGTGTCGGACGACGTTGCACCTATTGTGGAGGTCTGATGATTTCCGCCAGCGAATTAAGCAAGCTGGGCGAAAGCACCTCGTTGGCCGACAATTCTTCAAAGGGCTTCTTCTCGGGTGTCGAGACCACAGGCAACAACCTTTCTGTCTCTCTATCGAACATATCGAACAACATTCCTAAACTGACACTTACAAACTCAAGCCTCGACATAAGCATCTCGGGCATCAACGGCGCTGTGGTTGGTAGACGTCAAGGTCCGTACCGCCAAATCTTCGAGCAGCATAAGTATGTGTCGGGAGTGCACGCACAATTGGTTTACAAACCACAGATAGGGTGGTGCATCATAGACAAGCACTCTTCAAATGGCACCAAACTCAATCAGCGCATGCTTCGCCCTGACGACCTAATGTCGATAAAAAACGGCGACATTGTAACTATTGCCAATATTAACTTAGAAGTTAGCATTGTATAGAATGAGTAAACTGAATATATCAGCATCCTGCCAATTGGGATGCATACGACAAAACAATGAAGACATGATTCTGGTAGGCGAGCGACTTATCAGAAACGAGATATACCATACAACCATCGACGATAACAAACAGACACGGTTTGCCATTGCCTTGGCAGATGGTATGGGTGGTCATAATGCAGGCGAGGTGGCAAGCGAGACGACATTGTCGAACCTGAGCTTTTTTCTTAGCGATCTGCCCGACAACCTTACTCCAGAAGGCCTTATCGAGATAATATTGAATTGGTTGGAATCAATCAACAAGATTATAGAATCGAAAGGATTGGCCGACCCTTCGCTTTCAAGCATGGGCACAACGCTTGTTGCCATAATATACTATGGTGGCAGATACCTCTGGATAAACTGTGGCGACAGCAGACTCTATAGATACTATAATGGCGAGTTGCGCCAACTCACTGTCGACCATTCCCTTAACACCCTGATAGGCGAGAAAAAGCATTCAAATGTGCTCACCAATTGCATAGGAGCGGGTTGCAAAACCTCGTATCTAGACATTACCGACTTTACAGACAGCGTGAAAGAAGGCGGCCGCTTCTTCTTGTGTTCCGACGGATTGAACGATATGCTTACTGACGAAGAGATGAAAGCCGTGCTCGATAAAGGCTGTGATGCCGATGCGCTGTGCCGTGCTGCTATCTGTGAAGGAGGCTTCGACAATGTGTCTGTATGTATGATTGATATAGAATAGATTTTGAAAGAAATAATAATTAAAGATATATGCCGTTAAGACTACCGGATAAGTTGCCAGCAATAGAATTGCTGAAGAAAGAGAATATATTTGTGATGGACGCCACACGTGCCACATCGCAGGATATTCGTCCTCTTAGAATAGTGATATTGAACTTGATGCCCCTGAAGATAACAACAGAAACCGACCTTGTGCGCTTGTTGTCTAATACACCATTGCAGATGGACATCAGTTTCATGAAACTGCAAAGCCATACGCCAAAGAACACTCCTATAGAACACATGCTCATGTTTTATAAGGACTTCGAGGAAATGAAAGACGAAAAGTTTGATGGCATGATAATAACCGGAGCACCGGTAGAAAACTATGAATATGAAGATGTTACGTATTGGGAAGAGATGAAGCGCATTTTCGCATGGGCAAAGACCCACGTAACGTCTACGCTATATATTTGTTGGGCAGCACAGGCAGGACTCTACTATCATTATGGTGTGCCTAAGTATCCGTTGCCAAAGAAGAAGTTTGGTGTTTTCTCGCAAAAGCCATTGCTTCCGCAACTGCCTATTTTTCGTGGCTTCGACGATATGTTTACCATGCCTCATAGTAGACATACCGAACTAAGACACGAGGATATACTTTCTAATCCAGAACTTACACTTATTGCCGATTCCGATGAGGCAGGCGTCAGCATAGTAATGGCGCGTGGTGGCCGTGAGTTTTTCATTACTGGCCATTTGGAATACGCACCTAATACTTTGGACAAGGAGTACAAGCGCGATAAGGATGTGCGCGACGACGTGGAAATGCCTGTCAACTACTATCGCGACGACAATCCAGACAACGAACCGGTTGTCACATGGCGTGCACATGCCAATCTTCTGTATAGCAACTGGATAAACTACTATGTTTATCAGGAAACACCATTTGATATAAGCAAGATAGAGTGACGTTTCTAGAACTTTTATCTCCCGCACGAGACTTGGAGTGTGGCAAGGCAGCCATCGACCATGGTGCAGATGCCGTATATATAGGTGCCAGACGCTTTGGCGCAAGGGCATCTGTGGGCAATTCTATTGAAGACATAGAACAACTGTGCACCTATGCCCATCGTTATGCCGCAAAAGTCTACGTTACGGTGAATACTATTGTCTACGATGGCGAACTGGACGATACGCGCGAATTGCTGGAGCAATTGGCTGCAGTAGGCGTCGATGCCGTCATTGTTCAGGACATGGCGGTGGCAAGCATGGTAGAAGGCATGGGGCTACATGCAAGCACGCAGACCGACAATAGAACAGTTGAGAAAGTAAGATGGTTGCGTGATGCCGGTTTCAGCCGAACGGTGTTGGCTCGCGAATTGTCTGCAGAAGAGATTGCCAAGATACACAGCCAAGTGCCCGACATGCCATTAGAGGTCTTCGTTCATGGTGCTTTGTGCGTGAGCTATAGCGGTCTTTGTTATGCCTCTCAACATTGTTTCAAGCGCTCTGCTAATAGGGGAGAGTGTGCACAGTTTTGCCGGTTGGCTTTCGATTTGGTTGATTCCGACAATAAACTGATAGAGCGCAACCGATACCTCCTTTCATTGAAAGACATGAATCAAAGCGCCAATCTGGCTAAGCTGATAGAGGCTGGAGCTTCTTCGTTTAAGATTGAAGGCCGGTTGAAGGATGCAACCTACGTGAAGAACGTTACGGCTGCCTATAGCCAACTCCTCGATGACTACATCTCTAAGCATCCCGACAAGTACCGACGTGCTTCTTTGGGCAGATGCAACTATTCTTTTGAACCCAATCTTCACAAGACATTCAACCGCGGCTTTACCTCATACTTCCTGGAAGGTCGCCGGCCAGACATCTTTTCGCCAGACACCCCTAAAGCCATTGGCGAGTATGTAGGAAAGGTGAAAGAGATAAGAGGCGCTTCGTTCAACGTGGCAGGTGTGGCGACCTTTGCCAATGGCGACGGCCTTTGCTTCATCAACGACAGCAACCAACTGGAAGGTTTCCGAGTAAACAGGGCTGAAGGCAATCGTCTTTATCCGCTCAAGATGCCAAGAACGTTGAAGGCGGGCATGCCACTTTATAGAAACAACGACCAAGAGTTTGAGCGACAATTGTCAAAGAATTCGTCGGAACGCAGGATACCCGTTGCCATGTATCTTTCAGAAACAGACAGCGGTTTTGTACTGGAAGCGTCTGTCTCTGGTTTTGTAAGCGTCAAGACGAAAATAGAAGCCGAACATCAGTCGGCACAGAAACCGCCTCGCGAGAATATAGTGCGCCAGCTTACCAAGTTAGGGGGCACTACATACGAATGCACAGATGTCAAGATGCCTGCCAATTTCAATTGGTTCATACCAAGCAGCGTGCTGTCTACGATGAAAAGAGATGTTGTAGAACAGCTCGATGAAGCCATATCAGCTAAGCGCCTTGTGCCAGAAGTTCCGTCGGAAGGCCTACGCCATGCTTCAGGATTACAGCGATATGGCAAGTACACCTACCTCCACAATGTGGCAAATGCCGTTGCCGACGACTATTATTCCAGTTGCGGGCTTACGGGACTTAATCCTGCATACGAGCTGAATCCTGCTGATACGGCACTTCTTATGCAATGCCGCCACTGTCTGCGCTATGCTCTCGGAGCCTGCAGCAAACGCCTTGGCAATACTGCCAAACCAGAATGGAAAGAACCTCTCTACCTTGTTTCTGCCGATGGCCGTCGTTTCCGTCTCGAATTCGATTGCCGCAATTGTCAGATGAATGTCTATAACGATAATTAATATAATATGAGGAGTGTTGTCTGCCTGTTGCTTGTCTTTCTATTGTCTTCCTGCTATAATCAGGTACGCCACACACCTGACGAATGGGAAGGCTACAACTTCATAGTAACAGCAGATTCCATACGCCTCGTTTGTCAGCAACCCGACGAATTGCCGTTCGATTCTGTAGTTGTCTATAACGACGACAATATTGTTGTGGCAGACATCATGACCTTGCCAATGGATACGGTAGATTCCGTTTGGGTGAAGGTGGCGCGCGACCAGTCGACACAAGGATGGATACATGAGTCGGAACTTCTGCCCGGAGTATCGCCCGACGACCCCATTTCGCGCTTTATCGACATCTTTTCCGACGTTCATCTGCTCATATTCCTTGCCTTCGTGGTTGTGGTTTTCGGTATCTATGGTTTGCGCAAGTTGTCAAGGCGCAATGCCTATATCGTGCATTTCCGCGACATATCCTCGTTCTATCCCTCTCTGCTTGCCATTCTTGTGGCAACTTCTGCCGTATTCTACGCCACTATACAGATGTTTGCAGAAGAGTCGTGGAAGCATTTCTATTATCACCCCACGCTCAATCCCTTTTCTCTGCCGTTGCATTTAGGCCTTTTTATCATCTCTGTGTGGGCAATAATCATCATTGCCATAGCCACGGTAGAAGACACCTTCAAGCGACTCAATGCAGCCGAAGCCGTGTTGTATCTTTGCGGTTTGGGAGCCGTGTGTGCCGTCAACTACGTTTTCTATACCATTGCCACCTTATATTATATAGGTTATCCGTGCCTTCTTTTCTATGTGCTCTTTGCTTTCCGCCAGTATTTCAAGCACAGCCATCCGCGCTATCGTTGTGGCAGTTGCGGAAGTGAGCTGACTCATAAGGGTGCATGTCCTTCTTGCGGAGCCATCAACGAGTAAGTCTGAACATCAAAATCCACATAAATAATGATTGTGCATACAAACCATTGTTTGTAATTTTGCACCCGAAATCGTTTTTATATGGATAAATCAATAATAATAACATCATTTCTGTTGTTGGGAAGCCTAAATGTAGCGGCTAACCCTACAGAAAGTCTTGCCGATTCTACATCAAGAGTCATCGACCTCGACGAGGTTGTCGTTGTATCGCAACCAAAGGAAAATCTCCGTCTGCGCCATCTGCCATTGAGCAGTAGCGTGCTGACCACCAAAGAGATGGATAATCTCAATATAAGAGATTTGAGTCAGCTCTCGGCCTACGTGCCTTCGTTCACGATGCCAGCCTATGGTTCGCGTCTCACATCATCTATGTATGTAAGAGGCATCGGCTCGCGCATAGGAAGTCCTGCCGTGGGCGTATATGCCGACAATATACCTCTTGTCAACAAATCGGCATTCAACAGCCATTTCTACCAGATAGAGCGTGTCGATGTACTTCGTGGACCTCAGGGCACACTCTACGGAATGAATACCGAGGGAGGTGTTGTGCGCATGTATTCGAAGAATCCGATGAATAATCAAGGCACAGACATTCGTTTGGGAATAGGCACAGGTTTGTATGGTAATGCAGAACTGTCACATAGATTTAAGTTCGGCGACCGACTCGCATTCTCTGTTTCCGCTTTTTATAACGGACAGAAAGGATTCTTTGAGAACACCAATCTTGGCGAAGATGCCGACCTTATGAATGAGGCGGGTGCTAAGTTGCGCGCAGTATGGAAGATGTCTGACAGGTTTACGCTTGATTTCGTGTCGGATTACCAGTATGTCAACCAGAACGGTTTTGCATACGGAGAATGGGATGAGGCAACCGACGAATGGAACGACCCATCAACAACCTTGATGAATGGCTACCGCCGACAGATGGTAAACACTGGCCTGACCCTCAAGGGACAGTTGTCAGAATCAACCACATTACATTCCACTACGTCTCATCAGTATCTTGACGACTACATGGTAATGGACCAAGATTATCTGCCTGCCGATTTCATGCGATTGGAGCAAAGTCAGAAGATGAATGCCCTGACCCACGAGACAACACTTCGCGGTGCACTCGCCGATAGTTGGAAGCACACCACTGGTGTTTTCCTGAGCTATCAGTGGTTGCGCACAGATGCACCAGTTTACTTCGGTGCCGACATGAACAGCATGATTATAAGCCACATGGGCATGCCGCCGATGGTAGCCAAGAATCTGCTTATGGACGACAACTATGTACCAGGCATGTTCCACACGCCACAATTCAACATCGGACTTTATCACGAGTCAAACGTTGATTTGACCGACCGACTGATGCTTACGCTTGGCTTGCGCTACGACTATCAGCGCGTCAGCATAGATTACGACACTCGTTCAACCTTCCGCCTAGACTACAACGGAACAATGCAGGGACGTCCGATGAGTACCAGTCACACCTTCACATCATATCTGCAAAACAACCACCATACCGACTACAGCCAGTTGCTCCCAAAATTGGCTTTGACCTACCGATTAGACAATAAGGGCAACAACGTTTACATGGCGGTGAGCAAGGGATTCCGTGCCGGTGGCTACAACCTGCAGATGTTCTCCGACATATTCAGAACCGAGCAGAGTCAGCTCGGTGCGCAGCTCATGCAACTCATGCAGAAGGATGTTGTTGTTGAACATACCGATGCCGAATACGATAACGTAAACAATACTATAGCCTATAAGCCAGAGGAGAGCTGGAACTATGAACTCGGTTCACGCCTAAATCTCTTTGGTGGCAAGGTGCATGCTGACATTTCGGCCTATTATATGCAGATACGCAACCAGCAGCTCTCGGTGATGGCAGGCCGCTATGGCTATGGCCGCATGATGGTTAATGCAGGAAAGAGCAGCAGCGCGGGTGTAGAAGTGGCTTTGCGTGGTAGTGCCTTCAACGACCGATTGTCTTGGTCAGCCACTTACGGCTATGCTTACTCAACCTTTCGCCAGTATACCGATAGTTTGGCAGATGGAACCACTGACAACCATCGTGGCAACTACGTGCCTTTCGTGCCAAAGCATACATTTAGTGCTGCAGCCGATTATTCAATACCTGTATCAGAAACTGCTCTCCTTCGCTCATTGACAATCGGAGCCAATGTAAATGGCAGTGGCAGAATCTACTGGGATGCAGCCAACAAGCATTCTCAACCGCTTTATGCAACTCTAGGTGCACATGTTGTGCTTGATTTCAACCTTCTTAAGTTGAATCTTTGGGCGCGCAACATCACCGATACCCGCTACAATACTTTCCTTGTAGAAAGTTCTGCAGATGGAGTTGCCCGCACCTTCTCTCAGCGCAACAATCCATTCCAATGCGGAGTTGATTTGAGTTTGAGTTTTTAAATGACCCACATATATATTGATAAGAGAGACGTGCCGTCAATGTTAGGTACGTCTCTCTTTAAGTTATTTAGCGTATTTACAATCAGTTTTACGACGACTAACTGACAGTTTTATGCCGACTAACTGACAGTTTTATGCCCGCTTACTGGCAGTTTTTGGCGTTCTGACTGACAGTAAGCTGCCCACTTACTGAATTATTCCTTACTGATCAAGACAAAAAAGAGACGCACCGCAGTTGTGGTACGTCCCTCATGACTTTGAGCGTTGAACGCGTTAACGCTAAACGCTTAACGATATTTAGTAGTTCTCTGCTCTTACCTGGAAGTATGCCTGTGAGTGTTCGCATACAGGACAGATGCCTGGAGCCTCCTTGCCGATAACGATGTGGCCGCAGTTAGCGCACTGCCATACAGCATCGCCGTCCTTTGAGAATACCTTCTTGTCGCGAAGGTTCTTCAATAGCTTGCGATAACGCTCCTCGTGCTCCTTCTCGATTGCTGCAACACCCTCGAACTTTGCAGCTATCTCGTCGAAACCCTCTTCGCGAGCCTCCTTAGCCATGCGAGCATACATGTCAGTCCACTCGTAGTTCTCGCCGTTTGCTGCATCCTCAAGGTTTGCCTCTGTTGTGCCAACAGAACCTCCATGCAGATATTTATACCACAACTTGGCATGCTCCTTCTCGTTGTTGGCTGTTTCCTCGAAGATAGCTGCCATCTGTACGAAACCGTCTTTCTTTGCCTTAGATGCAAAGTAGCTGTACTTGTTGCGTGCCATTGATTCACCTGCGAAAGCTTCCTGCAGGTTCTTTTCTGTCTTTGTTCCTTTTAAGTCTTTCATAATTATATTAGTTTATAGAATAATGTGAATTGTCCTATTTGAAATCAGTAGTGCAAATATACATAATATTTCTGATTGCCGAATAAATTTGTGCTTGATTTTAGTTTTTTTTATGCCAAACTTATTTCGCCCCTGATGCTCTTTGACATCATGCTTCTTATCTCATCGATATCGGTGTAGTTGGCTTGCAGGAACATCAATTTGGTAACAGCACTCTCTACGGTGGAGTCGTGACCGCTGATGACGCCTGCCTCCTTAAGATGATAGCCGGTGTCGTATCTGCCCATCTCTACGCTGCCTTGCATGCACTGGCTTATGTTGACTATTATCTTGCCGTATTTCCTTGCCTCTTTGAGTGCCTTCATGAGCCAAGGACTCTGTGGTGCGTTGCCGCTACCGAACGTGCGCATTACAATGGCCTGCAGATTAGGAGTGGCTATGATATGACGGATAAGGTCTTCGCGTATTCCGGGGAACAGTGAGAAGATGATGACGTTATTGTTGAGCGAGAAGTGTGGGACCATAGGTTTGCTAAAGTCGGGCTTCAATATCCGGTGCTCATGGTATGTGATGTTGACACCTGCTTCAACCAACGGCGGGTAGTTGTAGCTTTCGAAGGCATTAAAGCCGTCGGCACTCTGCTTGGTTGTGCGGTTGCCGCGCAGCAGTCGGCCGTTGAAATAAATACCCACTTCAGGAACCTTAGCTGTGCCGTCGGCATTCTTGGCTGCAGCTATCTCGATGCTTGTGATGAGATTCTCCTTGCCGTCGGTGCGCAACTGGCCTATCGGCAACTGGCTGCCTGTAAGAATTACGGGTTTGGTAAGATTCTCAAGCGTATAGCTTAGGGCAGATGCCGTATAGGCCATTGTGTCTGTGCCGTGAAGAATTACAAAGCCGTCGTATTGTTCATATCTCTCGGCAATGATATGCGTCAGTTCAATCCATAGCTTAGGCGACATGTCGCTGCTGTCGATGGGAGGGCAGAACTGATAAGTCTCTATTGTGGTTGAAAACTGTTTCAGTTCAGGAACGGCATTTAAAAGATGTTCAAAGTCGAACGGCTCAAGCGCATTGGTAAGCGGATTGAGGTTCATGCCTATCGTGCCGCCAGTGTATATTAGCAGTACCTTATTTGAATACGTCATCGTTTACGTTAATTTTTATGCAAAAATACGTAAAGTTTTTGATATTACGGAATTTATTTGTTATTTTTGCATTCAATAGAATTTTATAGAAACCTTTAAACATATATTTATTATGAAACAATTTAATGATGCGAACTTCTTGCTTGACACACAAGTAGCGCAAGACCTGTTCCACAATCATGCGGCTAAGATGCCTATCATCGACTATCATTGCCATCTTATTCCAGAGATGGTAGCAAGTGACCATAAGTTCAAGAGCATTACCGAACTTTGGCTTGGCGGCGACCACTACAAGTGGCGTGCTATGCGTACAAACGGTGTTGATGAGAAGTATTGTACAGGTAAGGATACTACCGACTGGGAGAAGTTTGAGAAGTGGGCAGAAACAGTTCCATATACATTCCGCAACCCATTGTACCACTGGACACACCTTGAACTGAAGACAGCTTTCGGCATTGAGAAGCAGCTCAGTCCAAAGACTGCACGCGAGATTTTCGACGAGTGTAACGAGAAGTTGCAGCAGCCAGAGTTTACAGCACGCGGTTTCATGCGCCACTACAATGTAGAGTGTGTTTGTACAACCGACGACCCTGTTGATGACCTCCGTTTCCACAAGCAGTATGCTGAGACAAGAGGCGCTAACGACCCATTGATGATTCCTGCATGGCGTCCAGACAAGGCAATGAACATCGAGAAGCCAGAGTTCCCAGCTTACGTTCATCAGTTGGAGGAGGTGTCTGGCGTTACAATCACTAAGTTTGCCGATATGCTCGACGCACTCCAGAAGCGTCATGACTTCTTCACAGAAAACGGCTGTAAGCTTTCAGACCATGGTATCGAGGAGTTCTATGACGAGGAGTACACAATGTCGCAGATTGAGACCATCTTTGAAAAGGCAATGCGTGGCCAGCAGTTGAGCGACTTTGAGGTACGTCAGTACAAGAACTGCTTCCTCACAGAAATGGCTATCATGGATGCAGAGGCAGACTGGACACAGCAGTTCCACTATGGTGCTATCCGCGACAACAATACAGCAATGTACAACCTGCTCGGTCCTGACACAGGTTTCGACTCTATCGGTGAGTTCAACACAGCAAAGGCAATGAGCAAGTTCCTGAACAAGCTCAACATGCAGGGCAAGCTGACACGCACAATCCTCTATACACTTAACCCATGTGCTAACGAGGTTATCGCTACAATGCTCGGTAACTTCCAGGGCGGTTGTCCAGGCAAGATTCAGTTTGGTTCTGGTTGGTGGTTCAACGACCAGCTCGACGGCATGACACGCCAGATGAACGCACTCTCTGTTCTCGGTTTGCTGAGCCGCTTCGTAGGTATGTTGACAGACTCACGCTCATTCCTGAGCTACCCACGTCATGAATACTTCCGCCGTCTGCTCTGTAACATCCTCGGAACAGATGTAGAGAAGGGTCTGCTGCCAAACGATCAGGAAATCCTCAGCCGCATGGTTGAAGACATTTCTTACAACAACGCAAAGAACTACTTTAAGTTCTATTGATTTAGTTGACAAGTTGACGAGTTGACAAGTTGACGAGTTGATAGTTGATAAGTTGATGAGTTGGCAAGTTGACGAGTTGATAGTTGATAAGTTAATGAGTTAATAAGTTAACAAGTTAAGAAGATAGAAGAAGGTAGAAGGAGATAGAAGGAACGCAAGACATTTGTCCTCTATCTGCCTTCTATCTTCATTTTTTTTATAACTTTTTGTATGTATATAGAAAAAATAATGTATATTTGCATTTGGTTTTAAAAACAAAAGAAAAAATGAGAAATATTAAAGGATTAGTATTACCGTTGGCTCTCATGGCAATAATTGTATTCCTGGGTAGCTGCTCAAGTTCAAAGAATGTCGCATATTTTCAGAATAGCGATTATGTAGACCTGAGTGCGTCTAAGACACTCTATGATGCGCGTATCATGCCAAAAGACCAGTTGACAATTACCGTAAGCACAACCGACCCAGAGGCAGCCGTGTCATTCAATATGACTGTGCCAACTCCTTATACCGTTGGTCAGAAGACATCTTACTCACAGGCTATGCTCCAGATGTACCTTGTAGATAATGAAGGTTATATCGAATTTCCTAAAATCGGAAGAGTAAAGGTGGGCGGCTTGACAAAGAGCGAGGCTGAAAAACTGATTGAAGACAAGATCAAGCCTTACATGTCGGCAACAGAAAATCCTATCGTAACGGTTAGAATGTCAAGCTATAGCATCTCTGTACTTGGTGAAGTTGCTCGTCCGGGTTCATTCCAGGTGTCTCGCGAGAAGATTACCGTGCTCGAGGCTTTGGCACAGGCTGGCGACATGACCATCTATGGTGTGCGCGACAGAGTTAAGCTCATACGCGAAGATGCACAGGGACAGAAGTCAATACATGTTTTGAACATCAACGATGCAGAACTGATAAATTCACCTTATTATTATCTGCAGCAGAACGACGTGATAATAGTTGAGCCGAACAAGGCAAAAGCACAGAACTCAAGCGTGGGTAGTATGACCACTCTATGGTTCTCGGCAACGTCAATCTTGATTTCACTTGCATCTCTGATGTACAACATCTTGAAATAAAATAGAAAAGGAATGGAAACATTCCTTTTTTTATTTGCTTATTAGAAAAAAATAAAGTATATTTGCACAATAACATTAATAAACGCAGAATACTATGATGGATTTGGGTGATTCCCTTGGAACGAAAATCAACCGCGGAGATTATAAAATCTTGGTGGTTGACGATGTGGTCAGCAATGTCTTGCTGTTAAAGATATTATTGACCAACGAAGGTTTCCAGATAATTACAGCTAACAACGGTGAAGAGTGCATAGAGACGGCAAAGACAGAAAAGCCCGACCTTATATTGCTGGATGTGATGATGCCAGGTATAAGTGGTTTCGATACGGCTGTGATTCTGAAAAAAGAAGCAGAAACTCAGGAAATACCGATTATTTTCCTTACTGCTCTTAACAATCCGTCGGAACTTGTACACGGTTTCCAGGTTGGTGCCAATGACTTCCTAACCAAGCCTTTCAACAAGGAAGAACTTGTTATGCGCGTTATGCATCAGGTACAGCTTGTGGCAGCAAAAAGAATTATCGTGCGCCAGAATGAGGAACTCAAGCGAACCATCTCAAACCGCGACAAGATGTATTCCGTAATCGCTCACGACTTGCGCTCGCCAATGGCATCTATCCGCATGGTGCTCAACCTCGTTGTAAGTGCAATATCGCCAGATGTCATAGGACCGGAAATGTTTGAACTGCTAGACAAGGCCAACAAGGAAAGTGAGGAAACCCACGACTTGCTGGACAACCTGCTTAAGTGGACTAAAAGCCAGACGGGTAGGATTAATGTTGTTTATCAGGACTTCGACATTAATGAGGTGATACCGGGTGTCGTAGAGATCTTCTCTATGATTGCATTTACAAAGAAGATTACTCTCGAATACAAACCGAATTGCGACAAGCTAGTTGTCAGGGCAGACAACGATATGCTAAAGACCGTTGTGCGCAACTTCCTGTCTAATGCTGTCAAGTTTAGCCCAGAGAACAGTACGATAGAGATTATTACAGGCATCGAAGGCGAATTTGCCAAGATAAGCATAAGAGACCATGGTGTGGGTATCGCTCCGGAAAGATTGGGAGAACTATTCCATAAGGGTGAGACGACGTACGGTACAAGCGGTGAAGAGGGTAGTGGACTCGGACTTCAGTTGTGTGCCGACTTCGCAAGAAAGAATGGCGGTGATGTTGCCGTAGAGTCGGTTCTTGGCGAGGGTTCTACGTTTAGCGTACTTGTACCGCTGAAAAAGGAAGAATAACACGAAACAATATCAAAGGGTTGGCAGGATAGAATGCCAACTCTTTTTCGTTCTATATGTCCTTCGGTTCACTTTGTTTTATAAAAACTCTTAATTTTGTTTTTATTTTCGTAACTTTGCATCGTTTTTAAGATAATAATTATTCAATTTTAAATAGCAAAAGATGAAAGCATTCGTATTTCCCGGACAGGGAGCACAGTTTGTTGGAATGGGTAAAGACCTTTATGACAACAATCCATTGGCAAAAGAATTGTTTGAAAAAGCAAACGATATTCTCGGTTATAGAATTACCGACATCATGTTTGAAGGTACAGACGAACAGCTCACTCAGACCAAGGTGACACAACCGGCTGTATTCTTGCATAGTGTAATTTCTGCTTTGTGCCTGGGCGACGACTTCCAGCCATCAATGGTTGCTGGACATTCATTGGGAGAGTTCTCTGCATTGGTTGCTGCCGGTGCAATCAGCTTTGAAGATGGTTTGAGGCTTGTTTATGCTCGTGCCATGGCTATGCAGAAGGCATGTGAGGCTGCACCTTCAACAATGGCTGCTATCGTAGGTCTTCCAGACGACAAGATAGAGGAAATATGTGCAGAAGTAAATAAGGATGGTTATGTTGTTGTGCCTGCCAACTACAATTGTCCAGGTCAGCTCGTAATCTCTGGTAATATAGAGGCTATCAACGAGGCATGCGAAAAGATGAAGGCTGCAGGTGCCAAGCGTGCATTGCCATTGAAGGTTGGCGGAGCATTCCACTCTCCATTGATGCAGCCAGCTAAGGATGAACTTCAGGCAGCAATTGAGAATACAACATTTGCAGAACCAAAGTGCCCAGTTTATCAGAATGTCGACGGCAAGCCATATACAGAACCTTCTGCCATAAAGGCAAATCTTATTGCTCAGCTGACAAGTGGCGTACGCTGGACATCATGTGTTCAGAATATGATAGCTGACGGAGCTGATGATTTCACAGAGTGCGGACCGGGCAAGGCTCTTCAGGGAATGATTGGACGCATCGACAAGAATGTAGCAGCACACGGTATTGTTTAAGCAATATGAAGAACAAAATAATAATCTATCAGATATTCACACGTTTATTCGGCAATCGTAATACTTCTCGTATCGAGAACGGCACGATTGCCGAAAATGGTTGTGGCAAGATGAACGATTTCGATGCCAAGACATTAAAGCAGATAAAAGGTCTTGGTGTTACTCATGTGTGGTATACGGGTGTCATTAGACATGCCACTCAGACTGATTATACCAAGTATGGCATACCGCGCAATCATCCTGCAATAGTCAAAGGAAAGGCGGGCTCGCCATATGCTATTACTGATTACTACGACATAGACCCCGACTTGGCTGTTGATGTAGATAATCGTATGGCTGAGTTTGAACAGTTGCTTTCGCGCACACATAGTGCAGGAATGAAGGTTATCATCGATTTTGTTCCAAATCATGTTGCCCGACAATATCATTCCATTTGCAAGCCTGAAGGTGTGAAGGACTTGGGTGAGGAAGACAACTGCCGCAATGGTTTCGACCCGCAGAACAATTTCTATTATTGTCCAGGCTGTAGCTTCTCGCCTTATTTCGACTTGTACAAAGGTGAACCAGACCCATATCTGGAGAATCCTGCCAAGGCAACTGGCAACGACCATTTCGGTCCATGCCCAGGTGTCAATGAGTGGTATGAGACTATCAAGTTGAATTATGGTGTCGACTATTACGCAGGTAAGGTAGGACACTTCGACCCGATTCCCAATACATGGCAAAAGATGCTCGACATTCTGTTGTTCTGGGTATCTAAAGGCATAGATGGTTTCCGTTGCGACATGGCAGAAATGGTTCCTGCCGCTTTCTGGGGATGGGCAACAGCAAAGGTAAAGGAGCAATATCCTGAGATAGTATTTATCGGCGAGGTGTACAATCCTGCTGAATATCGCAACTATATAGCCAATGGCTTTGACCTGCTATACGATAAGGTAGGCATGTATGATACTATGCGTGCAGTAACTTGCGGATTCTCAAACGCATCGTCAATAAGCAACGCATGGCAGTCTACTGACGACATTCGCGACAACATGCTTTATTTCCTTGAGAACCACGATGAGCAACGCGTGGCAAGCGACTTCTTTGCAGGCGATGGCAATAAAGGTGTGCCGGCATTGGTAGCAAGTGTCTTGATGCAGCAAAATCCTTTCATGCTTTATGCCGGTCAGGAGTATGGTGAGCGTGGCATGGACAAGGAAGGCTTTAGCGGTGCGGATGGTCGTACCACAATCTTTGACTACTGGAGCGTTGATACTCTTTGCCGTTCAGCATGGGGCACTTTGACCGAGAGCGAAACTTCGCTCTATGAAACATACAAGAAGGTGCTGAAGATAGCAAACAAGGAAAAGGCAGTTACAGAGGGATTGTTCTTCGACCTTATGTATGTAAATGCTCATCTTGACCGTCAGTATGTATTCTTGCGTAAGCATGAAAATGAATTGCTTCTGATTGCGGTGAACTTTGAAGACAGACCTGTTTGCATAGGGGTTAATATACCGGCTCATGCTTTCGACTATCTGGCTATACCTGAGAAGAAGTACACATCAACAGATTTGATGACATCCAAGCGTAAGACCTACGAACTGACCAAAGATGGCAGTCTTGCATTGTCATTGGAGAGTAGGGGAGCTGCAGTCATAAAGATTAAACTATAGTTATGGACCAGATTATTCTTAACGAACACAATAAGGAGGAGTTTCCGCCGGCACATACGGCGGAACACCTTTTAAATCAAGTCATGATACGTATCTTTGGATGCAAGCGTTCGTATAACGCCCATGTCGAAAGAAAGAAGAGCAAGATGAGTTTCTATCTTGCTAACAAGCCTTCGCGTCATGATGAAAAGCTTATTGAGGTGACAATGAATAATATGATAGCCGAAGACCTTCCTGTTACCTATGAATACGTAGATAGAAACAGCCTTCCTGATGATGTCAGTATTGATAGGCTTCCTTATGATGCTTCGGATACAATACGCCTTGTACGTATTGGAAACTATGATGTTTGTCCGTGCATAGGCAAGCACGTACGTTCAACATCACAAATAGGAAGATTCGAATTGTTGGGCACTAATTGGGATGAGGAGAAACGCTCTTTCCGTGTGCGCTTCAAGGTTGTTCAATAAGTACCAAGAAATTCAAGATTCATAAACACAGGGTAGTGGTCTGAATATGTAAGGTCTTCTATATAATACTGATGGCCTTGCATTGACTTGTCGTGGAAGATATAGTCTATTCTGAATTTCTTTTTTCCTCTGTAGGTATACATCCAGCCCTTTCCGCATTCCTTGAAACCGTCTATAAGGTCGCCTTTAACGGTGTTGTAGACATAAGAATAAGGAACATCGTTGAAGTCGCCGCATACAATTGTCGACACTTCTGATTCCTTTATCTCCTTCGCAACAATCTCTGCCTGTCCGGCTCTGGCTATCATGCCAAGCGTGTAGTTGTTGAATATTGCCCCAATCAGTTTGTTTTCTTCTACATTATGTCCGTTCATCATCATCTTGTTGGCTTTCTTTAGGGTTCTGTTGAATCCCGTTGTCTCAAGATGCACGTTGAAAACCTTTATATATTTGCCGTTAATGTCTATGTTGGCCCACATGGCACTATTGTTAGTGCCTTCAAAAGGCATGTTCTTGCTTGCTGTGATAGGATATCGGCTGTAGACTACCATGTCGTTCTCGCCAAGCATCATATAAGGGAAGTATTCTTTATAGCTGTCTGAATTCTTCTTGTCGCCACAGTTGTCATTATATTCCTGCAGACAGAGTATGTCTATTTGCTTTTTCTTCATTTCCGACAGGATACCATGAGAAATGAAGCCAGATGTTTCCTGGCCGAATCTGGCAACGTTGTAACTGGCAATTCTGATGTCAGTCTTGCCGGTCTTGTTGTGGTCGTTAAGCAATCCGGTCTGGAAGAAAGTTCCGATGTAGGGTATGCAGCAGACAATGCAGACAACAGGAATCAATGTCCACAACCAGTTACGGCTAATGAGCCAGTAAATAAGCAATACGATATTGGCTACGATAAGAAATGGCAAGGCATATACCATCATGGCTTTCGCTGTGTTGCCTATAGGACTGTCAGCGCCCCCGAATATACCTACGAAAGTGAATATCGCAATAATTATCTGAACAACAAGAATCATTGTTGTTGCATATTTCTTCAAAGCCAGTTTGCCCATAAATCTCTTAAGTCTAATCCGTTATGTATTTTCTAACCATATCTATCAGTTCTTCCACCTTGAATGGTTTTGCCATAAACTCATCGCAGCCGGCATCTTTCGCTTCGCGTATGTTCTTTTCAAAAGCGTAGGCGCTAAGCGCGACAATTGGCGTATTTCTGTTGACCTCCTTTATTATTCTTGTTGCATCCAGACCGTTCATTTCCGGCATTCTTATGTCCATCAGAATCAAGTCAGGCTTTTCTTCTTCGTTCAGCGTAACAGCCTCAATGCCGTTCTTGGCTCTAACCAGTCTGTATCTCTTGTTGAGCACTATTCTAACCAATTCGTAGTTGCTGTCTTCGTCTTCAGCCACGAGTATGGTCTTCATGTTCTGTACATTGGTCTGTGTGCTTACTCTCAGTGTCCTAGAGTTTGTGGTAATCTTGATGTTCTTTGTCAATCCACCTACGGAACCTTCAAACGGCAAGACAAATGTGAATTTTGTGCCTTTGCCAAGTTCTGATTCCACTCTTATGGTGCCTCCCATTTTCTCAACGATGATTTTGCTAAGCGGCAGTCCGAGTCCGAAACTGTTTTTCATGGTTTCGGCATCCTTTGATACGTATGTCAGGAATATAGATTCTTGGTCTTCTTTTGCTATACCAGTACCGGTATCGCTGACAAAGAACTCAATCTCCTGTCCGTCGTTGATGAGCTGGTAACCGAATGTTATATTGCCTTTTGTAGTATGTTTCAGAGCGTTGCTTATCAGGTTGGACAACACCTGTTGCAGTCTGTTGGCGTCTGTATTGAATGTTACGTTGATGTTTGGTCTGTTCCAAACCAGCTTCACGCTGCTGGAACATCTGAACTTAAACACCTGTTTCGTGTCGCTGAATATCTGGTTCAGTTCTACCAAATCTTTCTTGAATGTAATTTCTCCGCTCTCCACTCTCGACAAGTCAAGAATCTCATTTATGAGACTTTGCAATCGGTTGTTGCTGCTTTCGATTATTTCGAGAAACTTCATTCGCTCTTCTGCAATATCCATTTCAGCCATGATGCGCGAGAAACCCTCGATGGCATTAAGCGGAGTGCGTATCTCATGGCTCATGTTGGCAAGAAACAATGATTTCATCTTGCTCGCCTTTTCTGCTTTCTGAGTCATTTCTTCATACTCTTTAAGCTTTTTCAAGGCGGCATCTCTTTCATTGTTTGCCTGTAGTACCTTCTGATTTGCCTCGGCTAGTTTCTGCAAAAGAATGTCGCGTTCGTTCTGATTCATATATTGTAAAAGATTATGTGGCAAAGATAATAATAAATATTTGAAAATGATGCAAATATTGTACGTTTTTTTATCCTCTTTTTGCTTTTTCCCAAGCGCCGTTATTCTTATGCTTGCACAGGTATGCCATTCCTCTGAACACATTGATGTTCATAAACAGGAAATAGTAGGCAATATATAGTATCTTGTTCTTTCGTCCTTTGCATGCCAAGACATAGCCAGCTAATGCTGCCGCATAGAATAATATCTGCAATATCCAGATGATGTTATACACCTGTCCATTTCCTCCGATCACCAGTATCACGTTGAGTGGTATCAAGGCGATAAGTGCAATAGGGGTTATGCTCCATCTAAGCACGCGGTGTGATATGTATTGGAATGTTGCAGTAGGGTGGCGCAGCGGATTGAGCATTCGTTTCAATCGCCAGATGCTTTGTAGACCGCCTGCTGCTATGCGTCGTTTGCGCTTGCCTTCCTCTTCCAGGTTGGCAGAACCGTATTCCATGGCGAAGGCATCGGCTGTATATGCTATGCGGTAGCCGTTGTCAACCATCTTCATCGACATGATAAAGTCGTCGAGCAGGGTGTCTTCAGGCATTTCTTCATACAGTTCTTTGCGTATGGCATTAAACTCGCCCGCCGCTCCCATTGCAGAATACAGTTCGCTGTCGAGTCGTTTTAGTGCACTTTCATATTTCCAGTATAAGCCTTCTCCTTCGGCTGCAGCCTGTCCTTCGCATCTTGCCATAACCCGCTTTTCGCCGGCAACGCATCCCACTTTAGGATCTCTGAACAATCTTACCACCTCGCGCACGGCACCGGTGTTGACCATTGTGTTGGCATCTGTCATTATGATGATGCTTGTTTCTGCCAAGGCGATGCCTCTGTTCAAGGCGGCAGTCTTGCCTCTTCTTTCCGGACGGTGCAGCACTCTTACGCCCTCATACTTTTCCAGCATGCTGTTGGTGTTGTCGTTGCTGCCGTCTGTAACCCATACTATGTGCAGCTTATCTTTCGGATAGTCTAGTTGCAGACTGTTTTCCATCTTCATGTCCACCACGTCTTGCTCGTTATATGCACATATCATGAGCGTTACGTGGGGCAACTTATTGTCGTCAACTTCTTCCTCCTTATCTTTCTTTTTGCATATAAGCCTTTTCAGCGCTACCAAGCAATACAACACTATGCCATATCCGACGTATGTGTAAAAAACAAGGAACAGACAAATCCAGAAAAGTATTTCGATTATTTGCATAAGATTATGTGTTTATCTTTTTTGCAAAATAAACAAAAAAAAATGACATATAAAAAAATATGGAGACATTTTTGCCTCCATATTCTCATTTAGATTCTATTTCCTCTTGCATATCAATGAACTCTCCCTTTTTGTCGTAAAACTCATATTGCAGGAAAGCCATTTTCTGCGAGGCAATGATGTTCACTCCTAATCCGTATTTCAGTTGCCACTTACGTTTCAACGACACCAGTCCTTGGTTAATGTAAGCAGCCACGTATGGGTGGACGTGCAGGTTGAACTTCTTGATGCCTATCTTGTTTACCAGTTGGTCAATCTTGCTCTCAAGTTGGTCTGTAAACAGTATGCTTGACTTTATCTTCCCTCGCCCAAAGCATGTAGGGCATGTTTCTTCCACATTCACAGCCATAGCCGGTCTTACTCTCTGACGCGTAATCTGCATCAGCCCGAATTTCGACAGCGGCAGAATGTTGTGCTTGGCTCTGTCTTTTTGCATGTTCTTGCACATGCGCTCGTAAAGCAGTTGCCTGTCTTCCGCAAGGTTCATGTCTATGAAGTCTACAACGATAATTCCTCCCATATCGCGCAGACGTAACTGCCTTGCCAGTTCGTCGGCTGCACCCAGGTTCACCTCAAGTGCGTTTGCCTCTTGGCCGTTTTCCGAGCGTGTTCTGTTGCCACTGTTTACGTCCACCACGTGCAGCGCTTCCGTATGTTCGATGATAAGATAAGCTCCTCGCTTATAGTTCACCGTCTTTCCGAAGCCCGATTTAATCTGTTTCGTTACGTTGTAGTTGTCGAAGATCGGCACTTTGCCGTCATACAGTTTCACTATGTTGGCTTTTTCTGGTGCTATAAGCCCTACATAGTCCTTCACCTGTTGGTATATCTCCTGATCGTTAACGTAGATTCCGTCGTAGGTGGGGTTAAACAGGTCGCGAATCATAGCCACGGCTCTGCTGGTTTCTTCAAAGACAATCTGTGGTCTTGTGGTGGTCTTCTCAAATTTTGTTATTGCATCCTCCCATCGCTTCAACAAAATCTTAAGTTCACCGTCCAGTTCTGCCACGCGCTTGCCTTCGGCTGATGTGCGCACTATGACACCGAAGTTCTTCGGCTTTACGCTTTGTATCAGCTGCTTCAGTCTGGCTCTTTCTTCGCTTTTCTTAATTTTAGAAGATACAGAAACCTTATCGTTGAATGGTATGAGCACCAGATAGCGCCCTGCGAAGCTGAGTTCGCATGTCAGGCGAGGCCCTTTGGTTGATATTGGTTCTTTAACAACCTGCACCAATATCTCTTGCCCCACCTTCAGCGTGTTCTGTATGCTTCCTTCTTTCGGCAGGTCGGGCAGTCTGGTTGCCTTGCTTATCGGATAAAGTTTCTTTTTGTCGCTTACTACCTGTTTCAGGTATTTCTCGTAAGAGCTGAATTGAGTTCCTAAATCAAGGTAATGCAGAAAGGCATCTTTCTCCGACCCGACATCCACGAAACACGCATTCAATCCTGGCATCAGTTTTCTAACCTTTGCCGCATAGATGTTGCCAACAGAGAATGATGCCGACTTCGCTTCTTCCTGATATTCCACCAGGTCTTTGTCTTCAAGCAGCGCAATGGCTATCTCTTGGGGTTGGACATCGATGATTACTTCGCTTGTCATTTGTCTTTGAATTGTCTTTACCTTGGTTTTCAAAAACAGAAAGGGTGTGCTTCAAATCCGTTTGGACTATCAGACACACTCCTTTCATTTCTTTCTTTAGAATAGATTCTTACTGCTTATTTCTTGCTCTTGTGTCTATTCTTTCTTAATCTCTTTTTGCGCTTGTGAGTAGCCATCTTGTGGCCCTTCTTCTTTTTACCGTTTGGCATAGTTCAAGATTTTTTTAATTTGTGAATATTTTATTGTTTGTCTCTTATTTCATCTTTGCAATGAAGCTCTTTGCTGGCTTGAATGCAGGATAGTCGTGAGCTTCGATCACCAGTGTGGTGTTCTTTGATATATTGCGTGCTGTCTTTTGTGCACGGTGCTTAACGATGAAGCTGCCGAAACCACGCAGGAAAACGTCCTCTTTGTTTGTGCTAAGGCTTTCGCGAACCTCTTCCATGAAAGCTTCGATTGTTGCTGCAACTTCCTTCTTTCCAAGTCCTGTTTTCTCAACTATGTTGTTGATTATATCTGCTTTTGTCATTGTTGAAATTGTTTATTATAATTATGTGTTTAAGTCCTTTATCTTATTTCGGAGTGCAAAGATACTGATTTTCAATGATAAACGGAAATATATTTTTATTTTTTTTCAAAAAAGAGAGTTTTTTGGAGTTAGGAGTTAGGAGTTAGGAATTGGGGGTTAGGAGTTAGGAATGAGGAGTTAGGAGTTATGAGTTCGGGGTTAAATAAAGTCCCCACCTGACCTCCCCGAGGGGAGGAAAAGCCTCACCCAAAACCTTATACTATAGAGATGGACTCTTTTGTTATTCGTATAGATTAAGGATTATAGTAACAAGCAAAGCATTCGGCTTAACTCCTAATCTTTACCTTTAAATATGGTTAATAAAACCAAACGCAATGGCTTAAAAGTTAAACAATTTTAATTTCGGGGGGGGGTGAAACCACATTAGTTAACATAATATAATGCCTGTTTAGTGAATAATTATTAAATTTGCCGTTTGTAAGAGGAAAAGACCATAACTTTAAAATAATGGATAAACTGATAAAGAGGCTAAAGGTAAGCCTTATTATGTTAACAATTACTGTATGTGCTTCGGCACAACAAGTGGCTATTAAGACTAATCTGCTATATGCAGCAACGACTACGCCGAATATAGGACTAGAGGTAGGATTAGGAAAGAAGAGCACGGCACAATTGTTCTATGCTCTTAATCCGTGGAAGTTTTCTGAGAACGAGAAGCTTCGTCACTGGTCTGTCAATCCCGAGTATCGCTATTGGTTATGCCATCGCTTCAATGGCAGTTTCGTAGGCATTCATGCCCTGGGCGGTGAGTTCAATATGGGAGGCGTCGATCTTCCTCTCGGCGTTTGGCCAAGTCTTGAAGACCATCGCTACGAAGGTTGGTTTGCCGGTGGTGGCGTAAGTTATGGCTATCAATGGATTTTAAACAAGCATTTCAACCTTGAGGCATCGCTCGGCTTGGGCTATGCCTATATCAACTATAAGAAGTTTGTTTGCGCAGAGTGCGGAGAACTGCTAAAGGATACCGACCGTCATTATTTCGGACCAACCAAGGCAGCTCTTAGTGTTATCTATCTATTCTAGTCCTATACATTATTATATTATATATAGCAATTCGTTATGAACAAACATATATTTACAGCTATACTTTTTCTTTCGTCTGTAGCTCTGTCTCTTCAGGCACAGAAACCATGCGTTGCAGGCAGCATAGCCGATGGCATGGTAAAGATAAATAACTATAGTATTGAGAAGACAGAAAAGAATGTAGTACTGTCGTTCGACTTCGTTTTCGATAGCCTGAAAGTAAAGTCAAACAGTTTTATGGCTTTCACTCCTATGCTTCGTGGCGACAAGGGCGAGGAGTATCGCTGTCCTTCTGTGCTGCTTGCCGGTCGTCGACAGCAGATAGTGTTCAGCCGCGAAGGTATGGACGACTATCCAGAGGCAAAGCTTGTGCGCAGAAACAACGGCGAGGCGCAGACCGAATCATACAAGACAGCCTTTGCCTTTAAAGACTGGATGGAGGGAGCCGAGGTCATTATCCGCGAAGAACTGTGCGGTTGCGACAATGTGCTCGACAGCGCCATGGCTCTCTTGCCGCCGATGCTCTTGCCTGTAGAGCCAGCTTTCGTACAGGCTTTCATCCGTCCGCCACATGTAGATATTAAGCAAGACACACTGGCACGTCAGGCATTCCTCGACTTCCCTGTAAACGAGACTGTCATTTATCCTGAGTATCGCAAGAATCCTGTTGAACTAGCAAAGATACTTGCTTCTATCGACACCATACGCAACGACAAGAACCTGACCATTACTGGCATCAGCATCCATGGCTATGCATCGCCAGAGAGTCCGCTCAGCAACAACACCCGTTTGGCTAACGGACGTTCGCAGGCTCTCAAAGAGTTTGTGCGTAAGGAATATAGTTTCAGCAACGATATCTTTACCGTCAAGGCCACGGCTGAGGACTGGGCTGGCTTGCGCCGCTTTGTGGCACAGAGTGGCTATGAGAAGCGCAGCGAGATGCTTGCCATCATCGACAGCGACCTTCCGGAAGACCCGCGCGAGTGGAAGCTGAAGACCACCTTCCCAAAGGAATATAAGGAGATGCTTCGTGACTGGTACCCAGCATTGCGCCACTCAGACTATAAGGTGACATACATCATCAAGGGCTTCAGCCTGGAAGAGGCGCGCGAGGTGTTCAAGACAAAGCCGGCACAGCTCTCGCTCGAAGAGATGTTCCTCGTGGCAGAGTCATATCCTGTGGGCAGCCAAGAGTTCCGTCATGTGTTCGATGTGGCTGTTCGCCTTTATCCTAACGACCCTATTGCCAATCTCAATGCGGCAAACATAGCCATTGAGAAGCGCGACATGATTTTGGCTAAGTCATATCTGGCTAAGGCTGGCGATGCTCCAGAGGCTGTTCATGCCCGTGCCGTTGTTGCCGTGTTCGATGGCGACTATGCTTCTGCTGAGAGTTTGTTCACAGAGGCCAATTCAAAGGGTGTGGCACAGGCAGAAGCAAACCTTGCTCTCTTGCAGAAGATAAAGAAGCATGGCATGAAGAAATAAATTATCCGAAATACAATTACAATTAATATTAACTAATTTAAATTCATTTATTTATGAAAAAGAATTTTCTATTCGCAATGGCTATGGCAGCGGTATTCGCTGGATGTAGCAGTGATGATGATCCTGTAGCTAATGCTGGTGGTGAAGTTAGTGGTGAAAATTTTATCGCCCTTTCTATTAACCTTCCGACACAGAACTCTACTAGAGCTTTTGATGAAAACACCCAACTGGCTGATGGTCTTGAGACAGAGTATTCAGTTAAGGAAGCTTGTCTTGTAATTTTTGATGGAACAGAAGCAGGTTCAAAAGTTGTAGAAACACATGATTTGTCAACTTCATTCTCTAACAACAATGATGCCCCAAATCATATAACACAAACATCAACTAAAGTTGTTAAGAAAGTAGCTGCAAGTGTACAGCCAAACTATGGAATGCTTGTTGTTTTGAATAATAATGATGTTTTAGATTATACATTAATGGTGGGCCAAACACTTACTGATGTATTAGCTTTGACATCTGATGAATCTAAAATATTGACAACAATGACCGATAAGGGGCTTTTCATGACTAATGCACCTTTAGCAACAGCTATTGGTGGTGCATCATGGAGTGGTGACATCAGTCTTTTGGTGCCAATTACAAATGTTTATCCTACAGAAACAGCTGCTCAGGCAGGAACAGCTGACCAAGTATATGTAGAAAGAGCTGTAGTTAAGGTGACAATGCAAGAAGGTACAGCAGGAAATCTTACAACAGGTAAAATTGATGCTTCAGCTGTATCGTATGAAATTTCTGGATGGAATTTAAGTAATACAAATTCAACATCATATGTTGTACGTAATACTTTTAAATCTGATATGGATACTTGGGCTAAATATACTTCAAATGGTTTGACTCCAGAAAGTTACCGCTTTATTGGTACAACTCAAGTTACAGGTTCAGCAAAATATCGTACATATTTTGCAAAAGATCCCAATTATGATACTGATGCAACTTTAAATGATGTTGAAACTTTTGTAGATAAATTCGGTGATAACAATCCTTTGTATTGTCTTGAAAATACATTTGATGTTGCTCGCATGACAAACAAAAATACTACACATGTTATTATCAAAGCGACTTTGGGTGATGGAACTAAGGATTTGTATGTTGTAAATGATGAAAAGAGCATTATTTATGATGATATAACAAAGGTAGACGCAATTGTATATAATGCCATTGGTTCTTCAATTTTGAGTACAAATCTCACTGGTACAGTTGATGTCAATGATTTTGACATTACATATGCAGCATCTTCAGATAAAACCCATAATAGTGAGGTAAGTAGCATTACTTTAAAGTCTACTTCTACAGGTGAATATTCAGATGGAGGTACTGCAGTAAATACAGCTTTGGCATCTGCTATTGCAGCTATTAATGGTAAAGTAAAGATTTCTAAATATACAGGTGGCGCAAGTTATTATGCAGCTCGTATTAAGCACTTTGGTGATGGCGAAACACCTTGGAATACCACAGAAACAGATAAACCAGCTTCAGGCAACATATATCCAAGTGCTAATGCTGATGCTAATTATTTAGGCCGTTATGGTGTATTGCGTAACAACTGGTATGACCTCAAGGTAACAGGTATTGCTATGATAGGCGAACCTACAATTGAGTCTGTTACAGGCGAGGAAGATGATACTGACACAGATGACGAATTGGATTCATACATCGCACTCCAAATCAACATCCTCTCTTGGGCTAAGCGTTCACAGAACGTAGAACTCTAATAAGGAATTGAGATAAAAAGAAGGTTACAAGATTCGTAAAAAAGGGTCTTGTAATCTTCTTACAAAAAGACTCGGAATGCAAGTGGGCCGTTTGGCATGTCTAAGTGGGCCATTTAGCATGTCTAAGTGGGCCGTTTACAACAGCTAAATGGGCCGTTTGCAATCGGTATATGGCGCATATACCAAATCAACCCAAACTCACATGATGAGTGAGGGATAATAATAAAAACAATACACACGCACGCGAGATGAATCGTATAATAAAAAACATAAAAGCCGTATGCACGACAATGCTGGCAGCAGGAATGCTCGGAGCATGCTCAATGATGGAGGATGACCAAAGCGATTGTCCTACCGGATTGTATGTAAGCTTCAAGTACGACTACAACCTGCAAAGGGCAGATATGTTTAAAGACCATGTCGGTTCGGTTACTGTCTATGTCTTCGACGAACAGGGACGCTTTGTGACCAAGCAGACAGAGGAAAACAAATACGGAGAAGAACCGCTGAAGAAGTATGGCTACCAGATGAACATTAAGAATCTGCCAGACGGGAAATATCAGCTTATGGCTTTCGCACAACAGAAACCATACGCCGATACTTCGGCAGAAGGTGCCAACTTCGTTGTTTCTGAACCGAAGAAGGGCGACGGCATGGAGGCTCTTCATGCAAGGCTCGACCGAACAACCTTGCGCTCGGACGTTCCAATGGCTATGGTCGACAACAAAGGTGTGTCGCTAGATACGCTGTGGAACGGATTCAATACCCACTTCGTTGAGGTATGCAGCGCACGCCCGTCATACGATACCATCTCTTTGGTGCGCGACACAAAGATGCTTACCGTTACGCTTCGTCATCTTGATGCCGACAAGCAGGCGGACATAAGCACCGACGATTTTGAAGTATTCATCGTTGACAACAACGGATGGATAAACCACGATAACTCTCTTCGTGAAGACGAATACCTGCTATATACTCCTTTCCGCCTGTGGGAAACGGATTTCAAGAATGAAAACGGCGAGGTGGTGCAGCGTGCTGCACATTTCGGACTTATGTTCTCGCGCCTGATGTACTATGCTGAGGCAAAGAAGTACGCATCGCTCGTGATACGCAACAAGGAATCACAGGAAGAGGTGGCTAAAATAAACCTCAGCGACTGCCTGGCTCAGGGGCGCAATGCCGTTGACTATATGCGATATTCTCAGCAGGAGTTCCTTGACAGAGAGTATAACTATAGTCTCGACTTCTTCCTGCAAGGCAATCACTGGAAGTATGTCGACCTTAGAATCTCTATCCTTTCATGGAGCAAGAGAATACAGAATGTAGAACTTTAAAGACTGGTTTTGAAAACTATAACGCTTGACATAAAGAGGAAAATGCTTAGAATGGTGCTGCTCGTGGCAGTGCCGTTGCTTGCAGTCTCATGCAGTATGATGCACGAGGACTATGAGCCTATGCCCGATATGTTAGGCGACAGCTACGTTTCCGTTACCGTTTCTGCAGGCAGTCGTGAGGCGACAACGCGCGGACCACAGGGTGGGGAAGACGGCGACGGACGTGAAGACGCTACGGAAAATGAATATAAGATTAGTAACCTTACCTTGTTGTTGTATAGAGATGCAGCGGGTATAAACTCAACTGCAAATCCAACAATAGAACATGCCATCTATTTCAGTTCTTTTAACGTCGTAACAGAAAATGGAAATGATGGATATGACAACAAGACATATTCAACATTCACCAAGAAGTTGGACGACGGAATAGAACGTGCAGTATATCACGTGATTGCTATTGCCAATGCCGGAGATAAGACATCGTTGAAGGGACAGGCCCTCTCTTCTGTTCGCAACCACATTATCACAGAACAATGGAAGTCGGCAGCAAGCATAAACGACTATACGGACTTCGTAATGACATCTGAAGAAGATGCAACTATAGATATGACAACAGGTGAAGGTTCTTTCGATAATCCTTTTGAAGCAACCATAGATGTAGAACGCCTTGCCGCCCGAATAGATTTTGATATTGCAGGAGGAACTTATCATTCTGAGAATGGTGGTTATTACGAATATGCTGTTGAAGGTAGTACAACCGATAAGTACCGTCTTAAGAGTATAAAGGTAAAGAACATGCTTACCTCCGGCAGTTATCTTATAAAGCGCGTGGCAACTGCTGTTGACGGCACAGGTCTTTCATATTTAGGAGCAGAAACAGTTGAAAGTAATGTAGCAACAAACTACGTGTTCGACCCATGGACAAATTTAAAGACATCGACTATCCCAACAGATTTGTCATATCAAGAATCTAATCTTATAAATGTAACAAATCAAACTAAAACAGTTGGTGAAGAAACCTTCTTTACTTTGGCATACACTCAAGAGAACACGTTGCCAAGTGTAGAAAATAATGAAATAAAAGCAACATACGCCACAGCATTGGAGTTTACTGGCGAATATATAAGCAACGGAACATCGAAGGGAGAAAGCAAAGTGACATATTATATCCGTCATTGCGACCCTAATGACAATGCGGATGAGACCAGCCCGATGAAATACGGAATCGTAAGAAACAATATATACAGAGTGAAGGTGAGCAAGGTAAATAAGCAAGACCCTGCAATACCTGACGGAAAGGCACTATTAGACCTGAATATAAAGGTGAAGAAGTGGCACGTGATAAAACACTCTGAGATTGTAATGTAAGATAAAAAATGAGATTACTGACTATGTTTTATACATGTGTCGTGGCAATATGCTTCGCTGCATGTAGTGGTGATGAATATATAGATGAACAGACAGAAGGCAGAAAGGTTAACGTAACTCTCCGCCTCTCTGTAGATAATAATACGACAACTCGTGCTGACTGGGATGATGATAATGCAGAAACAGGCAATAGCGAGATGATGCACAACTGGACAGTGGTTGTTGTTAATAGTAGTGGAACAGTAGAGAAAATAGTTAATCAGACACCTGTCGAAGGAAAAGAGGAAATAGATAATATAACTAATGTTGAACTCACAACAGGCACGAAAACATTCTATTCGTTTGCGAATATAGATATTAGCAGTTGGGGAATAACAAAAGGAAATTCCCTCCCCAGTGGTTTTGATAATAAAAAATATCCTGATGATGCCAACGGCATAGTTCCCCCCTCTTTCGGAGGGGAAGGGGGAGGCATCCCCATGAGTAACAAGCAAACTCTGTCAATTGAAACAACTACGACCTCTGTAGACCTAATCGTTGTCCGTATGCTTGCAAAGATGAAGTTTCAGTTTACCAATGCAACCGCAGCTGATATTAAAATCAAATCAATTACATTGTCGGAGATTACCACAGGACCGGTTTATCTTCTGCCGAAGTATGATACTGGCGGTGGCGCCGATAGCATGGAACCAGGAAATCTTTTGCCTAATATACCTGCAGGTTCAGCTAAAGCCGATTATACATTTAGTATAGCTGATGGCTTGATAGTTGCTGCAGGTAATGAAACGGCAGTAGAAACGGCTTTCTATATCAACGAGAGTGAGGCAACAGCAGCCTATCCCAAATATTTTGTCATTACTCTTAATATTGATAAGGGTGAAGTTGTTGATGAACAGCGTTATGCTTTGTTGGAGTGGAAGCAGATAGCACGCAATGAATATCACATCATACCGATAACTCTTGATGACTATATATTGGATATAGAACCGCAGGACTTCCCTCCAATAGGTGTGCTGCCAGCATCGGTGAAGGAAGAAGACGGCAAGTTTACCGTTACCTTCCATGCCGGCGGACATTTCCATATCGTACCGAAGGTTAAACAAGCTATTAGCTCCACATGGTTGGAATATGGGGAAAATGTTGTCGGTAAATGGTCTTATGCTGATTGGTCGGATGATACAACAACCTCTATATATGAAGTTGAAGAACCAGCTTCGACAACAGACGCTTCTGATAATGGCGGCATACCAGTATGGGACGCCACCAACCATTATATTTTTGGAAAGCTAAAGCAAGACGTAACCGGTTCTGCATATCATGAACTGAAAGTAAATGTAAAGAAGTCAGAAGAAGTTACTCGTGAACTGACTTACAAACTATATATAATAAAGGAATAGTCATGAAATCATCATTATATAATCATATCCGCATCCTCCTCATCTCCCTCTTCACCCTTGTTGCCAATGGTGCGGCTTGGGGACAGACGTTTGGGGACCCCAATAGTGTGAGTAGCAGTTATACTTTTAAACGATATTTAAAAACATCCAATGCTACAACAACGCCAATAATATCTGATACTGAAGCAAATGAGCTATATTCTATTATTGTTAGTAAGTTGGCAGAACAAGCATCACGTACAGAGGCTGAAGAAGAAACAATCCTACAGAATCAAGCTTATGTGCGTTGGTTTATTTCTAAAGACGGTGTTCTTCAGGATATGAATCCTTGGGAGTTTAGAACAATAATAAGACCTAATGAACAATGGCCTTTTACAAAACATTATATTTATGGTTTCTATTGGTTCCCACATAAGGATAGATGGAATGATGCGGTCGATGTTTTATTGGAACTTCTAAGAATAAAAAGTATAACAAATTATTCAAGTCTAAATCTAAGTAATTATAACATAGAACTTGTTGTTTCTGATGAGGCTGATTTGTCTGCTGATGTTTATAATGGATATGGAGGTAATTGGCAAGGAACAGAACCAACTTTAAAATTACGCTTTATATGGGAGTTTAATGAAACTGGTGAAGCACCCGTCGACCCATTCGAGAATGTTCCTAATGAATTAACTCCAACACAAGGAACAAAAGATATTTACGAATATACAGCCCCAACAAATATTACAATTAATCTTCAGGATTATAATAATTCAATAACGACTCCTTCATACATTCGTTGGTGCTTTGCAGATAATAATGGAAATGTTGTAGATAATCCAGGATTTGATTTGTCTAATGGAGATATTGCATATAACACCCAAGGGCAAAGCATTTATTTCGGTGGCACAACAACAAATGCAAATGAAAATCTATTAAATATAACTGTTACACCGCAAGCAGGAAAAAGCTTTGCCGATTTGGCTTCGTATAAACTTGTGGCATATCTGTCAAACGAGCTAGGAACAATAGAAAATGAAGCTTTAACCAAAGAACCTCTTATATCATCTAAATATGAAATAAGTTTTAATTTTGTTCCTTTTGCATCTGAACTGCCGGAAGCAAGCAAGCGCCATACCTCAACGATAATCGTAAACGATGAGAACGCAACTTCTGTTTCATTGCCGTTGTCAGATCATTGGGAAACAATAAAGGCCGATTTAGGTTCAGAAACAGTAAATTATCTCCGCTACTATTTGCTTGATGCAAGTGATAATGTTGTTACAACAGGTTCGTTGTCAAGTGATAAAGGCATTAATTTTGAAAATAACAACATAATAGGAAATTATTGGCTCAAACCGTCTGAAACAGCATTTGATAAAGATATGCTTGATTTTACTGCAACAGTAACCTCAGGTAAAATATCAGATTATAAGTTTGTTATCTTATTGTCAAGCAAAGATGCAATCTATGATGGAATGTCTTTAGCACAAGAACCAATATTAGAGAGTATGTTTACTTATAGTATTGGTGTTGAGCCAGCTAAAGAAGTAACAATATTAAAACTGGTAGAAAATGATGCTAAATCAGTTACATTGAATTTATATGATGATATGATAACTGATATAAAATCGAAATACACTGCAGAGGAAATGCTGAATTTCTATCTGAAATGGTATCTAAGAGATAAAGAAACAAAAGAGCCATATTTACCAGTTAACTGTCCATTTACTTATACTACAGCTTATTCTTTAGAGTATCTGCATAATTATGGCTTGACTTGGTGCTCTAATGATCAGCCATCCTATGGATTAAGTTGGGTATCTGGGAGTAATTCTGGATATACAGATGACAACTTAAAGAAAGTTTTCAACAATATATCATATTCATCAACTAATCTACCAGAGGGCAAGAACATAAATGATTATGAGATAGTCTGTGTAATGACAAATGATTTGTCAGGATTAGTAGAACAAGGAGGATATAGGCTAAAAGAACCTGCTTTCCAACACAAATATGTATATCAGCTGATTACAAATGATGAGGCTGAAAATGCATTTACAGAGGGAAGTGTTGCAAACGTAAAGACAATAAAGAAAGAACTGTTAGTCCCAGAAGGAGAAACAAAGGATTTGTCACTTACAGATATAGAATTTGAGGAGGTGAAAAAGGCTTTGGGAATAGAGACTGTTTCAAACATGTATGTACGCTGGTATGTTGAAAATGCAGAAACTGGTGAACGTATTGAATTTGAATTATTAGATTCTCCATTCACTAGTTATGATGATTCTTATGAGGATTATCGTACAGAAGGATTGATATGGTATAGCGGTAGTAATTTTGCTAATACAACCTTATCACCCTCAACCCATTTAAGACTTACATATAAGTCATCAGATAATACATGGAAAAATCGTAATGTTGTTTGTCTATTGACTGATAATCAGCCAGAAACACTTGGACAATATATAACAAAAGAACCTAATTTCGAGGTTAAGTATATATTTAGTTTTGTAACTAAAGAAGAACTTATTCAGAGGGGATTACAAACCACAACATTCTCATCGCTTATATCAAGACCAACAGAAGAAGCAACAATTGTTATAGATACTGATAATCTTGATGATTTGACAAAAGAGATAACAACAGATTCTTTCAAAGAACTATTCCCTTCATTTTATACTAATTATTATACATTATTTAATAAAGGAACAGGTGATAATACTGATTTCTATCTTAGGTGGTTTCTAGTAGATGGTAATAATATAATTGTAACACAAATTCCTAATGATGTATTGACTGACGGAGAATCAAATGGTTATCAAAATACAAAGTCCAGTGGACTAGTATATAAGCAAACTACAAATTATGAAGGTTTGAAACTCGGCATTACATATAAAAGACCAACGGAAAAATTATGGGAAGATTATAAGTTGGCATGTGTGATGACAACAGACATGACTGGAATGAAAACCGTTGAAGATGTTATCATAGGCGAACCTACAAACATGCAGGCTCTTTTTATGGTGAATTTCAAACCTATATATGAAGAAGACGATTATTTTGAGGAAGGAGTATTGGCTTCAAATGCAATAGAACGTACTTGCTATCAGTTGCAAACAGATGAAACTGAGTTTGTTGTCGATTTACATTCACATTATAATAAATTGGTAAAGGATTTTAGCGTTTCAGCCCTTTCAGCCCTTTCTGATTTTTATCTGCGTTGGTATATTATAGATAATAAGACTGGTAAACCTCTGCAAGGAGCTGATGGTAAAGTCTTGTCATTGAAAGATTACCTTGACCCAATTTCTGATGATTATGAACATGCGATTCAGAAATATGGATTGATTTGGACAACAAATGTTTCTGAAAAACGTTTTGATGGGACTGATGTAGATGCTAATATATTAAATGCAGAAGTAACACTGCCTGATGGCTATACGCAAAAGGATGTATCGTTGGTTTGCTTGATGACTAATGATATGACAGATTATGAGGGTGGTAATCATAATCTTATAGTGAATAAGGAACCATCGAATATCAAAGTAAAGTATACAATAAAGTTTATCACAGAAGATGAAGCTAAACTATTAAACTATACTACATCGACATTACCAAATAGTAATATATTTGAAGCAGAAGAAATAACTATCTATGATACAGAGGTAGGTTATACTTTGAATTTAAAGGATTTGTATGATAGTAAAATTGCTAGTATTTTTGGCGTAAATACACCAGAGCAGTTTTATCTTAGATGGTTCATACGAGATACTAAAGGCAATATAATTAATTCGTATGCAAATACATTTACTCCTACAGGAAATGTTAATGGACATGTAAGTAAGGGTAGTAGTGGCATGGTATGGAGCTCAAACTTATCAACAGAACCATTTGAAGCAAATGAAGAACAATTGAATATTCACTTTACCAAACACTTGAATCGCTCGTGGAATGATTTTGAAGTAGTTTGTGTAATGACTGATGATTTGACAGGTCAAGAACAATTAGGAAATATATTGCTTAAAGAACCTGATAATCTGCGAGCAATGGCAATCTTTTCTTTTAATGAAGAGAAAGACCACTTCCGTGGATATGGTGATGTTACAGAGAAACAATATGTAACAGTGGAGCATTATTCTCAAGAAGAGCAGACATTGTCATTGACGTCAATGATGGAAACATTCTCAGCAACTAAAGATATATTGAGTGCTTCTACAGATATATATTTCCGTTGGTTTGTTACTGATAAGGCCGGAGATAGAGTTGAAAATCCAGGCTTGGCATTAACTATGGGAAATAACCAATATAAAGAAACACAATATGGTTATATTTGGTATAGTGGATTTCTAAATGATAAAACGCTGACAGACGATTTGTGGAGTATAAAGGTTAAGGCAACAGATAGTAAGATAAACATTAATGATTATAATGTAGTTTGTGTTTTCTCTACAGATATGACAGGTGCGACTTTCGATAGTGAAGGTAACTTTACAAAAGAACCAGACACATGGATGGCGCATTATGTATTTGACTTCCAATCGGAGTTTGAAGGTGTTCTTGCTGAAAATGCGAAAGTTATATACAAAACTGTTGTTGTGGCAGATGACGCTACAACTACTACAATACCATTGTCAAACAGAGCAACTGAGATTTATGAGTACTTTGGAAAGAGCATAATTAATTGTAATGAACTTAGCTCCACAAATTTTCATATTCGTTGGACTGTTATTAATAAAGAAAACATTGAAGATTATTCTGAAGGTAATTTAGTAAATAGCAAATATATTGAATATAATGGCTATGGAGTTTATTGGAATACGAAAGCTAATAATGGAAGTTCTTTTTATAATTATTTAAATAATCAAGAATTGCTTGATATAACTTATAATTGCTCAGTTGATAATTGGAGCAATTATAAGGTTGTTGTCTTAATGACAGATAATAATGAAGAAGCAGATGGAACACGTATACAAACTAAAGACCAAAAGAACACGTTGGTGCATGAACCAAATAAATTAGAACTTGTTTACATTATTGATTTCAAAAAGGCATCAGAAATTAATGAGTTTGTTCATTATAAAGGAATAACAGGATCTGATTTTGTAGTCGTATCTAATAAAACTGCAAATAATAAAGAATATATTGCTTCTACAAATACTATAGTAGAAAACAATAATGATATCCGTCAGCAGACGCATGAGTGGACGTATGAGATATATGTAGATCCAAATGATACTCAAGAAACACAAAGACAATTGACTCTGCCTATAGTTGATAGTAGTATAGAGCCAGAAGCGTACTATCGTTGGTATGATTGGAATACAGATATGGCTAATCAATATTTGATTGCTGGTTCTGATTTACAGGAAATATACAATGGTAGAGGATTGTTTGCTTTAAAAAAATCCAATGTTACACAGGCAATGGTTGGTGTTAAGTTTGATGTACCAGAAGGTGAAGATTGGGAATATACAATAGCTTGTGATGTAAGTAAGTTTCTTGATGGAATGGATTTGTCAAGGTCATATTTATTACATGAACCAACGTTGTCATACAGATATAAATATATCGTTAGACCTGCAAAAGTAATAGCGTCAGCTATTATGGATGGTGTTAAAGCACAGACATTATTAGAGAATCATGGTGATATTTCATTAGGTGTACATAAGAATAACACATCGTTTAATTTGCGTTTAAATTTATCTGATATAAAAAGTTATTATTTCTATCCGTATAATAATGGGGATTGGGATAAAACTAAATATTATCAGGCAAATAAATTATCATGGAGAATTTATGATTCTGAAGGTAAGAAGATAAGTGATATTGGTTCAAGTGATAATAATATGTTTGATTTTAAAACATCTATGGTTGAAGACCAATTTGCCTCAGGTGAATTGTTCTATATTGTTGCCTTTGCTGTCAATGGAACTAAAGAAGCACCCATAGCACGTTTTAATTGCAGATATTATGATGATATTTATCCATTATCATATGATGTACTTAATAGTGATTATAAATATAATACAAGAACAATTGATTATCTTGAAAGTCATTATACACGAGTTGCCCAAATTTCTTTTGATATTGAGAATGGTAGTACATTAGCTAAGCCTAATAATCCGATAGAAAATATAAACCCAATGCCATTTAAATGGCAACGTTCGCACTATGGTTATTGCTATCCTCAATTATATCATGATATGGAAGGACAGGCTATATATACAGGTCTTGCCCCATTGCACGGAGATTATACAATACTAAAGAGTATGAATCTCTCTGGTATATCTCAAGATGGTAATGGTGATGGATATAAAAAAGAATGGTGGAGTAGCGCGGAAGTACATGACCATACATATTTAAATACTAATGGTGCTCAATATGGTTATTTCCTTTATATTGATGCCTCTCAAGAGTCGCGCCCTATTGCCAATGTCGAGTTTGAGGGAGAAATGTGTACAGGTAGTACTTTGGTGCTGAGTGCGATGGTTGCAGACATGACAAGTGAAAAAATTAAACCTCAGTTGATTTTTAAATTATATGGTTTGCATACAGATTCTGAAGGAAATGAAACAGAAAGGAAACTGATACATTCTTTTGCAACAGGAGATTTCAGCGGTATATTAACATCATCAACAACATCATGGTATCAGGTATTTGCAAAGGTAACCTTGCAGAATAACACAGGAGTTGAAAATTATCAACGATTCCTAGTTTCTATTGATAACTATTGCGGTGGAACTTTAGGTGCCGACTATGCAATAGACGATATTAGAATATATATGCAGAACTCTAAGGTGGAGGTGCTGCAGGATGCCGTATTGTGTGGTGAAGACAACTTGTCAGCTACATTTAAAATAAACTATGAAACATTAATGGCAATGATGCCTTCTTCATTGATGAATGATGGAGAATTTACATCTTTACCAGTGTATTATAGAATATGCAATGAATATGGTGAAGTAGTGAATGGTATATGTCCTGATGAAAAAACCGTGATTGAGTCAGACGTTGTCTATGTAGACAAAACATTTTATACTGGTGATGATGCAGATAAGAAGCATCATTATCAAATAGATGCTAATGGAACAAAGTATTTTGTACTGTCAAAATCAGGATATAAATATAAACTTGATCCTGGTAAGAAGTATTATGTTTCTGTGGCTGTACCAAAATTAGTCGGAAGTAATTTGGTTGTAGACGAATCAACGTGGGGATCACCAACCAGCATTTGTTCTATGTATAGCGAAATGTTTGAACCGTTGAAGCAGAATTTAAAATTGTTGGTTTCTGGTAGCTTGGTTAATAAGATTAGTGTTACTTGCGGTGAAAGCAAAACATCATCAGATTTTAAAATTACTGGAGCATTACAAATTCCAGACACTTCAACAGGTGATATGGTGAGCATACAGAATCCTGCTGCTTGCCGTTTCGACTGGATTATAGAAGAGAAAACAGAAAACTTTTCTTCAATATTGAATGTTGCGGGTATCAAGGAAGCCCTTTCTGATTATAGAAATAGAAACGGAAGTGTTGATTATACCTCCGTTCCTACTACAGGCATAGAAGAAACAGATTTGGTTGCTGATAAATTTTCAGAAGAACAAAGAACTTTGCTAAATGGGTATATCAGTTCAGGAAAACTTTTTATGCTTGCAAGTGCTGACCTTACAGGCTATGAGTATGAAGTGGGAAAGACTTATGTAATTACTGCAATTCCATTAGATGCAAGTGTTACTCAAACTGTAAATGGGGAAACAAAAAGTTATGACGTGTGCCCAGAACCGATGGAAGTAACAGTTGAAGCACGATTAGATGGACCAGAGTTGAATTTGGGTTTCTCTAAGGTTAATTATGAAAGTGCAGGATTGGCTTATGGAGCTGATGGCTTACGTGTAGGCTTGCAGCAACTGAATAATATGCAACAAAATGATGTTCCGCTACATCTTCCAATATATAAATATAAGATAGGTGGTGAGACACAAAATATATATAGTTTGTGCTTAGATGAACTTGGATTGGTTGTTGTTGATAGCAATGACCCTACATGGAATGGTAAAGGAGAAAATACAACAAACTACTGCGATGGTACATATCGAATAGGTGTGGATAAGAATCAGCATACTATTACTGATGAGAATCAATCGCTCGAAGTATATATGAATTTAAAGTTCGGAAAGATTGATTTGTCAAGCGAGAAACCGATAATTACAGAAACGAATGATAATATCGATTTCCATGAGGGTTATTGGTATAAGGTAAAGTTCCAGTATGTGAAAGAATCTTCAGAACTAGAAAATAATTATTCAAACCGTTGCTTCGGCGAAACATATTTTACTATAAAGGTAGTGCCGGAGTATGTGACGTGGGATAAGGGATTGGCAGCAAACAGCAACTGGCTGAATGATGACAACTGGAACCGCTCTGTAAAGACTGACCTTTATAAGGATGATTATGTGGACAATGGCGATGAGGGAACATCTTTGGCAGAACTGGTGGTTGATGGTAAACCGGCAACATTCGCATATGTGCCGATGAAGTTTACCAAGGTGACAATTCTTCCAAATAGCAATACGCCAAACCCATATCTCTATAATCTGGAAATAGACCCGCATAGCCGTATTCTGAAGAGAACGGCTAACGGTGATAACTCGGCTGCCACACCGAAAATAGAATATGATATGATGGTAGAGGTAAACACCCGTGAATGTCCGTATGCTACAACTAAGACTAAAGTTTACGAGTGTGAACGCTTCTATGGTAATACGTGCAAGGAAATATACTTTAAACCACAGGCGCAACTCCGCTGGCAGCATTACCTGACATACGAACGCGCTTGGGTGGATATGGAGTTGGAAACAAATAATTGGTACACACTGGCAGCGCCACTCAATGACTTGGTGGCTGGTGATATGTATGTTCCAACTACGGGAAGACAGGAGACCGAGGCCTTTAAGCCGATTACATTTGGGGACGGGTACAACCGCGTTACTTATCCAATATACCAGCGCAGTTGGGATAAGGCAGGCTCAAAGGTGATGACGCTCGGTGGCAGTTATAATGCTGATATGGATTATGGCACATGGGGCGACATAGCAACGACTTGGTCGCAATGGAGTCATGTATATAATGATGTAGAGGAGAAGTATGAGCCGGGTAAGGGATATTCAATAAGGGTGCATCATACTTCACAAGCACATAAGACCCTGATACGACTGCCTAAGGATGACACTGGTTATAATTATTTTGATTATGCCGGAAATGTAAGAAACCTTTATAAGGATGGCATACATAGCGCAGATGGCGATGAACGATACCGATTGGCTGCCGATGGTGTGGCTACAGGTATGTTGCAGTTGGAGGTAGAAAAGAACAATACTGATGCCAATAAGTATTATCTGATAGGCAATCCTTACATGGCATCGCTGAAGATGGATTTGTTCTTCTACGGTAATCCACATCTGGAGAAGAAGTATTGGGTGATAGTAAAAGACGAACTGAAATCGGCTTCTGATGAAACGGGGCTCGGCGTAGTTGGACCAACGCAGTCGTTCTTTGTAAAGACTGTTGATGGAAGTCCGGTTAGCAGCATAACGTTAAGTCCTCTAATGACAACAAGTAATCTGATAACAACAGCCAACGTTGCAAGCAGTGGACAAACAAACAACGCAAAGATACGTATGTCGGCAACCGACCTTGACGGACGAAAGAGCAATGTTACTGTTGTGCTTAACGACAAGGCTTCAAACGATTTTGTTGATGCGGAAGATGTGGAACTGCTGCATGACTCTAATCTCGAAAATGTACCGCAGCTATATACTGTTGCCGGCAATCAGACTGCTATGGTGAACAGCATGTCTGGCATAGACAACCTGCCGATAGGAGTGATGACGGCAAAGAATGAAACCGTGGCATTGACAGTGAATACGCTTTACGGCATTAACGATGTGCTGTATCTGTATGATGCAAAGAACAATGTGCAGACGGAACTTACGGAAGGCATGGAACTGATGATGGAAACGAATCAGCACGGAAGATATTTCATAACAACACGTGCTATTGCTGAAAAAGGAAATATGACAGAGGCTAAGGTCAACTGCTATTCGCCATCGCAGAATCTGCTTGTGGTGTCAACAACAGCCGGCGGCGACATGATAAAGGAGATAAGCATATATGATGCTTCTGGACGCATGGTCAAGGCTGATGCGAGTGTAGATAATATATCGGCAAGATATAATCTGCCGCAAGGTATATATATTGTTAAGGTGATGACAGACTGCTCGGCAGGTGAAATTGTCAATAAGACACAGGTGAGATAATCACACGAGCATAAGGTCGCTCATAATCATATCGCTTACGAAGATGCCCTTGCGTGTGATTCGTAGGCGATTGTTTTTTAATTCAAGCAATCCTTGGGCGATATATGTTTTGGCAGATGCATGGCAGTGGGTGCGGTGCTTGGTAGACAGACTCGTCATGTCGATGCCTTCTGCTGTGCGCAAGGCAGTGGTTATGGTGTCGTTGTATCTTGTGTCATCGTCAATGGACTCATATTCCATCGGGATAATGCCTTTGTCGATGCTCTTGATATACTCATCTATGTCGGAAACATTCCACTGGCGCGTCTTTATGTCGTATGAATGGGCTGCCGCTCCGATGCCAATGTAGGGTATTCCTTGCCAGTAGCTGCTGTTATGGCGTGAACGGAAACCGGGTTTGGCGAAGTTGCTTATCTCATAATGTTCATAGCCAGCTGCGGTAAGCGTGTCAATCAGGCTATTGAACATCTCCAGACTCTGTTCTTCGTCTGCCTCTTCAATCTTCTTGCTTTCAAGCATCTTGAAAAGAGGTGTGCCTTCCTCAAACATAAGACTGTAGGCGGAGATATGTTCTACATTTAGGCTAATCGCCTTTTCTATGTCTAAGCGCCATTCGTCAACTGTCTGATTTGGGAAGCCATACATCAAGTCTATGCTGATATTGTTGATTCCTGCTTGCCTTAATCGCTCTACTGCCTTATATACATTTTCAGAACTATGACGACGGTGGAGAAAACGAAGCCTGTTGTCATCGAATGTCTGAACTCCCATGCTCACTCTGTTTATCGGCAGGCGACTTATTGCTTGGACATAATCGTCCGTTATGTCGTCAGGATTACACTCCATGGTTACTTCTGCATCGTCGCCAATGCTATATACCTTATTTATATATATAAAGAGCTGTTCTAGTTGCGCAATGCTTAGTTGTGACGGCGTGCCGCCGCCGAGGTAGATGGTGTTGGTTTTAGTTGGCAAGTTGGCAAGTTGACAAGTTGACAAGTTATTGGTTGCTTCGGTATTGTCAGAACTCCTTAACTCTTTCACTTCTTCACTCCTATAGCCTCTTCTCAATATCATTTCTTTACACAAGGCATCAACGTATTTTTGTCGTTGCTCAAGTCGTGTGGTAGAGTAAAAGCCACAGTATATGCAACGGCTTTTGCAGAATGGAATGTGAATGTAAAGACCTGCCATAATATGAAATTTAATGCAAAATTACTAATATTGTTTAACAATTATAACTTTTGTGCCTGTTTATTTTGCACAATTCAAGGAAAATGTATAATTTTAAGGCCGATAATTTCAAGTAACAACTTAAATCTATAACGATATGAGAGTATATCAAACAAATGAAATCAAAAACATCGCATTGCTTGGCAGTGCGGGTAGCGGCAAGACTACTCTTGCCGAATCAATGCTTTTCGAAGCTGGTATTATCAAACGTCGCGGTTCTGTTGAGGCAAAGAACACGGTTAGCGACTATTTCCCAGTTGAACAGGAATATGGATATTCAGTATTCTCAACTGTTTTCCATACAGAATGGAACAACAAGAAGTTAAATATTATAGACTGTCCAGGAAGCGACGACTTCGTAGGCGGTGCAATTACAGCACTCAATGTAACAGACCAGGCTGTAATTCTTATTAACGGTCAGTATGGTCCGGAAGTAGGTACACAGAATAACTTCCGTTATACAGAGAAACTGAAGAAGCCAGTTATCTTCCTTATCAACCAGTTGGATTCTGACAAGTGCGACTTTGATACAATTATCTCTAACATGCAGGAGATATATGGTCCAAAGTGTGTTCAGATACAATATCCAATTCAGACTGGTCCTGGATTCAATGCGCTTATCGACGTGCTGTTGATGAAGAAGTACTCATGGGGTCCAGACGGTGGCGCACCTACTATCGAAGAGATTCCTGCTGAGGAAATGGATAAGGCAATGGAGCTGCATAAGGCTCTTGTTGAGGCTGCCGCAGAGAATGATGAAACTTTGATGGAGAAGTTCTTCGAAGAGGAGAGTCTTACTGAGGACGAACTGCGTGAAGGTATTCGCAAGGGATTGGTAACTCGCTCAATCTTCCCTGTATTCTGCGTATGTGCAGGCAAGGACATGGGCGTTCGCCGCTTGATGGAGTTCCTTGGCAATGTAGTTCCTTTCGTTAGCGAAATGCCAAAGATTCACAATACTCGTGGTGAAGAAGTTGCTGCAGATAGCAATGCACCTACATCATTGTATTTCTTTAAGACTGGCGTTGAACCACATATCGGTGAAGTTAGCTATTTCAAGGTAATGAGCGGAACTATTAAGGCAGGTGCCGATCTCGCAAATGCTGACCGTGGTTCTAAGGAGCGTATTGCTCAGCTTTATGTTTGTGCAGGTGCCAACCGTATCGCTGTTGACGAATTGCATGCAGGTGACATCGGTTGTACAGTTAAGCTGAAGGACGTAAAGACAGGCAATGCTCTTAATGCCAAGGACTGTGAATACAGATATGACTTCATCAAGTATCCTAACTCTAAGTACTCACGTGCTGTTAAGGCTGTTAATGAGGCTGAAATGGAGAAGTTGATGGTGGCTTTGGTTAAGATGCGTCAGGAAGATCCTACATGGGTTGTTGAGCAGTCTAAGGAATTGCGTCAGACAATCGTTCATGGTCAGGGTGAGTTCCACTTGCGTACTTTGAAGTGGCGTCTTGAGAATAACGAGAAGATTCAGGTTAAGTACGAAGAACCAAAGATTCCATATCGTGAAACTATTACAAAGGCAGCTCGTGCAGACTATCGTCATAAGAAGCAGTCGGGTGGTGCAGGACAGTTCGGTGAGGTTCACATGATTGTAGAACCATACGCAGAGGGTATGCCAGACCCAACAGTATTCAAGTTCGGCGGTCAGGAGTTCCGTATGAACATCAAGGGTAAGGAAGAGATTGACCTTGAATGGGGTGGAAAGCTTGTGTTCATCAATTCTGTCGTTGGCGGTGCTATCGATACTCGCTTTATGCCTGCAATACTCAAGGGAGTGATGGAACGTATGGAGCGTGGTCCATTGACAGGAAGCTATGCGCGTGATGTTCGTGTTATCGTGTATGACGGTAAGATGCACCCGGTTGATTCAAACGAACTTTCTTTCATGCTTGCTGCTCGTAATGCCTTCTCTTTGGCATTTAAGGAGGCTGCACCAAAGATTCTTGAACCAATCTATGACCTCGAAGTATATGTACCGGCAGACTTCATGGGTGATGTAATGAGTGACCTTCAGGGACGCCGTGCTCTTATTATGGGTATGGACAGCGAGGCTGGTTATCAGAAGCTGCAGGCTAAGATTCCTCTGAAGGAACTTGCAAACTACAGCATCTCGCTCAGTTCTATCACTGGTGGACGTGCGTCGTTTACAACAAAGTTCGCAAGCTACGAGCTTGTTCCTAACGACATCCAGACTCAGCTTATCAAGGAACATGAGGCTGACGAGGCAGAAGATTAATTTCTTATACATATTTAATATATTAAGGCTGGGCTTTTGCTCAGCCTTTTTTCTTGCAGTTGTTGTATTAATATACCAATTAGACGTATTTCTATACAACAGTTTTCTTTCTATATTTTATGAAATGCCAGTTCTCTTATCGAGAAATGCCAGATTACGAGGTGAGAAGTGCCAGATCTCTTGTCGAGAAGTGCCAGTTCTTTAAATTGCCCTGTTTAATCTGTCTTTAATGGATATTTCGTTTGGTGTATATTTATGCATGTGCTGTTTGGCGAATTGTTATAGTAAATTCTGTGTATTAACAAGATTTAACAGGTGATTTCGTGACTATTGTAATGTTTTATTTATTTTTGCAAAAACTATTGATTATTACTTATTTAATTATATTTTTATTAATTTTTTAATTTATCTAAAAATGAGAAATCTCAAATTATTTATGGCATCCCTCGCGATTGCGTTGTGTGGCTTCAGTCAAGCTTTCGCTGCTGACTGGTCAGCTGCAACGCTTGAAGCAGGCAAGCATTATTTCCTCAATGTTGGGGCAAATAAATGGTGGGGAGCTGGTAACTCATGGGGTACACAAGCCTCTTTGTTGCCACATCCTGAGTATCTTACTGTGATTGCTGATGGCTCTAACTATAAGATTGAGTCACAGGTGTCTAATGGTGGAACAGCTTATTATTTTGATGGCAGTTTCATGGATAAAGGCAACCCTGCAAGCCTGACCATTGAAACTGACGGTACAAATTATTCAATTGCCAATGGCGCTACCTACTATGGCTTTGATGGTACTTCAACAGTGTTGGCTACATCTGACAACAGAGATTCTGACAACTTCAAGTGGCAGATTTTCTCTGAAGCACAGATGCGTGCAAGACTTGAGGCGGCTTCTTCTTCAAACCCAGTAGATGCTACTTACCTTATTTTGAACCAGGGCTTTGGTCGCAATAACCGCAATACTGGTGCATGGACCATGGATGCCTCTAATAAGAATCTGGCAGGTGGTGACAACACAAACCTGTGTGCAGAGTCTTACCACTCTATATTCACATTGAGCCAGAAGATAGAGAATGTGCCAAATGGTCTTTACACTCTTACTGCTCAGGGATTCTATCGTCAGGACGGTTCAGACAATGACAATCTTCCTTATTTCTACATCAATGATGCAAAGGGTACATTCCCTATATTGTCAGGTTCTGAGAATAACATGACAGATGCTTCTAACTCATTTACAGCAGGCAAGTACACTATTTCTCCTATCAGCGTTTTAGTAACAGACGGTACAATTACTCTTGGAGCAAAGAACGAGGTAAATACAAGCCTTTGGTGTATCTTTGACAACTTTACGCTTACATTCTATGGTGACACAGACCCGCTTGAAGCATCAAAGACTCTGATTAAAGCGGCTATTGATGAGGCAGAAGCAATCGACGTAACAGGTCTTCCAACAGCAGTTGTTGATGAGATGAAAGCAATTGTTGAAACTTATAAGACATCATACGAAAGCTATACTACACAAGCCGAATTTGATCAGGCTATTGTTGCAATCCAAACAGCCGTAAACAAGGTTAAGGCATATAACAATGCTAAGGATTGTGTAGCAAAATTAAAGGCTCTCTTGGAAGAAACAAATGTTTATACACAGGAAGCATACGAAACAATCTATGCTAATGTTACAAAGTTTGAGAATGCAGAACTGACAGTTGATGAGGCTAATGCTATGACTGGCGCAATCTTTGGTACAGGTTGGCATTCAACAGCTGCAATCGATGATTTCCTTATCAGTGCTTGGGACGTTGCTCCTCGTACATGGGATTCTTATCATGTAAACACATGGTCAACAACAGGCGATTCAGGTAATCCAAACATGTTTACTCCATGTATCGAGTATTGGACTGGTGATGGCGATAAACTTGCAGACAAGGTCATGACTGCAACTGTAGCCGGTCTTGCTCCAAATGTTAAGTATAGCGTATCTATTCTTGCTTGTCCAGCTGTAAATACAGGTGAGAATGGTGTGGCTCCTACTGGTATTGAATTGCAGGTAGGCGAGGGTACGCCAGTTAGCCTTTGCACAGGTGCTCGCATTGGCGAGACACGTTTCTATGAAGGTACTTTCACAGCAGAAGGTACTGCTGATGCTGAAGGTAATCTCGTTATCAAGATTAATGTTGCAGGTACAAATGCAAGCTGGTTGACATTTAGAAATGTTAAGTATGAGAAACTGCCAGAAGTTGCAACATGGAAAGACATCAAGGTTGACTTTACAAACAATCAGATTCTTACAGAAGCAGAAACTAACATAATTTCTGTAGGTATCAAGATGAATGAAGACGGTACTGCTACACGCGTAGCTGCTGACGATGCTTCTGCTAATGCTGTTGTTACAGGTAAATGGCACTCAACACAACATGGCCTTGCAAACTTCTCTGCTACAGTTAAGGTTGAAGGTCCTGTTAAGATTGGTATGGGTTCTTGCGCATGGGGCGGCAACGTTACAGTAAAGGATGAGAATGGTGTAGAGGTTGCTAATGCATTCAATACAAACAACGGCGCATGCTGGGCAACAAAGGATGGCGCTGATAAGAACGTAATCTATACATATTATAAGGGTGAAGCTGCAACATTGACAATTGCCGGCGGTTCATATACTCCATATTTCTCTGTTGAGAAGATAGCTCTTGAGGATATCCCACAGGTAATGAAGGTGAACTATTCTCTTGGAGAGAGTGGTGCAACAGGTATTCTGCCAGCTAACTTCGAACTTGATGGCGGCAAGACTTTCACACTTCCTGTAAACCGTACACTTTATGTAGAGGGCAAGACTCTTAAAGGTTGGACAGACGGGACCAAGACCTATGCAATTGGTGAGGAAGTAACAGCAGTTGCTGATACAGAGATTTCATTTGCTCCTGTATTTACTGATAATACTGTTTCTCTTGCTGACCGCAAGGATACAGTTAATATTGTTTGGGACTTCCAGCAGAAGAACGGTGCTCCAGTAGTTGCTGTTCAGGGCAAGACAATGTTCTGGATTGCACAGGCTGTTGTTAATGGTGATACTATCGACATGAAGATGGATATCGATGCAACAAGTGGTAAGGTTGCAAATGGCAACTGGACTGATTGGGCGCAGATCAATGGTGGTACAAAACTCACTATCCCTGCAGCTAAGGGTGCTGTAATCTCAATGGAGTCTTATAGTGCAACAACTACAACAACTATTGCAGGTGAGGTAATCAATCAGGGAACTACAAAACCTGTTTACACATATACAGGCGAAGAGGCAACTGTTGATATCGTTATCGGTGACGGTTCTTATTGGAGAACTGTAGCTGTCGCTATTCCTGCTGTTGCTCCTCAGGACATCGTTGTTAACGTAACAGAAGGCGACATCGCTGCTGCTGTTGAAACAGCAAAGGCTGCTGTTAAGAAGGTTGGCAAGATTACAATCAACTTGACAGAGGGTGCTGCTTACACAATCGCTAACTCTATCGTTGCTCCTGCATCTCTCGTTATCAATGGTAACGGTGCAACAGTTGATGCTTCTGCACTTGGTGCTAACATGATTACAACAGACGCAGCAGAATCAGCAGAATGGGTAACAATCGACAGTATTGCTGTTAAGGATGTAACTGTTAAGGGACTTGGCAAGGCTCTGTATTACAGTGCTATCAAGAACCAAAACATCCAGAACTTCGTTGTTGACAACTCTGTTGTTGAGATTGTCAAGGATGTTACAGTCTTTGACTTCACTAAGGGTAGCGTTGCTATGAACTTCACTGTTAAGAACTCTACTCTCTATGCTCCAACTGCAACAACCAAGTCAATTTACAGCAGCCAGAGTGCTCAGAAGGGTTCAGAGGCAGGTGCTACAGCAGATGCTCCTCAGACATTTACATTCGAGAACACAACTCTGTACAACTTGACACATAACAAGAACTTCTTCACACACCGTCAGAACAGTCAGAAGTGGTTGAAGTATGTTATTAAGAACAATGTAATCGTAAATAGCGGTAAGGCTAACTTCGTAACATCTATCAATGGTGGTGGTGATTCTGCTAACCCAATTTATGACGTTACAACTAACTCTGTAGGTACACTTGCTGATGGCGTTTACACTGACCTGAGTGCAAGTCAGACAGTTCAGAGCAATGTAATGGGTACTCTTGTTACAACAAACCCAGACTTCAAGGATGCTGCTAATGGTGATTTCACCGTTGGTGCTGGTTCTGATCAGGCCAAGGAGAAGATTGGTGACCCACGCTGGTTGGTTGAGTATGACAATACAGCAACAGCAATTGAAGGCGTAAATGCAACAATCATGAACAATGGTGACATTTACACAATCAATGGTGTT